>NZ_CP025979.1:2669326-3336658 GCF_002900365.1 Escherichia marmotae
GAAAGCCGTAACGATACGCTACTGCGCGTGAGTCGCTGTATCGTTGAACAGCAGCAAGCCTTCTTTGAGCAAGGCGAAGAATATATGAAACCGATGGTACTGGCTGATATCGCTCAGGCTGTCGAAATGCATGAATCGACGATCTCTCGCGTGACCACGCAAAAGTACCTGCATAGTCCACGAGGCATTTTTGAACTGAAGTATTTTTTCTCCAGTCACGTCAATACCGAGGGCGGCGGCGAAGCCTCGTCCACGGCGATTCGCGCGCTGGTGAAAAAATTAATCGCGGCGGAAAACCCAGCGAAACCGTTGAGCGACAGCAAGTTAACTTCTTTGCTGTCGGAACAAGGTATCATGGTGGCACGCCGCACTGTTGCGAAGTACCGAGAGTCTTTATCCATTCCGCCGTCAAACCAGCGTAAACAGCTCGTTTGACCCAACCGATAAGGAAGACACTATGCAGCTCAACATTACCGGAAATAACGTCGAGATCACCGAGGCCCTGCGAGAATTTGTTACCTCAAAATTTGCCAAACTTGAGCAATATTTTGACCGAATCAACCAGGTCTATGTTGTTCTGAAAGTGGAGAAAGTCACCCATACCTCAGATGCAACACTGCATGTAAACGGTGGCGAAATTCATGCCAGCGCGGAAGGTCAGGACATGTACGCTGCCATTGATGGCTTAATCGATAAGTTGGCACGCCAACTGACTAAACATAAAGATAAATTGAAACAACACTAATTGTCCGGGCGATTAGCAAGTGCATGGTGGCCTGTTGTGTGGCACAACGGGCCATTTGTACGGTTAATGCTCCGAGCTTGTTCCACTGTTTGAGTGGACAGGCTCTTAGGTGAAATTATGATAAATAATGATACAACTCTACAGCTTAGCAGTGTTCTTAACAGGGAATGTACGCGAAGCCGCGTCCACTGCCAGAGCAAAAAACGCGCACTGGAAATCATCAGCGAACTGGCGGCGAAACAACTTAGCCTGCCGCCTCAGGTGGTTTTTGAAGCTATCCTGACGCGGGAAAAAATGGGCAGTACCGGTATTGGTAATGGTATTGCAATTCCGCATGGCAAACTGGAAGAAGATACTCTGCGTGCTGTTGGCGTTTTCGTTCAGCTCGAAACGCCTATCGCTTTTGATGCCATCGATAACCAACCGGTTGACTTGCTTTTTGCCCTGCTAGTACCGGCTGACCAAACCAAAACGCATCTGCATACTCTTTCGCTGGTGGCGAAACGTCTGGCGGACAAAACCATCTGCCGCCGTTTACGCGCAGCCCAAAGCGATGAAGAGCTGTATCAAATCATTACGGATACCGAAGGTACTCCGGATGAAGCGTAGTTATTCTGTAATGTCTCTTTTAGACGTTGTGAGGAGAAACAGTACATGGTACTGATGATCGTCAGTGGACGTTCGGGTTCAGGTAAATCTGTCGCCCTGCGTGCGCTGGAAGATATGGGTTTTTACTGCGTGGATAACCTTCCCGTGGTGTTGTTACCCGATCTGGCCCGTACCCTGGCCGATCGCGAGATTTCTGCCGCCGTCAGCATTGATGTTCGTAATATGCCGGAGTCGCCAGAAATATTCGAACAGGCGATGAGCAACCTGCCTGATGCTTTCTCACCGCAACTGCTGTTCCTGGATGCCGACCGTAACACGTTAATACGCCGTTACAGCGATACGCGCCGCCTGCACCCACTTTCCAGCAAAAATCTGTCGCTGGAGAGCGCTATCGACAAAGAAAGCGATCTGCTGGAGCCACTGCGTTCGCGGGCGGATTTGATTGTCGATACGTCAGAAATGTCCGTTCACGAGCTGGCGGAAATGCTGCGTACCCGTCTGCTGGGTAAACGCGAGCGTGAACTGACGATGGTCTTTGAGTCCTTCGGCTTCAAGCACGGCATTCCTATTGATGCGGATTATGTCTTTGACGTGCGTTTCCTGCCGAACCCGCACTGGGACCCGAAACTGCGTCCGATGACCGGCCTTGATAAACCTGTCGCTGCGTTCCTCGACCGTCACACAGAAGTACACAATTTCATCTACCAGACGCGCAGCTATCTTGAGCTATGGTTACCTATGCTGGAAACCAACAACCGTAGCTACCTGACGGTCGCCATTGGTTGTACTGGCGGGAAGCACCGTTCGGTGTATATTGCAGAACAACTGGCAGACTACTTCCGCTCACGCGGTAAAAACGTCCAGTCACGCCATCGCACGCTGGAAAAACGCAAACCATGACCGTCAAGCAAACTGTCGAAATCACTAACAAGCTGGGCATGCATGCCCGGCCTGCTATGAAACTCTTTGAACTAATGCAAGGTTTTGACGCTGAAGTGCTGTTACGTAATGACGAAGGCACCGAGGCTGAAGCCAACAGCGTTATTGCGCTCTTGATGCTGGACTCTGCCAAAGGACGACAGATTGAAGTCGAAGCGACAGGCCCACAGGAAGTCGAAGCGCTGGCTGCGGTTATTGCTCTCTTTAATTCCGGTTTCGATGAAGATTAATCTTCATCCCTCTGACATTTAAATTCCCCCTCCTCAGCCCTTCAGGGCAATAAGAAAAGCGCGTACTGAAATCGTCATCAATGAACGTCATTTGTACATTTCGTGCGCTTTTCCATACACACAAAACCTTAAGAAAACCTTAAAAAGCCTTGTTTAGGTTTCGTTTAAGTTAAGCCCCCATACTGGAGACTGTCAGAAAATATTTCCAGGAGATGGCATGATTCGCTTATCTGAACAAAGTCCCCTGGGCACCGGAAGACATCGGAAATGTTACGCGCATCCGGAAGATGCCCAACGCTGTATCAAGATTGTCTACCACCGTGGCGACGGTGGCGATAAAGAGATCCGCCGCGAGTTAAAGTACTATGCGCACCTTGGTCGTCGTTTGAAAGACTGGAGCGGTATTCCACGCTATCACGGTACAGTTGAGACTGATTGCGGAACCGGTTATGTCTACGATGTCATTGCCGATTTTGATGGCAAGCCGTCTATTACATTGACCGAATTTGCTAAACAATGCCGTTACGAAGAAGATATCGCGCAACTGCGCCAGTTACTGAAACACCTGAAGCGTTATTTGCAGGATAATCGCATCGTGACGATGTCGCTGAAGCCGCAGAATATCCTCTGCCACCGTATCAGCGAGTCAGAAATTATTCCCGTCGTCTGTGACAACATTGGTGAAAGCACGTGGATTCCGCTGGCGACCTGGTCGAAGTGGTGTTGTCAACGTAAGCAAAAGCGATTGTGGCAACGTTTTATCGCGCAACCCGCGCTAGCTGTTGCGCTGCAGAAAGAGACGCTATCTTGTGAGAACAAGAAACTCTCACTCACTTCGCACGAAGCTTAATATAGTTGGTGTTGTCGCATAAACGACTCACCGCCTAATTGATGCATTTGCCGCAAAATCCACGCCTGACGGCTACGCACGTAGCCTGATGGTGCGAAGACTTTGAAACGGAGTGGGTTGGGTAGTACTGCAGCCAGTAACGCCGCTTCCGACTGGGTGAGTTTGCTGGCAGGTTTATGGAAATAACGTTGCGCTGCGGCTTCAACACCAAATACCCCTTCACCAAATTCGGCTACATTCAGGTAAACCGTCAGGATACGCTTTTTGCTCCAGACCGTTTCTATCCCCAATGTTAACCCGGCTTCCAGCCCTTTTCGTACCCAACTACGCCCATCCCATAAAAAGAGATTTTTGGCTGTCTGCTGTGAAATTGTTGATGCGCCGCGAACGCGGTTTTCATTGCGTTCATTGTGCGCCAGCGCTTTCTCAATAGAAGCCACATCAAAGCCCCAATGGTCGGGGAATTTCTGATCTTCTGCGGCAATCACCGCCAGCCCCATCCATGGCGAGATTTGATCCAGACTAACCCAATCAGAATGCGCCACGTAACGAAAGTTACCATGCAACCAGGCACTCACCTGACGCTCAGCCATTACCGCCGAGAACGGAACTGGCGCTATGCTAAACAACGCGATGCCCCCACCCCAGAACACGGCAAGGGCAACCACTAACCGCAGAAGAAAACGGCGGACGAAACCGAACGCCGTTAAGCGGCTTTTACTCATTCAGCCAGAACCAGCACGCGGGAAACCAGCTTATCAATGCCGCTCGCCGCTTCCGCAATGTTCTGCGCCAGCATATACGCTGGTGTAGTGACAATCTTATTGTCTTCATCAACAACGATATCATCGACCGGGCACGGCACATGCTCTGCGCCCATCTCTTCCAGCACTTCTGCGGTATCGATATCTGTGCCAATGGTCAAACGCAGCGGGAAATCGAAAATTTTAGGCAGCATCGCCGGGGCAATGCACATAAAGCCAAGCGGTTTACCTGCCTGATGCATCGCTTGCGCCAGCGCCTTTAATTCACGGTCAACGGTGCATTCACTGCCAAGGCTGGCAAAATTGCTTAAATTTTTCGCCGCACCAAAACCACCTGGCACAATCAACGCATCCAGTTCGGCGGCATCGGCCTGAGCCAGAGGACGGATCTCTCCACGCGTTATACGTGCTGCTTCAATCAACACATTGCGCGTTTCCGCCATCGGCTCGCCAGTTAAATGGTTGATAACATCAACCTGCTGCTTATCCGGCGCAAAGCAGACCGCCTGCGCACCGTTGCGTGAAATTGCTAATAACGTCAAAACCGCTTCATGGATTTCAGAACCGTCATAGACACCGCACCCGCTCAGAACTACGCCAATTTTCTTCATTGTGATCATCCTTTCGCAACTGACTGAAACACATTAATCTTTTTAATAAGAATGCTACGCATCACACATTTAACTGATTCATGTAACAAATCATTTAAGATTTGCTATCTTAACTGCGTGCGGCCTGAAAAACAGTGCTGCGCCCTTGTAACTCATCATAATAATTTACGGCGCAGCCAAGATTTCCCTGGTGTTGGCGCAGTATTCGCGCACCCCGGTCTAGCCGGGGTCATTTTTTAGCAGCTTTCGCAACCCACGCTTTCAGTACTTCTACGTCGTGACGCCACTCTTCTTTCATCTCTTCAATCCATTCACCAACATTATCTTCCCACGCAGGAAGATCGGGAGACTGGATCTGCTGACCAAGCTGCTGCAGATGGCGTAACCCCACTGACCCCGCCGCACCTTTAATTTTGTGGCCTTCCTCGACGATGCCTTTTTTATCTTGCGCCGTCAGATTCGATTCCAACACGCTCACATAACCCGGCATCATTTTCTCAAACACCGCTAACCCGTCAGTGATCAGCTTCGGCCCTACAAGTTCGAGATACTGTTCCAGCATAGGAATATCAAGCAATGCTTCCGATTTACCGCTCTCTTCTGTCGTCATCGTGCTTTCCTCATCATCCTGGGTATCCCAGAATTTCTTGATCATCGCAGTTAGCGCCGGCACAGAAAGCGGCTTACTCAGCACATCATCCATTCCGGCATTGAGGTACTCTTGTTTATCTTTCAGCACATTGGCAGTTAAAGCCACCAGCGGCGGTAAATCTTCGCGCGGATAACGCTTCGTCAGTTCACGAGAGATATCCAGTCCGGTCATATCCGGTAACTGAATATCCAGCAACACCAGGTCGTATTCGCCAGGTTTAAACATCTCCAGCGCCGCCTTACCGGTCATCGCTACGTCGACAGTATTGCCGAGCTTTTCCAGCACCGAGCGTGCAACAATAACGTTCAGTTCAATATCTTCTACCAGCAGCACATTCAGCGCCGGTAAAGGCATATCATCTTCGTCAAACGCATCATCCACTTCTTCCGCCACCGACGGTGCATGGATCGTCAAAGTAAAGGTTGAACCTTTCCCTTGTTCGCTGGTGACGGTGATATCCCCCCCCATATTTTTCGCCAGCCGACGAGAAACCGCCAGACCAATACCGGTGCCGGTGGCAGGTTTACCGCCGTGGCTGTCTTTCACCTGGTAATACATAGCAAAAATTTTATCCAGCTCATCCTGCGGAATACCGATGCCAGAATCTTCCACTTCAAAATGCAACATGCCCCCTTCGTCATAACGCACACGAACGGTCACTTGCCCCTTCTGAGTGAATTTGACGGCGTTACTGATTAAGTTCCACAGGATCTGGCGTAAACGTGTGCCGTCGGTAATGATCTGATGCGGCAACGGCAGCGTCGGTTCCAGAATAAAACGCAGCCCTTTTTGCTGTGCCTGTAATGCGGAGAGGTTTTCCAGATCGGCAAGAAAGCTGGTGAAATCAACCGGCTGGTTATCAAGTTGAACTTTACGCCGCTCCATCTTATCCATGTCGATAATATCGTTGAAGATATTCCCCAATGTGACGGCGGAAACATGGATAGTTTTGAGATATTTTTCCTGCTCAGCGGTGAGTTCCGTATCCAGCAAGATACGACTTAATCCAACGATACCGTTCAGCGGCGTACGCAACTCATGGCTGATTGTCGAGATAAAAGTAGTTTTGTCGCGGCTGGCGCGTTCGAGCGCATCCTGATAACGCTTACGCTCGGTAATGTCGCGACCAAAGCCCATCAAACCGTGGCGTTTACCTACACGGTCGTAGTACGGCACTTTACGGATTTCAAAGCAGGCTTTGCGCCCGTCCGGATAATCCAGCCACTGTTCATAGGTCAGCGACACATTATGACGGAACACTTTCTCATCGGTTTCAATGACTTTTGCTGCGGCTTCCGGCGAGTAAACATCAGCAGGCTTCAGATGCACCAGTTGTTTTTCACTTTTCCCGGTCAGCAGCTCCATCGCGCGATTACAGCCGGAAAACTCTTTATCTTCGTTACGATAAAAAACCAGGTCGGGTGAAGCATCAAGGAAGGAACGTAAGAATGAGGATTGCTGTTCGAGCTGAATCTGCGTCTCTTCGCGCTCTTTGATTTCAATTTTCAACTGACCGAAGGTTTCCTGCAATTCAGCTTCTGCTTTTTCACGAACGGCAATTTCCTGATTAAGCTGGGTAATATTATCTTTCAGTTGTACGTTGAGGCTCAGATCGCGCTCGCGCATCTCCTCCAGCTTTTGCACCAGCCGGGACAGACGTTGCCGTGATTCTTCCAGTTGCTCCACCACTACCGAAAGAAAGTAAACCGCCCACGGTGTAATCAACAAACCAAAGAAGATGGAACGGATAACATCAATACTTTCAACTTCACCATGCAGCACCATGGTCACCGCCATTTGAACCACAATGGCGAGCACCACCAGCGCCAGCGCCAGTAGCATTGAGAAGCGCACCAGACCTAACTTCATCATCAGGTCAACATAGTACTGCGCCAACAAACGAATTTGCTTCATTTAAGGAATTCCTTCACGACAACCTGCCACAATAATACCCAATTCTGACAGTTACGCTGAAAATTGTGTGAGAAATGCGGAATTCCCCAGATTAACTACGAGGAAGGTGGCATCCACGGGCGTCCCAACGCCGATCCCTGCACGCCGTGTTCAGTAAGATAGCGATCCAGCTCGACCATTCCCGTCCAGCGATTTTCACACCACAGTGGGGCAAGTAGCGTCGGGCGACGGACGCTGGCGGAAATACGATGATAGATAACTTCCGGTGGTGTATGGCGGATCATTTCTCCCGCTGTCAGCGTGTAATCGTCCAGTTCAATACCGTTCAAACGCCCCGCTTCCCATGCTTTCGCCATAATGCTGCCTTTCACGATATGCAGCGGATGCAGTTTTATGCCGTCAACACCGGTTTCCACCACCTGCTCCAGCGTTTGCAGACATTCAGAGCGTCCTTCACCCGGCAGGCCGACAATTAAGTGCGAACACACTTTCAGCCCGCGTTCACGTGCCCGTTGCGTCGTGCGTTGATAACAGGCGAAATCATGGCCACGGTTAATACGGTGTAGCGTTTTGTCATGAGCGGTTTGCAGTCCCAGTTCCAGCCACACTTCATAACCCTGATCTTTATATTCGCAAAGCAGATCCAGCACAGCATCCGGTACGCAGTCCGGGCGGGTGCCAACACACAAACCGACAATATTGGCCTGACTCACCGCCTGCTGATACATAGAGCGCAGTACCTGAACTTCCGCAAAGGTGCTGGTATAAGCCTGAAAGTAAGCCAGATAGCGTTTCGCGCGATTAACTAAATTTGCCTGATGCGCCAGTTGTTCGGCAATAGAACGATGTTGCTGTTCTTCGTCGGCAAACGAGGCAACATTACAGAATGTGCAGCCACCGCGTCCGATGGTGCCATCACGATTCGGGCAGCTAAAACCACCGTGCAGCGTCAGTTTATGCACCTTTTGCCCGTAACGACGGGTAAGATCTCCACCAAACATATTGACTAATTTCTGTAACTGCATAATCTGATAGACCGCGCCTTGAAAAGAGGCCAAAGCCTGCCATTTTTAGCTCAATTCCGCGATGACCTGGATCAATCGCCCTGGCCTGCCTTTACCAACTGCATATTCAATCACAATTACTGAAATTTAATGCAATATCGTATTAATTACTTTTCCTTATCTTGCGTCGGATTTTTTTATCCGCTAATGGATTTTAAACAAAAACAGTAGTATGAAACGCCTTTATCTCTCAATGCAGTATAAAATGCTGGTTTAAGCGTCAGTTCAAGGCAGGATAAGGGTTAACACGCCTCTATAGTAGTCAGGAACTCAACGTTTTCCTTTTTCACCCCACTTTAATTCAAAATAAGATATTTCATTTAATTTCAATAAATTAATGAATATTTTTGCGCTAAAGCACATTTCTATACCAATAAGCTTGCCATTTGACCTGTGTCGCCTTTACCGATAAGTTGGAAATCCGCTGGAAGCTTTCTGGATGAGCAGCCTGCTCATCATATTTATGCAGTAATTGAGATCCCCTCTTCACCGTATTAACCGATGCGAAAAGGACAAAAAAAGGGGGCGAATGCGAGGTAAGCGTATGAAACGCAACCCCCGTCGCCACGCTCTTTCTGTGCCCGTGCGTTACGGTTCGGAAGTGGGGTTCCCGCAGAGCCTGGGGGAGGTTCACGATATGTTGTACGATAAATCCCTTGAGAGGGACAACTGTGGTTTCGGCCTGATCGCCCACATAGAAGGCGAACCTAGCCACAAGGTAGTGCGTACGGCAATACACGCACTGGCCCGCATGCAGCACCGTGGCGCGATTCTCGCTGATGGTAAAACCGGCGACGGTTGCGGCTTGCTGTTACAAAAACCGGATCGCTTTTTTCGCATCGTTGCGCAAGAACGCGGCTGGCGTTTAGCGAAAAACTACGCCGTCGGGATGATCTTTCTGAATAAAGATCCCGAACTCGCCGCTGCCGCACGCCGCATCATTGAAGAAGAGCTGCAACGCGAAACATTGTCGATTGTGGGCTGGCGTGATGTCCCCACCAACGAAGGCGTACTGGGTGAAATTGCCCTCTCCTCTCTGCCACGCATTGAGCAAATTTTCGTTAACGCTCCGGCTGGCTGGCGTCCGCGCGATATGGAGCGCCGTCTGTTTATCGCCCGTCGCCGCATTGAGAAACGTCTCGAATCCGATAAAGACTTCTACATCTGTAGCCTGTCGAATCTGGTCAACATCTATAAAGGTCTGTGTATGCCGGCGGATTTGCCGCGCTTTTACCTGGATCTTGCGGATCTGCGTCTGGAATCAGCTATCTGCCTGTTCCATCAACGCTTCTCCACCAACACCGTGCCGCGCTGGCCACTGGCGCAGCCATTCCGTTACCTCGCACATAACGGTGAAATCAACACCATCACCGGTAACCGTCAGTGGGCGCGTGCCCGTACTTATAAATTCCAGACGCCGCTAATCCCCGATTTACACGACGCAGCACCGTTTGTGAACGAAACCGGCTCCGACTCCAGCTCGATGGATAACATGCTGGAACTGCTGCTGGCGGGTGGGATGGATATCATCCGCGCCATGCGTCTGTTAGTGCCACCTGCCTGGCAGAACAACCCGGATATGGACCCGGAACTGCGCGCGTTCTTCGACTTTAACTCCATGCATATGGAGCCGTGGGATGGCCCGGCGGGCATCGTGATGTCCGACGGTCGTTTCGCCGCCTGTAACCTCGACCGTAACGGTCTGCGTCCGGCACGCTACGTCATCACCAAAGATAAGTTGATCACCTGCGCCTCTGAAGTCGGCATCTGGGATTATCAGCCTGATGAAGTGGTGGAAAAAGGCCGCGTCGGGCCAGGTGAGCTGATGGTGATCGACACTCGCAGTGGGCGTATTCTGCACTCGGCGGAAACCGATGATGACCTGAAAAGCCGCCATCCGTACAAAGAGTGGATGGCGAAAAACGTCCGCCGTCTGGTGCCGTTTGAAGACTTGCCTGATGAAGAAGTGGGGAGTCGCGAACTGGACGACGACACGCTTGCCAGCTACCAGAAACAGTTTAACTACAGCGCGGAAGAGTTGGATTCCGTGATCCGCGTACTGGGCGAAAACGGCCAGGAAGCCGTCGGTTCGATGGGCGACGACACCCCATTCGCCGTGCTCTCCAGCCAGCCGCGTATTATTTACGACTACTTCCGTCAGCAATTTGCCCAGGTGACTAACCCGCCAATCGACCCCCTGCGTGAAGCGCATGTCATGTCGCTCGCCACCAGCATCGGTCGTGAAATGAACGTCTTCTGCGAAGCAGAAGGCCAGGCGCACCGCTTAAGCTTTAAATCGCCAATTCTGCTCTACTCCGATTTCAAACAGCTCACGACCATGAAAGAGGAGCACTATCGCGCAGATACGCTGGATATCACCTTTGACGTTAGCAAAACCACGCTTGAAGCGACGGTTAAAGAGCTGTGCGATAAAGCCGAAAAAATGGTACGTAGCGGCACCGTGCTACTGGTACTTTCAGACCGAAATATCGGTAAAGATCGCCTGCCAGTTCCGGCTCCGATGGCGGTTGGCGCGATCCAGACCCGTCTGGTCGATCAAAGCCTGCGTTGCGATGCCAACATCATCGTCGAAACCGCCAGCGCCCGCGATCCGCACCACTTCGCTGTGCTGCTGGGCTTCGGTGCAACCGCCATTTATCCGTACCTTGCCTATGAAACGCTGGGACGCTTAATCGACACCCATGCGATTGCCAAAGACTATCGTACCGTGATGCTGAACTACCGTAACGGCATCAACAAAGGCTTGTACAAAATCATGTCCAAAATGGGCATCTCCACCATCGCCTCTTACCGCTGCTCGAAACTGTTCGAAGCAGTCGGTCTGCACGATGACGTGATGAGCCTGTGCTTCCAGGGCGCAGTCAGCCGCATTGGCGGCGCGAGCTTTGAAGATTTCCAGCAGGATCTGCTGAATCTTTCAAAACGTGCCTGGCTGGCGCGTAAACCCATCAGCCAGGGCGGCTTGTTAAAATACGTGCATGGCGGCGAATACCACGCCTACAACCCGGACGTCGTGCGCATACTACAACAGGCAGTTCAGAGTGGCGAGTACAGCGACTATCAGGAATACGCGAAGCTGGTTAACGAGCGTCCGGCAACGACACTGCGCGATCTGCTGGCGATTACTCCGGGTGATGATGCGGTCAACATTGCTGATGTTGAACCAGCCAGTGAACTGTTTAAACGCTTCGATACCGCAGCGATGTCTATCGGCGCATTAAGCCCGGAAGCCCACGAAGCGCTGGCGGAAGCGATGAACAGCATCGGCGGTAACTCTAACTCCGGGGAAGGCGGTGAAGATCCGGCGCGTTACGGCACCAATAAAGTCTCACGTATCAAACAAGTCGCTTCTGGCCGCTTCGGCGTAACCCCGGCGTATCTGGTTAACGCCGACGTGATTCAGATTAAAGTCGCTCAGGGCGCGAAACCGGGCGAAGGTGGTCAGTTACCTGGCGATAAAGTCACGCCGTATATCGCCAAACTGCGCTACTCCGTGCCGGGCGTAACGCTGCTCTCCCCGCCGCCACACCACGATATCTACTCTATCGAGGATTTAGCGCAGCTTATTTTC
Source organism: Escherichia marmotae (assembly GCF_002900365.1). Classification (NCBI taxonomy): domain Bacteria; kingdom Pseudomonadati; phylum Pseudomonadota; class Gammaproteobacteria; order Enterobacterales; family Enterobacteriaceae; genus Escherichia; species Escherichia marmotae. The sequence continues at coordinate 2,681,297 of NZ_CP025979.1, forward strand.
GACCTGAAACAGGTTAACCCGAAAGCGATGATCTCCGTCAAACTGGTTTCTGAACCAGGCGTCGGGACTATCGCAACCGGCGTTGCGAAAGCGTATGCCGATTTAATCACCATCGCGGGCTATGACGGCGGCACCGGCGCAAGCCCGCTCTCCTCGGTGAAATACGCAGGCTGCCCGTGGGAACTGGGCCTAGTGGAAACTCAGCAGGCACTGGTGGCTAACGGCCTGCGCCATAAAATTCGTTTGCAGGTTGATGGCGGCCTGAAAACAGGTGTTGATATCATCAAAGCGGCAATTCTCGGCGCGGAAAGCTTTGGCTTTGGCACCGGTCCGATGGTGGCGCTGGGTTGTAAATACCTGCGTATTTGCCACCTGAACAACTGCGCCACCGGCGTAGCAACTCAGGACGAAAAACTGCGTAAGAATCACTATCACGGCTTACCGTTCAAAGTGACTAACTACTTTGAGTTTATCGCCCGTGAAACCCGCGAGCTGATGGCGCAACTGGGTGTAACACGTCTGGTCGATCTGATTGGTCGTACCGACCTGCTCAAAGAACTGGACGGCTACACAGCAAAACAACAGAAACTGGAGCTGTCTCGCCTGCTGGAGACCGCCGAGCCACATCCGGGTAAAGCGCTCTATTGCACTGAGAAAAACCCACCGTTTGATAACGGCATACTCAACGCGCAGTTGCTGCAACAGGCGAAACCGTTTGTCGATGAGCGCCAGAGCAAAACCTTCTGGTTCGATATTCGCAACACCGACCGTTCCGTGGGCGCATCACTCTCTGGCTACATCGCGCAAACACACGGCGATCAGGGGCTGGCAGCCGATCCTATCAAAGCGTACTTCAACGGCACCGCGGGTCAGAGCTTCGGCGTGTGGAACGCAGGCGGCGTGGAGCTGTATCTGACTGGCGATGCTAACGACTATGTTGGTAAAGGCATGGCAGGCGGCTTAATCGCCATTCGTCCACCCGTGGGTTCAGCCTTCCGCAGCCATGAGGCGAGCATTATCGGCAACACCTGCCTGTATGGCGCGACCGGTGGTCGTCTGTATGCCGCAGGCCGTGCAGGAGAACGTTTCGGTGTGCGTAACTCTGGTGCTATCACTGTGGTAGAAGGCATTGGCGACAACGGTTGTGAATATATGACCGGCGGTATCGTCTGTATTCTGGGTAAAACCGGCGTTAACTTTGGCGCAGGCATGACCGGGGGCTTCGCTTACGTTCTCGACGAAAGTGGTGATTTCCGCAAACGCGTTAACCCGGAACTGGTGGAAGTGTTAAGCGTTGACTCCCTGGCAATCCATGAAGAGCATCTGCGTGGTCTTATCACCGAGCATGTGCAACACACCGGTTCCCAGCGTGGTGAAGAGATCCTGGCTAACTGGTCAACCTTCGCCAGCAAATTCGCGCTGGTTAAACCGAAGTCCAGTGATGTAAAAGCACTGCTGGGTCACCGTAGTCGTAGTGCAGCAGAGTTGCGCGTGCAGGCGCAGTAAGGGGTAGCAACAATGAGTCAGAATGTTTATCAATTTATCGACCTGCAGCGCGTTGATCCGCCAAAGAAACCGCTGAAGATCCGCAAAATTGAGTTCGTCGAAATTTACGAGCCGTTTTCCGAAGGCCAGGCCAAAGCGCAGGCTGACCGCTGCCTGTCGTGTGGCAACCCATACTGCGAATGGAAATGCCCGGTACACAACTACATCCCGAACTGGCTGAAGCTCGCCAACGAGGGGCGGATTTTTGAAGCGGCAGAACTGTCGCATCAAACTAATACCCTGCCGGAAGTGTGTGGACGCGTCTGCCCACAGGATCGCCTGTGCGAAGGCTCCTGCACCCTGAATGATGAATTTGGCGCGGTGACCATCGGTAACATTGAACGCTATATCAATGATAAAGCGTTCGAAATGGGCTGGCGTCCGGATATGTCTGGCGTAAAACAGACCGGTAAAAAAGTGGCGATTATCGGCGCAGGTCCGGCGGGGCTGGCGTGTGCGGATGTGTTAACGCGCAACGGTGTGAAAGCTGTCGTCTTCGACCGTCATCCGGAAATCGGCGGTCTGCTGACCTTTGGCATTCCGGCCTTCAAGCTGGAAAAAGAGGTGATGACGCGCCGCCGTGAAATCTTCACCGGCATGGGCATTGAGTTCCAACTCAATACCGAAGTGGGTCGTGACGTACAACTGGACGATCTACTGAACGATTACGATGCAGTGTTCCTCGGTGTCGGGACCTATCAGTCAATGCGCGGTGGACTGGAAAACGAAGACGCCGACGGCGTGTACGCGGCGCTGCCGTTCCTCATCGCCAACACCAAACAGTTAATGGGCTTTGGCGAAACCAATGAAGAACCGTTCGTCAGCATGGAAGGCAAACGCGTAGTGGTACTTGGCGGCGGCGACACCGCGATGGACTGCGTGCGCACTTCCGTGCGCCAGGGAGCGAAGCACGTCACCTGTGCCTATCGTCGTGATGAAGAGAACATGCCGGGTTCCCGTCGCGAAGTGAAAAACGCGCGGGAAGAAGGTGTGGAGTTCAAATTCAACGTCCAGCCGCTGGGTATTGAAGTAAATGGCAACGGCAAAGTCAGCGGCGTGAAAATGGTGCGTACCGAAATGGGCGAACCCGATGCTAAAGGCCGTCGCCGCGCGGAGATTGTCGCAGGCTCTGAACATATCATTCCGGCAGATGCGGTGATCATGGCGTTTGGTTTCCGTCCACACAGCATGGAATGGCTGGCACAACACAGCGTCGAACTGGATCCCCAGGGCCGCATTATCGCTCCAGAGCGAAGCGACAACGCCTTCCAGACCAGCAACCCGAAAATCTTCGCCGGTGGTGACATTGTGCGAGGTTCAGACCTGGTGGTAACGGCAATTGCCGAAGGCCGCAAAGCTGCTGACGGGATCATGAACTGGCTGGAAGTATAACAAAAACCTCTCACGGCTCTATCATCATCCGTTTTATCTGGCCGGTGATAGGGCTGAAGCCCTCCCCCGAAACATCTCTCTCCTGAAAATTACACTCTGTGTCTGAAAGTATTTCCCCCCTGACAATAAATTTGAATATCTCACTTAATAAATGGAGTCGTAATAAATACAGTGGTAAAAAATCATTAATTAAACCTAATTAAAAAACATCATTATTGATAAAACAATTCACAGCGTGAATGTTATTCTCATTAATTTTTAATAAAATATTAATGCCAACATATTCAAAGTAGAAATAAATAGTATAGATTACATTAAAATGCAAAATAGCCGTTCGGTTTTTAAGCGAAAAAAGCATCTATCTCCCAACAATTAAGAATACCCTTACGACAAATTAAATTCACAACATGAATAACATATATTAAATCATTAATCAGGTACTAATCTGATAATCAACCACAAAAAAAGATTTACCATAATATTAAATAACGCCGTAGACTTTCCGCATTAATATTTACCTCGGGTAAATTATTTATGCGTGGGTTATTCAACAAAAAAGTCAGCAAACAATATTTTATTTAGACCCAAATACAAAAATAAATAATATATTTATTAATAGCCCCTATAAAAATTTAAAGCGCAAGCACGGCTCTCACGTTAACTGTTAACGGAAAACAGTGCTTATTCACATTTAAATTTAAGGACAAATAATGAAAAAGTTAGTAAAAGCTGCACTGGCAACGGCGATGGTTATGGGATTTTCATCTTATGCAAATGCGGTGGGCAGCAATACCGGCACAGTCAATTTTATCGGTACGATTGAAGACTCTCCGTGCTCCATTGTAGTGGGTGACGAACATCAGACCGTTAACCTCGGCCATATCGGTACAGGTTCTCTGACTGGTGGCAAATCCTCCACGGCTGTGCCGTTCAAAATCCGTATGGAACACTGCGTATTCACCACTGAAACCAAAATGTCCACGGTGTTCAGCGCAGCAGGTAACGAATCAACTGCCAACCCGGGCAACCTGGCTCTGATGGGGTCCAGCGGTGAAATGAAAGGGGCCAGCATTGTTATCGGAACCAGCAAAGGTGCAGCACTCAAACTGGGTACTGCGTCAGAAACCAAACTGCAGATGGATGGAAACACACCGGCCAAAGGCCTGCCTAACCAGGAAGTCGATTTCAGCGCATGGGTGAAAGGCGACGCAACTGGCACAATTGATATTGGCGAATTCAATAGCCAGGTTAATTTCCAGATTAGCTACCTGTAATTTACCCGCTGTAATAAGTGCAATGCCCTGAACAAGGAATGTCAGGGCATTAATAAAAATTAAAAACACTCATTATTGTTATTATCAGGACGGTTTATCTGATGCAACACCATGCCCCTTTCCGCTTACGAATATTAAGTCTGGCAATCATGATGACGCTGACCGGTCTCTCCGGGAAAAGCAATGCAGAAGAGGCTGTTGAATTTAACACCCAATTTCTTGACGTAAAGAATGGGACAAAAATTGATTTAGGAAAATTCTCCCGAAAAGGTTATGTCCTTCCGGGAAATTACAACTTGCAGGTTGTCGTAAATAAATATCCTCTGGCCGAGGAGAATGACATTCATTGGTATCCTAAAGAGGATGACCCGAGTAACAGCTTCCCTTGTCTTTCTCCCGATATCATATCAAAGCTGGGACTAAAACCAGAATTAGTCGAAACATTACAATGGATTAAAGACGGCCAATGCCTGCAACCGGGCCAGATTGAAGGCATGGTAATACAGGCAAATTTAAGTCAGTCCCAGCTTGAGGTGACGATCCCCCAGGCCTGGCTGGAATATACCGACGCAGAATGGGATCCGCCCTCGCGCTGGGATGAAGGTATTCCCGGGTTGATATTCGATTACAACATGAATGCTCAGGTTCGCCATCAGCAGAATGATGGCGTCGATGAACATGACATCACGGCGAATGGTACTGTTGGCGGTAACCTGGGCGCATGGCGCTTACGTGCTGACTGGCAGGCCAGTTATCTGAATACCAGCGACAGTGAAGGGCAAGATCTGCGTGACTGGGAATGGAGCCGCTATTACGCATGGCGTGCATTACCCGGCCTTGGGGCAAAACTGACGCTCGGTGAAGACGCTCTTGCCTCGAATATCTTCGACACCTTTAACTACCTCGGTGCCAGCGTACAAACCGATGATCAAATGCTTCCGCCAAACCTGCGTGGCTATGCACCGGACATCTCTGGCGTCGCGCGTACCAATGCGAAAGTCACCGTAACGCAGCAAGGTCGCGTTATTTATGAGTCACAGGTTCCTGCTGGCCCATTCCATATTCAGGATATCAACGAAGCCGTATCCGGCGATTTACATGTCCGCATTGAAGAGCAAAGCGGCCAGGTTCAGGAATATGACGTCAGTACCGCCTCCATTCCCTTTTTAACCCGCCAGGGCATGGTGCGTTACAAAGGCACGGTGGGGCGTCCACAGGACTGGAACCATCACGCTGAAGGTAACGCGTTTGCCGCTGGTGAAGCATCATGGGGCTTTGCCAATAACTGGTCGCTGTACGGCGGTGCTGTGGGTGAAGAACATTATCAGGCCGTCGCCATTGGTATCGGCCGCGATATGGCGGTACTGGGAGCACTCGCCCTTGACGTCACCCATTCACGAACTCAACTCCCGGAAGCGGGCGAATATGGACACGGTACTCTCCAGGGGAACTCCTATCGCATCAGCTACGCCAAAGATTTTGATCAGTTAAACAGCCGCTTTACCTTTGCCGGTTATCGGTTTTCCGAAGAAAACTACATGACGATGAGCGAATATCTCGATGCGCTGCATGATGACAACGTCCGTGCAGGCCACGATAAAGAGATGTACACCGTCAGCTATAGCCAGAATTTTAGCGACCCCGCGCTCAACGTTTACCTGACCTGGAACCGCCGGACATATTGGGACAGAGGAGACCAGAACAACTACAACCTCATGGTCTCTCACTATTTTGATATCGGTTCAATGAAGAATATGAGCCTCTCTCTGACCGCTTATCGCAGTGAATATGACAATGAATCCGACGATGGTGTCTATGTTTCACTGATGATCCCCTGGGGCAACGATAAGTCCATCAGCTACAACGGCATGTTTAGCGACGACGACAATTCCAGCCAGGTCAGTTATTACCAGCGCCTGAACGATCGCAGCAACTATCAATTAAGTCTGGGCCAGTCCGGCAATAACACCCGGGCTGAAGGGTTCTACAGCCATGAAGGGAGTTATGCGGACGTGGACGTCAGCGCAAACTATCAGGAAGGCGATTACACCTCTGCGGGCCTGACGATGCGTGGCGGCGCAACGTTAACCGCAAAAGGTGGGGCATTGCACCGCACGAATCTCTCTGGCGGCAGCCGTATTCTGGTCGATACCGGCGGCGTCGCTGATGTCCCCATCGGCGGCTACAACTCTCCGGTCTATTCCAATAGGTTCGGTAAGGCCGTTCTGACGGACGTCAGTGACTATTATCGCAACAAAATTCGCATTGATATCAATCAATTGCCTGAAAATGCCGAGGCAACGCAATCCACTGTGCAGGCCACTCTTACTGAAGGAGCGATTGGCTATCGCGAATTTGGCGTGATCAGCGGTGAAAAAGCGATGGCCGTTCTGCGCATGGAAAATGGCGACTATCCCCCCTTTGGCGCGGAAGTTAAAAACAGCCACCAGCAGCAAATCGGCTTGGTTGATGACGACGGGCATGTCTATCTCGCTGGCGTAAAAGCGGGTGAAAACTTACAGGTTTACTGGTCAGACGAAAAACAGTGTGACGTCTCATTGCCTGACCCGTTACCGAAAAACCTATTTAGTGGTTTGTTATTGCCGTGTCAGTTAGCCAACCCGGATAAACCGCGCCCTGCCATGGAGATAAAACCGATTATCCAGGAGCAGACACAGCGCATTACGCCGTCGGCTAAACCAGAAGCATTATCAGACAACGCCTATTAATTATTCAGGAACAGGGAACATGGTAAATAACAACATTTACGCACCAGGGATGTGGAAGACGAATATTTCTTGTCTGAGCGCAATTCTCTTTTTTACCTCCTGCGCGCAGGCCGCCATTGCGCCAGACCGCACGCGTCTGGTCTATAAAGGCGGCGAGAAATCGATCAGCGTGACGCTCAAAAATGACAGCCAAACCCTGCCCTATTTAGCGCAGACGTGGGTTGAAAACGAAAAAGGCGAGAAAATCACCTCGCCACTGGCTGTTCTGCCGCCCGTGCAGCGCATTGAGGCGAAAACGGAAGGGCAGGTCAAAGTGCAGGGGATGCCTGACATTAGCACCTTAGCGCAGGATAAAGAGACGCTGTTTTACTTTAATGTGCGAGAAATTCCGCCGAAAAGCGATAAACCCAATTCGCTGCAAATTGCGCTGCAAACGCGTATCAAACTGTTCTATCGCCCCGCCGCGCTAGCCAAAAAGGTCGATCCTGAGCATCCCTGGCAACATCAGGTCACTCTGAGTCGCCAGGGAGATCATTACCTGGTCAAAAACCCAACCAGTTATTACGTCATTATCAGCTCCGCCAGCACACAGAAAGGCGGTCAGCCCATCACAGGCTTTGAACCGCTGGTGATGCCTCCCGCAACCAGTCAGGAGATGAAAGGCCGCGCATCCGATCTGGGAAGTGCGCCGGTACTGACGTATGTCAACGACTACGGCGGACGACTGCCTCTCTATTTCCAGTGCAGCGGCGCAGAGTGCCATGTCGATGACGCCAGAAGCAGTAAAGGATAATTCGGAGGCTTAATGAGAAGGCGAAACAGTGCCCCACTTTCACTGTCATTGAGCGCTCTGATGCTACTGAGTGCATCGGTATGTGCAGGGAATAAAAGCGTAAAAATGACGTTACGTATCGCCGTCGACGCACCGCCACCTTGTACCGTCACCGGCGGAACGGTGAACTTTAACGATGTGCTCACCACCAAAATCGACGGCACAAACTATACCCAAACGGTGGGTTACAGCCTGAATTGTGATAAGCGAATTGTGGATGCACTGAAAATGCAGTTGCAGGGTACGGTTGTCACCATCAACGGCGAGTCGGTACTGAAAACGAATGTGGATGGGCTGGGAATACGGGTCCGTACGGTGAATGAACATACCCTCCTCGAGCCAGGGAGCACATCCTGGTTCCATTTTAATTTTTCAGGCAGCGGCCCGGCGCTGGAAGCAACGCCAGTAAAAAATTCAGCGACAACGCTCAGTTCAGGCGACTTTACCGCAGGGGCGACACTGGTGGTGGATTATCAATGAAAACAATCGGATGCGCGATACTTTTAGCCGCATGCAGCCTGTGTCATGCCGATAATCTGACCTTTATTGGCCACCTGGTGACGCCGCCTGTTTGCACCATCAGCAACAACGCCAGAATAGACGTCAATTTCCGTGATGTGATCATCACGCGAATCGATGGCAACAATTACAGGCAGCCGCTGGAGTACAAAATTACCTGCGACTCAAGCGTCCGCGATAATTCGATGGCAATGACCCTGACGCTAACAGGAGATGTCGTGGACTTTGACGACGCCGCCATCAAAACCAATACCGACGGATTAGGGATCAAAATCTGGGAAAACAGTAAGCCCTTTAAGCCCGGCAGCACCATTACTGTCGATGAGGCAAATTTGCCCGTTCTGGAAGCCGCACCCGTAAAAAGCGTCAGCGCAAACCTCAGCGAACAGAATTTCGAGGCTTGGGCGACGCTACGCGTGGATTACCAATAACAGCAGGGAGCAAAATGATGAAACGAATAGTATCGATGCTGTCGCTGTGCGGGATGTTAGCGGCGTCGGCTCATGCGGCGAACAACGTCCACTTCACGGGTAACCTGCTGGCGGGTTCCTGTTCGCCGGTCATTGTCGGAACCGCGATGGAAGAAATCATCTTTCCGCCTGCGGATGCGGCAGATTTACAGGCCAGCGGGCAGTCGGCGCGCGTGCCGGTGACGCTGAAACTGGCGAACTGTGAAAGTTCGCTACAAAACGTCAAGGTGACATTTTCCGGCACTGAAGACCCACTGTTGGCGGCGGGTTTCCTCGCGCTCACCCCGGGCTCACGCGCCAGCGGGGTCGGTATTGGGATTGAAACAAGTAACGGAACCGCCGTACCGGTTAATAGCACTGCGGGGGTGACATTCCCGCTTACCGCCCCGAATACCACGCTTAATTTCAATGCCTGGCTTCAGGTTGAACCCGGCGTCACGATTGTACCAGGCGAGTTCTCCGCCAGTATGACCGCCACTTTTGAGTATTTCTGATATGAAAAAAATATCTTCGTTTTTACTCTTTTTGTTATTAGCGATAGGATTTGCTAACAGCAGCATGGCCAAACCTAATCTCAAAGTCTCCTTCAACAGCCAGACGTTATATTATGGCATGGACGACGGCAGTCGCATCGGTCTGGTACTCCATATGACCATCCTGACACCAAATGGTCTGTTTACCGGTGAACTGAGACAATCCTCACTTGTGGCAGGTATCCCCTATCACCTGACCACCTGGAACCTCACCAGCGGGCCGGGCCCTCTTCCGCCGAATCCTACGATTACCATAACTGATTATGATAATACCAACGTCGATAAAGATCTTTGCGGCCCAATGCCGGATGGGTGGAATTGCGCCTGGTATAAAATTAACGTTGATACGGGTACAGACTCCTACGGCTGCCCATGGATAGCGAATATCTGGGCAACATCAGCAGGCATACACGGTATCTATAACGGCCCAGTCTCCCATGGTTCCATCTGCCCCACCGTTCCTGTGGCGTCATTTGATATTTCCTGGAGTAAAGATCGCGTCCAGAATGACATGTTACTCAAAATCGCTTCAACGGGGGGCGTCGTTCATGCCAACCTGCCGACCTATCTGATGGAAAGCGGCAAATTGTGTGATGGTAACCTGAATGATGCGCGTGGCAGCTACTGTCGTTATGTCAGTGAGATGACCAAATTAACGAGCCAGGGATGCACAAATGTCGAGGGTGGCAACAGTAACGTCACGGCGGTCGTCGCTGACAGTTCGCCTTACGACCAGACGCTAAGTAATATTGCGGTTGAAGTAAATACGGCGGGTACGGGGCAATTTACGACCGAGTGTTATTTTCAGTATCTGATGGAAGAGTTGTAGGTCGGGAATGTCGGGGTGTGATCGCGCTCCGCCCAAACCTGAGAAAGTAATAAGCCCGGTTCAGCCGGGCTAAAAGTATAGCGCTAAAGAATGTGGCGATTCACCTTCACCACCACCTTCTTAATCTCAGCAACGGACTCAACAATACACCCGGGCTTATGCGGTTCTCCCGGCATAAACACGGCGAACATCCCCGGTTTCATGATAATGGTTTGTTCATTCTCAATGGCGTTACAAAGCTGATAATCCTCTTCCACATGCAGCTCTTCGCACGCACGGGCGGAATCCGCGACACCGAAGTTAATCCGTTCTTCGCCACTCAGTAAAAGCTGAATATCAACATATTGCGTATGTAGTTCCGCTTTTTTACTCTCTGCGGGCTGAGTAGAAAATGTCATCACATTCATAAAGATATCATCGCCGCGCAGTTCATAACGACCTGGCGATTTCTCTTGTGGGCAGGCGGTTAACGCCAGCGTTAACGCATCCATCAATACCGGATGCAAACCGGCAGATGGTAATGACTGTACTTCACCCATCATCATAATTTTTCTCCCTGGGCCAACAACGCAGCCCCAAGTAAGCCTGCATCGTGGCGGTAGTGCGCCGCCAGTAACTCAACATGAAATGCCGCTGGCTCCTGCGCCAGATACGTTTCCACCAGCGCCAGATACCCTTCTGCCAACCCGACGCTGCCACCGACCACCACGCACTGGCAATCGGTCGTAGCTTTAACATCGGCAATCAGTCTTGCCAGCGCATGTGCGGAGCGGTGAATCAGTTGCTGTGCATGTTCGTCGCCCTGACCGGCGCGCGTAAAAATGGTTTTCGCATTCGCCCCCGCCAGCTCACCCTGCGCCGCAGCCGCAATGCCACGACCGGAAGCAATCGCTTCCACACAGCCGACACGTCCACAACCGCAGACTGGACCATGAGGATCAGCCAGCGTATGTCCAATATGCCCCGCCAGGCCGCCTGAGCCAGTAAGCAGTTTGCCGTCGCTGACTACCCCACCGCCAACACCAGTGGAAACAGTGATAAACACCATGTCGGTAATATCCCTCTCCTGCGCCTGATACTCTGCCCACGCTGCGGCCTGTGCGTCGTTAATGGCAATCGTCGGCAAGTCGGTAAGCTGTTCCAGCGTTTTGACTAGCGGAAAGTGCAGCAATCCGCCGAGATTATGTGGATTTAGCGCCAGCAGGCTGCCGTTGCGGATTATCCCGGTTGAAGCGATGGCCACCTGCTGCGCATGAGCTTGCAACGGTGCGACTAATGTGGCTAAGGCTTCACGCAATGCTTCCGGTGTCTGGCTGGCAGGCGTGGGGAGTTCACGGCGATCGCGGATCTGCCTGTCAGCACCAATCAGCGCGGCAGCAAGTTTAGTACCGCCGATATCAATCGCCAGTATGGTCATAGCACCGCCTTTTTCATCGCTGTGTTGTACCACTGGCAAATGTGCTCAAGACGCGTAATGGCTGAACCGACTGTCACCGCCCATGCGCCATGACGCATGGCATCTGCCGCCTGCGCTGGCGTGTTGTATCGCCCTTCGGCAATCACCCGACATCCGGCATCGCTCAACGTTTTCACCAGCGCCAGATCAGGCTCTTCCGGGGTTTCAGGCGTGGTATAGCCAGAAAGCGTCGTGCCAATAATCTCAGCACCCAGTTTTTGGCAAGCCAGGCCGTCTTCCGGCGTTGAGCAGTCGGTCATCGCCAGCAATCCGTGATGGTGAATACGTGCCAACAGTGTTTCAACAGGCACCGGACGCGGGCGATCGGTGCCATCAATCGCGATAATGTCCGCGCCCGCCTGTGCCAGCGCATCAACATCTTCAATGTAGGCGGTAATACGTACCGGCGAATCCTCCAGATCGCGTTTCACAATCCCGATAATCGGCACGCTCACTACCGCACGAGTGGCTTTCAGGTTTGCCACTCCTTCTATACGAATAGCAACCGCACCGGCCTGCTCTGCCGCTAATGCCATAGCTGCGATGATTTCGGGTTTATCGAGCGGGCTGTCAGGAACCGGCTGGCAGGAGACAATCAGGCCACCATTAGCGGCGATTTTTTGATCCAGTTGTGCAAGTAACGACATACTTCTTCCCTTCGCGAAAGGCCCGGTTCAGAACCGGGCTACAGGATTAACTTTTGGTTTTGACTAAATCATCTTTGGTGTTGCCAAACGGCACCGCACCGCTGAATGGTTTGCCGTCGATGGAGTCATGAGTACGCAATGCTTCCGGGCGCAACCAGCGCTGAACCCGGGAGGGCATATCCAGACCAATCAGCAGGATCACCACAAACGTCAGGCTGAACGAGAGCGATCCCAGAGCCGTCCCCAGGTCCAGGCGTTGAGCAATCAGCGCACCAATGATCGGTGCCAGTGCACCACCCAATGCACCAACGTTGTAGGTAAAGCCCAGTCCCGCCGCTCGCTGGTCGGTATCAAAATAACCGCCGATCAGTTTCGGCAAGATCCCGGAGATCCCCTGACCAAGCATTTGCTGGAAGAACAGTAACAGACCGAGTACCCAGACGTTTGCACCGCCAATCGCAAATACCGGAATAATCAGCAATTGCGAGGCCAGCAGGCTACAAACGTAGGCTTTGCGCGTTCCCAGCCAGTCACCGAGGAAGCCACCAACGCAGCAGCCAACTGCCGCACCAAAGCCACTAAAGAACAGGACATTGGCGACCGTATGTGGGTCATACGCCAAATCGGTTTTCAGATACGTCGGCAGCAGCGCCTGAATCGGCCATGAGTAAAGGAAAGCAAACAACACAACCACCATCAGCGTCACGCCCGTTGGCCAGCGCTTGCCCGTACTCTGAACCATAAAGCTAATAAAGATCGCAGCACATAACAGCCCGAGAACAGCGACGATTGCGGCATTTTGCAGGTTACCGGCAAAGCAGAACCACAGCGCAGTAGCCGCTGCCAGCGTCATCACAATATTGGCGATGCGATGTTCACCGCGATAAAGAATATCCACCATCGTGCGTACCGGCGCTTTACCTGCGTGCTTCTCTTTCCAGTCTTCCGCTTCCGGGATGTTTTTACGCAGCCAGAGAGCGAAGATGATGGGTAAAATGCCGATAAAGAACAGCGCACGCCAGCCCCAGACCGGAACCACCAGACTGTAAACCTGAGCGGCAACTACAGCCCCCACGGAGAAGCCTGAAATCAGAAAACCACTGGCTTTGTTGCGCAAGTGTTTTGGCCAGCTTTCAATCACATAAGTAGCGCTGGAGCCGTATTCACCCGCCATCCCCATACCGATCACCAGACGCGCGATAAACATAGTGATGTAGCCAGGCGCAAAGCCGCAAGCCAGTGTACCGGCAAAAAAGAGAACAATACTGGTGACCATTGCCAGTCGACGTCCGTAGCGGTCGCCCATAGCGCCAAGCATCAGGCCGCCGAACCAGCGAGAGATGAAGGCTGCGGAGATCAGGCTTGCTGCCTGTACCGTCGTCAGCCCAAACTCACCCTGTACTTCGGTAAGTACCAGGGCAATTAAAACGAAATCAAAACCATCAAGCAGGTATCCCAACCAGGCAGCGGAAAATGCCCGCCATTGTGCACGGTTGAGATGGCGATACCACGGGATATTCTGGATCGTTGTACTCATTGTGAGTCTCCCGCGGTGGGCGATGCCCACACGCTTTGGTATGAAAGTTGTAGGGTACAGATGCGGTTATTTCCCCTCACCCGGTAGGGGCGGGTGAGGGAAAAGAACTCACCCGCGCTCTTGCATCAACTGCTGGGCCAGCGCCTTCAGTTCTGGCAGATATTTTTCATCCACCGGACCAAACGGTTTGCGACACAGCGGCACAGACACCACATCCATATAGTGCAGAACGGTTTTCAGACCGCGGAATACGCCCGTTTTAATCAGTAAATCAATGACTTTATTACATTCGGTTTGCAGTTTCTGCGCGGTCTGGATATCCCCTTCTTTCAGCGCCTTCACGATACCCTGATAACGCCATCCCATAATGTTGTAAGTACTGCCAATACCACCGTCTGCGCCCGCCAGCAGGCCGGAGGCGAAGATTTCGTCGTAACCGTTATAGAGCACCAGATCCGGATGTTCGCGACGGATCTGTTCCATCTGATAGAGATCGCCAGAGGTCTGTTTCAACGCCCCTACGCCTGGCAGCGTAACCAGGGTGTTGATCTGATCCAGACTCAGTTTTACACCGCTCAGTGCCGGAATGTTGTACACCACCATCGGCAAACCATCCGCCGAATCAATGATTGCCCGGTAGTGATCGCAGTGTTCTTCAAAGCTGAAAGGATAGTAGAACGGCGTGACCGCAGAGACAGCATCAAAGTCATAACGTTTAGCAGATGCCGCAAGTTGCTGGCTTTCCGCAGTGCTGACGCAACCTACGTGAGCGATAAGTTTAATCTTGCCTTTTGCTTCTTCAGCGACAATCTCCAGTACCTGTTCACGCTCGGAAAGGCTCTGCACAAAGGCTTCACCGGTTGAACCACCTACGTACAGGCCGTCGATGCCCTGCTGAATATTGAACTGAACCAGGCGGCGCAGACTCGCTTTATCCAGCGCTTGTTGTTGGTCAAAAGGAGTCAGGAGTGCGGCCATTACGCCACGTAAATTCGTTGCCATAAATACCTCTGAAGTGATGCTTGCCTGTTAAAAACGATATACCTTTATACCTGTTATACCAGATCAAATAAGCAACACATCATACAGAACGCTTATAATGCGATCTGCTTCACTAAAGTGGCATTATTTCTTTTTGTTTGCGGTCTGCCCGAAGGCGTGCCAGGTGGCAGAGACGCTGTTGAGATGCGATTGCAATGCGCGATCGGCTTCGTCGGGATCGTGACGCCGGATCGCATCAACGATCGCAATATGTTGCTGATAACTAACGTTGTTATGTTCGTGTAGCGCCTGGTCAGCTACTGTCGGACGAGCTGCGATCAGCCAGTCAAGCAGAGCAACGTGGATCGCCATAAAGATCGGGTTGCCAGGGATCTCCGCCAGTACGCGGTGGAAATCAACGTCTGAACGAATGAACGCAGCGTTGTTATCCAGAGATTGACTGTTGATTTCCAGTGCTTTTGCCAACAAATCGATTTGTTCATCGGTGGCATGTTCAGCCGCATAACGCACCAGGCTGGACTCAAAGAATAGACGTAGTTGTTCGAAATGGGCTATCCCACCAGGATGGGAAAGGAAATCTTTCGCCATACCGGATAGCTCACCAATGATGGTATCCGCGGAAGGACGCGAGACGCGAGCGCGTTCGCCGTTATTAATTTGTACCAAACCTTTGCGCTTTAACGCCGCCAGCGCTTCACGCACCGAAGGACGCCCAACGTTAAAGAACGCCATAAGTTCGCGTTCAGACGGCAGTTGCTCACCTTCGCCAAATTCGCGACGGCGGATCATCTGCTCCAGCTCTTCTTCCACCATTTCGGAGAGTTTTTTACGCG
The DNA here is from genome assembly GCF_002900365.1 of Escherichia marmotae. NCBI lineage: Bacteria > Pseudomonadati > Pseudomonadota > Gammaproteobacteria > Enterobacterales > Enterobacteriaceae > Escherichia > Escherichia marmotae. The sequence goes on from NZ_CP025979.1 coordinate 2,696,895, forward strand.
CCAGCGGACGACGACGCAAGTTACGACCGATAGTAGCCGGAGAATCTTCTGCTTGCGGATCAAATGCGTTCATAGGGCTCTTCTGGGAAAATATGTTGACGGATAATAGCGAAGTTATCGTAACACAGTATTAAAATCAGGCGAAAAGAAGGTAGATAGCAAAACAGGCCACATGGGCCTGTTTATCATTTATTTCACAACCCGCAATGCCGGGCGACCACCGCGGGGGGGCTGCGGAGGTTCATCGTCAGGATGATGGTCATCATCGTGATCTGGCTTATCGCCGTCAATAACCGACATAACGGTTTCATTATCTGCCGATGCTTCATCATCATTCATAATGCTGGCATCTTCGTCGTAGGCAGCTTCAGGCTCGAACATCGTTCCTGCGCCATTTTCGCGGGCGTAGATAGCCAGCACGGCAGCCAGCGGTACTGAAACCTGGCGCGGAATGCCACCAAAGCGCGCGTTAAAGCGCACTTCATCATTCGCCAGTTCCAGATTACCAACTGCACGCGGCGCAATATTGAGTACGATTTGCCCGTCACGCGCATATTCCATAGGAACCTGCACGCCAGGGAGCGTCACATCCACCACCAAGTGCGGCGTGAGCTGGTTATCCAGCAACCACTCATAGAATGCACGCAGCAGATAGGGACGACGTGGTGTTAGCTGTGACAAATCCATACAGATTAACTCCGGCCCAGACGCATTTCACGTTCTGCTTCAGTTAAAGAAGCAAGGAAAGAGTCACGCTCAAAGACACGAGTCATATAGCCTTTCAGCTCTTTCGCACCCGGGCCGCTGAACTCGATGCCCAGTTGCGGCAGACGCCACAGCAGCGGAGCAAGGTAGCAATCGACCAGGCTGAACTCATCGCTCAGGAAGTACGGTTTCTGACCGAAGACCGGCGCGATGGCCAGCAGTTCTTCGCGCAGTTGCTTACGTGCGGCATCCGCTTCAGAGGCTGAACCGTTGATGATGGTGTTCATCAGCGTGTACCAGTCTTTTTCGATGCGGTGCATGTACAGACGGCTTTCACCGCGAGCTACCGGGTAAACAGGCATCAGTGGCGGATGCGGGAAACGCTCATCCAGGTATTCCATAATGATGCGAGATTCCCACAGGGTCAGCTCACGATCCACCAGGGTCGGAACGCTCTGATTCGGGTTGAGGTCAATCAGATCCTGAGGCGGATTGTCCTTTTCCACGTGTTCGATCTCGAAACTTACACCTTTCTCAGCCAGCACAATGCGGACCTGATGGCTATAGATGTCAGTAGGACCGGAAAACAGCGTCATTACCGAACGTTTGTTGGCAGCGACAGCCATGAAAACCTCCAGGTATAGTCAGAATTTTTACTGCTACCAGCCACCAAGTGGCCGGTCAGAAGTTATGTTACCCAATGAGGAATTGCCTTCACTGTTCGAAAATCAAACAAAAAATGAGCAATACTCGACATTTGGGCAGAAAATTGGATGATAGTTTACCAGATTTTGCGACCTTTGTGGTAAGTCGATGCCGGAAATGGGGAAAAAGAGATGTTTCTTAGTCTGAAATGGTTGACTTAATCCCTTATCAGCGATGTTGTTTTTGCCTTTACCACCTGTTGGGTGGCAGTAAAAAGCACGTTTTCTGTTTTTACACAGATTCAGACTTAAGCTATAAAAAAACCCGCCGGAGCGGGTTTTTTCGCAAATTGTATTCTGCCGAAGCAGAAAGCAATTAACGTTTGGAGAACTGCGGACGACGACGTGCTTTACGCAGACCGACTTTCTTACGTTCAACCTGACGAGCGTCACGAGTAACGAAGCCAGCTTTACGCAGTTCAGAACGCAGGGACTCGTCGTACTCCATCAGAGCGCGGGTGATACCGTGACGGATCGCACCAGCCTGACCAGAGATACCACCACCTTTAACGGTGATGTACAGATCCAGTTTCTCAACCATGTCGACCAGTTCCAGCGGCTGACGAACTACCATGCGGGCAGTTTCACGACCGAAGTACTGTTCCAGAGAACGTTGGTTGATAACGATTTTGCCGTTGCCCGGTTTGATGAAAACGCGAGCTGCGGAACTTTTGCGGCGACCAGTGCCGTAGTATTGATTTTCAGCCATTGCCTATAATCCCGATTAGATGTCAAGAACTTGCGGTTGCTGTGCCGCGTGGTTGTGCTCGTTACCCGCGTAAACTTTCAGTTTACGGAACATAGCACGACCCAGCGGGCCTTTTGGCAACATGCCTTTAACCGCGATTTCAATCACACGCTCAGGACGGCGAGCAATCATCTCTTCAAAGGTCGCTTGTTTGATACCACCGATGTGACCGGTGTGGTGATAGTACACTTTGTCAGTACGCTTGTTGCCGGTTACAGCAACTTTGTCAGCGTTCAGAACGATGATGTAATCACCAGTATCTACGTGCGGAGTGTATTCCGCTTTATGCTTACCGCGCAGGCGCAGAGCCAGTTCGGAAGCCAGACGGCCCAGAGTTTTACCGGTCGCGTCAACAACATACCAGTCGCGTTTTACGGTTTCTGGTTTAGCTGTAAAAGTTTTCATTAAAAGCTTACCCAATAAATAGTTACACGTTGGTGAACACCCAAACGTCTTCAATTGTTGAGGTTCACACGACAAAGTCCGGCAAACCTACCCCTTCGAATAGCCTATGCCAGCACACAAAAAGTTTTGGGAAAAAAACTTTCTTGTAACGTGGGGTCGCAGGATTATAGAGAAGTCGGGGTCAAAGATCGACCCCTTTTTGTGATTTGTGGCAGGTTTTATCAGCAATGACGCGGTTGTTTGTACGCTGTCAGGATAAGACGTATGGCATAAATTACGCCAAATGCTCACGCGTCAAATACTCTTCGCTTTGCATTTCCTGCAAACGTGACAGACAGCGCTGAAACTCAAACTTTAGTCGCTCGCCCTGATAAATTTCGTACAAAGGGACTTCCGCGCTCACCACCAGCTTGACGTGGCGCTCGTAAAACTCATCCACCAGCGCAATAAAACGCCGCGCTTCGCTCTCCATCAACCGCGTCATGACAGGCACATCAAACAACATCACCGTGTGAAACAGACGTGAGAGCGCAATATAGTCATGCTGGCTACGGGCATCGACGCACAGCGTGGTAAATGACACTGCCAGTGTCTGGTTTTCTACGCCCATTGTCGCCAGCGGTCGATGATTGATTTCCAGTGTGGGGGATTGTTCTCGTTTTGCACCTGCCAGTGCCAGCCACAGCTTATCCATCTGTTCACGCGTTTCATCATTGAGCGGCGACAGCCACAGATGCGCCTGAGTGAGCGTGCGCAGCCGATAATCAACGCCAGCATCGACGTTCATCACATCACAATGCTGTTTAATGGCGTCGATAGCCGGAAGAAAACGCGCACGTTGTAAACCATTTCGATAAAGTTCATCCGGCGGAATATTTGACGTCGCCACCAGCGTTATACCGCGAGCAAACAACGCTTTCATCAGGCCGCCCAGCAGCATAGCATCGGTAATATCCGAGACAAAAAATTCGTCAAAACAGAGCACATCGGTTTCAGCTTTGAAACGATCAGCAATAATTTCCAGCGGATCGCTCTGCCCCTGCAATGTGGTTAATTCTTCATGCACACGTAGCATAAAACGGTGAAAGTGCAGGCGCTGTTTTCGCTCTCCCGGCAAACTTTGATAGAACAGATCCATCAACCAGGTTTTTCCACGTCCTACACCGCCCCACATATATAAGCCACGCACCGGCGCGTTGCTTGTATCTTCACGTTTACCCCACAGCTTACCGACCCGCGCCATTATCCCGCTCACCCTGGCGGCTGGCGGCGTGCTACTGATGAGTTCCTGATAAATAATTTCCAGGCGACTGACAGCCTCTTTTTGTACGTCGTCGGGTTGATGGCTGCCTTCATTGAGCGCCTTCAGGTATTGCGATGTCGGGGTAACGCTTTGCATGATGTTATTGTTATTCCTTGAATAATCGGTGTACCGTTGTTCACGGTTGACGAAAAAAAGGCCGTTCTACACTACGCGATATGCAGTCGGGATTCCACTTCTGTGGAATTAACGGTTATAGTGGCATAATCAGCCGCAGGCATGGAGCCTGAAGCCAACACCCTACGGAAACAAAAGACAACGGGAGATGTTCATGACCTGGGAATATGCGCTAATTGGGTTAGTCGTCGGCATCATTATTGGTGCTGTGGCCATGCGTTTTGGTAATCGCAAGTTACGCCAGCAACAGGCGTTACAGTACGAACTGGAAAAAAATAAAGCTGAACTGGACGAGTATCGCGAAGAGCTGGTTAACCACTTTGCCCGCAGTGCGGAATTGCTGGATACCATGGCGCACGACTATCGCCAGCTATATCAACACATGGCGAAAAGCTCCAGCAGCCTGCTACCGGAACTGTCCGCAGAAGCCAACCCGTTCCGCAATCGTCTGGCCGAGTCTGAAGCCGGCAACGATCAGGCTCCAGTGCAGATGCCGCGTGACTATTCTGAAGGCGCATCCGGTCTGCTGCGTACTGGCGCGAAGCGCGACTAATTTATTTTTCGGGCGCAGCCATTGCGCCCTCCTCTTCTCCCGCCTCCGACTATCATTTAATTTGATGTCTCATTGTTAGCCATCTGAAAATTCAATAACATCAAACTGTTTTGAATCTTTTTTTCTTATCATTCAGGTACGAGAGCAGGAATAAATGAAAAAACAAACCCAGCTGTTGAGTGCATTAGCGTTAAGTGTCGGGTTAACTCTCTCGGCGCCGTTTCAGACCATCGCATCGATTCCCGCTCAGGTTGCCGGTCAAGCGCCACTGCCCAGTCTGGCCCCGATGCTGGAAAAAGTGCTTCCCGCGGTAGTAAGCGTTCGAGTCGAAGGAACCGCCAGCCAGGAGCAGAAAATTCCGGAAGAATTCAAAAAGTTTTTTGGTGATGATTTACCGGATCAACCAGCGCAACCCTTCGAAGGTTTAGGCTCCGGCGTCATTATCAATGCCAGTAAAGGTTATGTGCTGACCAACAACCATGTCATTAATCAGGCGCAGAAAATCAGTATTCAGCTCAATGACGGGCGTGAGTTTGATGCGAAGCTGATTGGCGGCGATGACCAGAGCGACATTGCCCTGCTGCAAATCCAGAATCCTGGCAAGTTAACGCAGATCGCCATTGCCGACTCCGATAAACTGCGCGTCGGTGATTTTGCTGTCGCGGTCGGTAACCCGTTTGGACTCGGGCAAACCGCTACCTCCGGGATTGTTTCCGCATTAGGTCGCAGCGGGTTGAATCTTGAAGGTCTGGAAAACTTTATCCAGACCGATGCCTCCATTAACCGTGGTAACTCCGGCGGTGCGCTGTTAAACCTTAACGGTGAATTAATTGGTATCAACACAGCAATCCTTGCTCCTGGCGGTGGTAGCGTCGGGATTGGTTTTGCCATTCCGAGTAATATGGCCCGCACCCTGGCACAGCAACTTATCGACTTCGGTGAAATCAAACGCGGCCTGTTAGGTATCAAAGGTACAGAGATGAGTGCCGATATCGCTAAAGCCTTCAACCTTGACGTACAACGCGGAGCATTTGTCAGCGAAGTGCTACCAGGTTCTGGCTCAGCAAAAGCGGGCGTGAAAGCGGGAGATATTATTACCAGCCTCAATGGCAAACCACTTAATAGCTTTGCCGAGTTGCGTTCGCGCATCGCGACCACCGAGCCGGGCACGAAAGTGAAGCTCGGTCTGCTGCGTAACGGCAAGCCGCTGGAAGTGGAAGTGACCCTCGATACCAGCTCGTCATCATCCGCCAGTGCTGAGATGATCACACCAGCGCTGGAAGGCGCAACGTTGAGCGATGGTCAGCTAAAAGATGGCAGCAAAGGCATTAAGATCGATGAAGTAGTTAAGGGTAGCCCTGCCGCCCAGGCTGGTTTGCAAAAAGACGATGTGATCATTGGCGTAAACCGCGATCGGGTGAACTCAATTGCTGAAATGCGCAAAGTGCTGGCAACCAAACCGGCCATCATCGCCCTGCAGATTGTACGCGGCAATGAAAGCATCTACTTACTAATGCGTTAATGTCGCAAACCGGGCATCAGGCTGACGTGTGATGTCCGGTTAACTCGTGGTATGCTGCTGCCGTTCCCTTTATTAACGACGCCTCCATCATGTTTGTGAAGCTCTTACGTTCCGTTGCGATTGGATTAATTGTCGGCGCTATTCTGCTGGTTGCCATGCCTTCGCTGCGCAGCATTAACCCGCTTTCCACGCCGCAATTCGACAGTACCGATGAGACGCCTGCCAGCTATAATCTGGCGGTTCGCCGCGCTGCGCCAGCAGTAGTCAACGTCTATAACCGTGGTTTAAATACGACCTCACACAATCAGCTTGAGATCCGCACGCTGGGATCTGGTGTGATCATGGATCAACGCGGTTATATCATCACCAACAAACACGTGATCAACGACGCCGATCAGATCATCGTCGCCTTACAGGATGGTCGTGTTTTTGAAGCGTTACTGGTGGGATCTGACTCTCTGACCGATCTGGCAGTGCTTAAAATTAATGCCACTGGCGGTTTACCCACTATCCCAATTAATGCTCGTCGCGTACCGCACATTGGCGATGTGGTGCTGGCGATCGGTAACCCGTACAACCTCGGACAAACCATTACTCAGGGGATTATCAGCGCCACGGGTCGAATCGGCCTGAACCCAACCGGACGGCAAAACTTCCTGCAAACCGATGCCTCCATTAACCACGGTAACTCCGGCGGCGCGCTGGTTAACTCGCTGGGCGAATTGATGGGCATCAACACGCTGTCGTTTGATAAGAGTAACGATGGCGCAACGCCGGAAGGTATCGGCTTTGCAATTCCCTTCCAGTTAGCGACCAAAATTATGGATAAGTTGATCCGCGATGGTCGCGTGATCCGTGGCTACATTGGTATCGGTGGACGCGAGATTGCTCCTCTGCACGCCCAGGGTGGCGGCATCGATCAACTGCAAGGGATCGTGGTTAATGAAGTGTCACCTGATGGCCCGGCAGCTAACGCGGGTATCCAGGTCAACGATCTGATTATCTCTGTGGATAACAAACCGGCCATCTCTGCTCTGGAGACGATGGATCAGGTAGCAGAAATTCGCCCTGGTTCGGTGATCCCGGTTGTAGTGATGCGTGACGATAAGCAGTTAACGTTGCAGGTTACGATTCAGGAATATCCGGCGACCAATTAAGGCCGGAGTTAAGCACAAAAAACCGGAGACGTTGAGCCTGTACATAGATTTGTGTAATTGCCTGATTTTGATATGTTCAATCCAGCATCAAATGAAGGTTAATTTATGGACGAAAAACAGTTACAGGCTCTGGCTAACGAACTGGCCAAAAACCTCAAAACCCCTGAAGACCTCAGTCAGTTTGATCGGCTGCTGAAAAAGCTCAGCGTTGAAGCCGCTCTCAATGCAGAGATGACACACCATCCTGGGTATGAGAAAAATCAGTCCAGACCAGGAGCTAACTCCCGCAACGGTTTTTCCACAAAGACCGTTATCACAGGCGACGGTCCACTGGAACTGCGTACTCCGCGCGATCGTGACGGTACCTTCGAACCACAACTGGTAAAGAAAAATCAGACCCGTATTACCGGGATGGATAACCAGATCCTCTCGTTGTATGCCAAAGGGATGACCACCCGTGAGATAGCTGCTGCGTTCAAAGAACTGTATGACGCAGATGTTTCACCGGCACTGATATCAAAGGTTACCGATGCCGTGATGGAGCAGGTTGTAGAATGGCAAAACCGACCACTGGATGCTGTTTACCCCATTGTTTATCTTGACTGTATCGTCCTGAAAGTTCGGCAGGACAGTCGCGTCATCAACAAATCGGTGTTCCTGGCACTGGGCATCAATATCGAAGGTCAGAAAGAACTGCTGGGTATGTGGCTGGCCGAAAATGAAGGGGCGAAGTTCTGGCTCAATGTGCTGACTGAACTGAAAAACCGCGGTCTGAACGATATCCTCATCGCCTGTGTGGATGGCCTGAAAGGCTTCCCGGATGCCATCAACACAGTATATCCGAAGGCCCGCATCCAGTTATGCATCGTGCATATGGTGCGCAACAGCCTGCGCTTCGTGTCATGGAAGGACTACAAAGCCGTCACTCGCGACCTGAAAGCGATTTATCAGGCTCCCACGGAAGAGGCAGGCCAGCAGGCACTGGAAGCGTTCGCTGCGGCCTGGGACTGTCGCTATCCTCAGATAAGCCGAAGCTGGCAGGCTAACTGGCCGAATCTTGCCACGTTCTTCGCTTATCCAACGGACATCCGCAAAGTGATCTATACGACGAATGCCATCGAGTCGCTAAACAGCGTGATCCGCCATGCGCTCAAAAAGCGTAAAGTGTTCCCGACAGACGACTCGGTGAAAAAAGTGGTGTGGCTGGCAATCCAGTCTGCGTCCCAGAAATGGACGATGCCGTTGAAGGACTGGCGAATGGCAATGAGCCGCTTTATTATCGAGTTCGGTGACCGCCTGGACGGTCACTTCTGAGAAAAGGCATTTACACAGAATCTTAAACAGGCTCTCAAAAATACCATTGATTATTATTAATGCTATTGCGCGGTCGGTTTCAGTAGAGTCTGCCCCTGCGTTTTATGTTCCGCCAGATACTGATGCTGGAATATGCACATGCGAATGGCATTGCGATATTGACCGTTAATAAAGAATTCATGCATCAGTTCACCTTCGACCGTAAAACCGAGCTTACGGTAAATATGAATCGCTTTTTCATTCTCTTTATCGACGATCAGATAAAGTTTATAGAGATTAAGAACAGTGAAGCCATAATCCATCGCTAATGTCGCGGCGCGGGTTGCCAGACCTTTACCCTGGTATTCCGGGGAGATGATTATCTGAAATTCAGCGCGGCGATGGACGTGGTTAATTTCCACCAGCTCTACCAGACCGGCTTTTTCGCCATCACATTCCACGACGAAACGGCGTTCACTCTGATCGTGAATATGTTTATCGTACAGATCAGAGAGTTCAACGAAGGCTTCGTAGGGTTCCTCAAACCAGTAACGCATTACGCTGGCGTTATTGTCGAGTTGATGCACATAGCGTAAATCTTCACGCTCCAGCGGACGTAGCTTAACACTGTGGGCGCTTGTCATAACGTGTCCTTACATTCCTTATATCAATAACAGGTTAGGGGATGATTACGCGGCCAGTACGACGGTCCAGACAGCGTAAAGTATTCGGCTCCCAGTAGGCATTAATGTTGGCACTCTGCTCACATTTATCGCGGTTATCGAATGCGGCGTCAGCTTTATCCCATTCTTTCTCGGTGCGTTTGTTGACTTTCTGACGCAGATTACGCGTGTCATTCCATTGCTCTTTTTCCATCGCCGCCTGCTGGCGACTCTGTGCGCTGTCGCCAGATTCAATCACCAGTTTGTTAGTTTCTGCATGAGTAGTTGCGCTAAATGCCAGTGCGCAAGGCAGCAGAAAAGCGAGCAGGCTGAGTTTTTTGCAGAGAGTGATATTCATGATTCATTCCTTGTATGAATGATTAAAGGCGATTTTACACGATCCACTGTGAACACGAAACGTAACAGAAGGATGTATATGTTGATGATATTATGTCGCCCTATAAATATACATGATGTCAATAAGTGACAAAGATGATTAAAACAACATTACTGTTTTTTGTTACTGCCCTGTGTGAAATCATGGGTTGCTTTTTACCCTGGTTATGGCTGAAACGAAATGCCAGCGTCTGGCTGTTGGTTCCGGCGGGGATTTCCCTGGCGCTGTTTGTCTGGCTGTTAACGTTACATCCCGCAGCAAGTGGGCGAGTTTATGCGGCTTATGGTGGCGTTTATGTCTGTACGGCGTTGATTTGGCTGCGTGTGGTGGATGGGGTGAAGCTCAGTCTCTACGACTGGACAGGCGCGATAATTGCGCTTTGCGGTATGTTGATTATTGTTGCTGGCTGGGGACGTGCCTGATTTTTCTGGTCTATAAGATATTTTATTATCAATGACATACGCGTTTTCAGGGCACTGAAAAACAATAAGCTTTGACTATTTTTAGAACTATTCATGGCGCAAATATGCGCTTTTTTTTGTGATCGTTCTGGCTTTTTTTGATCTTCATACTTGTATGGTAGTAGCTCAGTTGCGTAGATTTCATGCATCACGATAAGCGATGCAAGGAATAGAACATGAAGATTGTAGGGGCTGAAGTTTTTGTTACCTGTCCGGGGCGTAATTTCGTCACCTTAAAAATCACCACCGAGGACGGTATTACCGGTCTTGGTGATGCCACTCTCAACGGACGCGAGCTTTCCGTTGCGTCCTATTTGCAGGATCACCTGTGTCCGCAACTTATAGGCCGCGATGCCCACCGTATCGAAGATATCTGGCAGTTTTTCTATAAAGGTGCTTACTGGCGTCGCGGCCCGGTGACTATGTCGGCCATTTCAGCCGTTGATATGGCGCTATGGGACATTAAAGCCAAAGCTGCCAACATGCCGCTTTACCAGTTACTCGGCGGCGCGTCTCGCGAAGGGGTGATGGTCTATTGCCATACCACCGGTCACAGTATTGATGAGGCACTGGATGATTATGCCCGTCATCAGGAACTGGGATTCAAGGCCATCCGCGTGCAGTGCGGTATTCCTGGCATGAAAACGACTTACGGTATGTCCAAAGGAAAAGGGCAGGCCTATGAACCTGCGACCAAAGGGCAGTGGCCAGAAGAGCAGTTGTGGTCAACGGAAAAATATCTCGACTTCATGCCAAAACTGTTCGACGCGGTACGTAACAAGTTTGGTTTTGATGAACATTTGCTGCATGACATGCATCATCGCTTAACGCCTATTGAAGCGGCGCGCTTTGGTAAAAGCATTGAAGATTTTCGCATGTTCTGGATGGAAGATCCGACCCCCGCAGAAAACCAGGAGTGTTTCCGTCTGATTCGCCAACATACCGTCACGCCAATTGCGGTGGGTGAAGTCTTCAATAGCATTTGGGACTGTAAACAGCTCATTGAAGAGCAACTTATCGACTATATCCGTACCACGCTGACCCATGCAGGCGGCATTACCGGTATGCGTCGGATTGCGGATTTTGCTTCGCTTTATCAGGTGCGCACATGCTCACACGGCCCTTCCGATTTGTCACCAGTCTGCATGGCTGCGGCTTTGCACTTTGACCTGTGGGTGCCGAATTTTGGCGTACAAGAATACATGGGCTACTCAGAACAAATGCTCGAAGTGTTCCCGCACAACTGGAGCTTCGATAACGGCTATATGCATCCGGGTGACAAGCCAGGTATTGGCATCGAGTTCGATGAAAAGCTGGCGGCGAAATATCCCTACGAACCTGCTTATCTGCCAGTCGCACGTCTGGAAGATGGCACGTTATGGAACTGGTAAGGAGTAAAATAATGAAAAGCATCTTAATTGAAAAACCGAATCAACTGGCGATTATCGAACGGGAAATACCTACCCCATCAGCGGGTGAAGTGCGAGTAAAAGTGAAACTCGCCGGGATTTGTGGATCGGATAGTCATATTTATCGCGGTCATAATCCATTTGCGAAATATCCGCGCGTCATTGGGCACGAGTTTTTTGGCGTGATTGATGCCGTAGGTGAAGGCGTAGTGAACACCAGAGTTGGCGAACGTGTTGCGGTAGATCCGGTAGTCAGTTGCGGACATTGTTATCCGTGTTCAATTGGTAAGCCGAACGTCTGCACAACGCTAGCAGTATTAGGTGTTCACACCGACGGCGGTTTTAGCGAATATGCGGTAGTTCCGGCAAAAAACGCGTGGAAAATTCCCGATGCAGTGGCTGATAAATTCGCGGTAATGATCGAACCCTTTACCATTGCGGCGAACGTTACCGGACACGGTCAACCGACTGAAGATGACACCGTGCTGGTTTATGGCGCAGGTCCAATTGGTCTGACTATTGTTCAGGTATTAAAGGGGGTCTATAACGTTAAAAATGTGATTGTTGCCGATCGCATTGATGAACGACTGGACAAAGCGAAAGAGAGCGGAGCAGATTGGGCGATTAATAACAGCCAGACACCGCTTGGCGAAATATTCGCTGAAAAGGGTATTAAACCAACATTAATTATTGATGCCGCTTGTCATCCATCAATTCTGAAAGAAGCGGTTATGCTGGCATCTCCTGCGGCACGAATTGTGTTAATGGGATTCTCCAGTGAGCCGTCTGAAGTTATTCAACAGGGAATTACCGGCAAGGAACTCTCTATTTTTTCTTCTCGGTTAAATGCCAATAAATTTCCGGTGGTTATCGACTGGCTAAGCAAAGGTTTAATTAACCCTGATAAATTAATTATTCATACCTTTGATTATCAACATGTCGCTGATGCTATTTCATTATTTGAAAATGATCAAAAGCATTGCTGCAAAGTTTTACTCACTTTTTCTGAATAATATCAATAACAGCGGATAAGCAGTACGCATCTTACCTCTTATTTAGAGATAATAATTATGACAATAGAAAAACATGAAAGAAGCACTAAGGATTTAGTGAAGGCAGCGGTATCAGGATGGTTAGGTACGGCACTTGAATTTATGGATTTCAAGAGCCATGCGTGTTAACTATTTGATAAATATTAAATTAATTTTTCATTGCTTCGTTATGGGGCATGGTTGGGGCAAACTCGCTTAACTGTGTATTTAACAAAGCTACCTGTGCATTATTGTTTTCAGACATCCATTTTCCGTATACCTGAAATACCATTTGCGCATCTGCATGGCCCATCTGGTTTGCTATAAATGCCGGGTTAGCACCAGCTGTCAGCGACCAGCAGGCATAAGTATGTCTCGACTGATATGATTTTCGATGGCGGAGTCCGGCACGTTTTATCGCTGCGTCCCACATCTGCCTTATTGAGTCAACGGTAAAATGGTCACCATAATTTTTTACTCTCGCTGACACTTCAGGTTGAAAAACAAAGGTGCATTTATGTTTTTCTGTTCTGCCATACTCTCTGAGGTGAACATCAATGATATGCTCTTTGCTCAGTCTCGTTAATGTCATCTGACTCCGGAGAGCGTCGATTGCTGGCTTAATAAGATGAATGACCCGATTGGTTCCCGCCTGTGTTTTTGGTACCGTGAAACGGTCTTTTGCTAAATTTCTCCTGATCATCATTGTTCCATTTTTCAGATCTATGTCCTCCCATCCAAGTGCACACAGCTCACCAGGGCGAACGCCAGTATAAACAGAAACACACCATAAATTTTTGGCTTGCTGATTTCTGCACGCATCGATAAGACGGATGAATTCCTCCCGCGAAAGAGGATCCGGAATGGTTCTTGATTCCTTTAATGGCGAGATCCCCTTAAACGGGTTATCTGCCAGGTAACCGTTATCAACACCAAACTGGAACACGGCGTTAAGATTTGTCATGTAATTATTTACAGTTACAGCCGATCTCCCTGGTTGTGTAACAATATAGTTACTTTTGGGGATCTGGTATCCAGTCAGTAGCTCTTTACGAACCTCCAGTAATTTTTCTTTATTAATCGATGAGGCAAGATTTTTTTCACCGATTATGCTCAGGATATTTTTGATGACGGCACGGTATGTGTTGAGTGATGTTTTTGCGACTTCAGTTTCTTTCAGTGCCAGAAATTTTTCAGCCAGTTCTTTTATGGTTAAATCTTGTCGGGTCTCACCAAATTTTTCCAGATTGCGTGAGGAGGGAAACTGTTTTGCATAGTCGAAAACACCAGTTTTTATTGCGTAACAAACAGAGGCGCGTAGCTCACCTGCAACGCGCCTGTTTTTTGCTGTGTCAGGAACCCCCAGGTTTTCCCTGACTCTTACGCCTTTATAAACAAACCAGATACGTAATTTCCCTCCATGGTTTTCCACGCCTGTCGGATATTTCATTTCAACTTCTCTCATTAGTTAGTGTGGCTTTTAGTCAAGTAAGATGACGTCTTGGTCTTGCTGATGCCTGGCGCTCAATCCAGCGATCAATTTCTTCCAGGTTGTAAAAGCATGGACTGTTATCCCATGGCATACCGTCATGAGCGACATGCTTATATTCCCTTCCTTCCATAAACGATTTTTCCCGGGCCTTTTTTAACGTACCTTTTTTTATTCCTTTCAGCGCAATTAACTGCTCTTCGGATACCCATTTGCCGGGAGAGACAATCATGATTACTTCGCTCATCGATTTCTTTATCTCTTACATCAGACGAGCGCCGGTTGCAGAATACCAGTCACAACCGGCGACAGTTGAACATTAAGAATCAGCCTGACTCGGGATCAGTTTTTGCCAGATAACTGAAACGTATTTTGCCTGGTAACGGGCGTCATCAAGTGCATTATGGCGCTCACCTTCGAATGGAATAGCCGTTCTGGCATCGAAGTCTATGGCTTTCCCCAGCTCAACGATTGTGCGTACATCGCGATCGTTGTAGTAACGCCACGGGCAGGGGATCCCCTGCCGTTCGTATGAACGGCGCAAAATCGTGTTGTCGAAGTTGGCTCCATTTCCCCAGACCTGAACAAAAAATTCACCGGAGTTTTCGTCGATAAATTCCCGCAATTGTAACAGTGCATCATCTAACGGGATTTCATCGGTCATAATGGCAGATTGCGCTTCGCGTGATTGCTTAAGCCACCATTTAATGGTGTCCCGATCAATGACTCCGCCAGCAGTTTCCAGATCGATAGTCTTACTAAATTCGGGTCCCATATCTCCGGTTTGCGGATCGAAAAATATTGCACCTATTGAGATGATCGGGGCATCAGGATTTTTTCCCATGGTTTCAAGGTCGATCATTAGATGGTCACACGTCCTGCTGGTGGATGTGATTTCGTGATGACCGTTCACCTTAATTGAGTGATCTGCCGTCTCGCCAGTTTCATTATCGCTATTGTGATGCTGATTGCCGCCAGTGTTCTCCTTGTGTGGATGTTCAGCGCCTTCCATTTCCTCCGGATCATCTTCCTGAACTTCAACCTGATACTCTTCATCGAATGTTTCTTGGTATGTTGCGTCGCCCATCACCGCGCCACAATCAGGGCAGTTGCCGCCGCCGGTCTGACCGCAGGCGGTGCAGACTTTTTCCACTTCCTGTTGCGCCACTGGTTCAGGCTGTTTCGTTTCTGGCTCGTTTTGTAACGCATTTGGGCTGTTTTGTTCCGCTTTTTGGTAGTTCCGTTCCGATTCATGCTGGTTCTGGTTCACAGAATCGCGGGTCTGGATCCCCTTAACCCATTTCGGATCATTCGGGTCACTAATCCCTTCAACAAATTCACCACGTGATGCAGCAAGCAACTTATCGGCGTCAGGCTGGCTGATATTGGCTGCCTGCATAATTTTGTTTACTTCGTCAGCGGTAACTTTTATCGGCTCTGGTTGTTCTGAATCTTCAGCGGTATCTACATTTTGCGGTAAGCCCGTGTATGTGCCATTTTTTCGGGCAAAATATTCTTCTTTTGTGATTTCAGTGGCGCCAGCAGCCAGTGCCTTATCCAGACCAGAAAGTTTGTTTGCGCGACCGTATTTTTCTCCGTCCTTATCTGCGAAGAGGAAATAGAACGGCCCCTCACGCTCTACAGATGGTTCAGCTTCCGGCGCGGTTTCATTTTTTGGGATATCAGATACCTCAGTTTCCACTGCATCAGTTTGTGTTTCTGATGACTGGAGAACATCAACAGTGCCTAGGTCTGTTTCTTCATTCTCAAACACGCCCTTTGTCGTCAGGTATTCGCAGATATATTTGTTCAGTGCTACGGGATCTTTGTGAATGTCGATCGGACGCTCACGGACAAGGCCAAAAATAGTTTGGCGGTCGTAGCGAAGGGCATCAGGCTGTTTGCGCATTGATGCCGAGATACGCTTCCAGTCTTCGCGGTCGTTGTCGATAACTTCTTTTTTTGCCCAGCGATGGATGCTGCCGTCAATGTTTCCGGCATCCACATCACCAGGCCAGAGAGCGTAGGCCAGTTCGTCATCCAGTGTTTTCCATGTCTGCTTGTATTCGCGATGAATGGCAGCAATGACCGGGCTGATTTTTCCTGTTGAATTTTCAGTGTACTGTTGATTGGCTCTGGCGCGGGCGAGATCAACAACAGACGTGTATTTTCCGGTTTCCTTGCGTTCACCTTCGCGACGTTTTTTCCAGATGCGCATCTCTGCCTGAATTTCGGGCCATTTAGCACCAGGAATACATTTATGCTTAACCCACCCAATGGCGTGCAACTTAAGCTCCGGATACATGGCGTTAACTTCTGGCATTTTCATCAACGCTTCAACGATATGTCCGTCGAATGTTGCCATGTCTTCCTGCAACAATTCCTGTGCGCTAATAACCATATCAACGGTGATGTTTTCACATGTGTCGAACTTAACCATGACAGCGTTCTGTACTTCAGGGGCCAGCTTGTCAAAAGTGACGTTCATCGGATCGGATTCAGTCTCAACCGGGACAAAAGAAGCAGACTCCTCATCCCAGCGGTTTTCCTGCATATATTCAGCATCCCATGAATCGAGGGCAGGGCGGGGTATGCCAGGTTTATCCTCGCAGACAATAAATTTATAAGCGCAGTCCTGAGCAGCCGGATAATGTTCCAGGAACTGCCAGTGAAATTTTGCTCGAGCACGGCGTTCGTCGCCAGCTTCAATGGCTGTGGCTACAGCCACAGCGCCTTCTTCCCTTGTTGCCAGTTCGTCAGGAATAGCGGCGCAAATAAAGACTTTACTCATTTTGTTTTAACCTCATGACAGATTTAAGGATGAACAAATCCCTGCCATTGCTGGCATATAAGAATGAAACCGGATATTTATTACGGAACTGTTTTAAAGACCTGCCGGGATTTCGATATTATCCAGGTGAATAACTTTATCGACCGGGTAACAGTTACCGGGAATTTTCTGTTCGGTTGCTGCAGTCATACACTCCTGCATTGTCCTGTGAACACTGACTGCAATATCAACTGGCTCTCCGGAAACAAGAAAAACTGTCAGAACAAGCGCAAATGCTGAATTCATTGTGCACATCCTTTTGGCATCAGACGTAAACGAGCCAGCATTGAAACAATGCATATTTTATTTAATAGCTCCCGTTCTTGTTTTCTCTTGTTAATGGCATCTTCAGTAAATACAGGGTTACTGATAGTGACACCAATTTCAAAACAACCTTCAGACGTATTAACGTTTGGTAATAACGTTTTCATTATCGCGTCCTCAACAATGAATTTTGTGATGCAGTGCCTGGTGCCTCCAGGTGACGTTAACCAGTTAACAATTAACGCCGGATACAGAGAATCCACCCATAACACTGTTTTTGGTTTTAACTGTTCCGCGTGCGCTTAGCCGCATTCACCGCATCACAAAATTCACTTTAAAAACGGCGGCAGAGCAGTCACGGAGTAAAACTGATACCGCCAAACGTCACCAGAAAATTGATAACAGAGGGCGTTGCAGCGGGGTTGTCACTTAAGCGTATGGTCAACCTGACAACTCGGTGTCCTCAACGGGGAAGGAATAACCCCGCCATACTTACCGCCGCGCCATTTCGCGGGTTGCCACAACCGGAAGCGCACGGTCGAATTAAATTTAACGACACCGTACAGTGAGACGAACTTCGCCGTGCGCTTTCGTGTTGTGTGCCTGCTTTTAACCACGTCAGGCGAGGTGGTATCCTTCTTATCCCGAATAACCAAGAAGGAAATCTATATGACTAAAGAAGAATTTGTCTCTTATATTTTTGATAAAACGGTTGAAATGTATGCCGCTACTTACGGGTCCTGTAATCCTCTGAATAAACCAGAGGGGAAAGATGATTTCGACAAAATTTACCGCTTCTTGGAGGACCGCTATATCAAAAGGTTAGAGGACGCAGGGATCAAATCCCCAGTGAAGTCACCATTGTCCTGAGAACTTGCAGGACGTCATGATCGTAACTTCCATCCAAACCGCGACGGCAAATTGCTTCTCGTATTACCGGAAGCAGTTCGCTGGAAATCTCGGTGATATTTCACCTGATAATACGCCTGGCTCAAGTGAGAATATTGGTGAACTTACGCTCTTGGTCTCGACAGTTTCAGAGTCAGTGCCAACATTATAAAGCTCAACGAAAGCGGTCTTGATTTTCCGGGCCAGATCTTTTGCTGGCTCGCTTGCAATATCTTTCCCGATTTCTCGCAGCACAGAATGCAATGTATGAGCTGCTGTTTTCTGTACATCAGACGGTAAATCTTTAAATTCCATCGTCAGCCTCATCAGTCAGTGTTTCTGGCTAACCAGCAACGCGCGCCAGATTCGGTTTTAAACGTTTTGCTTTTGGTATATGTCATCGCGGTGAACGTACCGTCCTGGTTGGGGAACACGCCACATACCAGAGATTCGCTGTTGCCAAGATCGATAGTATCCATGCTGACCTCATTTCCCCTTAACGCCGGGGTAGCGGAACTGTTTGCTGAGAACACCGTGCGGTGTGTTGATGCAAACAAGATTAGCTATGACTAACATATTGGTCAAGTGATTTTGTATGTTATGACTAACATAATTAATGTAGTAAAAGATAACTCATTGATGATGTTATCTTTTATTTGTCCGCTGACGGGCTTTTAGTAATTCTTCAAAGAGTTTATTGAAGTTTTTTACTCGAGCTCGCATTTCGGCGAGCTGGGTATCCTGTTCTGATTCTGGCAGTGCATTAAACAGCTCAAGGAGCTCTAGTTCTTTGGGAGATAAGGCAACTGGCTTCTCAACAGGTGGTGTTGGTTGCTTGTCTTCATCGCCAAATAGAATCCATGTTGGTGAGCATTGCAATACTTTGCTGAGGGCAAAAAGGTTCTTCCCTGTAGGTTCACTATCATCCCGTTCCCATTGTGATACAGACACATGGGAGATTTTCAGGGCTTTAGCAAGAGACCTTTGGGTGTGTTTGAGGTTTTTCCGACGATACCTAATGCGTTCGCCGATAGTTAAATTTTTTGTATCCATAGTTAGCTAATGCTAAATCGTATTGACTATGTTTTTGTTAACATCTATTTTGTTAGTTATAACTAACAATCAAGGTGTTTTAAATGCTTAAAACTGACGCTCTTTTGTATTTCGGTTCAAAAACAAAACTTGCACAAGCAGCTGGTATTCGTTTGGCTTCGCTTTATAGCTGGAAAGGGGATTTAGTTCCCGAAGGTCGCGCGATGCGTCTACAGGAGGCATCTGGCGGGGAGCTTCAGTATGACCCCAAAGTTTATGACGAATATCGTAAGACGAAGCGGGCGGGGCGGTTGAACAATGAAAATCACTCCTGAACAGGCTCGTGAGGCTCTGGATGCCTGGATATGTCGACCAGGAATGACACAGGAGCAGGCGACGATATTAATCACTGAAGCATTCTGGGCTTTGAAAGAGCGCCCGAACATCGATGTTAAGCGTGTCACAGATGAAGGTGGCGCGGTTGATCAGCGAGCGCTTGGCGTTAATCGAGTGAAGATATTCGAACGCTGGAAGGCTATCGACACCAGGGATAAGCGTGAAAAGTTCATGGCGCTAGTGCCTGCAATTATGGAGGCTATCCGGATTAATGATTTCAGGTTATATCGTGAAATTAGTGACGGAAAAAGCATCACGTATATGATCGCCGGGTTAAACAAAGAATATGGCGATGTGGTGGAGTCCGGACTGCTTTTTGCTGATCCTGCCGTAGTGGATCGTGAAACTGACGAACTTATAGAAAAAGCAATTGCTTTCAAGCTTGCGTATCGACAGCAATACCAACAAAAAGCTGGATGGAATTATGAGTCTTCTTTTTGCTGAACGCCCACTGGTTATAAACACACAGCTTGCGATGAAGATTGGCTTAAACGAGGCCATTGTGTTGCAGCAGTTGCATTACTGGTTGAGAGATACTAATTCCGGTATGGAATGTGATGGTGTCCGCTGGATTTATAACACAACGGAACAATGGCTGGAACAGTTCCCATTCTGGTCAGAGTCAACGTTAAAGCGCGCGTTTGCAAGTCTGAAAACGCTGGGGCTTTTGCGTTGCGAAAAGCTCAATAAATCAAAGCGCGACATGACCAATTTCTACACGATCAACTATGGGTGCGAGCTTTTAGATGGTGGTAAATTGAGCGTATCCATCGGTTCAAAATGCGCTGCTCCATCAGGTCTAAATGATACGATGGAAGAGGTCAAAATGAAACGCTCCATTGGTTCAAAACGACCCAATGTCATCGGGTCAAAATGGCCTGATGATCTTACAGAGAATACAACAGAGATTACTACAGAGAATAAAAACACTTTTCGTCCGGAAGCTTCGCAACCGGACCCGCAGACGACTGAACAGGATTTTTTAACCCGGAACTCCGACGCGGTTGTGTTTAGTGCGAAAAAACGCCAGTGGGGTAGCAGGGAGGATTTGGCGTGTGCGCAGTGGATCTGGGGGCGGATCGTGGGTCTCTACGAACAGGCAGCCAGTGATGATGGCGAGATCATGCGACCAAAAGAGCCTAACTGGACTGCCTGGGCCAATGACGTGCGCACAATGCGGATGCTGGATGGCAGAAGCCACAGACAAATTTGCGAAATGTTTGGTCGGGTTCAGCGAGATCCATTCTGGGTAAAAAACATCATGAGCCCGTCAAAGCTCCGCGAAAAATGGGACGAACTGGTCATCCGCCTGGGACGTTCACCTGTACAGCGTTGTGTTAATCATATTTCTGAACCGGATACAGAAATTCCGCCTGGTTTCAGAGGATAAGTGTTGATTTCAGGTCATGAGGTAATTTTAAGGGGGACTTGTGGCAAAAGTTTTTACACAAGAAGAGCGGGAAAAAATTAAAGGGCAGGTGGTGGAACTCGTGCGCCAGAGCGGTCGTGAGACGTTACGGCAACTGGAAGCTAAAACAGGTGCGACTAGATATCTGATGAGCGTTCTTGCCAGAGAGCTGGTAGCCAGTGGCGATGTATACAACTCCGGCTACGGGTTATTCCCGTCTGAACAGGCGCGTAAGGACTGGCAAAACGCCCGCAAAAAACTCTCGAGGGCAAAGGTGAAGAAACCTGCTGTGGTTGATCCGGACCTTATCTGGTCATTACCTGACGGAGAAATACGCCGCTACGACAGTCGTCTAAACATAATCTGTCGCGAGTGCCGGAAGAGCGAAGTTATGCAGCGTGTTCTGACGTTTTATCAGGGGAATTATCGGGAGGTGATGCTGTGAGTACATCGGCTACCATTCTCGACATGTGCTGTGGCAGTCGCATGCTCTGGTTCGATAAGAATGACGAATGGTCGATATTTAGCGATATCAGGAAAGAGGAACATTCGCTATGTGATGGACGTCACCCGATTATTAATCCCGACATTATCGCTGATTTTCGTGCGCTGCCGTGGTTGTCTGCTTTGCATCAAAAGCAGACATTACCAGATTTAGACATCTGTTTCCGATAGCCCGTTCTGATGCTACACTTTTTGCTATTTTCATGAACCTCATAAACACATTTATGACTGTTGCTGATTTCAAACGCCCCAAATTGGAGCTCCCAAACGGGGCAAAAAAACTATTACTGCACTCTTGCTGTGCTCCATGTTCCGGTGAAGTGATGGAGGCGCTTCAGGCCTCGGGAATCGACTACACCATCTTTTTCTACAACCCGAACATTCATCCTCAGAAAGAGTATTTAATTCGTAAGGATGAGAATATTCGCTTTGCTAAACAACACGGCGTGCCATTTATTGATGCTGATTACGACACAGACAACTGGTTTGAGCGAGCCAAAGGAATGGAATGGGAGCCTGAACGAGGGATCCGTTGTACCATGTGTTTTGACATGCGTTTTGAGCGGACTGCACTGTATGCCGCTGAAAATGGTTTCAGTGTGATCAGTAGCTCACTGGGCATTTCACGCTGGAAAAATATGCAGCAGGTTAACGACTGTGGACGGCGAGCCGTCGCGCATTATCCGGGCATGGTGTACTGGGATTATAACTGGCGAAAACAGGGCGGCTCTTCCCGCATGATTGAAATCAGCAAGCGCGAACAATTCTATCAGCAGGAATATTGTGGCTGCGTGTATTCACTGCGCGATACCAATCTACACCGCAAATCTCAGGGACGCCCTCTAATCAAAATTGGTCAACTGCACTACGGTAAAGAAGGACAGGAATGATTTTATATTATGCCAACGGAGCGTAGCAGTGTTTCTATATATAGTACGCCTACCTTAATTTTCAAATAATCATGATTAATGAGCAGGTCATCAGTGCAAGCAATGACCTGCTCATCTTGTTGAAATTAGAGGAAATCTTGCAGCCATGATATGGCTTAAAATAACGTTTGATTATTTTACCTGCTGTTTGTCCCTGGTTTAAAGTCGGTTGTCTGATTTGATTACGCGCAACTGACGCTTACGTATTGAAGTAACGAGCACGAAGACACATATTTATCAGTGCCTGTATACGTCAAGAGCAGGAGATTTATGTGCTGGTTCTCAAATGCACGCTGGCTATTGTGGCTGTAATGGCAATTTATTGTCTTGTTATTGTTCTTATGGATCACCTTTCTGATTGATTTCATATTGGCGAGGTAACGGTAGTTAAGTAGAATGGCTGCGGGTGCTTGAGGCTATCTGCCTCGGGCATGAACACCAACGGCAGATAGAGAAAAGCCCCAGTTAACATTACGCGTCCTGCAAGACGCTTAACATTAATCTGAGGCCAATTTCATGCTAGACACATGTAGGTTAGCCTCTTACGTGCCGAAAGGCAAGGAGAAGCAGGCTATGAAGCAGCAAAAGGCGATGTTAATCGCCCTGATCGTCATCTGTTTAACCGTCATAGTGACGGCACTGGTAACGAGGAAAGACCTCTGCGAGGTACGAATCCGAACCGGCCAGACGGAGGTCGCTGTCTTCACAGCTTACGAACCTGAGGAGTAAGAGACCCGGCGAGGGAGAAATCCCTCGCCACCTCTGATGTGGCAGGCATCCTCAACGCACCCGCACTTAACCCGCTTCGGCGGGTTTTTGTTTTTATTTTCAACGCGTTTGAAGTTCTGGACGGTGCCGGAATAGAATCAAAAATACTTAAGTAGCGCGCAGGGATAAGAGGGATGGTCCCTTAAAGGGGAGAGCTAATTATCCGGAAGGATTCTGATGATGAACATCGAAGAACTGCGTAAAATTTTTTGTGAAGATGGCCTCTATGCTGTGTGCGTTGAAAATGGAAATCTTGTTAGTCATTACCGCATTATGTGTTTGCGAAAGAATGGGGCTGCGTTAATTAATTTTGTGGATGGTCGAGTGACAGACGGATTTATCTTGCGCGAAGGTGAGTTTGTCACTTCATTACAGGCACTGAAAGAGATCGGAATAAAAGCAGGCTTTTCGTAACCGGCTCATTTAAACCGTCTGGTCTGTTTCCTCCGGCTCTACAAAAATAATGTCCATCATTTTTAATGGACACTATCGTATGAAACACCGGACCTGGATCACTGAAGCTTTACGTCTTCACTTTGAAGAACATTTACCCCGGGTTGTGGCCGGGCGTCGCCTGGGTGTACCAAAATCAACAGTTTGTAGTATGTTCGTGCGCTTTCGGAGAGCTGGCCTTTCGTGGCCTTTGCCCGCAGGCATGTCGGAGCAGGAACTTGATGCCTGCCTTTACGGACAATTTTCCACGGTACCAGTCGTACGTCCTGAAAGCACCGTTATATCCGAAGCCCCCGTGGTAAAAAAACGTCCCCGGCGGCCCTAATGCCAGTCAGTTAAGCAACTGACTGGCTCTTTTTCGGGGCTGTGGGGTATTTCCAGGGCCTCTCCTTTACCACTCTCGGGAAGGCCCTTTCCCTTCTTGTCGGTAATTTCACAAGTTGTCCCATACTTGCAAGATCGCGCATCAGCTCCGGTATACGTCCCGGTGAAGCGCCCTGCAATGTCATCAGCATTCTCATCACCATTCCGCATGATTCTGAGAAACTCAGTTGATTCGGCCAGTAACCTTTCAGATGTTCTGCCATTTTAATCATCTGATATCTCACCAGATTATAAGCCAGTAAGACACCCCACAGCTCTTGCTCCACAAGCTCCGGCTTTTTACTTCTCAGCGTCAGCCTGCTCAGTTGCATCGTCTGTTTTATCTCCCTGTATCCCAGTTCGATTTCCCAGCGATGACTGTACAGATCCGCCATTTCTCCTCCGGGGAAGCGCATGGCGTCCGTCATCGACGTCAGCAGATGGCAGACTTTTCCTTTGCGCGTCACGGTCAGCAGGCGGGCTGTCACCTCATTTCCCAGCCCCGGCCACTTTTTTCGTGCCTGCGGGCTGGTTTTCAGCTTCACCAGATGATCGCCTTTACCCAGTTTTCTGATCTCTTCATATTGCGCTCCCTTTCTGAGAGGGATCATCCAGTGGCGGTGTTCTCCCGCCTGGCTCCAGGCATTTAACAGTCCCAGTGAGTAATAACCTTTATCCATTAACGTCAGGGTGTTATCGCCGGTTTGTTCTATAAGTTGCTCAGCAAGCTCATTTTCGCTGTTCTTCATCGTGCCGAAGGCTGCAGCCGTCAGCAGATGGCTGGTCAGTTCCATCTGGCAGACCATTTTGACCTGCGGGTAGAGCGCCGGGTTCCCGGCATGTGTCTGGCGGGGGAAGGCTGCATCGTTCTCTGGTGTATCCGGTGTGCGCCAGAACACACCATCGATGGCCAGCAGGGTCAGGCCGCACCAGTGCGGATGCGGCGTGGTGTTATGCCAGAGCTGCGCTGTTTTCGTGAACACGCGGCGGACAGCCTCACTTCCCAGGCGCTGGCGGGCCTGAATAACGGCACTGGGGGCAACGAAGGGGCGATTGCCCGGTAGCATGATGTCCAGGCGATTCACAATCTGGTGAAGAGGTTCTTTACGCTCAAGCGCCATGCCAACAATACACCAGACCATCATTTCGAGGGGAAGACGGCGCTTGCGTAGCGTTACAGTACCTGATTCGGCAAGGCAACGAGAGATGAGTTCGGGGTCGAGGTAATCCCCCAGAGAAGTCAGTGAGTTACGCAGAGAATCGTAACGGGATACCAGATCAAGAGCCTGTCCAATGTGCATAAAAAAATCCGGAAACGAGTGAGCGTTTCCGGATTCTTACACAGCCACTGGATCGGTCAACTGATCCTTAACTGATCGGCATTAGAGACGTTGCTCCGGTTTTTTATTATCTACTAATCAATTACTTATTAACGAACTCTTCGCCCAGAGCGATATCTTTCTTCAGCGTATCGAGCATACCTTCCAGCGCGTTCTGTTCAAATGCACTCAGAGTGCCGATAGATTTACGCTCTTCCACGCCGTTTTTACCCAGCAGCAGCGGTTGAGAGAAGAAACGTGCGTACTGACCGTCACCTTCAACATAGGCACACTCTACTACGCCTTTTTCGCCCTGCAGCGCACGAACCAGAGACAGACCAAAACGTGCAGCCGCCTGGCCCATAGACAGAGTTGCAGACCCGCCACCGGCTTTCGCTTCAACCACTTCAGTACCCGCGTTCTGGATACGTTTGGTCAGATCAACCACTTCTTGCTCGGTAAAGCTGACGCCAGGAACCTGCGACAGCAACGGCAGAATGGTAACGCCAGAGTGACCGCCAATAACCGGCACTTCTACATCACCCGGTTGTTTGCCTTTCAGTTCCGCAACAAAGGTGTTGGAACGAATGATATCCAGCGTAGTGACGCCAAACAGCTTGTTTTTGTCATAAACACCGGCTTTTTTCAGCACTTCTGCAGCGATAGCCACAGTGGTATTAACCGGGTTAGTGATAATACCAATGCACGCTTTCGGGCAGGTTTTCGCGACTTGCTGTACCAGGTTTTTCACGATCCCAGCGTTAACGTTAAACAGGTCGGAACGATCCATACCCGGTTTACGCGCTACGCCAGCGGAAATAAGAACAACATCCGCACCTTCCAGCGCCGGAGTCGCATCTTCACCAGAAAAACCTTTGATTTTCACAGCAGTAGGGATATGGCTCAGATCGACGGCCACACCGGGAGTGACTGGAGCGATATCATACAGGGAGAGTTCTGAACCTGAAGGCAGTTGGGTTTTTAACAGTAATGCAAGCGCCTGGCCGATACCACCAGCAGCGCCGAGGACTGCGACTTTCATCCTAAACTCCTTATTATATTGATAAACTAAGATATGTTGCTCCGCTGCCGCGACCTTAATCCACAAATTCACAGTTTACAATGACCACTTCTCAAGAATGTGTAGTCACGCAAATTTGGCGTTTATGCATTTAATTGACGTAATCAGGGAGCTAACTTACGTAATTAACAGCCGCTTATGCATCAGAGCTACATTCCAACAGGTGGTGACAATATACCCTACCGTTCAGCCAAAACAATATCAATTTGATAACAATTAATTTACTTTTAAGCGAAATTTACGCGCCGTGACACAGGCATGTTTCTCAATAACGAAATTTGATAAAATCCCGCTCTTTCATAACATTATTTCAGCCTTCTCCAGGGCAGACTGTTTGCATAAAAATTCATCTGTATGCACAATAATGTTGTATCAACCACCATATCGGGTGACTTATGCGAAGCTCGGCTAAGCAAGAAGAATTAGTTAAAGCGTTTAAAGCGTTACTTAAAGAAGAGAAATTTAGCTCCCAGGGCGAAATCGTCGCCGCATTGCAGGAGCAAGGCTTTGACAATATTAATCAGTCTAAAGTCTCGCGGATGTTGACCAAGTTTGGTGCTGTACGTACCCGCAATGCCAAAATGGAAATGGTTTACTGCCTACCTGCTGAACTGGGCGTACCAACCACGTCCAGCCCGCTGAAAAATCTGGTGCTGGATATCGACTACAACGACGCTGTTGTGGTGATTCATACCAGCCCCGGCGCGGCACAGTTAATTGCGCGTCTGCTGGACTCTTTGGGCAAAGCAGAAGGTATTCTTGGCACCATTGCTGGTGATGACACCATCTTTACCACCCCTGCCAAAGGTTTCACCGTCAAAGACCTGTATGAAGCGATCTTAGAGCTGTTCGATCAGGAGCTTTAATCTCTTGCCCCGTCGCTTCTGGCGGCGGGGAAAATGTTGCAGTCCCCTGTCCCCCTTGTTTTCCCTGCCATTTATTTAACGAATAGTGCGTTTCTTGAGACAAAAAATTCACACATCGAATACATAAAGTAAAAAACGCACATTATGCAAAAAAAACATATCTTATTGAAATTAATGCTATTTACTATAAATCACCCTATTTTTAATTCCAATTTGTTATAAAGGTTAAAATTTTTTAACAATTTACATTCAATAGAAACAGTTAGCGTGGTATTAATTAGTTCAATAATTAGTGTATACTTGATTTTGTGATATGGGTCACGAAACAAAGACCCAACTAAAAGATTATGTCGAGGTAAAAATCATGAAAATCAAAACCACTGTTGCTGCATTAAGCGTACTTTCTGTTCTCTCTTTCGGTGCATTCGCTGCCGATTCCATTGATGCTGCACAAGCACAAAATCGTGAAGCTATCGGTACTGTATCCGTAAGTGGCGTTGCCTCTTCACCGATGGATATGCGTGAAATGCTGAACAAAAAAGCGGAAGAGAAGGGCGCAACGGCCTACCAGATTACTGAAGCTCGTAGCGGTGATACCTGGCACGCCACGGCTGAACTGTACAAATAAACCCTCATCGTCTTGTCCGACGAGATTGCCTCCGGTTCGGAGGCTTTTTTTTGCGCTAATGGCGAACATTAAAACGCAAATGTCCTTCCAGCTCTTCTTCTGCCTCATCAAACAACAGTATTAACGCGCCAAAACGGCGACGCGTTTTCTCTCCCAGATGAACAAACTCAATCTCCAGCGGTAGCGGCAGGACATCGTTCATTAACACATCCCACAGAGAGTCGAGATCGCGTACCTTATCTTTCGCCAGACCAAAGGTTTGGCGAAAGTCGCGATAAAAGTCCTCCTGACTCTCAATCTCATCAAAATCAAAGCTATAGATATTCATCTGTTGCCACCATCACGTTTCGCGGCGAGTTCTGCCGATCATCGCTAAGTATAGCCATGAAAAAACCGACGCTTTTGGCGTCGGCTCAGATGATTGACAAAGTGCGCGTTGTTGATGTCGGATGCGGCGTGAACGCTTTATCCGGCCTACCAGGGTGTGCAAATTCAATATAATGCAATTTTGTAGGCCTGATAAGCGTAGCGCATCAGGCAATTTGGAGTATATCAGCAATATCAACTGACACCTTTTGCCGTCGGTTTTGACTTAACTATCGGTCAGCGCATGTTGATACTTATGGAGCATACTGGTAAGCCGATACACCGGTTCTGTAACCTGCGGCGGTGCTTGCCAGATGCGTAACTTTTCCTGGTAAATCTCCAGTTCTTCCAGCAACTGCCCGAAGTAACGACGGCGTTTGTCATCGCTACGGGCAGAAATAACGTGGTCCGCAGTACGTCGCATTTGTCGGTGGAATGCCGATAAATCATCGTTAACCGGGATCGGCGCATCGCGCAGGCGCTGGTGTGCGATAATCATCGTCAACGCCAGGCGAAATTTCGGTAAATCGCCGGGAAATTTATTCATCAGCAAAAACAACTGCTGATAAAGCGCCGGCAGATGGTTCTCTTTACGACGCGCAACATTGGTGGTCATTGCGGAAACAGCAGCAGAAACAAACTGATTAAGCAGTACGCGTCCGGTTCGATCACGCGATTTATCCCGCACTAAAAGAATGACAATAAACGCCAGCACACAGCCGACAATTTGCCCCAACGCGCTGTCGAGAAACTGGCTGAACTGAAAGGTCATCGGGTTATCCAGCACAATAATGTTAATGGTACTGGCTAACGCCCCCATCGATCCCAGCCGCCGTTTCTGCACTTCGATACCGAGGAAGAATCCCAGCACCGCCAGACTAAGGCAAAGCAGCAACATACTCTGTTGGGTATTGGGGATAATCACCAAAAAGTAGAGCAGCCCTAACGGCAGCGCCGCCAGCGTCCCGTAGATAAAGTCGATCGCTACCATGCGTGGATTAGGCAAACGCATTGCCAGCGAGGTCACTACTGCGATCATTACCATTGCACCACTGCCAGAGGTCCATCCGGTCCACAGCCAGAACAGCGTCCCCAGAATGCAGGAAAGTGTTGTGCGCCAGAAATTGACCATCGCATGATGACGCTCGGCTGACTCTACTTTTACTTCCGGCTCGCCTTGCAGGATCTCTTCTTCGGTCGCGTTGATTTTGGTGTTGCTGATGACGCCTCGCTTGAGCAACTGATAGCGCGTTGCCGCCGCGACCCAGCTATAAATGGTGATGGGCGTTTCGCGCTCCCCGGTCCAGGCAATAACTCTCCGCAGGCGCTTTAGCTGCTTATGGACGTCCTGCGCAGTTTCTACCGGCGTGTCAAAAAATTCGCGGAAAGTATCTGTGATCAATTCCGGGCGCGAATTCTGAATCAGCCAGGTTTCGCAAGACTGAGTGATCAGCGTCAGCGACAGCGTATTGATCGCTTTTAAACGTCGATTGGCGCGTGCCCAGCGGGAAGATTCCATATTCAGGTTGCTGCGCATTCCTTGCAGCGCCGTGGTGCGTCGAACCAGGTCACCCCAGGCTTTATCGACGACTTCACCATCGCCATGTTTGATACACAGTTGCATTAACTGATATTGCGCCACCAGCAAACTTTCCAGTTCACGATCCACCTCTTGCTTAATCGATCGCGGAGAAAAGAGCAGATCCGCCACAATAGCGCACACAATACCCATGACGATTTCGCTGCAACGTTCAACAGCAAACTGCGGCGTAAGTAGCGGTTCCGGCTGAATGGTGATCACAATGATCAGCGCGGTGTAACCCGCCAGCCCCCACGCATAGGAGTTTTCTACTCGTACCAGCGAAGAAATCCAGGTACAAAAACCGGCCCAGATACAGCACACCAGAATCATCAACAATGGCGCGCGGATCATCGCAATAATGATCACCAACCCGGCAATACAGCCTATAAATGTGCCGATGATGCGCAAAAAGCCGCGATAGCGAATAGCGCCCGAGTACGGTTCTCCACCGGCTGCAAAGGCCGGACCTGCGGCAACAATCGCCGCTGTCAGTACCGCCCAGCGTGGCGTTTCAAGCTGAAAATGAAAACCAACAAACAGCGCCAGCACAATGGCGGTCGCCAGTTTTACCGCGAAGCGAATATGTTGGTTAGCAATGGAGAAAATACCCATCGTGATTAACCAAACTCGCGCAGGCGATGAGCCATTTTTCGGAAGAACGAATCCTGACTTTCGTCGCGATCTTGTTTACCCGTAACCACCACAGTGGCGGTAGTCCCGGCAGGCCAGATGTTATCTTGCTGGTTGTCGAGACGAATACGTACCGGAACACGCTGCGCCAGACGCACCCACTCTAGGTTAGAGTCGATAGTCGCCATACCTTTGTCATCACGCGTGCTGCTGGCGTTAGTGACTCCGGCAGCAACGCTATCGACCGTACCTTTCAGCACTTTATTGCTACCAAGCGGCGTGATCTCTGCGCGATATCCCGGATGTACACCTTCCAGTTTGGTTTCTTCCATATAGGCCAACACATAGAAGGAGTTCTGTTTCACCAGTGCAACGGCCGTTGATCCCCGCGTGATAAATTCACCGGTATAGACGTTGAGGTTGGTCACCCAGCCATCTGCTGGCGCGCGGATCACTGTGCGTTCAAGATCCAGTTTTGCCAGATCGCGGGTCGCCTGCGCTTTCGCTAACTGATGCAGGACCGTTTGCAGCACGTTGTTGGCCTGGTCGATCTCTTCGCGAGACATCGCCTGTATGCCGAGACGGTTACGACGTCCGGCCTCCTGGCGCTTTTCCTGTGCCAGCACCTGATAATAAGCAACGTCGGCTTGTGCTTCCTCGAGCGCCTTTTGATAGCGCGGCTGGTCGATGGTGAACAGTACCTGCCCTTTTTTCACCAACTGGTTATCATGAACATTCACTTGGGTAATGAGACCGGAGACATCCGGCGCAATTGCCACCACGTCG
The DNA here is from genome assembly GCF_002900365.1 of Escherichia marmotae. NCBI lineage: Bacteria > Pseudomonadati > Pseudomonadota > Gammaproteobacteria > Enterobacterales > Enterobacteriaceae > Escherichia > Escherichia marmotae. The sequence goes on from NZ_CP025979.1 coordinate 2,727,962, forward strand.
GCGCTAAAGCGCGCGTCACGCGTCCACGGAGATTCGGTGTAATAGACCCAGGCATTAAAAATTGCGATGAAGGCCAGAATGACTAATACGACCGTAATGGCCGTACGGGAGAATTTTCTTATTAGTGTTTTCACTTCAACCTCAAACGAACAGTCGCGATATCAAATAAAACAAACAGCAATAGAGCGCGGTGTTGAACAACGCCGGATGCCAGACAAAGTCGTAGATACCTGTTGGCACAAGTACCCGGCGCACTAGCCAAAAAATCGCCAGTGATAAAAGCAATTCGAAAAATATCGGTGGGAAGGACAGCCCAAACACCACGATAACGGGAAACAGACTCATGTTGACCTTGGTTGTATAGAGAGAGCAGGCGTCATTATTTTCAGCATCTGTCGCCGCAGAGAAGGGCATGGAAAGCCGGGCGAGAGCAACATTGCTGTAGATTAATATTTAATATATTAGCGTAACTGTTATGCTGTTATCTATATTATGTGATCTAAATCACTTTTAAGTCAGAGTGAATAATGGAACGACTAAAACGCATGTCGGTTTTTGCCAAAGTAGTTGAATTTGGCTCTTTTACCGCCGCCGCCAGGCAGTTACAGATGAGCGTATCATCCATCAGTCAGACGGTATCTAAACTGGAAGATGAGTTGCAGGTTAAGCTACTAAACCGCAGCACGCGTAGCATTGGCCTGACCGAAGCGGGTAAAATTTACTATCAAGGCTGTCGCCGGATGCTCCATGAAGTGCAGGATGTTCATGAGCAACTGTATGCTTTCAATAACACGCCCATCGGCACGCTACGTATTGGCTGTTCTTCAACTATGGCACAAAATGTTCTCGCGGGGCTGACGGCAAAAATGCTGAAAGAGTACCCGGGCTTAAGCGTAAATCTGGTCACGGGCATTCCTGCACCTGACCTGATTGCCGATGGCCTTGACGTGGTGATCCGCGTTGGCGCATTACAAGATTCCAGCCTGTTTTCCCGCCGCCTGGGCGCGATGCCAATGGTGGTGTGCGCCGCCAAAAGCTATCTCACACAGTATGGCGTACCGGAAAAACCAGCCGATTTAAGTAGTCATTCATGGCTTGAATACAGTGTGCGCCCGGACAATGAATTTGAACTGATCGCTCCGGAAGGGATCTCAACGCGCCTCATCCCACAAGGGCGATTTGTCACTAACGATCCGATGACGCTGGTTCGCTGGCTAACTGCTGGGGCGGGGATCGCCTACGTGCCGCTGATGTGGGTGATCAATGAGATCAATCGCGGGGACCTGGAGATCCTGCTGCCGCGTTACCAGTCAGATCCTCGCCCGGTTTATGCGCTATATACCGAAAAAGATAAGTTGCCGTTAAAGGTGCAGGTAGTGATCAACTCATTAACGGATTATTTTGTCGAGGTAGGAAAACTTTTTCAGGAGATGCACGGGCGTGGGAAAGAGAAGTAATTCCTTAGCGCAGGTCGAATAAGGCATTCACGCCGCATCCGGCAACCGATGCCTGATGCGACGCTTACCGTCCTGGACAGATTACGCTGTACCACCAACAGTCAGGTTATCGACTTTCAGCGTCGGCTGACCTACGCCAACCGGCAGGCTCTGCCCTTCTTTACCGCAGACACCCACGCCGTTATCCAGTTTCAGGTCGTTGCCCACCATCGAAATCTGCTGCATGGTTTCGATACCGGAACCAATCAACGTTGCGCCTTTCACCGGCTTCGTCACTTTACCGTTTTCAATCAGATACGCTTCTGAGGTGGAGAAGACAAATTTACCAGAGGTGATATCTACCTGACCGCCGCCAAAGTTCGGCGCATAGATACCATACTCAACGGATTCAATGATTTCCTGCGGTGTCGATTTACCCGGCAGCATGTAGGTGTTGGTCATACGCGGCATTGGCAGGTGAGCGTAAGATTCACGGCGACCATTGCCGGTCGGCGTCATACCCATTAAACGTGTATTGAGTTTATCCTGCATGTAACCTTTCAGGATCCCGTTCTCAATCAACACGTTGTATTGACCTGGTGTGCCTTCGTCATCAATCGCCACCGAACCACGGCGATCAACCATCGTACCGTCATCAACCACGGTACACAGTTCAGAAGCCACCAGCTCACCGAGCTGGCCACTAAAGACCGATGTACCACGGCGGTTGAAGTCGCCTTCCAGACCGTGACCGACCGCTTCATGCAACAACACGCCCGGCCAGCCAGCGCCGAGAACAACCGGCATAGTCCCCGCAGGCGCGGCAACGGCGGAAAGATTGACCAGTGCCATACGCACTGCTTCTTTCGCCCATGCATCAGCGCGAACTTCACCATCGAGGTCAGCAAGGAAGAACTCATAACCGAAACGACCGCCGCCGCCGCTGGCACCACGTTCGCGTTTACCACCTTCTTCGACCAGAACGCTCACGGAAAGACGCACCAGAGGGCGGACATCCGCCGCCAGGGTTCCGTCAGTCGCCGCGACCAAAATTAATTCATAGACGCCGCTCAGGCTGGCAGTCACTTCCTGTACGCGCTTGTCCGCTTCGCGGGCAACTTTATCGACGCGGCGCAGGATATCCAGCTTCTCTTCGCGGCTCATGCTTTGCAGCGGATCAAGCGAGGTATACAGCGGGCTATGCTCTACCGCGCCCAGTGTTTGTACTTTGCCATCGCCACTATCACGGACGATGGTGCGCGCCGCTTGCGCGCTCTGCTCCAGCGCCAGCAGGCTGATTTGGTCTGCGTAAGCAAACCCGGTTTTTTCACCGCTGATTGCACGCACACCAACACCCTGATCGATGTTGTAAGAACCATCTTTGATAATGCGGTCTTCTAAAACCCAGGACTCGTGATAGCTCGACTGAAAATAGAGATCGCCATAATCAAGGCGACGTTCGGCCAGTTGACCGAGGATCGCGAACAAGTCCTGATGTTTCAGGCCGTTCGCCGCTAGCAATTGTTCACTTACCAGGTTCAGACTCATCGTTTTTGCTACTCGTTAGTTACTGCGGTAGAGGATTTTTTACGGCTGCCGGGTGCGGCGTAAACACCTTATCCGGCCTGCGGTTTGTTCCGGTTCGTTGGTTTTATGACAACGATTATCTTATGAGATTGGGGCAATTACATGCCCTCGTCAAATCATTGCGCTTTTTCTTTACGCGGCTGACGCAACACTTCGTTGATTTGCGGAGCATCCAGCGGACCAGAAATGCGATAGCGCAAAATGGAGACCTTACTCCACAGCGGCCCCAGCACTTTACTGGCGGCAAACACTGCCGCGCCGACAATCGGGTTAACCGCAAAGGCCGCAGCCACGCCCACTGTCGCAGAAATCTCTGGCGCGACAACCGCTTCCATATTGAGATCGCGACGCACCAGATTTACCGATCCTTTCATGGCGATATCCGCTTCCAGGCCATCCACCAGCGTGTCGTCAGTGTGCATAACGCCGTCTTTAATCCACGCGGTGCTGCGAATGGAGTCAAAATAGAACCCTTCGCCAAAGGTATCCCTGAAATCAAAGCGCAGCTTACGCATCAGGGCATCAACACTCAATAAGCGCAGCAACTGTCCGGCATGTCCGGTGCTAATTTCGGTAATTTCACCTTTGCCCAGTTGTGTATGAATGATGCCGTTCAATGTCGCCTCGTCTGGCTGCCACGGCGATTTACGCCAGTGCAAATCGTAATCCACATTAAATGATGACTGGCGTATTGGCGTCGTAACACCAAAAAATTCTGCGGCAGCATCAATTTTCTGTCCGCGCAGTTTTCCTTTCAGCGATGTCCGTTGATTTCCGGGATTATTAACCCATTCACCATCAGCAGTGAGCCGCGAGAAACCGGTATCAATCAGCCCGTTGGTCAGGGTTAACGTATCGCCGGAGATGGTGATATCACTGTCGATGCGGCCGAATTTTTGCCCCCATAACCAACATTCTGCGCAACGTATTTGCGCATCCGGCCAGCCACGGAAGCTGATACGCTCCGTTGTCGGGAAAGGTGATGACGGCGTTGAATCACCACGAGTTTTTGCCACGCTCGGGTTGTAATAGAGATATTTGATATTCGCTAACCACGGTGCGTTATTACGCATCGCCAGCGTAGCGTTGATTTCACGCCCTTGCGCCTCGACCTGCGTACCATTTGCCATCGGTTGCGAAACAATGCTCAGGTTATTCCATTGCTGATTTCCCAGCGACAACATCGGTGTACGTAGCGTAATGTGCTGAGGGAAACTCGCTGCGCTGCCAACTTTTTCCGTTGCGCCTTTCTGGAACAAGGCCAGCCACTCGGCACCGTTCATCGGCGGCATATTGAGTTCAACACCACTTTGCTCCGGTAACGGAGGGAGCGTTTTGCTGTCTGCCGCCCAGATGGCGCGATCGAGCGTCAGCTTTTGACCGAGCAACCAGCGGCTATTGAAATGGTTATCCGCGCCTGCCTGTCCGGTTAATTCAAAGCTGTTGAGATTGCCGTTGACCTTAACGTTAATTGGCAACGGTTCGCCAGCAGGTTTGGCTAACGGTGAAGGTAAGTGACTGCTCACATTCTTCAGATCGCCCTTCAGTTCAACGTTATACGTTGCGCCAGCTTGATAAGGTAGCTCAATGCCCACTTTACCATCCCATGCCATACTGCCGCTTAACGCTTCATTCAGCGCTTCAGGCAGAACACCAGTTTTCGCTGGTTGCCAGTTGCCGTTGAGATTCACCGCAACCTGGTAGGCTTTCGCCCCTTCTTTGGTGGAAAAATCCACGTTCAGTGGCTGGTTAAACCAGTTTGCGGTTAGTGATTCGCTTTGTAGATCGCCATTGATAAAGCTGAATTTGCCGCTCAAATTTTTCAGAGTGCTATCAAGCGGTTTGATAAACAGACTGTTGTTACGCAGCGTCACTTCGCCTTTCGCTGTAACCAGCTCGCCGTCCAGCGGGATATCGAGATGTAAGCGAGCATTCACATCGCCGTCGAGCTGGAGTTCTTGCAGGGTCGCCCCCAGCGAATCCTTCAGCGGCGTCTCATCAAAATAAGGACCAACAGCTTTGCCCGGACCTTTTATGTCAGCATCAATCAGCAACTTTTCTTTCGAGTAGTCAGGGATCACTGCGGTGAGATTGCTGGCACGCACGCCACCCAGATTAACGCCATCGGTTTTCATCCATAAACCGTCGTTAATAAAGTCCAGTTCAATATCGAGATTAGTTAATGCTGGCCAGTCCGGCTGGAAAGCAAACTTCGCATTACGCAGCGGCACCAACACCTCAAACTGACCTTCGTTGTGTTTGTATGGAAAAAGATGCGGATTGCCGCCATAAACCAGCGTCGCGTTCTCCGCCTCACCACCCTGAATCGCCCCACTTAAGTAATCAACCAGGTCTTTACCCATCAGGTTTTCCGGGAAATAGCGCCAGGCTTGCGAACCATCATCGGTACTGATGCCAGCCAGAATGCCCAGCCAGGGTTCATCATTAGCCGGTTGCAGGTAACGGAAACCACCACGCGCATGGACGGCTTTGGCTTTGACATCAATATTGCGGCCATCGAGCTGAAAACCCTTATCGTTATTCAGCCAGCTTAAGGCCGCCTTGCCGTCGACAATTTCCAGCGGCGCACGAAATACCGTTTCGTAAGGCATTTTCGCCTGCTTCATGGAAGCGGTAAGCAAACCATTTTCTACGCTACCGGAAAGCGTCCCGGAGAAATGTTCCGCCCCCGGTAGTAATTTCCATTGCTTCCAGGCCAGATCGCTCCACGATGCCTGAAAGCGGGTCTTTTCTGCAGCCTGAAGCGGGATATCCAGCGCCAACGTGTTGATCTTGCCGCTCGGTTGCGTGGAACGCCAGATATCCCCCAAAGCAGGTGAAAGTTTCGCTGCCAACGGGCGTATGCCTTCCAGCCCTGCCAGTTCCAGATTGCTGGCGCGAATACGTAGTTCGTCACTGCGTTTATTATTTTTCCCACCAACGTCCTGTTCCGGTATCCAGGCCAGCGTCAATGCCCCGCTTGGCCAGGGTTTGCCGTCCATAGTGATACGAGTATCAGGAATAGAAAACTGCCAGCCCGGATTTTCACGCGTAATATGTGCGGTCAGATTATCCACCGACAGCGAATGCGTTTTCTTCTCACCCAACCAGCTTGCGCCGCCCTGTTTCAGCCAGACGTCGCCACCGGTCACATCGCCTTTGTCGATCGTCATCCAGCCTTCCAGCGAGAACTGCGCCGTTTCCAGCGCAATGTTGTCCTGCATCCATTTACCCAGCCACGGTTTCAGGTCGATATCATCAGCCTGTAGCCATACGCGACCGTTGCTTAACAACCCCTCGTCATCACGCAGATCCATCCGCACCTGCATCACGCCGTGCTGTCCGGTAAGACTGGAGAGACTTACCTGGCCTTCCGCACGGTGCCGACGCGGATCGTTAAGCCAGGTAAGTTGCGGGATCGCCAGTTCAGCACGCTGGCCTGATGGCGTCAGAAAGCTGACTTCGCTATCGCGGAGATCGAAGTGATCGAACTGGCGTAGAAAAAGATCGCTGATGTGGCTGGCTTCCAGGCTGTCATTACCGCTGTCGCTGGAAATTGGTGTATTGGTGCGAAAGCGCAGTTGCCAGAAAGTGAGATCGCGAAACTGCCAGCGCATATGCAGCAGGCTCTGCCAGACATCCAGTGCCAGGGTGACGCGTTTAACCGAAAACTCACCGCCATCTTTTAGCTCTGCACGAATGTCGCGTGCTTCAAGCGTCGGACCAAAATTCTGCCAACTGGCAGAGAGTTGACTGGCAGCCACCGGCATTCCGGTAGCAGATTCTATTTTGTTGAGGATTTCCGGACGCCAGGCATCGAGGTACGGTAAAGCAATACGCAGGCCGCTGACCAGCAGCGCAGCGATCACAACGAGCGCGGCTCCAGTAAGCAGTAAAATCCCCGGCAATCGCCTCACCCGTCACTCCTTGTCTGCTAAAAATGTGACTCAAAAACCCTTTGCCGGATGGCGACCCAGCATCTGTTTACATCATAACGACATCAAACTGCTCCTGGTTATAGAGCGGTTCAATTTGTACTTTAACCTGTTTGCCAACGAAAATTTCCACTTCCGCCAGTGAGTGCGACTCTTCGCCTTTCAAGGCTTCGGCTACTGCCGGAGAAGCATAGACCAGGAAACGGTCAGAGTCGTAAGCATGGTGCACACGAACGATTTCTCGCATGATTTCATAACATACGGTTTCCACCGTTTTCACCGTTCCGCGACCGTGGCAGGTTGGGCATTCATTACACAGTACGTGCTCAATACTTTCGCGGGTTCGCTTACGCGTCATCTCCACCAGTCCCAGCGCCGAGAAACCGTTAACGCTGGTTTTTACCCGGTCTTTGCTCAACGCCTGTTCCAGTGAATGAAGCACGCGACGACGGTGATCTTCATTATTCATGTCAATGAAATCAATGATGATAATCCCGCCCAGGTTACGCAACCGTAACTGGCGAGCAATAGCCTGCGTCGCTTCAATATTGGTATTGAAAATGGTGTCGTCCAGATTGCGATGACCGACAAACGCCCCGGTATTAATATCCACAGTAGTCATTGCTTCGGTCTGATCGATAATCAGATAGCCACCGGACTTCAGCTCAACTTTGCGCTCCAGCGCCCGCTGAATTTCATTTTCTACATCAAAGAGATCGAAAATCGGCTGGCGGCCCGTGTAATGCTCCAGCTTGCTGGTCATCTCAGGAATGTATTCCGAGGTAAACTCCAGCAATGCTTCGTAAGTCAGACGCGAGTCAACGCGAATACGGTCCAGTTCGGCATCAGCAAAATCACGCAGGACACGCTGTGCCAGCGCCAGTTCGCCATACAGTTGATAACGAGTCTGTGGGCGCTTTTTACGCTCCATCACTTTAGTCCACACGCGCTTCAAATAAGCGGCATCGGAAGCCAGTTCTGCTTCGCCAACACCTTCCGCTGCGGTACGGATGATAAACCCACCCTGCTCGTCACAATACTCTGCGACCACTTTTTTCAGGCGTTCACGTTCGGATTCACTTTCAATGCGTTGGGAAACCCCAACGTGGGATGCGCCAGGCATAAACACCAGATAGCGAGACGGCAGCGTGATATCCGTGGTCAGGCGCGCGCCTTTGGTGCCCAGAGGGTCTTTCACCACCTGTACCATCAGATCTTGCCCCTGGCGGACCAGTTCCGAAATGTCGCGTACCGTGAACTGCTTTTGTTCCTCGCCCGCCACACATTCAGTGTGCGGCATAATGTCAGAAGCGTGTAGAAACGCGGCTTTCTCCAGCCCAATATCTACAAAAGCCGCCTGCATACCCGGAAGTACACGACTTACACGACCCTTGTAGATATTGCCTACGATTCCGCGTCGCGCCTCACGTTCAATATGAATTTCCTGCAGAATGCCGCCATCAATATACGCCACTCGCGTTTCCGAAGGCGTTACGTTTACCAACAATTCAGCCGTCATGTTTATCCCTTTTCTCACGCAGTGCGTTAAAATTACTTAATAATTCATACGTTTCAACCAGCGGTAAGCCGACTACGGCGTGATAGCTGCCATTTATCTTCCTGACAAAACAACCACCCAGCCCCTGAATACCGTATGCACCTGCTTTATCTAACGGTTCACCGCTGGCGACATAGCCCGCGATGTCTTCACCTGTTAACATTCTGAAAGTCACATCGGTAACCACCAGGCAATCGAGAATGTGCTGGCTGTCGGCCAGCGCCACTGCTGTCATTACCTGATGGGTCTGTCCCGATAATTTGCGTAACATCTGCGCCGCATGTTCTGCGTCGCGCGGTTTCTCTAACACTTCTCCGTTCAGGATCACGATAGTATCCGCCCCCAGCACAGGCAAATCCTGCGCTGCTTGCTCGACGCCCGCTTGCGCTTTTTCGCGCGCCAGACGCACAACATACTGCTGCGCGCTCTCCTGCGGATGACGCTGCTCCTCAATGCCCGTAACAATACGTTCGAAAGTGAGGCCAAGTTGCGCAAGTAACTCCTGACGACGTGGAGAACCGGAAGCTAAATACAGAGAAGTCATAGAAACCTTTATTGCACTGCAAACTGCTGACGGATTTTGCGCATCAGCAAGAAAATCCACGGCCAGAGCACACCATTGACTACACTACTCCAGAACACTTCGGGTCTGAAAGAGACGTTGATCACCAAAAACTCTGACCAGAAAACAATAATATCCACTACCAGCGAAAGCAACATGACGACCAGCGCCTGCTGCCATAATGCCAGGTTGCGGAAAAGCTGGAATTTCAGCGCTACCAGATAAGCAATGATACTCATCGACAACGCCCGTACACCGAGCGTAGAACCGCTGATCAGATCCAGTATGGCACCCATCACAAAACCTGTGCCCACATTTACGCGATGGGGCAAGGCCAGGATCCAATACAATAAAATGAGTAATACCCAGTTTGGCCGGAAAACGATGAGGTTATCCGGCCAGGGCATAATTTGTAGTAACAACGCGATGAGGAAAGAGAGCCAGATAACCCAGCGTCCCTGGCTACGATATCTCGCCACTATTGCCCTCCCGGCGCACGTGCAGGCGGTTGAGCACCACTTTGCGGCGGCGTAACCCCTTGTGGAGAGCGGTTAGTGGCAGTACCCGTTGCTGGTTGCTGCGGATCTGGCTGGGTAATTCCCGTTGCCGGTTCCGGAAGTTTTGGTCCCATTGCATCTGGCGAAGGCAACACCTGCGGCATCATTTGCATCAGGCGTTCATTAGCAACGCGATGCACTTCTTCCGGCGTCATTGGATTAGCGCCGTTACGATCCGCGCCCCACAGCAGCAACAGATAACGCAAACGTTGCAGACCCGCAGTCGGACGAGCCTGAATCACGGTATAAGCGCGCTGGGTATCGAGCTTCACGGAAGAGACGACCGCCACCGGATAACCTTCCGGGAAACGACCACCAAGACCAGATGTCACCAATACATCACCAACACGAATATCAGTATTCGCTGGCAGATGCTCAAGTTGTAAATCATCAGTACAACCGTTACCCGCTGCAATTACGCGGATATCGTTACGAAGTACCTGAATTGGCAGCGCATGGGTCGCGTCACAGATCAGCAGCACGCGGCTGGTCAGTTTTGCGACCGCTACCACCTGACCAACAACACCTTTATCGCTGATGACCGGCTGACCTTCATAAACCCCGTTAACGCTGCCTTTGTCGATAACAACCTGATCGCTGTACGGATCGTTAACCGTAGAGATAACCTGGGTCACCATCTTCTGCTCATCCTGACGCAGCGGAGAACCCAGCAGCTCGCGCAGACGCGCGTTCTCCTGTTTGTATTGTCCAAGCATCAGCAGCTCGCTGTTTTTCAACAGCAGTTCTTGACGTAACGCCCGGTTTTCAAGTTCTAGTTGATCGCGCGAGGCCAGCGTCTGCGATACGCCATCCAGCAATTCTCGAGGAGCATTAGAAATAAAGTAGAAAGGACTGACGGCGGTATCCATATAAGTACGGATTTGACTAAACGTCCCCAGGCGACTGTCGGCAATAATAACGCCGAGCGCCACCAGCACCGCCAGAATAAGGCGAATCTGTAGCGACGGGCCACGGCTAAAAATTGGCTTCATAAGTTATGCGTATTCTCGTATCAGATCAGGCAGGGTAAACAGACGCTTCCCCTGCCTGCATCCGATTACTCTTCGCTGAACAGGTCGCCGCCGTGCATGTCGATCATTTCCAGCGCCTTGCCGCCACCACGCGCCACACAGGTCAGCGGGTCTTCAGCAACAACAACTGGAATGCCGGTTTCTTCCATTAACAAACGGTCAAGGTTACGCAGCAACGCACCACCGCCAGTGAGCACCATTCCGCGCTCGGAGATGTCGGAAGCGAGTTCCGGCGGACACTGTTCCAGCGCAACCATCACCGCGCTAACGATGCCGGTCAGCGGCTCTTGCAGCGCTTCAAGGATTTCGTTGGAGTTCAGCGTAAAGCCGCGTGGCACACCTTCTGCCAGGTTACGGCCACGAACTTCGATTTCACGGACTTCATCGCCCGGATAAGCAGAACCGATTTCGTGTTTGATACGTTCTGCGGTCGCTTCACCGATCAAAGAGCCATAGTTACGGCGAACGTAGTTGATGATCGCTTCGTCGAAGCGGTCACCACCGATACGTACAGAAGAGGAGTAAACCACGCCGTTCAGAGAAATAACGGCAACTTCAGTAGTACCGCCACCGATATCAACCACCATTGAACCGGTTGCTTCAGATACCGGCAAGCCTGCACCGATTGCTGCGGCCATCGGTTCTTCAATCAGGAAGACTTCGCGGGCACCTGCGCCCTGCGCGGATTCACGAATAGCACGGCGCTCAACCTGGGTAGCACCAACCGGCACACAAACCAGAACACGCGGGCTTGGACGCATAAAGCTGTTGCTGTGCACTTGTTTGATAAAGTGCTGGAGCATCTTTTCAGTCACAAAGAAGTCAGCGATAACGCCATCTTTCATTGGGCGAATGGCAGCGATATTGCCCGGCGTGCGGCCCAGCATCTGCTTCGCGTCATGACCTACTGCAGCTACGCTTTTCGGTGAACCGGCACGATCCTGACGAATGGCCACCACGGAAGGCTCATTCAATACGATGCCTTGTCCTTTTACATAAATAAGGGTATTCGCAGTACCCAGGTCAATGGACAAGTCATTGGAAAACATGCCACGAAATTTTTTCAACATACTAAGGGATAATCCTGAAAGCTGGGGCGGAAAAGAAAATCCGCTTACTTTACCAACCACACGCAGCAGCGACAAGGCGCAAAAATCATCTGCTGAGGTGAAAATTAGTGCAGTTTGTTTCCTTTGTTACAAATCTCTACCTGAGTCCAGAGAGGCTAAATGCATCAGTAGCATTCCTCGCCTGTTTGCAACTGCGTAAGGTCATTCATCTGCATATGTGCTGCAACAATCTGGCGAACAGACAAGCACGCTCCCGTGAAACGCAGCGCGCATTATTCTACGTGAAAACGGATCAAACGGCAGGTTAAACCGAGTATCTTTGTGAATATTTTTTCACGTTAGTATCAAGTGGCTGTGAGGACGCGAAAAAATCCCCCTGTCCACCTAAAACCCCGCGCTGAATCAGGGTCTGCCACTCGCTTCGCGAACGTACGCCCGTAGCGTAAACCTGAGTGTTGGTCCCGGAACACGCTTCTACCATGCTCTGAACCAACAATTGATTCTCTGTTCGCTTCTCAATGTTTCTTACCAGCCCCGGATGGAGCTTGAGTAATTCAACATTAAGTTCTTTGATCCAACGGGTACTTACCAGCGTCAATCCGGCCTGGTTGACGGCGACCCGAACCCCTAAAGCATTCACTAAACGAATAACAGGTTGCAAGCGACCGATATGTTGACCAACATCAGCCTCTGCAAGTTCAATAATTATGCGTTTTCGTTGCGATTTTTCACATTGCATCAACGTATCGCGTAGCCAACGCTGGAAACGTGGACGAATCAACGACTCAACGGTGACCTGAATCGCCAGATTTTCTTGCGGCCAATAGCGTAGCAGCGGGATGAGGCGACTGACTTGCAGGCGGTCATACTCTTCCGATAAGCCAAACTGCAACACCATCGGCATATATTCCGCCGAGCTGACCTCTTCATTACCATCAAAGATGCGGCACATCAGCTCGCGGTGATGAACCTGCCCCTCACGGGTAACCGCCGGTTTCTGATAAAGACGCGGGCCGCCGCGGCTAAGCATTTGCTCAATGAGCGTACGCCAACGAACGTTACCGCGCCCTTTTTCAGGTAACGAGTCATCGTAAATGGCCCAACTGTTGCCGCCTTGTAATCCCGCATTGCGCGTAGCGGATTCAGCATGTTCCATCACCTGTTCGGTATCCTGCCCACTACGCCAGGCACAGATGCCGATGTGAATCATATCATCACGATCGAGCATTTTATTACTCGGTAAGGTATCAACCGCCTTGATCAATTGCCCGGCAATGCTCTCCGCCTCTTTTAATGTCCGGTGTGGCAACAGCACGGCAAAATCGCTACGGTGATAACGCGCCAGCAGCGCCCCCGGATAGCGCATCATAAATGTCGATAACAAATTTGTCAGGGTAAAGAGTTGTTCTTCAACCTGACTGTGCCCCCAGGTGTCGCTCAACATATTGAAATCCGGCAGGCGGATCATCATCACGATCCCGTGAGTCCCTACTTTCTCCTGATCTTCCAGTAACATTGCCAGTTGGTTGTCGAAAAAGAGGCGGTTATTGAGGCCAGTTTTAATATCCTGCGCAGCATAGGAACGAATCAGCGTATCGAGACGACTGTGCTGTTCGCGCGCATTCTGAATTTCGCAAAGCAGCGTATCCAGTGCACTGCTGGCCCCTGGCGGCCATTCATAGATGGTGCCCAGCACATTCGTGCCGCGCTCACCGTTTAAGATACGAGTGGCACGGGTTTCCAGCAGTTCTTGCCCGGCAAGTTGCCGTTGCAACCAGCGTACAGCCAGGAAGAGCATAATAATGATAAATCCAATCGCACCAGTGAGCGGTGCAGTGGTCATCAGCGAGTGGAAATAGTTGCCCATCGGGTCCTGATACACCAAATGCAGAGACATCCCCGGATGTTTAATCAACGGTACAGTCAGCTCGCGAAACAGATCGCTAGTACCAACCGGACGGTAGCTGCCATTGCGGGACTGGGTATAAACCTGTTTTTTATCGTGCAAAAGATCCACGCGAACGATATCCGCCGACATCATCAGTTCGCTGATTTGTGGCCTCAATGTGCTGAAGTCATTCGACACAAGATGGGTATCGATCGCCGTCGCCACTGCCTGAACACGATGACTAAACTTATACTGAATGGCGTTGTAGAAACTAAGCGAGCAGCCCAGCAGAGTCACAAAAATTGTTAACCCGGTGAGCAGCGTGACAAAGGCCGAAAATTTCGTCGTTAATCTCATCCTTGTGTTAACTCCGATAGTGAGGACGCGGGCATACCAGCAAATCAGATTTATCTCGCAATTTATTGCGCTTCATCGGCTTTGCTTTTCCATTAGCGAGTATAGTCTTCAGAAATTATTTTCCAATCCATCATGCACATGAGGACCTCTTATGCAGGCGTTACTTTTAGAACAGCAGGACGGCAAAACCCTCGCATCTGTACAGACTCTGAACGCAAGTCGCCTGCCGGAAGGCGATGTGACGGTCGATGTCCACTGGTCGAGCCTGAATTATAAAGATGCGCTGGCGATTACCGGTAAAGGAAAAATCATCCGCAATTTTCCGATGATTCCTGGCATAGACTTCGCAGGAATCGTACGCGCCAGTGAAGATCCTCGTTTTCATGCCGGTCAGGAAGTGTTACTCACCGGTTGGGGCGTTGGTGAAAACCACTGGGGCGGGCTGGCACAGCAGGCGCGCGTGAAAGGTGACTGGCTGGTTGCCATGCCGCAAGGTCTGGACGCGCGTAAAGCGATGGTTATCGGTACTGCCGGGTTTACCGCCATGCTGTGCGTAATGGCGCTGGAAGATGCCGGTATTCATCCGCAGGATGGCGAAATTGTCGTTACGGGCGCCAGCGGCGGCGTCGGCAGTACGGCCGTAGCACTGTTGCATAAGTTGGGTTATCAGGTCGTTGCCGTTTCTGGTCGTGAAAGTACCCATGAATACCTGAAAAGGTTAGGTGCCAGCCGTATTTTGCCGCGCGATGAGTTTGCTGAATCCCGTCCACTGGAAAAACAGCTTTGGGCTGGCGCGATTGATACTGTTGGCGACAAAGTGCTGGCGAAAGTACTGGCACAAATGAACTACGGTGGCTGTGTGGCAGCCTGTGGTCTGGCGGGTGGCTTTGCCCTGCCAACCACGGTAATGCCGTTCATTCTGCGTAATGTCCGTTTACAAGGGGTGGATTCAGTCATGACGCCACCAGAACGCCGCGCGCAAGCCTGGCAGCGTCTGGTCGCAGATCTACCGGAATCATTCTATTCGCAGGCAGCAAAAGAAATTTCGCTGGCAGATGCTCCGAAGTTTGCTGAAGCCATTATTAATAACCAGGTGCAAGGGCGCACATTGGTAAAAATAAGCTAAGATTTCGCACAAAATAATTTACATATCGTTAACGAATTTTAGCAGCACTTTGACATTCTCCCTGCCATAGTAATCAGGAGCATACCGGGAGTCTGTTATGAAAAAAATTCGTCAACTTACAGAAGCCGATGTCACTGCCGAATCGGCTTTTTTTATGCAACGTCGGCAGATTCTGAAAACGTTAGGCATCAGCGCTGCTGCACTTTCTCTACCAACCACTACTCATGCCGACCTGCTTAGCTGGTTTAAGGGTAACGATCGCCCGCCCGCACCCGCCGGAAAGCCATTAGAATTCAGCAGGCCTGCCGCCTGGCAAAATAACCTGCCACTGACGCCGGAAGATAAAGTTTCCGGCTATAACAACTTCTATGAGTTCGGACTGGATAAAGCCGATCCAGCGGCAAATGCCGGCAGTCTGAAAACTGATCCGTGGACGTTGAAAATCAGCGGTGAAGTCGCTAAACCGTTAACCCTCGATCATGATGCACTGACCCGTCGTTTCCCGCTGGAAGAGCGGATTTATCGTATGCGTTGCGTAGAAGCATGGTCGATGGTGGTGCCGTGGATTGGTTTTCCGCTGCACAAATTGCTGGCACTGGCAGAACCGACCAGTAACGCGAAATACGTCGCCTTCGAAACCATTTATGCGCCGGAACAGATGCCAGGCCAGCAGGACCGGTTTATTGGCGGCGGCCTGAAATATCCTTATATAGAAGGATTACGTCTCGACGAAGCGATGCATCCGCTCACACTGATGACCGTTGGTGTTTATGGCAAGGCGTTACCGCCGCAAAATGGCGCACCGGTACGGCTGATTGTGCCGTGGAAATATGGCTTTAAAGGGATTAAATCGATTGTCAGTATTAAGCTGACCCGGGAGCGTCCGCCAACCACCTGGAATCTGGCCGCGCCCGATGAATACGGCTTTTATGCCAACGTCAATCCGCATGTTGATCATCCCCGTTGGTCGCAGGCTACCGAACGGTTTATCGGTTCAGGTGGCATTCTTGATGTACAACGTCAGCCAACGCTGTTGTTTAACGGATACGCCGATCAAGTGGCGTCGCTTTATCGTGGACTGGATTTACGGGAGAATTTCTAAGTGCGACTGACAGCAAAACAAGTGACATGGCTGAAAGTTTGCCTGCATCTTGCCGGATTTTTGCCGTTTGTCTGGCTGATGTGGGCAATTAACCACGGTGGATTAAGTGCCGATCCGGTGAAAGATATTCAGCATTTTACCGGTCGGACTGCGCTGAAATTCTTGCTGGCGACCTTGTTGGTTACGCCGCTGGCGCGCTACGCTAAACAACCATTATTGATTCGCACTCGCCGCCTGTTGGGTTTATGGTGTTTCGCCTGGGCAACGCTGCACTTAACCAGTTATGCCTTGCTGGAGCTGGGAGTGAATAATCTGACGTTATTGGGTCAGGAATTAGTCACCCGACCTTATTTAACGCTCGGAATTATCAGTTGGCTGATTTTACTGGCTTTAACATTCACTTCCACGCAGGCGATGCAGCGAAACTTAGGCAAACGCTGGCAACAATTGCATAACTTCGTCTATCTTGTCGCGATCCTGGCCCCCATACATTATCTGTGGTCAGTAAAGATTATCTCACCACAGCCAATCATCTACGCTGGGCTGGCTTTACTGCTTTTAGCCTTACGTTATAAGAAGTTCCGTCAATGGTGGCGCTAATTTCATGAACTGTGCGGCTTGTTGCAAAATACGCGGCGTTGAAAGTTATTTACATGTTAGCTGTTGATTATCTTCCCTGATAAGACCAGTATTTAGCTGCCATTTGCTACGAAATCGTTATAATGTGCGACCTCGTTCTCCCTGACGCAGTTTTTGAGCTGCGGAAAAGGTGACAATGGCGAAACGAAGGTATATTTTGTTTTTTGCCGGAGAATGGCAGCAGATCGCTGCACAATGTCCGTCAAGTCTCACATTGACACTCTGGGGCAAAATAGACCGGCGTCCCGGCTGGCTGGAATTTATCGCTATGCATACAGCTACTGTCGGGGCATACGCTTTACAGACGGCGGTGAAACGCCTGTCACAATCACACTAAACAAAGAGTACGGAACCCACTCATGGATATTCGTAAGATTAAAAAACTGATCGAGCTGGTTGAAGAATCAGGCATCTCTGAACTGGAAATTTCTGAAGGCGAAGAGTCAGTACGCATCAGCCGTGCAGCACCTGCCGCAAGTTTCCCGATGATGCAACAAGCTTACGCTGCACCAATGATGCAGCAGCCAGCTCAGTCTAACGCAGCCGCTCCGGCGACCGTTCCTTCCATGGAAGCGCCAGCAGCAGCGGAAATCAGTGGTCACATCGTACGTTCCCCAATGGTTGGTACTTTCTATCGCACCCCAAGCCCGGACGCGAAAGCGTTCATCGAAGTGGGTCAGAAAGTGAACGTGGGCGATACCCTGTGCATCGTTGAAGCCATGAAAATGATGAACCAGATCGAAGCAGACAAATCCGGTACTGTGAAAGCAATTCTGGTCGAAAGTGGACAACCGGTAGAATTTGACGAGCCGCTGGTCGTCATCGAGTAACGAGGCGAACATGCTGGATAAAATTGTTATTGCCAACCGTGGCGAGATTGCATTGCGTATTCTTCGTGCCTGTAAAGAACTGGGCATCAAGACTGTCGCAGTGCACTCCAGCGCGGATCGCGACCTAAAACACGTATTACTGGCAGATGAAACGGTCTGTATTGGCCCTGCTCCGTCAGTAAAAAGCTATCTGAACATCCCGGCAATCATCAGCGCCGCTGAAATCACTGGCGCAGTAGCAATCCATCCGGGTTACGGCTTCCTTTCCGAAAACGCCAATTTTGCTGAGCAGGTTGAACGCTCTGGCTTTATCTTCATCGGCCCGAAAGCAGACACCATTCGCCTGATGGGTGACAAAGTGTCGGCAATTGCCGCGATGAAAAAAGCTGGCGTCCCTTGTGTACCAGGGTCTGACGGCCCGCTGGGCGACGATATGGATAAAAACCGCGCCATTGCTAAACGCATTGGTTACCCGGTAATTATCAAAGCTTCCGGCGGCGGCGGCGGTCGCGGTATGCGCGTAGTGCGCAGCGACGCTGAACTGGCGCAATCCATCTCCATGACGCGTGCGGAAGCGAAAGCTGCTTTCAGCAACGATATGGTTTACATGGAGAAATACCTGGAAAATCCTCGCCACGTCGAGATTCAGGTACTGGCGGACGGCCAGGGCAACGCTATCTATCTGGCTGAACGTGACTGCTCCATGCAGCGCCGTCACCAGAAAGTGGTCGAAGAAGCGCCAGCACCGGGCATTACCCCGGAACTGCGTCGCTACATTGGCGAACGTTGTGCCAAAGCGTGTGTTGATATCGGCTATCGCGGAGCAGGTACTTTCGAATTCCTGTTTGAAAACGGCGAATTCTATTTCATCGAAATGAACACCCGTATTCAGGTAGAACACCCGGTTACTGAAATGATCACCGGCGTTGACCTGATCAAAGAGCAGTTGCGTATCGCTGCCGGTCAACCGCTGTCGATCAAGCAAGAAGAAGTTCATGTTCGCGGCCATGCGGTGGAATGCCGTATCAATGCCGAAGATCCAAACACCTTCCTGCCAAGCCCGGGCAAAATCACCCGTTTCCACGCACCTGGCGGTTTTGGCGTGCGTTGGGAGTCTCATATCTACGCTGGCTACACCGTGCCGCCGTACTATGACTCAATGATCGGCAAACTGATTTGCTACGGTGAAAACCGTGATGTGGCGATTGCACGCATGAAGAATGCGCTGCAGGAGCTAATCATCGACGGTATCAAAACCAACGTTGATCTGCAGATCCGCATCATGAACGACGAGAACTTCCAGCATGGTGGCACTAACATCCACTATCTGGAGAAAAAACTCGGTCTTCAGGAAAAATAAGACTGCAACAGCGTCAAAAGGCCGGATTTTCCGGCCTTTTTTATTTCTGGGGATCGGCAAGCCCCATAAGGTACAATCCCCGCTTTCTTCACCCATCAGGGACAAAAAATGGACACTCGTTTTGTTCAGGCTCATAAAGAGGCGCGCTGGGCGCTGGGGCTGACCCTTTTGTATCTGCTTGTTTGGTTAGTAGCTGCTTACTTACCTGGCGTTGCCCCCGGTTTTACCGGTTTTCCGCGCTGGTTTGAGATGGCCTGCATCCTGACGCCGCTGCTGTTTATTGGACTGTGCTGGGCGATGGTGAAATTTATCTATCGCGATATTCCGCTGGAGGATGACGATGCAGCTTGAAGTGATTCTACCGCTGGTCGCCTATCTGGTGGTGGTGTTCGGGATTTCGGTTTATGCGATGCGTAAACGGAACACGGGCACTTTCCTGAATGAGTATTTCCTCGGCAGCCGCTCTATGGGCGGTATTGTGCTGGCGATGACGCTCACCGCAACCTATATCAGCGCCAGTTCGTTTATCGGCGGACCCGGCGCTGCTTATAAATACGGGCTGGGCTGGGTATTGCTGGCGATGATTCAGCTACCTGCTGTCTGGCTTTCGCTCGGTATTCTCGGCAAGAAGTTCGCTATTCTCGCGCGCCGCTACAATGCGGTAACGCTGAACGATATGCTGTTTGCCCGCTACCAGAGCCGTTTGCTGGTGTGGCTGGCGAGTTTGAGTTTGCTGGTAGCATTCGTTGGTGCAATGACCGTGCAGTTTATCGGCGGTGCGCGTCTACTGGAAACCGCTGCTGGCATTCCTTATGAAACCGGCCTGCTGATTTTCGGCATCAGCATTGCGTTGTATACCGCCTTTGGTGGCTTTCGCGCCAGTGTGCTGAACGACACTATGCAAGGGCTGGTGATGCTGATTGGCACCATTGTGCTACTGGTCGGCGTGGTCCATGCTGCTGGCGGCTTAAGCAACGCAGTAGAGACGCTACAATCCATTGATCCGCAACTGGTAACACCACAAGGCGCTGATGATATTCTGTCGCCTGCCTTCATGACTTCGTTCTGGGTTCTGGTGTGCTTTGGGGTGATTGGCCTGCCGCATACCGCGGTGCGCTGTATCTCTTATAAAGACAGCAAAGCGGTACATCGGGGGATCATCATCGGTACAATTGTGGTGGCGATCCTGATGTTTGGTATGCATCTGGCTGGCGCGTTAGGCCGCGCGGTGACCCCTGATCTCACCGTGCCGGATCTGGTGATCCCAACGTTGATGGTAAAAGTGTTGCCGCCGTTTGCTGCCGGGATCTTCCTTGCCGCCCCAATGGCCGCGATTATGTCGACGATCAATGCCCAATTGCTGCAAAGTTCCGCTACGATCATTAAAGATCTCTATCTGAATATCCGTCCGGAACAAATGCAAAACGAGACGCGTCTGAAGCGGATGTCGGCGGTGATTACGTTGGTTCTCGGCGCGTTGCTGCTGCTTGCCGCCTGGAAGCCGCCAGAAATGATCATCTGGTTAAATTTGCTGGCCTTCGGTGGTCTTGAAGCCGTCTTCCTGTGGCCATTGGTGCTGGGCCTTTACTGGGAACACGCTAACGCCAAAGGCGCGCTAAGCGCGATGATCGTCGGCGGCGTGCTGTATGCCGTACTTGCAACCCTGAATATTCAGTACCTGGGCTTCCACCCTATCGTGCCCTCGTTACTGCTAAGTTTGCTGGCTTTCCTGGTCGGAAACCGTTTCGGTACATCCGTCCCGCAAGCTACCGTTTTGACTACTGATAAATAAAGAGTTT
Source organism: Escherichia marmotae (assembly GCF_002900365.1). Taxonomy (NCBI): domain Bacteria; kingdom Pseudomonadati; phylum Pseudomonadota; class Gammaproteobacteria; order Enterobacterales; family Enterobacteriaceae; genus Escherichia; species Escherichia marmotae. The sequence goes on from NZ_CP025979.1 coordinate 2,748,799, forward strand.
TGCCATGCCTTGGATCCAACTGAAACTGAACACCACCGGCGCGAATGCAGAAGATCTTAGCGATGCGCTGATGGAAGCCGGTGCCGTTTCTATCACTTTTCAGGATACCCACGATACGCCAGTGTTTGAGCCACTGCCGGGCGAAACTCGCCTGTGGGGCGACACCGATGTGATTGGTCTGTTTGACGCAGAAACAGACATGAATGAAGTTGTGGCGATTCTGGAAAACCATCCGCTACTCGGCGCGGGCTTCGCGCATAAAATCGAGCAACTGGAGGATAAAGACTGGGAACGCGAGTGGATGGATAATTTCCACCCGATGCGCTTTGGCGAACGTCTGTGGATCTGTCCAAGCTGGCGCGATGTACCAGACGAAAATGCTGTCAACGTGATGTTAGATCCGGGTCTGGCGTTTGGTACGGGCACTCATCCAACCACCTCTCTGTGCCTGCAATGGCTCGACAGCCTCGATTTAACCGGTAAAACGGTCATCGACTTTGGCTGTGGTTCCGGCATTCTGGCTATCGCGGCGCTGAAGTTGGGCGCAGCAAAAGCTATTGGTATTGATATCGACCCACAGGCCATTCAGGCCAGCCGCGACAATGCTGAACGTAATGGTGTTTCTGATCGACTGGAACTCTATCTCCCGAAAGATCAGCCTGAAGCAATGAAGGCCGACGTGGTGGTCGCTAACATTCTCGCAGGCCCGTTACGTGAACTGGCACCGTTAATCAGCGTCCTGCCGGTTTCAGGCGGTTTACTGGGCCTTTCCGGTATCCTGGCAAGCCAGGCAGAGAGCGTTTGTGAAGCGTATGCCGATAGCTTCACGCTCGACCCGGTTGTGGAAAAAGAAGAGTGGTGTCGCATTACCGGTCGTAAGAATTAACCTTCACAATGCGGCATAGTGGTGTAGCGCGAAGTGCGAGCAACATCACAAAAGGCACGTTAATTTGCTGATTATCTGAGCAAATTAACGTCCCTGAATTTTCATTCATAAAGAAAAATTGAGAACTTACTCAAATTTCTTTGAGTGCAAATTTTAGCCACTTGTTTCTAATGTGATGATTTTTATGACTAATTATTCCTCGGCGTTCATTTTAAATGCAATTCTTTGATCCATCTCAGAGGATTGGTCAAAGTTTGGCCTTTCATCTCGTGCAAAAAATGCGTAATATACGCCGCCTTGCAGTCACAGTATGGTCATTTCTTAACTCATGCGCATCGGACAATATCAGCTCAGAAATCGCCTGATCGCAGCGCCCATGGCTGGCATTACAGACAGACCTTTTCGGACGTTGTGCTACGAGATGGGAGCCGGATTGACAGTATCCGAGATGATGTCTTCTAACCCTCAGGTTTGGGAAAGCGACAAATCTCGTTTACGGATGGTGCACATTGATGAACCCGGTATTCGCACCGTGCAAATTGCCGGTAGCGATCCGAAAGAAATGGCGGATGCTGCACGTATTAACGTGGAAAGCGGTGCCCAAATTATTGATATCAATATGGGTTGCCCGGCTAAAAAAGTGAATCGCAAGCTCGCAGGCTCAGCCCTCTTGCAGTACCCGGATGTCGTTAAATCGATCCTTACCGAGGTCGTCAATGCAGTGGACGTTCCTGTCACTCTGAAGATTCGCACCGGTTGGGCGCCGGAACACCGTAACTGCGAAGAGATTGCCCAACTGGCTGAAGACTGTGGCATTCAGGCTCTGACCATTCATGGTCGTACACGCGCCTGTTTGTTCAATGGAGAAGCTGAATACGACAGTATTCGGGCAGTTAAGCAGAAAGTTTCCATTCCGGTTATCGCGAATGGCGACATTACTGACCCGCTTAAAGCCAGAGCTGTGCTCGACTATACAGGGGCGGATGCCCTGATGATAGGCCGCGCAGCTCAGGGAAGACCCTGGATCTTTCGGGAAATCCAGCATTATCTGGACACTGGGGAGTTGCTGCCCCCGCTGCCTTTGGCAGAGGTTAAGCGCTTGCTTTGCGCGCATGTTCGGGAACTGCATGACTTTTATGGTCCGGCGAAAGGTTACCGAATTGCACGTAAACACGTTTCCTGGTATCTCCAGGAACACGCTCCAAATGACCAGTTTCGGCGCACATTCAACGCCATTGAGGATGCCAGCGAACAGCTGGAGGCGTTGGAGGCATACTTCGAAAATTTTGCGTAAACAGAAATAAAGAGCTGACAGAACTATGTTCGAACAACGCGTAAATTCTGACGTACTGACCGTTTCTACCGTTAACTCTCAGGATCAGGTAACCCAAAAACCCCTGCGTGACTCGGTTAAACAGGCACTGAAGAACTATTTTGCTCAACTGAATGGTCAGGATGTTAATGACCTCTATGAGCTGGTACTGGCTGAAGTAGAACAGCCCCTGTTGGACATGGTGATGCAATACACCCGTGGTAATCAGACCCGTGCTGCGCTGATGATGGGCATCAACCGTGGTACACTGCGTAAAAAACTGAAAAAGTACGGCATGAACTAATTCAGGTTAGCTAAATGCTTGATTAAAAAGGCGCTACTCGGCATGGGGAAGCGCCTTTTTTATAGGCGTCACAAAGGGAGTGACCATGAGAACAGGATGTGAACCCACCCGGTTTGGCGATGAAACAAAAACGATCATTCAGGGTGATGCATTAGCCGAGCTAAAAAAAATCCCCACCGGGAGCATCGATCTGATCTTTGCAGACCCGCCTTATAACATCGGCAAAAATTTTGATGGTCTGATCGAAGCATGGAAAGAAGAGCTGTTTATTAACTGGCTATTTGAAGTGATTGCAGAGTGCCACCGCATCCTTAAAAAACAGGGCTGCATGTACATCATGAACAGCACCGAAAACATGCCCTTTATCGATATCCAGTGTCGCAAACTTTTTACCATCAAAAGTCGCATCGTCTGGTCATATGACAGTTCTGGGGTACAGGCGAAGAAACACTACGGCTCCATGTACGAACCTATCCTGATGATGGTGAAAGACGCAAAGAACTACACATTTAACAGCGATGCTATTCTGGTAGAAGCCAAAACCGGATCGCAGCGCGCGTTGATCGATTATCGTAAAAATCCTCCGCAGCCTTACAATAATCAAAAAGTACCGGGCAACGTCTGGGATTTTCCGCGCGTGCGTTATTTGATGGATGAATATGAAAACCATCCGACGCAAAAGCCGGAAGCATTGCTGAAACGCATTATTCTCGCCTCTTCAAACCCTGGAGATATCGTTCTCGACCCGTTTGCGGGCAGTTTTACCACCGGCGCGGTCGCCGTCACAACCGGGCGAAAATTCATTGGTATTGAGATTAACAGCGAGTACATCAAGATGGGGCTCCGACGACTGGGTATCGCGTCACATTACTCCGTGGAAGAGCTGGCGAAAGTAAAAAAAAGAAAGACCGGCAACCTGTCAAAACGATGCCGGGTCAGCGAAGTTGACCCCGATCTCATTGCAAAGTAAAGGAAGTGTAAGCCTGGTTTTCAGATTATTCATTTCGTGTATATTTCCTGCCAGACTTGGTTAAACATGCACAGGCTCAGGTAATGATTCGCAAGTATTGGTGGCTCGTCGTTTTCGCTGTCTCCGTTTTTCTGTTTGATACTTTACTGATGCAATGGATTGAGCTGTTGGCTACAGAAACAGACAAATGCCGCAATATGAATTCGGTTAACCCTCTAAAACTGGTTAACTGTGATGAACTGGATTTCTACAACAGAATGTAAGCTTATACGATATCTAATTCATTTGTTTTATGAATTAGTTTTGCTACATTTTTATTTGGTATGAACATTCTTAATACGTTATCGACTAAGGCGGGTGCGTGTTTATAAAGATCGTAACCCGCCATATTCATTAACCAGTTTTTGACAATTCCGCAGAAAGCACCCTCAATAATAATCATCACTACATCTAAATCGAGATTATTTTCCACACAGCCTTGTTGCTGACATGCCTGCAATATTTCGCGCAGAATCTGCGGATTAAAACCCATCTTCTCGCGTATTACGGCCTCTGCCAGCATCTCATCATTAAATTCACATTTGTGATATAAAATTTGCAGTAATGCTTGTTGGCGTGGAATTTCGGCAATATATTGCAAGCCAACAATCAGTTTTTCACGCAATTGCTGAAACGGGTTATGCTCTGCCCCTGCCGTCAACCGCTCCTGAATTAACTCCCGCAATGAAGGCTGTTGCAGCCACATCTCATTAAACAGTTGGGTCTTGTTTTCGAAATGCCAGTAGATAGCGCCACGCGTGACGTTGGCAGCGTCAGCGATATCATTGAGCGTCGTCTTGCTTACACCATGCTGCGCAAACTGGGCGATGGCGGTTTCAATCAGTTCTTGCCGGGTCTTCAGAGCTTCAGCTTTGGTTCTTTTTGCCATGATTAATTATTCAGGAAATAAATACATTAGACATAAAGGAAATAATGAAAGGTAATGTATCACCCAATATTTATTTATACGAGAGGCTAAAATTCACCTGCTATAAATCGTCAAATAAACAAAATCCATTATTGACGTAGAATACATTTATTTAATGAATGTACGTTTCAATTTGCGTCAAAACAATTCCTCTCCCTTCAATTCACATCAAAACAAAACATTAGAACATGAATCTATTTTTGTGTTTATGTGCCTTGAGAGGCCAGTATTCATAACTATTTATTACATCGCCGGACGATAATTTGTAGGATAGCGAACTGTATTTTTATTTCTGCGAGTTAACGCGTTGCCTTTTTCTGGCAAATAACGCGCTTTTGTTTTTTTGAGGAATAGTAATGACGAAATATGCCAGGTTTTTCCTCCTGCCCCCCTTTATCATGATCTCCGCAGCGTTAATCGCGGGTTGCAACGATAAGGGAGAAGAGAAAGTTCACGTCGGTGAACCGCAGGTTACCGTTCATGTTGTGAAAACTGCCCCGTTAGAAGTTAAAACTGAATTACCTGGCCGTACCAACGCTTTCCGTATTGCCGAAGTTCGCCCACAGGTTAACGGGATCGTACTAAATCGTAATTTCACTGAAGGCAGCGATGTGCAAGCAGGTCAGTCCCTGTACCAGATTGATCCAGCGACCTATCAGGCAAGTTATGACAGTGCGAAAGGTGAACTGGCGAAAAGTGAAGCCGCCGCTTCCATCGCGCATTTGACGGTAAAACGTTACGTTCCGCTCGTGGGCACAAAATACATCAGTCAGCAGGAGTACGATCAGGCCATTGCTGATGCCCGCCAGGCCGATGCCGCCGTGATTGCCGCAAAAGCCACGGTCGAAAGCGCCCGCATCAATCTCGCTTATACCAAAGTAACCGCGCCAATTAGCGGACGTATCGGCAAATCGACTGTGACCGAAGGTGCTCTCGTCACTAACGGGCAAACGACTGAACTGGCGACTGTCCAGCAACTCGATCCTATCTACGTCGATGTGACCCAATCAAGCAACGATTTCATGAGACTGAAGCAGTCCGTAGAGCAAGGAAATTTACATAAGGAAAACACCACCAGCAACGTAGAGCTGGTCATGGAAAACGGTCAAACTTATCCCCTGAAAGGCACACTGCAATTCTCCGATGTGACCGTGGATGAAAGCACTGGTTCCATAACCCTACGTGCGGTTTTCCCTAACCCACAGCATACGCTTCTGCCGGGTATGTTTGTGCGCGCCCGGATTGATGAAGGTGTACAACCTGATGCCATTCTTATTCCGCAACAAGGCGTCAGCCGCACACCGCGTGGCGATGCAACCGTGCTGATTGTGAATGAGAAAAGTCAGGTTGAAGCGCGTCCAGTCGTTGCCAGCCAGGCGATTGGCGATAAATGGTTAATTAGCGAAGGGCTGAAATCTGGCGATCAAGTCATTGTCAGCGGTCTGCAAAAAGCGCGTCCGGGAGAACAGGTTAAAGCCACGACCGATACCCCCGCAGATACTGCGTCGAAGTAAGGCAATCAGACATGGCAAACTTTTTTATTCGACGACCGATATTTGCATGGGTGCTGGCCATTATTCTGATGATGGCAGGCGTACTGGCGATCCTACAATTACCTATCGCCCAATACCCAACCATTGCGCCGCCTGCGGTTTCTGTTTCGGCAAACTATCCGGATGCTGATGCACAGACCGTACAGGATACGGTGACGCAGATTATCGAACAGAATATGAATGGTATCGATAATCTGATGTATATGTCCTCCACCAGCGATTCCGCTGGTAGCGTAACAATTACCCTCACTTTCCAGTCAGGGACAGATCCAGATATCGCGCAAGTCCAGGTGCAGAACAAACTCCAACTTGCCACGCCGTTGCTGCCGCAGGAAGTTCAACAACAGGGGATTAGCGTTGAAAAGTCCAGTAGCAGTTATTTGATGGTGGCAGGTTTTGTCTCTGATAATCCCAGTACCACTCAGGACGATATCTCGGACTATGTGGCCTCTAACGTTAAAGATACGCTTAGCCGCCTGAATGGCGTTGGTGACGTGCAACTCTTTGGCGCACAGTATGCGATGCGTATCTGGCTGGACGCCGACCTGCTAAACAAATATAAACTGACACCGGTTGATGTGATTAACCAGTTGAAAGTGCAGAACGATCAGATAGCTGCCGGGCAACTGGGCGGAACACCAGCGTTGCCTGGGCAACAGTTGAACGCCTCGATTATTGCTCAGACCCGGTTAAAAAATCCGGAAGAGTTCAGCAAAGTCACCCTGCGCGTGAACAGCGACGGTTCAGTGGTTCGCCTGAAAGATGTCGCCCGTGTTGAGCTTGGTGGTGAAAACTATAACGTCATCGCCCGTATCAACGGTAAACCGGCAGCGGGTCTGGGTATTAAACTAGCCACTGGCGCGAACGCCCTCGATACGGCGAAAGCCATTAAGGCGAAACTGGCAGAATTACAGCCATTCTTCCCGCAGGGAATGAAGGTTCTCTACCCTTATGACACCACGCCATTCGTCCAGCTTTCTATTCACGAAGTGGTAAAAACGCTGGTTGAAGCCATTATCCTGGTGTTTCTGGTGATGTATCTGTTCTTGCAGAATATGCGAGCAACGCTGATCCCCACCATTGCTGTGCCCGTAGTGCTGTTAGGGACGTTTGCCATCCTCGCCGCTTTTGGTTACTCCATCAACACACTAACAATGTTTGGAATGGTGCTTGCCATCGGGCTGCTCGTCGATGATGCGATAGTGGTGGTAGAGAACGTCGAGCGCGTGATGATGGAGGATAATCTCCCGCCAAAAGAAGCGACGGAAAAATCGATGTCGCAAATTCAGGGCGCACTGGTGGGTATTGCGATGGTGCTGTCAGCGGTTTTTATTCCGATGGCATTCTTCGGCGGTTCCACAGGGGCAATTTATCGCCAGTTTTCTATCACCATTGTTTCGGCAATGGCGCTTTCCGTACTGGTGGCATTGATTCTCACCCCTGCATTATGCGCAACGCTACTCAAACCAGTCTCTGCCGAACATCACGATAAAAAGAGCGGTTTCTTCGGCTGGTTTAATACCACTTTCGATCATAGCGTTAACCACTATACCAATAGCGTTGGCAAAATCCTCGGTTCCACAGGGCGATATTTACTGATCTATGCGCTGATAGTTGCCGGAATGGTAGTGTTGTTTTTACGTCTCCCTTCTTCCTTTTTGCCGGAAGAAGATCAGGGGGTCTTTCTGACCATGATTCAACTTCCTGCTGGCGCGACGCAAGAGCGGACGCAAAAAGTGTTGGATCAAGTGACGGATTACTATCTGAAGAACGAGAAAGCGAACGTTGAAAGCGTCTTTACGGTTAACGGATTTAGCTTCAGCGGCCAGGCACAAAACGCCGGGATGGCCTTCGTTAGCCTGAAACCGTGGGAAAAGCGTGGTGGCGATGAAAACAGCGCGGAAGCAGTTATCCACCGCGCCAAAATGGAGCTGGGCAAGATCCGCGACGGTTTTGTCATTCCGTTCAATATGCCAGCCATTGTTGAACTGGGCACAGCAACGGGATTCGACTTTGAGTTAATCGATCAGGCCGGTCTGGGGCACGATGCCCTAACCCAGGCCCGCAACCAGTTGCTTGGTATGGCGGCGCAACATCCTGACAGCTTAGTCAGTGTACGTCCCAATGGTCTGGAAGATACCGCGCAGTTCAAACTTGAAGTTGACCAAGAAAAGGCACAGGCATTAGGCGTTTCGCTTTCTGATATCAATCAGACCATTTCTACGGCGTTGGGCGGAACTTACGTTAACGACTTCATCGACCGTGGACGAGTAAAAAAAGTGTACGTTCAGGCTGATGCAAAATTCCGTATGCTGCCAGAAGATGTCGATAAACTTTATGTCCGCAGCGCCAACGGTGAAATGGTGCCATTCTCTGCCTTTACCACTGCACATTGGGTGTATGGTTCTCCGCGACTGGAACGCTACAACGGCCTGCCTTCAATGGAGATTCAGGGGGAAGCCGCGCCAGGAACCAGTTCCGGTGATGCGATGGCGCTGATGGAAAATCTTGCGTCAAAATTACCTGCCGGCATTGGTTATGACTGGACGGGGATGTCGTATCAGGAACGCTTATCGGGTAACCAGGCTCCTGCCCTGGTAGCAATCTCCTTCCTGGTGGTTTTCCTGTGCCTTGCGGCGCTCTATGAAAGCTGGTCAATTCCCGTCTCGGTTATGCTGGTCGTGCCATTAGGGATTGTCGGCGTACTGCTGGCTGCAACACTCTTTAATCAGAAAAATGACGTTTATTTTATGGTGGGCTTGTTAACGACAATTGGCTTATCAGCCAAAAACGCCATTTTGATTGTTGAGTTCGCCAAAGACCTGATGGAGAAAGAAAGTAAAGGCGTTATCGAAGCAACGCTAATGGCGGTGCGCATGCGTCTGCGACCTATCCTGATGACATCCCTCGCATTTATACTCGGCGTGTTGCCGCTGGCTATCAGTAACGGTGCCGGGAGCGGCGCTCAGAACGCAGTGGGTATCGGTGTAATGGGTGGCATGGTCTCTGCAACATTGCTGGCTATTTTCTTCGTGCCGGTGTTCTTTGTCGTGATCCGCCGTTGCTTCAAAGGGTAAATCAGAAACATAAAGGCGTCTTCGACGCCTTTTAAATTTTCTGGAAAAATGAGAATAATTAATAGGATAAGCATTATTTTTTCTATAACCAGCAACTCATTTGCACCTTCTCCCTTCACTATTTTTACAATTCACATAATTTGTCATTATTCATCCTAAAAGAATTATAACTACCAATGATAAAATAATATCCAGATCGTTAATAAGAGAATTCACTTATTACGCGATAGCGTTATTATTGAGGTAACATCATGAAAAGATTAATTTCTGTGGCATTGCTCACCGCATTGCTGGCGGGTTGTGCTCACGATTCCCCTTGCGTTCCGGTTTATGACGATCAGGGCCGTCTGGTTCACACCAATACCTGTATGAAAGGTACGACGCAGGATAACTGGGAAACTGCCGGAGCTATTGCTGGCGGGGCAGCGGCTGTCGCTGGCCTGACAATGGGGATTATTGCTCTGTCAAAATAACTGAACAGAGCGCGGACTTCCGCGCTCTGTTTAACGATACAGAATCTTTCTATACGTTAAACATTGCTATATTCCGCTGGCTAATTCCCTTTTAATTAAGCATTTTATCTCGTCGCTTGCCTTTCTATCGAAATAACGCATGAATTTATTTTTCAATAACATCATCCCTTCTGATACTCACGCTAATAATCATTATTCTGCTTAGTAAAATACGCGTAAATATTTTGCGCCAAAATGTGGCGCATGTTTCATTTTCGCACCATTGCGGGGCGCTGTTTCTATTATTTCCTGTCTACACTCTGCTTATTGCGTCGCGGAATCGTGCGCAAAAACTGGCACTACTTTTGCTTATAAGAGGATGGCCACAGACAGGTAAAAAACGTTTCCCAAACGTTCTATAACGATAATTTTCGCCTTACAGGAAGCATTATGAAAAAGATGATGATAGCCACACTGGCTGCCGCCAGCGTGCTGCTTGCCGTTGCAAATCAGGCGCATGCTGGCGCGACGCTCGATGCTGTAAAGAAAAAAGGTTTTGTGCAATGCGGGATCAGCGACGGATTACCGGGGTTCTCTTATGCTGATGCAGACGGTAAGTTTTCTGGTATTGATGTTGATGTTTGTCGTGGTGTTGCCGCTGCTGTATTTGGCGACGACACGAAAGTGAAATATACGCCGCTCACCGCAAAAGAACGCTTTACTGCATTGCAATCCGGAGAAGTGGACTTACTCTCCCGTAATACGACCTGGACTTCATCTCGCGACGCAGGCATGGGAATGGTATTTACTGCCGTCACTTATTACGACGGCATTGGTTTCCTGACACATGACAAAGCAGGGTTAAAAAGCGCGAAGGAACTTGATGGCGCAACTGTCTGTATTCAGGCGGGTACGGATACTGAACTCAACGTTGCCGATTACTTCAAGGCAAACAATATGAAGTACACGCCAGTGACTTTCGATCGCTCTGACGAATCCGCGAAGGCACTGGAGTCTGGTCGCTGCGATACTCTGGCTTCGGATCAATCACAACTGTATGCCTTGCGTATCAAATTAAGTAACCCTGCCGAATGGATTGTTCTGCCGGAAGTTATCTCTAAAGAACCGCTTGGCCCGGTGGTTCGTCGTGGCGATGACGAATGGTTTTCTATTGTTCGCTGGACCCTGTTCGCCATGCTGAATGCTGAAGAGATGGGCGTTAATTCACAGAACGTCGATGAAAAAGCAGCAAATCCGGCAACACCAGATATGGCGCACCTGCTGGGTAAAGAAGGCGATTACGGTAAGGATCTGAAACTGGATAACAAGTGGGCCTACAACATCATCAAACAGGTAGGTAATTACTCGGAAATTTTTGAGCGCAACGTCGGCTCCGAAAGTCCGCTGAAAATTAAACGGGGTCAAAATAACCTCTGGAATAACGGTGGCATCCAATATGCACCGCCCGTGCGTTAAGTAAGTGTGAGGTAACGAGCGTCGCTACAGCGGCGCTCTCTTTAGCGTTATGGTTTTCGAGGTTTCTATGTCTCATCGCCGCCCAACTGTTAAAGGCTCACTCTCCTTTGCCAACCCTGTGGTTCGCGCCTGGTTATTCCAAATCCTTGCCGTTGTTGCCGTCGTCGGCATTGTTAGTTGGCTATTTCACAATACCGTGACGAATCTAAGCAATCGTGGCATTACATCAGGGTTTGCCTTTCTTGATCGTGACGCTGGCTTCGGTATCGTCCAGCATTTGATCGATTACCAGCAGGGCGATACCTACGGACGCGTTTTTATTGTCGGTTTGCTCAATACGCTACTGGTTTCAGCATTGTGTATTGTGTTCGCTTCTGTTCTGGGCTTCTTTATTGGATTAGCGCGACTTTCAGAGAACTGGTTACTGCGAAAGTTATCCACAATTTATATTGAGATCTTCCGTAATATTCCGCCGCTGTTGCAAATCTTCTTCTGGTACTTTGCCGTGTTGCGCAATTTGCCCGGACCGCGACAGGCAGTGAGTGCGTTTGATCTGGCCTTTTTGAGCAATCGCGGGCTTTACATTCCCTCACCGCAACTGGGAGATGGATTTCTTGCGTTTATCGTGACCGTTGTGATGGCTATAGCCATTTCTGTTGGGCTATTTCGCTTCAACAAAACGTACCAGATAAAAACCGGTCAACTACGTCGCACATGGCCTGTCGCCGCTGTGATGATCATTGGTTTACCTTTGCTGGCGCAATGGCTTTTTGGCACAGCACTTCACTGGAACATTCCAGCCCTACAAGGGTTTAACTTCCGCGGTGGTATGGTGCTGATCCCTGAACTGGCTGCCTTAACGTTGGCGCTTTCGGTCTATACCTCTGCATTTATCGCTGAGATTATCCGCGCAGGGATTCAGGCTGTGCCTTATGGCCAACACGAAGCAGCCCGATCGCTGGGATTACCCAATACTGTCACACTACGTCAGGTGATTATTCCGCAGGCGCTGCGGGTGATTATTCCTCCGTTAACCAGCCAGTATCTCAACATCGTCAAAAACTCTTCTCTTGCCGCCGCTATTGGCTATCCGGATATGGTTTCACTGTTTGCCGGCACCGTGCTTAACCAGACCGGGCAGGCCATCGAGACGATAGCCATGACCATGTCGGTCTATCTGATTATCAGCCTGACTATCTCACTGCTGATGAATATCTATAACCGCCGTATCGCAATCGTTGAACGCTAAGGAGTCATGATGACGAAAGTATTGCTGTCTCATCCCCCGCGCCCGGCGAACCATAACCCAAGCCGCGTTATAGTTTGGGCGCGCAAAAATCTGTTCTCAAGCTGGAGTAATAGTCTGCTGACCATTGGTTGCCTGTGGCTGATGTGGGAATTGATTCCACCGTTGCTGAACTGGGCTTTTTTGCAGGCTAACTGGGTTGGGTCAACCCGCGCAGACTGTACAAAAGCAGGTGCCTGCTGGGTCTTCATCCACGAGCGATTTGGCCAGTTTATGTATGGGCTTTACCCACACGACCAACGCTGGCGAATTAATCTGGCATTACTGATTGGCCTGATTTCGATTGCACCAATGTTCTGGAAAATACTCTCGCATCGCGGTCGCTATATTGCGGTATGGGCGATGATTTACCCGCTTATTGTCTGGTGGCTAATGTATGGTGGTTTTCTTGGTCTTGAGCGAGTTGAAACCCGGCAATGGGGTGGGCTAACACTTACTTTGATTATTGCATCAGTTGGGATTGCAGGGGCGCTGCCGTGGGGGATTTTATTGGCGTTAGGCCGCCGTTCTCATATGCCGATTGTGCGTATCTTATCCGTCATTTTTATCGAGTTCTGGCGTGGCGTACCGCTGATCACCGTGTTGTTTATGTCGTCAGTGATGCTGCCGTTATTTATGGCAGAAGGCACCAGCATCGACAAACTGATCCGTGCATTAGTCGGAGTGATCCTGTTCCAGTCCGCTTATGTTGCGGAAGTGGTGCGAGGTGGATTGCAGGCGCTCCCCAAAGGTCAATATGAAGCTGCAGAGTCGCTGGCGTTGGGTTACTGGAAAACCCAAGGGCTGGTTATTCTGCCACAGGCACTGAAACTGGTTATTCCAGGGCTGGTAAACACCATCATCGCACTATTCAAAGATACCAGTCTGGTGATCATTATCGGGTTGTTCGATCTTTTCAGTAGCGTTCAGCAGGCAACCGTTGATCCCGCCTGGTTGGGCATGTCGACCGAAGGGTACGTCTTCGCTGCACTGATCTATTGGATCTTCTGTTTCAGTATGTCGCGTTATAGCCAACATCTGGAAAAACGTTTTAACACCGAGCGTACACCGCATTGAGGACACTATGAGCCAAATTTTACTGCAACCTGCTAACGCGATGATTACGCTGGAAAATGTTAACAAATGGTATGGGCAATTCCATGTCCTGAAGAATATAAATTTAATCGTGCAACCGGGGGAACGAATCGTTCTGTGTGGCCCTTCTGGTTCCGGGAAATCGACAACCATCCGTTGTATTAATCACCTGGAAGAACATCAACAGGGAAGAATCGTAGTGGATGGCATCGAACTTAACGAAGATATCCGCAATATTGAGCGTGTCAGGCAAGAAGTAGGAATGGTCTTTCAGCATTTCAATCTCTTCCCACATCTGACCGTTTTACAGAACTGTACCCTGGCGCCGATTTGGGTACGCAAGATGCCGAAGAAAGAGGCTGAAGCTCTGGCGATGCATTACCTTGAGAGAGTACGAATTGCCGAACATGCACAGAAGTTTCCCGGGCAGATATCCGGTGGTCAGCAGCAACGCGTTGCCATAGCTCGTTCACTCTGCATGAAACCCAAGATCATGTTGTTTGATGAACCCACGTCGGCGCTCGATCCGGAGATGGTGAAAGAAGTGCTGGATACGATGATTGGACTGGCACAGTCGGGTATGACAATGCTGTGTGTAACGCATGAGATGGGATTTGCCCGCACTGTTGCTGACAAGGTCATTTTTATGGATCGCGGAGAGATTGTTGAGCAGGCCGCGCCGGATGAGTTTTTTGCACATCCGAAATCGGAACGCACGCAGGCGTTTTTATCGCAGGTAATCCATTAAATTGGATATGGTTTCAAAATGCAAAAAGGCCATCCTTTCGGATGGCCTTCTGCTTTATTTGATGTCTGGCAGTTCCCTACTCTCGCATGGGGAGACCCCACACTACCATCGGCGCTACGGCGTTTCACTTCTGAGTTCGGCATGGAGTCAGGTGGGACCACCGCGCTACTGCCGCCAGGCAAATTCTGTTTATTAACCCGCTTTCGCCGGCTAATCTAATCTGTATCAGGCTGAAAATCTTCTCTCATCCGCCAAAACATCTTCGGCGTTGTAAGGTTAAGCCTCACGGTTCATTAGTACCGGTTAGCTCAACGCATCGCTGCGCTTACACACCCGGCCTATCAACGTCGTCGTCTTCAACGTTCCTTCAGGAGACTTAAAGTCTCAGGGAGAACTCATCTCGGGGCAAGTTTCGTGCTTAGATGCTTTCAGCACTTATCTCTTCCGCATTTAGCTACCGGGCAGTGCCATTGGCATGACAACCCGAACACCAGTGATGCGTCCACTCCGGTCCTCTCGTACTAGGAGCAGCCCCCCTCAGTTCTCCAGCGCCCACGGCAGATAGGGACCGAACTGTCTCACGACGTTCTAAACCCAGCTCGCGTACCACTTTAAATGGCGAACAGCCATACCCTTGGGACCTACTTCAGCCCCAGGATGTGATGAGCCGACATCGAGGTGCCAAACACCGCCGTCGATATGAACTCTTGGGCGGTATCAGCCTGTTATCCCCGGAGTACCTTTTATCCGTTGAGCGATGGCCCTTCCATTCAGAACCACCGGATCACTATGACCTGCTTTCGCACCTGCTCGCGCCGTCACGCTCGCAGTCAAGCTGGCTTATGCCATTGCACTAACCTCCTGATGTCCGACCAGGATTAGCCAACCTTCGTGCTCCTCCGTTACTCTTTAGGAGGAGACCGCCCCAGTCAAACTACCCACCAGACACTGTCCGCAACCCGGATCACGGGTCAACGTTAGAACATCAAACATTAAAGGGTGGTATTTCAAGGTCGGCTCCATGCAGACTGGCGTCCACACTTCAAAGCCTCCCACCTATCCTACACATCAAGGCTCAATGTTCAGTGTCAAGCTATAGTAAAGGTTCACGGGGTCTTTCCGTCTTGCCGCGGGTACACTGCATCTTCACAGCGAGTTCAATTTCACTGAGTCTCGGGTGGAGACAGCCTGGCCATCATTACGCCATTCGTGCAGGTCGGAACTTACCCGACAAGGAATTTCGCTACCTTAGGACCGTTATAGTTACGGCCGCCGTTTACCGGGGCTTCGATCAAGAGCTTCGCCTTGCGGCTGACCCCATCAATTAACCTTCCGGCACCGGGCAGGCGTCACACCGTATACGTCCACTTTCGTGTTTGCACAGTGCTGTGTTTTTAATAAACAGTTGCAGCCAGCTGGTATCTTCGACTGATTTCAGCTCCACGAGCAAGTCGCTTCACCTACATATCAGCGTGCCTTCTCCCGAAGTTACGGCACCATTTTGCCTAGTTCCTTCACCCGAGTTCTCTCAAGCGCCTTGGTATTCTCTACCTGACCACCTGTGTCGGTTTGGGGTACGATTTGATGTTACCTGATGCTTAGAGGCTTTTCCTGGAAGCAGGGCATTTGTTGCTTCAGCACCGTAGTGCCTCGTCATCACGCCTCAGCCTTGATTCTCCGGATTTGCCTGGAAAATCAGCCTACACGCTTAAACCGGGACAACCGTCGCCCGGCCAACATAGCCTTCTCCGTCCCCCCTTCGCAGTAACACCAAGTACAGGAATATTAACCTGTTTCCCATCGACTACGCCTTTCGGCCTCGCCTTAGGGGTCGACTCACCCTGCCCCGATTAACGTTGGACAGGAACCCTTGGTCTTCCGGCGAGCGGGCTTTTCACCCGCTTTATCGTTACTTATGTCAGCATTCGCACTTCTGATACCTCCAGCATGCCTCACAGCACACCTTCAACGGCTTACAGAACGCTCCCCTACCCAACAACACATAGTGTCGCTGCCGCAGCTTCGGTGCATGGTTTAGCCCCGTTACATCTTCCGCGCAGGCCGACTCGACCAGTGAGCTATTACGCTTTCTTTAAATGATGGCTGCTTCTAAGCCAACATCCTGGCTGTCTGGGCCTTCCCACATCGTTTCCCACTTAACCATGACTTTGGGACCTTAGCTGGCGGTCTGGGTTGTTTCCCTCTTCACGACGGACGTTAGCACCCGCCGTGTGTCTCCCGTGATAACATTCTCCGGTATTCGCAGTTTGCATCGGGTTGGTAAGTCGGGATGACCCCCTTGCCGAAACAGTGCTCTACCCCCGGAGATGAATTCACGAGGCGCTACCTAAATAGCTTTCGGGGAGAACCAGCTATCTCCCGGTTTGATTGGCCTTTCACCCCCAGCCACAAGTCATCCGCTAATTTTTCAACATTAGTCGGTTCGGTCCTCCAGTTAGTGTTACCCAACCTTCAACCTGCCCATGGCTAGATCACCGGGTTTCGGGTCTATACCCTGCAACTTAACGCCCAGTTAAGACTCGGTTTCCCTTCGGCTCCCCTATTCGGTTAACCTTGCTACAGAATATAAGTCGCTGACCCATTATACAAAAGGTACGCAGTCACCCCATTAAAGAGGCTCCCACTGCTTGTACGTACACGGTTTCAGGTTCTTTTTCACTCCCCTCGCCGGGGTTCTTTTCGCCTTTCCCTCACGGTACTGGTTCACTATCGGTCAGTCAGGAGTATTTAGCCTTGGAGGATGGTCCCCCCATATTCAGACAGGATACCACGTGTCCCGCCCTACTCATCGAGCTCACAGCATGTGCATTTTTGTGTACGGGGCTGTCACCCTGTATCGCACGCCTTTCCAGACGCTTCCACTAACACACACACTGATTCAGGCTCTGGGCTCCTCCCCGTTCGCTCGCCGCTACTGGGGGAATCTCGGTTGATTTCTTTTCCTCGGGGTACTTAGATGTTTCAGTTCCCCCGGTTCGCCTCATTAACCTATGGATTCAGTTAATGATAGTGTGACGAATCACACTGGGTTTCCCCATTCGGAAATCGCCGGTTATAACGGTTCATATCACCTTACCGACGCTTATCGCAGATTAGCACGTCCTTCATCGCCTCTGACTGCCAGGGCATCCACCGTGTACGCTTAGTCGCTTAACCTCACAACCCGAAGATGTTTCTTTCGAACCATCATCGTGTTGCGAAAATTTGAGAGACTCACGAATAATCTTTCGACTATTCAGTGTTTCAATTTTCAGCTTGATCCAGATTTTTAAAGAGCAAATATCTCAAACATCACTCGTAAGTGAGTTTTGAGATACAGTGGCCGGCGACTTTCACTCACAAACCAGCAAGTGGCGTCCCCTAGGGGATTCGAACCCCTGTTACCGCCGTGAAAGGGCGGTGTCCTGGGCCTCTAGACGAAGGGGACGTATCAGTCTGCTTCGCAAGACGCCTTGCTTTTCACTTTCTATCAGACAATCTGTGTGAGCACTTCAAAGAACGCTTCTTTAAGGTAAGGAGGTGATCCAACCGCAGGTTCCCCTACGGTTACCTTGTTACGACTTCACCCCAGTCATGAATCACAAAGTGGTAAGCGCCCTCCCGAAGGTTAAGCTACCTACTTCTTTTGCAACCCACTCCCATGGTGTGACGGGCGGTGTGTACAAGGCCCGGGAACGTATTCACCGTGGCATTCTGATCCACGATTACTAGCGATTCCGACTTCATGGAGTCGAGTTGCAGACTCCAATCCGGACTACGACGCACTTTATGAGGTCCGCTTGCTCTCGCGAGGTCGCTTCTCTTTGTATGCGCCATTGTAGCACGTGTGTAGCCCTGGTCGTAAGGGCCATGATGACTTGACGTCATCCCCACCTTCCTCCAGTTTATCACTGGCAGTCTCCTTTGAGTTCCCGGCCGGACCGCTGGCAACAAAGGATAAGGGTTGCGCTCGTTGCGGGACTTAACCCAACATTTCACAACACGAGCTGACGACAGCCATGCAGCACCTGTCTCACAGTTCCCGAAGGCACCATCCCATCTCTGGAATGTTCTGTGGATGTCAAGACCAGGTAAGGTTCTTCGCGTTGCATCGAATTAAACCACATGCTCCACCGCTTGTGCGGGCCCCCGTCAATTCATTTGAGTTTTAACCTTGCGGCCGTACTCCCCAGGCGGTCGACTTAACGCGTTAGCTCCGGAAGCCACGCCTCAAGGGCACAACCTCCAAGTCGACATCGTTTACGGCGTGGACTACCAGGGTATCTAATCCTGTTTGCTCCCCACGCTTTCGCACCTGAGCGTCAGTCTTCGTCCAGGGGGCCGCCTTCGCCACCGGTATTCCTCCAGATCTCTACGCATTTCACCGCTACACCTGGAATTCTACCCCCCTCTACGAGACTCAAGCTTGCCAGTATCAGATGCAGTTCCCAGGTTGAGCCCGGGGATTTCACATCTGACTTAACAAACCGCCTGCGTGCGCTTTACGCCCAGTAATTCCGATTAACGCTTGCACCCTCCGTATTACCGCGGCTGCTGGCACGGAGTTAGCCGGTGCTTCTTCTGCGGGTAACGTCAATGAGCAAAGGTATTAACTTTACTCCCTTCCTCCCAGCTGAAAGTACTTTACAACCCGAAGGCCTTCTTCATACACGCGGCATGGCTGCATCAGGCTTGCGCCCATTGTGCAATATTCCCCACTGCTGCCTCCCGTAGGAGTCTGGACCGTGTCTCAGTTCCAGTGTGGCTGGTCATCCTCTCAGACCAGCTAGAGATCGTCGCCTAGGTGGGCCGTTACCCCGCCTACTAGCTAATCCCATCTGGGCACATCCGATGGCAAGAGGCCCGAAGGTCCCCCTCTTTGGTCTTGCGACGTTATGCGGTATTAGCTACCGTTTCCAGTAGTTATCCCCCTCCATCGGGCAGTTTCCCAGACATTACTCACCCGTCCGCCACTCGTCAGCAAAGAAGCAAGCTTCTTTCTGTTACCGTTCGACTTGCATGTGTTAGGCCTGCCGCCAGCGTTCAATCTGAGCCATGATCAAACTCTTCAATTTAAAAGTTTGATGCTCAAAGAATTAAACTTCGTAATGAATTACGTGTTCACTCTTGAGACTTGGTATTCATTTAGCGTCTTGCGACGTTAAGAATCCGTATCTTCGAGTGCCCACACAGATTGTCTGATAAATTGTTAAAGAGCAGTTGCGACGCGGCTTTCAGCTCACTGTCGCGAGGTGGCGTATACTACGCTTTCCTCTTTCAGAGTCAACCCCGAATTTCAGGATTTTTCTCTGTGTCGTTTCGACCATCTTGTGAAGTGTTTCACGTTGTCGTCTCAACGGAGGCGCATTATAGGGATCCCATTTTTTTGCACAAGTACTTTTTTGATCTTTTTTTCTGTTTGTTGTTTTTTCAGCCTTTTTGCTGCATTCGCATGCAAAATGGCGCATTTTTACATAGCAAAACACTTGCTTAAGGCTAATAAAGCACCCAAAGTCATAGTTAAATCATTTTTCGCTGAGGTAAGTATGTCTGACGCTCTACGCCCATACCGGGATCTTTTTCCACAAATCGGTCAACGAGTCATGATCGACAGCAGTAGTGTGGTTATTGGTGATGTTCGTCTGGCTGATGATGTGGGGATCTGGCCGCTCGTCGTGATTCGTGGTGATGTGAATCATGTTCAGATTGGCACCCGAACGAATATACAAGATGGCAGTGTCCTACACGTGACCCATAAATCGACGGCCAATCCTCAAGGTAATCCATTGATCGTGGGGGATGATGTTACAGTTGGGCATAAAGTCATGCTTCATGGATGCACCATTGGGAATCGTGTACTGGTTGGGATGGGCTCAATTTTACTTGATGGCGCTGTAATAGAAGATGATGTGATGGTTGGAGCGGGTAGTCTGGTCCCACAAAATAAACGCCTGGAGAGCGGATATCTGTATCTCGGTAGCCCCGTCAAACAGATCCGCCCGTTAACTGATGAAGAAAAATCTGCGTTACGCTATTCAGCTAATAACTACGTGAAATGGAAAGACGAGTATCTGGATCAGGGTAACCAAACCCAACCTTGATCATCTTCGCCTTGATCCTGAATCAAGCTTTCAGCTTCTTCTTCCAGATCCCAGCGATGTTGACGAAAATTCGCTAACCAATGTTCTGGCGTATCTCCGGCAAAACGATGCGCCAGACTCTCACCAGTAATAGCACAAGTCAATTGCATACCATTCACAATAGCAGGAAAACATACGCATTTTTTACTTTCGCTCCACTCTTCCCTGTCTGGAAACTGGATTGCCTGATTCACGCGGACAGCTCCTGTTGCAATTGTTTAATGATCGGTTCCACGTCGGGCAGAACACCATGCCAAAGAAGGAAAGCATGCGCTGCCTGCGCCACCAGCATTCCTAAACCATCAGCATTACGCTTTGAACCGTGCTGCTCACACCATACCAGAAAAGGCGTTTTCCCTTTCTGGTAGAACATGTCATAACAACTAATTCCTGGATGAATGAGTGATTCCGGAATCGCCGGAACATCGCCACTAATACCACTGGATGTCGCATTAATAATGAGATCGAACTCGTGCCCCTCCAGTTCGTCCATGCTCAAGGCCTGAACACTACCAGTATGCGCAAATAATTTAGCCAACTCTTCCGCGCGAGAAACCGTTCGGTTAGTGATTGTCACCGCACAATCCAGAGAAAGAAGTGGCAGTAATACACCCCGAGATGCCCCACCAGCGCCAATGAGCAAAATACGCAAACCGGGGCGGATAAAAGACAGGCGTTCCAGATCGCTTAACAAACCTACGCCATCAGTATTGTCACCCAGCAGGCGTCCATCTTCTAACCGCTTGAGTGTATTAACCGCCCCAGCCAACGCCGCCCGCTCAGTAAGTTCATCTGCTCTGGCAAAAGCTTCTTCTTTAAAAGGCACCGTCACATTCGCACCTTTACCACCAGCACTAAAGAAAGCATTCAATGTGTTGATGAAATCATTGATTGGCGCCAGTACGCGTCCATAGGGATGTTCAATATTCAGTTGCTGTGCAAATTGCTGATGAATGAATGGCGATTTGCTGTGGGCTATCGGATTACCAAAAACAACATAGGTTTGCATCATGTTACCCCTGTCGAAACAGTTCACCCGTCAGGGCATCGCGAATTTCTGAAGGATTTAAACGACCGCCCGTTTCACCTGGCACAATCGGGAACTCCGCACCAAATTGTCTGCGAACTTCTTCTACTGTTCGACAGGGCGGCAACCCACTCAAGTTGGCACTGGTAGAAACCAGCGGTTTACCATAAGCCTCGCACAAAGCAACCACCAACGGATGGTCGGTGACTCGGACAGCAAGCGAATCAAAGCACCCTGTCAACCAGCGCGGCGTTGCCGCAGACGCGGGAAAGACAAAGGTGACAGGACCTGGCCAGCGAGAAAAAATGGTTTCACGCTGCGCGTCCGTCAGCATGCTGTCATCAATATAAGGTTTGAGCTGCTCGTAACTTGCCGCGATTAAAATCAGCCCCTTATCAACCGGACGCTGTTTTAACTCCAACAGTCGCATTACTGCTGTTTCACTATCAGGATCACACCCGACACCGAAAACGGCTTCCGTTGGGTAAGCGATGACTCGTTCTTCATTGAGGACATCTACCGCAGTCGCGATAGCATCTTCTTGCAGGTTATTATTCACGTTATTATTCCGCCGAAACCGGCTTTCCACATTGTTTACTGGCACAGAAATGTTTTACACCCTGCGCGGTTTTCTTTTCGATGAGTAGCGGATAGTGACACTCAGGACACTCACCGGCTATAGGTTTGAAGTTAATAGCAAATTGACACTCCGGGTAGCGATCGCAGGAGTGAAACGTTTTACCATAACGAGAGCGGCGCTGGACCAGATGGCCCGTCCGACATTGAGGGCATGTAATTGTCGTTTCGTCCGGTTTATCGATAATTTCGGTATGCTCGCATTCAGGGTAGTTACTGCAACCAATAAACATACCGAAGCGCCCCTGACGTAACACAAGGTTTGCGTCACATACAGGGCAAACCTGCCCCTCCAGAACTTTGACAACATGGCCGTCCGCAGATGATTTCAGGGGACGGACATAGTCACATGCCGGATACTGTGAACACCCGAGAAACGGCCCATGTTTCCCGGATCGAATAACCAATTCAGCCCCACACTTTGGACAGGACTCATTATTACGCACCGTGAACAGTGCTGATTTTGCCATAACAACTTATGCTGAATTAAAGAAATGATTAATGCAGCATACCTTCATTCACCTCAAAGAGTAATTCTTCCATTTGCTGGTACGCATTTTCGCAGCCCGGAATGTTGAACAACACCATCAGGATCACCCATTTCAGATCTTCCAGGTCAAACTCCGCGGTATCCAGCGCGAGCACTCGCTCTATCACCATTTCACGAGTTTCAAGGTTGAGCACCTGAATCTGCTCGAGGAAAAGCAGGAACCCACGGCAACTGGCATCCAGTCTTTCACACTCTTCCGGGGTGTAAATACGCATGGAAAGAGGATCAGAGGCCAGTTGCATCGGCTCTGCCAATCCTTCCTGATAATCCGCAAGCTTTTCCAGCCAAAGCAGGGCATTGTAGATATCTTCTCGATCGAATCCTGCGTCGGTAAGATCCTGTTCAAGTTTGTCTTGATCCACACGTAACTCGGCTTCAGTGTGAATATAGGTTTCAAACAAATACATTAGTACGTCGAACATGGCATGCCCTCCTCAATCGGACATAGCCGCCGGGTACTGCTGCGATCCACCCTGCTAACTCCAGTTCGAGTAGTTGAGTAACTACCTCTGGCACAGGTTGGCCGGCACGTTCAGCGACGACGTCAACAGGTGTTACCTCATCTCCTACGTTAGCCAGGAGCTCAGGAAATGGCAATGCCACATCTTCGTGATCTGGTGAATAAAATGAATTTTCAGGAGCATCTGGCAACCAGTGCAATCCATATTGCAAATTTTCCAGAATTTCTTCCGGTTCCGTCACAAGAATCGCACCTTGTTTAATGAGCCAATGGGGCCCTTCACTACCGGGGCTACCTAATGGACCGGGTAAGGCAAAAACTTCACGCCCCTGCTCAAGCGCACAACGCGCAGTCACCAGTGAACCACTGCGCAAAGCCGCTTCCACCACCAGTACCCCTTTACTTAGACCACTTATAATGCGATTTCTTCGCGGAAAATTATAAGCAAGAGGTGGAACATCGAGAGGAAATTCCGAGACGAGAGCGCCGCCATGTTCAAGCAGACTGGTAGCCAGTCGGGCATGGCGACGAGGATGAATGGTATTGAGTCCATTCCCCAGTACAGCAATACTGACGCCATTCACCTGCAATGCCGCTTTATGCGCCACTCCATCAATTCCACGCGCCAACCCGCTGGTAATTGTTACACCTCGCACCGCCAGCGACTCGCAAAACAGCCGCCCCCAGCGTTCGCCATACCATGAATGTGCCCGACTCCCCACTACGGCAAGCTGAAATGATTGCAACGCGTGCAACTCTCCAGCAACAAACAGTGCGCCGGGGTAATCTGTCGTCGCAAGAAGTTGAGGAGGATAAAATTCGCTGTCCGCAGGGATTAAATGATGGTTTGGTTGTTCCAGCCAACGGCGTGAACTTTCGATACTCTTCTGCGAAAATGAAAGAAAGCGTTGTGCCTGCCGCAATGAAAGTCCTGTTTGCTGCAATACAACAGCATCAATATGCGGCTGTTCTACCAACCAGTGAGCAATACGAACCATATCATCGCCGTACAAGGTACTCACACTCATCAGACGCAGCCAAATTTCTGTGTCGACCATCCTTATCATCCCCTTGCCATAAGCAGCCTTAGCAATCTTTGCGATTGGTCAGTGATGCTGTCAATCAGAGGGGGATTTGTCTAGAATAGAAGAAATAATCTTTCTAACTCCTGAACACATCTCTGGAGATTTATGTCAGTTTTGCAAGTGTTACATATTCCGGACGAGCGGCTTCGCAAAGTTGCTAAACCGGTAGAAGAAGTGAATGCAGAAATTCAGCGTATCGTCGATGATATGTTCGAGACGATGTACGCAGAGGAAGGTATTGGCCTGGCAGCAACCCAGGTTGATATCCACCAACGTATCATTGTTATTGATGTTTCGGAAAACCGCGACGAACGGTTGGTATTAATCAATCCGGAGCTTTTAGAAAAAAGCGGCGAAACAGGCATTGAAGAAGGTTGCCTGTCGATCCCTGAACAACGAGCTTTAGTACCGCGCGCAGAGAAAGTTAAAATTCGCGCCCTGGACCGCGACGGTAAACCATTCGAACTGGAAGCAGACGGTCTGTTGGCAATCTGTATTCAGCACGAGATGGATCACCTGGTTGGCAAACTGTTTATGGATTATCTGTCACCGCTGAAACAACAACGTATTCGTCAGAAAGTTGAAAAACTGGATCGTCTGAAAGCCCGGGCTTAAGGATAAGAACTAACGTGTCAGAATCACTACGTATTATTTTTGCGGGTACACCTGACTTTGCAGCGCGTCATCTCGACGCGCTGTTGTCTTCTGGCCATAACGTCGTTGGCGTGTTCACCCAACCAGACCGACCGGCAGGACGCGGTAAAAAACTAATGCCCAGCCCGGTCAAAGTTCTGGCTGAAGAAAAAGGTCTACCCGTTTTTCAGCCCGTCTCCCTGCGTCCACAAGAAAACCAGCAACTGGTCGCTGATCTGCAGGCTGATGTCATGGTTGTCGTTGCCTATGGTCTGATTCTGCCCAAAGCCGTGCTGGAGATGCCGCGTTTAGGTTGCATCAATGTTCATGGTTCGTTGCTGCCACGCTGGCGCGGTGCCGCCCCGATTCAACGCTCGCTGTGGGCGGGCGATGCAGAAACCGGCGTAACGATTATGCAAATGGATGTCGGTTTAGACACTGGCGACATGCTCTATAAGCTCTCCTGCCCGATTACCACAGAAGATACTAGTGGTACGTTGTATGACAAACTGGCAGGGCTTGGTCCACAAGGGCTTATCGCCACGCTGAAACAACTGGCAGACGGCACGGCAAAACCGGAGGTTCAGGACGAAACACTTGTCACTTACGCCGAAAAGTTGAGTAAAGAAGAAGCGCGTATTGACTGGTCGCTTTCAGCAGCGCAGCTTGAACGCTGCATTCGTGCTTTCAATCCCTGGCCGATGAGCTGGCTGGAAATTGAAGACCAGCCTGTTAAGGTCTGGAAAGCGTCGGTCATTGATACGACGACCAAAGCTGCGCCAGGAACGATCCTTGAAGCCAACAAACAAGGTATCCAGGTTGCAACCGGTGATGGAATCCTGAACCTGCTCTCGTTACAACCTGCGGGTAAGAAAGCGATGAGCGCACAAGACCTCCTGAATTCTCGTCGGGAATGGTTTGTTCCGGGCAACCGTCTGGCCTGATAGTCCACTCTTCTAAGCCCGGTCTTGCCGGGCATTTTTATTTTTATACTTATGAAAAAACAACGTAATTTACGTAGCATGGCGGCCCAGGCCGTTGAACAAGTCGTTGAGCAAGGGCAATCATTAAGCAACATTCTGCCACCGCTCCAGCAAAAAGTTTCTGATAAAGATAAAGCACTTCTGCAGGAGTTGTGTTTTGGCGTACTGCGTACGCTCTCACAGTTAGACTGGCTGATTAATAAGTTAATGGCCCGTCCGATGACTGGCAAACAGCGGACCGTGCATTACCTGATTATGGTTGGTTTGTATCAACTGCTTTATACCCGTATTCCACCTCATGCCGCGTTGGCCGAAACGGTTGAAGGCGCAGTCGCAATTAAGCGTCCACAACTTAAGGGGTTGATTAATGGCGTGTTACGCCAGTTCCAACGTCAGCAAGATGAGTTATTAGCTGAGTTTAATGCCAGTGATGCGCGCTATCTGCATCCATCCTGGCTATTAAAACGTCTGCAAAAAGCATATCCAGAGCAGTGGCAATCCATCGTCGAAGCCAATAACCAACGCCCGCCAATGTGGCTACGCGTTAACCGTACACATCATTCCCGCGATAGCTGGATTGCACTTCTGGAAGAAGCTGGCATGAACGGCTTCCCACATGCGGTTTACCTGGATGCAGTACGCCTGGAAACACCCACGCCTGTTCATGCACTACCCGGTTTTGAAGAAGGATGGATCACCGTTCAGGATGCATCGGCGCAAGGTTGCGTAACTTATCTGGATCCACAAAACGGTGAGAATATTTTAGACCTCTGCGCCGCCCCCGGCGGTAAAACAACGCATATCCTTGAGGTGGCACCAGAAGCGCAAGTTCTGGCGGTTGATATTGACGAACAGCGCCTCTCTCGCGTTTACGACAATTTAAAACGTCTCGGTATGAAGGCAACCGTGAAACAAGGTGATGGTCGCTATCCTGCACAATGGTGTGGTAGCCAACAGTTCGATCGCATTTTATTAGATGCACCTTGTTCCGCTACCGGTGTGATTCGTCGCCATCCGGATATAAAATGGCTGCGTCGCGATCGCGATATTGCCGAACTGGCTCAGTTACAGGCAGAAATCCTCGATGCCGTCTGGCCGCATCTAAAATCAGGTGGAACGCTAGTTTATGCCACCTGTTCGGTGTTACCGGAAGAGAATAGCCAACAGATTAAAGCCTTCCTGCAACGCACTGAAGATGCAATGCTTTGCGAAACAGGAACACCAGAGCAACCGGGTAAACAAAATCTGCCCGACGCCGAAGAAGGTGACGGCTTCTTTTACGCTAAGCTAATTAAAAAGTGATGAGATAACGGGTCGCGACTGATGAAAATTATCATTCTGGGTGCCGGCCAGGTTGGTGGCACGCTGGCGGAAAACCTGGTAGGCGAAAATAACGATATTACCGTTGTCGATACCAATGGTGAGCGTCTGCGAACCTTGCAGGATAAATTTGACCTGCGAGTCGTTCAGGGTCATGGCTCTCACCCACGGGTCTTGCGAGAGGCCGGTGCCGATGACGCCGATATGCTGGTTGCAGTAACCAGTTCAGATGAAACCAATATGGTTGCCTGTCAGGTAGCCTACTCGCTTTTCAACACCCCTAACCGTATCGCTCGCATCCGTTCACCAGATTACGTCCGGGATGCCGATAAGCTCTTTCATTCAGACGCTGTACCAATTGATCATCTGATAGCACCAGAGCAGTTGGTTATCGATAATATTTACCGGCTGATTGAATATCCCGGCGCATTACAGGTGGTGAACTTCGCAGAAGGCAAAGTCAGCCTGGCAGTAGTCAAAGCCTATTATGGCGGCCCGCTGATTGGTAATGCGCTTTCGACCATGCGCGAGCATATGCCACATATCGATACCCGTGTAGCGGCCATCTTCCGTCACGATCGCCCCATTCGTCCACAAGGATCAACCATCGTTGAAGCTGGCGATGAAGTGTTCTTTATTGCCGCTTCGCAACATATCCGCGCAGTGATGAGTGAATTACAGCGCCTGGAAAAACCGTATAAACGCATTATGTTGGTTGGTGGCGGTAATATCGGTGCCGGGTTGGCGCGTCGACTGGAAAAAGATTACAGCGTCAAACTCATCGAACGTAATCAGCAACGTGCCGCCGAGCTGGCAGAAAAATTGCAAAATACGATCGTCTTTTTTGGTGATGCATCAGATCAAGAACTGTTGGCCGAAGAACATATTGATCAAGTTGATCTGTTCATCGCCGTCACCAACGATGACGAGGCCAATATCATGTCGGCCATGCTTGCTAAACGCATGGGTGCGAAAAAGGTAATGGTGTTGATCCAGCGTCGCGCTTATGTGGATCTGGTTCAAGGAAGCGTGATCGATATTGCGATTTCACCGCAACAGGCAACCATTTCTGCGCTACTCAGTCACGTACGAAAAGCAGATATCGTTGGTGTTTCCTCATTACGCCGCGGTGTAGCTGAAGCTATTGAAGCCGTTGCTCACGGGGATGAAAGTACTTCTCGTGTTGTCGGTAGGGTTATAGATGAAATTAAACTGCCGCCGGGAACAATTATCGGTGCTGTGGTTCGTGGAAATGATGTCATGATAGCCAATGATAATTTGCGCATTGAGCAAGGCGATCACGTGATTATGTTCCTGACAGATAAAAAGTTTATTACCGACGTTGAACGCCTCTTCCAGCCAAGCCCTTTCTTCTTGTAATTCATGAGGCGTCTTGTGGCGCCTTATTATTTCCTTTTGTTTTTCAAGGTTTAATTAAATTCATTCCTGACAGGAAAATGACTTAACATTTGTTAGACTTATAAATGTCAGCTTCATAGGGAGAATAAGATGAGCATTATTAAAGAATTTCGCGAATTTGCGATGCGCGGGAATGTGGTGGATTTGGCTGTGGGTGTCATTATCGGTGCGGCCTTCGGTAAGATTGTCTCTTCACTGGTTGCCGATATCATCATGCCGCCGCTAGGTTTGTTAATTGGTGGGATCGACTTTAAACAGTTTGCTGTCACGTTACGCGATGCGCAGGGGGATGTACCCGCTGTTGTCATGCATTACGGTGTCTTCATTCAAAACGTATTTGATTTTCTGATTGTTGCCTTTGCCATCTTTATGGCGATTAAGCTAATCAACAAACTGAATCGTAAAAAAGAAGAACCGGCAGCGGCACCAGCACCAACTAAAGAAGAAGTGTTACTGACAGAGATTCGCGATTTGTTGAAAGAGCAAAATAACCGCTCTTAACAAATGCCTGAAAGCAGAAGGCCAGTGGTAAAAAAGTGATTTACTTTCTTGCCACTGGCCTCCCAGTTATTCCGGTTACCCTGTTTGCCTTTACGCATGTAACTTCCTTTCCCTTTCTTATTTTTCTCAACTCGTTGTCTGAACAAGGGATCATGCAGTAATGCTTCAATCGCATTATCCTTTATCTGCCCTTTAGTATGCTGATATCGACTCATAAAAACTCCTGTTGGTTATTTAACCGCGCGAGTGTAATCCTGCCAGTGCAATAAATCAACAGCCTGTTTTCACACCACTTGCACCTTGCTCAAGAGCTTCGAGAATTGAGCAATAAACGCTGCTATGGGCTGTTCCGCAGCAGGCATCATTAAGTCGTTGCAGTGAACGTTGCATACTCTGCAACTCAGCTATTCGTGCTTCCACTTCCTGTAGTCTTTCCTGCACAATGCCTTTTGATTCCTGGCAGGTATGATGTTCAGGATCGATACGGATCGACAACAACTCACGGATCGACTCAAGACTAAAACCGAGCTGTCTGGCATGCCGAATAAACTTCAAACGTTGGAGATCGCTTTCGGTATAAAGACGAAAACCACCTTCGGTACGTACTTCATGATCCATCATCTGCTGCTTTTCATAATAACGAATAGTGTCAGGCGTCACTTCCGCCAATTTTGCCAGCTCACCAATGCGATACATAAACGCTCTCTCAGTTGTCATTAATTTTATTCAGAAGCTTACCTGCATATTCGCCATGTAAAAATTCTGTGCTCAAACCTGCTTGTCGCAGTTTTAACTCTAGCAAAGATAACCTGCGGCTAACTTCCTGATATTGTGGATCGTCCTGACGAATGCTTTTAAGAATATCCAGAAGCTGAATTGCTTCCCTCCGCTGCTCAAGTTCTGGCGGTAAACAACCGGCATTCTTCAACAAGCGATACCCCGCACGTAATTCCGGTGGCACATGGGAATCATCATCCAGTATCAATGGTTCGCCGCTACCTGGTAGGTTATCAAACTCACCTTTCGCTTGCGCTTCTGATATATGGCGCTCTGCCCACTGGTCAAGTAACCACATAAATACTCCAGGGGATGAACAAAAAGAGTACAGCTATTGTAGATAAGTGGGGATGCGACGGGTATAAAAAAACCCGCCGGGGCGGGTTTTTTTACGTTGCTTCAGATTACTCTGCAGCAGCTTCTGCTTTCGATTCAGAACGATCAACCAGCTCGATGTATGCCATCGGCGCGTTGTCGCCTGCACGGAAGCCACACTTCAGAATGCGAGTGTAACCACCGGCGCGGCTCGCGAAACGCGGGCCCAGCTCGTTAAACAGTTTTGCCACGATCTCGTTATCACGAGTACGGGCGAATGCCAGACGACGATTAGCTACGCTATCAGTCTTGGCAAGAGTAATCAGCGGCTCAACTACGCGGCGCAGCTCTTTCGCTTTAGGCAGAGTCGTCTTGATGATTTCATGACGAACCAGTGAACCTGCCATATTGCGGAACATAGCCTGGCGATGGCTGCTGTTGCGGTTCAGTTGACGACCACTCTTACGATGGCGCATGACCTTATCCTTCTCAGTAAAACCTTAACCTGTGATCCGGTTACTCGTCAGCGATGCTTGCCGGTGGCCAGTTTTCCAGGCGCATGCCCAGAGACAGTCCACGGGAAGCCAGCACGTCTTTAATCTCAGTAAGAGATTTTTTACCAAGGTTAGGCGTTTTAAGAAGCTCAACCTCGGTACGCTGTACCAGATCACCGATATAGTGGATAGCTTCTGCTTTAAGGCAGTTAGCAGAGCGGACAGTCAATTCCAGATCGTCAACAGGGCGCAGCAGGATCGGATCGAACTCTGGTTTCTCTTCTTTCACTTCCGGCTGACGTACATCACGTAAGTCAACGAAAGCTTCCAGTTGTTCAGCCAGAATGGTTGCCGCACGACGAATCGCCTCTTCAGGATCGATTGTGCCGTTGGTTTCCATTTCGATGACCAGCTTGTCCAGGTCGGTACGCTGTTCTACACGCGCTGCTTCAACATTGTAGGCAATACGCTCTACAGGGCTGTAGCATGCGTCGACCAGCAGACGGCCGATTGGGCGCTCATCTTCTTCCGAATGAATTCGGGTAGAAGCCGGCACATAACCACGACCGCGCTGAACTTTGATACGCATGCTAATAGACGCGTTCTCATCGGTCAGGTGGCAGATCACGTGCTGCGGCTTGACGATTTCGACATCACCGTCGTGGGTGATATCGGCTGCAGTCACAGGGCCAATGCCAGATTTATTCAAGGTAAGAATAACTTCATCTTTGCCCTGAACTCTCACCGCCAGCCCTTTCAGGCTGAGCAGGATTTCCAGGATATCTTCCTGAACGCCTTCTTTGGTGCTGTACTCATGTAGTACACCATCAATCTCAACCTCGGTCACCGCGCAACCCGGCATCGATGAGAGCAGAATACGGCGCAGTGCGTTACCCAGAGTATGGCCAAAGCCACGCTCTAAAGGCTCAAGGGTCACCTTGGCGTGCGTCGAACTCACTTGCTCGATATCAACCAGGCGCGGTTTTAGAAACTCTGTCACAGAACCCTGCATTGTGTCCTCTCTTTGGTACTAAGCTTTACTTGGAGTAAAGCTCGACGATCAGGTGTTCGTTAATGTCCGCAGACAGATCAGAACGCTCCGGCTTACGCTTAAACGTACCTTCCATCTTGCCAGCATCAACTTCCAGCCAGGTTGGCTTTTCACGCTGCTCAGCCAGCTCCAGAGCGGCTTTCACGCGAGACTGCTTCTTCGCTTTCTCACGAATGCTTACAACGTCATTCGGACTAACCTGATAAGAAGCGATGTTAACAACACGACCGTTTACCATAATTGCTTTGTGGCTAACCAGCTGACGTGCTTCTGCACGAGTGGCACCGAAGCCCATACGGTATACAACGTTGTCCAGACGACCTTCCAGCAGAGCCAACAGGTTTTCACCGGTGTTGCCTTTCAGACGTGCTGCTTCTTTATAGTAGTTACGGAACTGACGCTCCAGCACACCATAGATACGGCGAACTTTTTGCTTTTCACGCAACTGCACACCATAGTCAGACAGACGCGGTTTACGCGCACCGTGCTGGCCAGGAGCTTGTTCAATTTTACACTTGGTATCGATCGCGCGAACGCCAGACTTAAGGAATAAGTCGGTGCCCTCACGACGGCTCAGCTTGAGCTTAGGACCCAAATATCTTGCCATTTTCTTTCTCCAACAAACCTGGAAAACGAAGCGTTATACGCGACGTTTTTTCGGCGGACGACAACCGTTATGAGGGATCGGAGTCACATCAGTAATGTTAGTGATGCGGAAACCTGCGGCGTTCAGAGCACGAATAGTAGATTCGCGGCCTGGACCCGGACCTTTAACCATAACTTCCAGATTCTTGATGCCGTATTCTTTCACGGCGTCAGCGCAACGCTCTGCTGCAACCTGAGCTGCAAACGGAGTGGATTTGCGAGAACCACGGAAACCGGAACCACCGGCAGTTGCCCAACCCAACGCGTTACCCTGACGATCAGTGATAGTCACGATGGTGTTGTTGAAAGAAGCATGGATATGAGCCACGCCGTCAGAGACTTGTTTTCTTACACGTTTACGTGCACGAATTGGTGCCTTTGCCATTATTCAATCACCCCGATTATTTCTTGATCGGTTTGCGCGGACCCTTACGGGTACGTGCGTTGGTCTTGGTACGCTGACCGCGAACCGGGAGACCACGACGATGACGCAAACCGCGATAGCAACCAAGATCCATCAGGCGCTTGATGCTCATGCTGATTTCACGGCGCAGATCACCTTCAACGACAAATTTGGCAACTTCGTCACGCAGCGTGTCGATTTGTCCTTCAGACAGCTCACTGATCTTAACATCTTCAGCGATACCCGCTGCAGCCAGGATGGCTTTGGAACGGGTCTTGCCGACGCCATAAATCGAAGTTAATGCGATTACGGCATGCTTATGATCAGGAATGTTAATGCCTGCTATACGGGCCACTATGCACTCCTACTATTTAATATGTACGTTCCATGCTGAAAAGCCCGTTTTCAGGATACTCAAATGGAAACGCACAGACATACAAAAGATTGGCTGGCTAATCTAGCCAGCTCAACCCAACTTTGCAAGAAAAATATGCGAATAAATCAGCCTTGGCGCTGTTTATGCTTCGGCTCGGCACTGCAAATCACACGGATGACACCATCACGCTTAACGATTTTGCAGTTACGGCATAATTTCTTGACGGAAGCACGAACTTTCATTTTTACTCTCCGTAACTTCTCGGGCGCCCAATTAACGGCCGTAGCCTTTCAGGTTCGCCTTCTTCAATGCAGACTCATACTGACTGGACATCATCAGAGTTTGCACTTGAGCCATAAAGTCCATAATCACGACAACAACGATAAGCAGTGAGGTTCCACCGAAGTAGAACGGTACTTTCATTGCATCACGCATGAACTCCGGGATCAGGCAGATAAAGGTAATGTACAGCGCACCAACCAAGGTCAGGCGGGTCATTACTTTATCGATATACTTCGCCGTTTGCTCTCCCGGACGAATTCCTGGTACAAATGCACCGGACTTCTTCAGGTTATCTGCTGTTTCACGCGGGTTGAAAACCAACGCCGTGTAGAAGAAACAGAAGAAGATGATTGCAGACGCATAGAGTAACACATAAAGCGGTTGCCCAGGCTGCAAATACAGCGAAATTGTTGTCAGCCAGTTCCAACCAGTACCGCCCCCGAACCATGACGCAATGGTTGCCGGGAACAGAATAATACTGGAAGCGAAGATTGCCGGGATTACCCCCGCCATATTCACTTTCAGCGGTAAATGTGTGCTCTGTGCAGCATAGACACGACGACCCTGCTGACGTTTCGCGTAGTTTACCACAATGCGGCGTTGGCCACGCTCAACAAATACAACAAAGAACGTCACTGCAAATACTAATACTGCAACCAACAGCAACACGAGGAAGTGCAGGTCGCCTTGACGCGCTTGCTCGATAGTATGGGCAATGGCTGGCGGGAGTCCCGCGACAATACCGGCGAAGATAATGATTGAGATACCGTTGCCGATACCACGTTCAGTAATCTGTTCACCCAACCACATCAGGAACATTGTTCCTGTGACCAGACTTACAACAGCGGTGAAGTAGAATGCAAAGCCCGGATTCATAACCAGGCCTTGCATACCAGGCATATTCGGAAGACCGGTAGCAATACCGATCGACTGAAATATTGCCAGCACCAGAGTACCGTAGCGGGTGTACTGGCTGATCTTACGACGACCAGACTCCCCTTCTTTCTTAATTTCTGCCAGCGTTGGATGGACCACCGTCAGCAACTGGATAATAATTGATGCCGAAATGTACGGCATAATACCCAGAGCAAAGATAGAAGCACGGCTGAGAGCACCACCAGAGAACATGTTGAACATTTCAATGATGGTGCCTCGCTGTTGCTCAAGCAGTTTGGCAAGTACAGCGGCATCAATACCAGGGATCGGAATGAAAGAGCCAATACGGAACACAATCAGCGCACCGATAACAAACAGCAGTCTGCGTTTCAGCTCGCCTAAGCCACCTTTGGCACTTTGAAAATCTAATCCCGGTTGTTTAGCCATCTGCTACTTATTCCTCGATTTTACCGCCAGCAGCTTCGATAGCAGCACGAGCGCCTTTAGTAACACGCAGGCCACGAACAGTTACCGGAGTTGTAACTTCACCAGCAAGGATCACTTTCGCGAACTCGATCTGGATACCGATAATGTTAGCCGCTTTCAGCGTATTCAGGTCTACAACACCGCCTTCTACTTTAGCCAGGTCAGACAGACGAACTTCGGCTGTAATCGCTGCTTTACGAGAAGTGAAGCCGAATTTCGGCAGACGACGGTACAGAGGCATCTGACCACCCTCAAAACCGCGACGTACGCCACCGCCAGAACGAGACTTCTGACCTTTGTGACCACGACCACCGGTTTTACCGAGGCCAGAACCGATACCACGACCCAGACGTTTACCCGCCTTTTTGGAGCCTTCGGCCGGAGACAGAGTATTTAAACGCATCTCTTACTCCTCAACTTTAACCATGAAGGAAACCGCGTTGATCATACCGCGAATAGCAGGAGTATCCTCGCGCTCTACGGTGTGACCAATACGACGCAGACCCAGGCCAAGCAGCGTTGCCTTGTGTTTCGGCAGACGACCGATTGCACTGCGGGTTTGAGTAATTTTAATAGTCTTTGCCATGGTTTATTTCCCCAGAATTTCTTCAACGGATTTACCACGCTTGGCAGCGACCATTTCTGGAGAACTCATATTTTCCAGGCCATCAATAGTTGCACGAACCACGTTGATCGGGTTGGTAGAACCATATGCTTTAGCCAGAACGTTATGAACTCCAGCGACTTCCAGAACGGCACGCATTGCACCACCGGCAATGATACCAGTACCTTCGGAAGCCGGCTGCATGAATACGCGAGAACCCGTATGAACACCTTTAACAGGGTGCTGCAGAGTGCCGTTATTCAGCGCGACGTTAATCATATTGCGACGGGCTTTTTCCATCGCTTTCTGGATCGCTGCTGGAACTTCACGCGCTTTACCGTAACCAAAACCAACGCGACCGTTACCATCGCCTACTACAGTCAGAGCTGTGAAGGAGAAAATACGACCACCTTTAACGGTTTTAGATACGCGGTTTACCGCGATCAGCTTTTCCTGCAGTTCGCCAGCTTGTTTTTCGATGTGAGCCATCTTACACCTCTACCTTAGAACTGAAGGCCAGCTTCACGGGCAGCATCTGCCAGTGCCTGGACACGACCATGATATTGGAACCCGGAACGGTCAAAGGATACATCTTTGATGCCTTTTTCCAGAGCGCGTTCAGCGACAGCTTTACCCACAGCTGCAGCCGCGTCTTTGTTACCGGTGTACTTCAGTTGTTCAGCGATAGCTTTTTCTACAGTAGAAGCAGCTACCAGAACTTCAGAACCGTTCGGTGCAATTACCTGTGCGTAAATGTGACGCGGGGTACGATGTACCACCAGGCGAGTTGCGCCCAGCTCCTGGAGCTTGCGGCGTGCGCGGGTCGCACGACGGATACGAGCAGATTTCTTATCCATAGTGTTACCTTACTTCTTCTTAGCCTCTTTGGTACGCACGACTTCGTCGGCGTAACGAACACCCTTGCCTTTATAAGGCTCAGGACGACGGTAGGCGCGCAGATCCGCTGCAACTTGGCCGATCACCTGCTTATCAGCGCCTTTCAGCACGATTTCAGTCTGAGTCGGACATTCAGCAGTGATACCCGCAGGCAGCTGATGGTCAACAGGATGAGAGAAACCCAGAGACAGGTTAATCACATTGCCTTTAACCGCTGCACGATAACCTACACCAACCAGCTGCAGCTTCTTAGTGAAGCCTTCGGTAACACCGATAACCATTGAGTTCAGCAGGGCACGCGCAGTGCCAGCCTGTGCCCAACCGTCTGCGTAACCATCACGCGGACCGAAGGTCAGGGTATTATCTGCATGTTTAACTTCAACAGCATCGTTGAGAGTACGAGTCAGCTCGCCGTTTTTACCTTTGATCGTAATAACCTGACCGTTAATTTTTACATCAACGCCGGCAGGAACAACGACCGGTGCTTTAGCAACACGAGACATTTTTTCCTCCGATTAGGCTACGTAGCAGATAATTTCGCCACCAAGACCAGCCTGGCGCGCTGCACGATCAGTCATAACACCTTTAGAGGTAGAAACAACTGCGATACCCAGACCCGCCATAACTTTCGGCAGCTCATCTTTACGTTTATAGATGCGCAGACCTGGGCGGCTGACACGCTGAATGCTTTCTACAACAGCTTTGCCCTGGAAATACTTAAGAGTCAGTTCCAGTTCAGGCTTGGTGTCGCCTTCAACTTTAAAATCTTCAATAAAACCTTCTTCCTTCAGCACGTTGGCGATTGCCACTTTCAGCTTGGAGGAAGGCATGGTGACCGCAGCTTTGTTCGCGGCCTGACCGTTACGGATACGGGTCAGCATATCCGCGATCGGATCTTGCATGCTCATCTGTCTTTACTCCCGTGATTCAATTGGTGACAATTACCAGCTAGCCTTTTTCAGACCCGGGATTTCACCGCGCATAGCGGCTTCACGGACCTTAATACGGCTCAACCCGAACTTCCGCAGGAAACCATGCGGACGACCTGTTTGACGGCAGCGGTTACGCTGACGAGACGGGCTGGAATCACGCGGCAGAGTCTGCAGCTTGAGAACAGCATTCCAACGATCTTCGTCGGAAGCGTTCACATCAGAGATGATCGCTTTCAGTTCAGCGCGTTTCGCGAAGTATTTATCAGCTAAAGCTACGCGTTTTACTTCGCGTGCTTTCATTGATTGCTTAGCCATTTAGTAACCCTACCTTACTTGCGGAACGGGAAGTCAAAGGCAGCCAGCAGAGCACGGCCTTCTTCGTCAGATTTCGCAGTAGTGGTAATGGTAATATCCAAACCACGAACGCGGTCGACTTTATCGTAGTCGATTTCTGGGAAGATGATCTGCTCACGGACACCCATGCTGTAGTTACCACGACCGTCGAAAGACTTAGCGGACAAGCCACGGAAGTCACGGATACGCGGTACAGCAATAGTGATCAGGCGCTCAAAGAACTCCCACATGCGTTCGCCACGCAGAGTTACTTTACAGCCGATCGGATAGCCCTGACGGATTTTGAAGCCTGCAACAGATTTGCGTGCTTTGGTGATCAGCGGTTTTTGACCGGAGATTGCTGCCAGGTCTGCTGCTGCGTTATCCAGCAGTTTTTTGTCAGCGATCGCTTCACCAACACCCATGTTCAGGGTGATCTTCTCGACCCGAGGGACTTGCATGACAGAATTGTAGTTAAACTCAGTCATGAGTTTTTTAACTACTTCGTCTTTGTAGTAATCATGCAGTTTCGCCATCGTACTACTCCAAATTACTTGATAGTTTCGCTGTTAGACTTGAAGAAACGGACTTTTTTACCGTCTTCGAATCTAAAGCCTACACGGTCAGCCTTGCCGGTTGCCGCATTGAAGATTGCTACGTTGGAAACCTGAATAGCGGCTTCTTTCTCAACGATGCCACCCGGTTGGTTCAGAGCCGGAACTGGCTTCTGGTGTTTCTTAACCAGGTTGATACCTTCAACAATGACCTTGCCGGAAGACAGGACATTCTTAACTTTACCGCGCTTACCTTTATCTTTACCGGTTAACACGATAACTTCGTCATCACGACGGATCTTCGCTGCCATGATTCGCTCCTTAGAGTACTTCTGGTGCCAGAGAGATAATTTTCATGAACTTCTCACTACGAAGCTCACGAGTTACCGGCCCAAAAATACGCGTACCGATAGGCTGCTCGCTGTTGTTGTTCAGAAGAACACAAGCATTACCATCGAAGCGAATGACAGAACCGTCCGGGCGACGAACACCCTTCTTGGTGCGCACCACTACCGCCTTCAGCACATCACCTTTTTTGACCTTACCACGCGGAATTGCTTCTTTGATGGTGATCTTGATGATGTCGCCTACGCCTGCGTAGCGACGGTGCGAGCCACCCAGAACCTTGATACACATTACGCGACGTGCACCGGAGTTGTCGGCGACGTTCAGCATAGTCTGTTCTTGGATCATTTTAGTGCTCCGCTAATGTCAACTACTACTGAGACCCGAAAATCAGGCCGTTAAAAAGCCCCATATCGAGGGCGCGGCATTATAACACCGCTTCAACGATAAGGGTAGAAAAAATAAACGGCTCATCGCTGAGCCGTTTATTCGTATCGAGAAAGTGTACTGTATTACAGAATCGCTTTCTCTACAACGCGAACCAGCGTCCAGGATTTGGTCTTGGACAGCGGACGGCATTCGCGGATTTCAACCACGTCACCGATACCGCATTCGTTGTTCTCGTCATGTACGTGCAGTTTGGTCGTACGCTTGATGAATTTACCGTAGATCGGGTGTTTCACAAAACGTTCGATAGCAACAACAATGGATTTCTCCATTTTGTCGCTAACAACGCGACCTTGCAGAGTACGGATTTTATCGGTCATTACGCACCCGCCTTCTCAGTCAGTAAAGTCTTAACGCGTGCGACATCGCGACGCACTTGCTTCAACAGGTGAGACTGTTGCAGCTGGCCACTTGCAGCCTGCATACGCAGGTTGAACTGCTCACGCAGCAGGTTCAGCAGCTCGGTGTTCAGCTCTTCAACGCTCTTCTCACGCAGCTCTTTTGCTTTCATTACATCACCGTCTTAGTTACAAAGGTGGTTTTAATCGGCAGTTTCGCTGCTGCCAGCTTGAATGCTTCACGGGCCAGCTCTTCCGGAACACCGTCCATTTCATACAGGACTTTACCCGGCTGAATCAAGGCAACCCAATACTCCACGTTACCTTTACCTTTACCCATACGCACTGCCAGCGGCTTTTCAGTGATCGGTTTGTCCGGGAACACACGGATCCAGATCTTACCTTGACGCTTAACTGCACGGGTCATAGCACGACGTGCTGCTTCGATCTGACGTGCAGTCAGACGACCACGGCCAACAGCTTTCAGACCGAAGCTGCCGAAGCTAACATCCGTACCCTGCGCCAGACCGCGGTTACGGCCTTTGTGCATTTTACGGAATTTTGTACGCTTTGGTTGTAACATCAGCGACGCTCCTTATTTACGGCCTTTACGCTGCTGCTTTTTAGGCTGAGCAGCCGGTTTTTCCGGTTGTTCAACAGCAGCCATACCACCCAGGATCTCGCCTTTGAAGATCCACACTTTAACGCCGATTACACCGTAAGTGGTGTGCGCTTCGGAGGTGTTGTAGTCGATGTCAGCACGCAGAGTGTGCAGCGGTACGCGACCTTCGCGGTACCATTCGGTACGTGCGATTTCCGCGCCGCCCAGACGGCCGCTAACTTCAACTTTGATACCTTTAGCGCCCAGACGCATTGCGTTCTGTACAGCACGCTTCATAGCACGACGGAACATAACGCGACGTTCCAGCTGAGAAGTGATGCTGTCAGCAACCAGTTTTGCGTCCAGTTCAGGCTTACGAACTTCGGCGATGTTGATCTGTGCAGGAACGCCAGCGATGTCCGCTACGACCTTACGCAGTTTTTCTACGTCTTCACCTTTCTTACCGATAACGATACCCGGGCGAGCAGTGTGAATGGTTACACGGATGCTCTTAGCCGGACGCTCGATAACGATACGAGATACGGACGCTTTAGCCAGTTCCTTAGTCAGGTACTGACGTACTTTAAAATCGCTGTCCAGGTTGTCAGCGAATTCTTTGGTGTTCGCAAACCAGGTAGAGTTCCATGGTTTTACAATACCCAGGCGAATACCATTAGGATGTACTTTCTGACCCATTGCTAGTCTCCAGAGTCTCAGCGATCGGACACAACCACAGTGATGTGGCTGGTGCGCTTCAGGATGCGATCTGCACGACCTTTTGCACGCGGCATAATGCGCTTCATGCTCGGGCCTTCGTCTACGAAAATTTTCGTAACTTTCAGATCGTCAATGTCAGCGCCATCGTTGTGTTCAGCGTTAGCAATGGCAGATTCCAGAACTTTCTTGACCAGTACAGCCGCTTTCTTGTTGGTGTAGGTCAGAATATCCAGAGCCTGCGACACTTTCTTACCGCGAATCAGGTCAGCAACAAGGCGAACCTTCTGAGCAGAAGAACGAGCATGGCGATGTTTAGCGATAGTTTCCATCTCTTCCTCCTACCTTATTTCTTTTTCGCTTTTTTATCAGCAGCATGGCCGCGATAAGTACGAGTCGGTGCGAATTCACCCAGTTTGTGACCAACCATTTCGTCGGTTACAAATACCGGAACGTGCTGACGACCATTATGGACAGCGATGGTCAAACCGATCATGTTAGGAAAGATCGTTGAACGACGGGACCAAGTGCGCAGGGGCTTCTTGTCTCCGCTTTCCACCGCTTTCTCTACCTTCTTCAGCAAGTGCAGGTCAATAAAAGGACCTTTCTTGAGAGAACGTGGCATGGCTTATCCTCTAAAATTATTTGCTACGGCGACGTACGATAAATTTATCAGTACGCTTGTTGCTGCGGGTCTTCTTACCTTTGGTCTGAACGCCCCACGGAGTTACCGGGTGCTTACCAAAGTTACGACCTTCACCACCACCATGTGGGTGGTCTACCGGGTTCATCGCCGTACCGCGAACGGTAGGACGAACACCACGCCAGCGTGCAGCACCTGCTTTACCCAGAACGCGCAGCATATGCTCAGCATTGCCAACTTCGCCCAGAGTAGCGCGGCAGTCTGCTTCTACTTTACGCATTTCACCAGAACGCAGACGCAGGGTGACATAAGCACCGTCGCGAGCAACGATCTGAACGTAAGTACCAGCGGAACGTGCCAGCTGACCGCCTTTACCTGGTTTCATTTCTACGTTGTGAACAGTAGAACCAACCGGGATGTTGCGCATCGGCAGAGTGTTGCCTGGTTTGATTGCAGCATCAACGC
Source organism: Escherichia marmotae (assembly GCF_002900365.1). Lineage (NCBI taxonomy): Bacteria > Pseudomonadati > Pseudomonadota > Gammaproteobacteria > Enterobacterales > Enterobacteriaceae > Escherichia > Escherichia marmotae. Next base: position 2,790,256 of record NZ_CP025979.1, read on the forward strand.
CAGACTGAATCTGGTCGCCAGCTTTCAGGCCTTTAGGGGCCAGGATGTAACGGCGCTCACCGTCTTTGTACAGAACCAGCGCGATGTTCGCGGAACGGTTCGGATCGTACTCAAGACGTTCAACAACTGCCGGAATACCGTCTTTGTTGCGTTTGAAGTCAACAATACGGTAAGCCTGCTTGTGGCCACCACCGATATGACGAGTGGTGATACGGCCATTGTTGTTACGACCACCGGATTTGCTGTTTTTTTCCAGCAACGGAGCAAAAGGTTTGCCCTTGTGCAGCTCAGGGTTAACCACTTTAACAACGTGGCGACGACCCGGAGATGTCGGTTTACATTTAACAACTGCCATTGTATTACTCCTCCGACTTACTCAGCGCCGCCAACGAAGTCCAGGTTCTGGCCTTCTTTCAGGGTGACGTAAGCTTTTTTCCAGTCGCTACGACGACCGATACGCTGTCCGTGACGTTTAACTTTCCCTTTAACAACCAGGGTGTTAACGACTTCGACTTCGACTTCAAACAGTTTCTGCACAGCAGCTTTGATTTCTGCTTTGGTCGCGTCTTTAGCAACTTTGAGCACGATGGTGTTAGATTTTTCCATCGCAGTAGACGCTTTTTCAGAAACGTGCGGTGCACGCAGCACCTTCAGCAGACGTTCTTCACGAATCATGCCAGCATCTCCTCAACTTGCTTAACAGCATCAGCAGTCATTACGACTTTGTCGAAGGCGATCAGGCTAACCGGGTCGATACCAGTTGCATCGCGTACGTCAACCTTGTGCAGGTTGCGCGCAGCCAAGAACAGGTTCTCGTCCAGCTCACCGGTGATGATCAGCACATCTTCCAGAGCCATGTCTTTCAGTTTCTGTGCCAGCAGCTTAGTTTTCGGTGCTTCTACAGAGAACTTCTCGACAACGATCAGACGATCCTGACGTACCAGTTCGGACAGGATGCTTTTCAGCGCGCCGCGGTACATCTTCTTGTTAACTTTTTGACTGTGGTCCTGCGGACGAGCAGCGAAGGTCACGCCACCAGAACGCCAAATCGGGCTCTTGATAGAACCAGAACGCGCACGGCCGGTGCCTTTCTGGCGCCACGGTTTTTTACCGGAACCAGTTACTTCAGCACGAGTCTTCTGAGCACGAGTACCCTGACGAGCACCGGCTGCATAAGCAACAACAACCTGGTGAACCAGCGCTTCGTTGAAATCACGACCGAAGGTAGTTTCGGAAACAGTCAGCGCGCTCTGCGCGTCTTTCAATACTAATTCCATTGCTATCTCCTTACGCCTTCACAGCTGGTTTAACGATCAGGTCGCTACCGGTTGCACCCGGGACTGCACCTTTCACCAGCAGCAGGTTGCGCTCAGCGTCAACGCGTACTACGTCAAGGCTCTGAACGGTTACACGTTCGTTACCCATCTGACCTGCCATTTTCTTGCCTTTGAACACTTTGCCCGGAGTCTGGTTCTGACCGATAGAACCCGGTACGCGGTGAGACAAGGAGTTACCGTGAGTAGCATCCTGGGTACGGAAGTTCCAGCGCTTAACGGTACCTGCGAAACCTTTACCTTTAGAGGTGCCAGTTACGTCAACTTTTTTAACGTCAGCAAACAGTTCAACGCTAATGCTCTGACCTACAGTGAACTCTTCGCCTTCAGCCAGGCGGAATTCCCACAGACCACGGCCAGCTTCTACGCCAGCTTTAGCAAAGTGGCCAGCTTCAGGCTTGGTCACACGGTTAGCTTTTTTAGCACCGGTGGTTACCTGAATAGCACGGTAGCCATCGTTAGCCAGGTCTTTAACCTGAGTAACGCGGTTTGCTTCAACTTCGATTACGGTTACTGGGATAGAAACGCCGTCTTCTGTGAAGATACGGGTCATACCCACTTTTTTACCGACTAAACCAATCATTGTTTCAACCTCTCAATCGCTCAATGACCTGATTAACCCAGGCTGATCTGCACGTCTACACCGGCAGCCAGATCCAGACGCATCAGAGCATCAACGGTTTTCTCGGTTGGCTCAACGATGTCAACCAGACGCAAGTGAGTACGGATTTCGTACTGATCACGCGCGTCTTTGTTGACGTGCGGAGAGATCAGAACAGTGAAGCGCTCTTTGCGTGTCGGCAGCGGGATCGGACCACGGACCTGCGCACCAGTGCGCTTGGCAGTCTCGACGATTTCCGCGGTTGCTTGATCGATCAGACGATGATCAAACGCTTTCAGGCGGATACGGATTCTTTGGTTCTGCATGAGACCAGAGCTCCAATTATTTTATAAACGAAAATGATTACTCCTCAGACCCATTACGATTGATGGGAGAGTGTAACCGTTCTTACGTAGCTCCCCGATTGGGAGCATTGTTAGGTAGCCAAAATCAGCTAACTGAGGTTCAGATTGAACCTGCTGTCAACTACGACAAGCCCGCGCATTATACGTAAATCTGAGCCTGACGCAAGCATCGCGTAGAAATTAATCGTAGTGAGCATATTGCGAACTACATTCCACCAAATATGTAAGGTTGTGAAGAGAGAATTTTTCGCCGGAACCAGGTTAACAAAGTCGGCAATTCTTTGTTGCTGATTATCTGGACTTATTCGAAGGTGATACTCCATTTACAGAGGATGCTTTATGGATGTCACCTTTCCTTTTCTGATTTTATACATTTGTTTATCGTCCCTGCTTTTTTTCTATGATGCAAAACATGGCTTGCTGCCTGACAGGTTTACCTGCCCATTACTCTGGTCCGGGCTTCTTTTTTATCAAATTTGTCACCCTGGCGGTTTAGCCGATGCGTTATGGGGGGCCATTATCGGTTACGGTGCATTCGCCATTATCTACTGGGGTTATCGCATACTGCGCCATAAAGAAGGATTAGGCTATGGCGATGTGAAGTTTCTCGCAGCCCTCGGAGCCTGGCATACATGGGCATTTCTGCCACGGCTGGTTTTTCTTGCTGCGTCATTCGCCTGCGGAGCTGTTGTTATTGGTGTGCTCATGAGGGGAAAAGCATCATTAAAAAACCCGCTGCCTTTCGGACCATTTCTGGCGGCTGCGGGTTTCGTTGTAGGCTGGGATAGTCTGCTGACGGGCAGTTAATCATTAACTTTAATTTGTGATTGCAGGTAATTCTGTAGGCCTATTTTATCAATGAGATCAAGTTCAGTTTCTAGCCAGTCAATATGGCCTTCTTCATCAGCAAGAATTTCGATCATCATATCGCGGCTGACATAGTCACGGACATTGTCGGCGTAGGCGATGGCCTCACGAAGATCCTTTGCCCCTTCCAACTCTAAACGCAGGTCGGACTGCAGCATCTCTTCGACATCTTCACCTATTCCCAGCTTACCCAGATCCTGTAAATTGGGGATTCCTTCTAAGAATAAAATACGCTCGATATATTTATCAGCGTGTTTCATCTCATCGATGGATTCATGGTATTCGACGTTATTAAGGCGCATCAGGCCCCAGTTTTTAAACATCCGGGCATGAAGAAAATACTGATTGATTGCGACAAGCTCATTTCCCAATAGTTTATTGAGATAATTTATGATTTTAACATCACCTTTCATTTTATAGTCCCTCCGCTTCCACTATTAGAGCGTAGATGGGGCTAGCGGGATGTCAAAAAATAAGCGCGGGCTTCAGGCAATCTCTTTAAATTCGGGCATCTGCATCAACTCATCCTGCATCACTTCGCGTGCGGCGCGAATGCACTTACCACATTGATTTCCCACAGGAATAAACTTACGTAATTGTTGAAAAGACTGAGGATGAAATTGACGTACCGCCTGACGAATTTTTTTGTCACTTACACCATTACACAAACAAACGTACATGATTACTCCCGTTCAAATTCTGCGCAAAGTGTAAATGAGAATAGTTATGATTACAATAGCACAATTTTATTTGCACCACGGTACAGCGAGCAAGAATTACGACTAAATATTTCCAGAATAAATTACGGGCAGCAAAAAGGGCGCCGAAGCGCCCTTTTCAATTCAAAACTAATTAACGAGTAATTAGCTCAGAACTTTAGCTACAACGCCCGCGCCAACGGTACGGCCGCCTTCACGGATTGCGAAACGCAGACCGTCGTCCATCGCGATCGGGTGGATCAGGGTAACAACCATTTTGATGTTGTCGCCCGGCATTACCATCTCTACGCCTTCCGGCAGTTCGATAGTACCAGTCACGTCAGTAGTACGGAAGTAGAACTGCGGACGGTAGCCTTTGAAGAACGGAGTATGACGGCCGCCTTCATCTTTGGACAGAATGTACACTTCAGATTCGAACTTGGTGTGCGGCTTGATGGTGCCCGGCTTAGCCAGTACCTGACCACGTTCGATTTCTTCACGTTTGATACCACGCAGCAGAACACCTACGTTCTCACCAGCACGGCCTTCGTCCAGCAGTTTGCGGAACATTTCAACGCCAGTACAGGTAGACTTCTGAGTCTCTTTGATACCAACGATTTCAACTTCTTCGCCAACTTTGATGATACCGCGTTCCACACGACCGGTAACAACAGTACCACGACCGGAGATGGAGAATACGTCTTCGATCGGCAGCAGGAACGGCTTGTCAATCGCACGCTCTGGTTCCGGAATGTAAGAATCCAGGAAGCCAGCCAGTTCCAGGATTTTCGCTTCCCACTCTGCATCGCCTTCCAGCGCTTTCAGTGCAGAACCACGAACGATCGGAGTGTCGTCGCCCGGGAAGTCGTACTGAGACAGAAGTTCACGAACTTCCATTTCAACCAGTTCCAGCAGCTCTTCGTCATCAACCATGTCGCATTTGTTCAGGAACACGATGATGTACGGAACGCCTACCTGACGACCCAGCAGGATGTGCTCACGGGTCTGCGGCATCGGGCCGTCAGTCGCAGCAACAACCAGGATCGCGCCGTCCATCTGAGCAGCACCAGTGATCATGTTTTTAACATAGTCGGCGTGCCCCGGGCAGTCTACGTGTGCGTAGTGACGGGTCGGGGTGTCGTATTCAACGTGAGAAGTGTTGATGGTGATACCACGAGCTTTTTCTTCCGGCGCGTTATCGATCTGGTCGAATGCACGAGCAGCACCGCCGTAGGTTTTAGCCAGTACGGTGGTGATTGCAGCGGTCAGAGTAGTTTTACCGTGGTCAACGTGGCCGATAGTACCAACGTTAACGTGCGGTTTTGTACGTTCAAATTTTTCTTTAGACACGGCTATATTCCTTACTATAGTGCTCTCCCCTTCAGGAGAGAGCACGGGACTTTGGTATTAACCCTGAGGCTTATTTACCACGGGCTTCAATTACGGCCTGAGCAACGTTACTCGGCGCTTCATCATACTTCAGGAATTCCATAGTGTATGATGCGCGACCTTTAGTCAGAGAGCGCAGCTGAGTTGCATATCCGAACATTTCAGACAGCGGTACTTCAGCGTGGATCTTAACGCCAGTAACTTCAGATTCCTGACCTTTGAGCATACCACGACGACGGCTCAAGTCACCGATAACGTCACCGGTGTTCTCTTCAGGAGTTTCTACTTCAACCTTCATGATCGGCTCAAGCAGAACTGGTTTCGCTTTCTTAAAGCCTTCTTTAAAGGCGATAGAAGCAGCCAGTTTAAACGCCAGTTCAGAGGAGTCAACGTCATGGTAAGAACCGAAGTGCAGACGAATACCCATGTCTACTACCGGGTAGCCTGCCAGCGGGCCAGCTTTCAGTTGTTCCTGGATACCTTTATCAACGGCCGGGATGTATTCGCCAGGGATTACACCACCTTTAATGTCGTTGATGAACTCGTAGCCTTTCGGGTTTGAACCCGGCTCCAGCGGGTACATGTCGATAACAACATGACCATACTGACCACGACCACCAGACTGTTTCGCGTGTTTACCTTCAACATCGGTAACTTTCTGGCGGATAGTTTCACGGTAAGCAACCTGCGGTTTACCTACGTTCGCTTCAACGTTGAATTCACGCTTCATACGGTCAACGATGATGTCGAGGTGCAGCTCACCCATACCCGCGATGATGGTCTGGTTAGATTCTTCGTCAGTCCATACACGGAAAGACGGGTCTTCTTTAGCCAGACGGCCCAGAGCCAGCCCCATTTTTTCCTGGTCAGCTTTGGTTTTCGGTTCTACTGCGATGGAGATTACCGGCTCAGGGAATTCCATACGTTCCAGAATGATCGGCGCATCCGGGTCACACAGGGTGTCACCAGTGGTTACGTCTTTCAGACCGATTGCAGCAGCGATGTCGCCCGCACGAACTTCTTTGATCTCTTCACGTTTGTTAGCATGCATCTGAACGATACGGCCGAAACGCTCACGTGCAGCTTTCACGGAGTTCAGTACGGTATCACCAGAGTTAACCACACCGGAGTACACACGGAAGAAGGTCAGGTTACCAACAAACGGGTCGGTAGCAATTTTGAACGCCAGTGCAGAGAACGGCTCGTCATCACTTGCGTGACGTTCAGCCGGAGTGTCTTTACCGTCGTCCAGGATACCGTTGATCGCAGGTACGTCAACCGGGGATGGCAGGTAATCAATTACCGCATCCAGCATCGCCTGAACACCTTTGTTCTTGAACGCAGAACCACAGGTTACCAGGATGATTTCGTTGTTCAGAACGCGTTGACGCAGAGCACCTTTGATTTCTGCTTCAGTCAGTTCTTCACCACCCAGGTATTTTTCCATCAGCTCTTCAGAAGCTTCAGCCGCGGATTCGATCAGGTTCTGGTGCCATTCGTTAGCCAGTTCAACCATGTCTGCCGGGATATCTTCGTATTCGAAGGTTACGCCCTGGTCAGCATCGTTCCAGTTGATAGCTTTCATTTTCACCAGGTCAACAACACCGGTGAAATGTTCTTCAGCACCAATCGCCAACTGCAGCGGAACCGGGTTCGCGCCCAGACGGGTTTTGATCTGGTTAACAACTTTCAGGAAGTTCGCACCCATGCGGTCCATTTTGTTAACGAACGCAATGCGCGGAACTTTATATTTGTTTGCCTGACGCCATACGGTTTCAGACTGCGGCTGAACACCACCAACTGCGCAGTAAACCATTACCGCACCATCGAGAACACGCATGGAACGTTCTACTTCGATTGTGAAGTCAACGTGCCCCGGGGTGTCGATGATGTTGATGCGATGCGGCTCATACTGCTTAGCCATACCAGACCAGAATGCAGTAGTCGCAGCGGAAGTGATGGTAATACCACGTTCCTGCTCCTGCTCCATCCAGTCCATGGTTGCAGCGCCGTCATGAACTTCACCGATTTTATGGTTTACACCGGTGTAGAACAGAATACGTTCGGTAGTAGTGGTTTTACCGGCGTCGATGTGCGCACTGATACCGATGTTACGGTAGCGTGCGATGGGTGTTGTACGAGCCATTTGTTTCCTCGTTTATCTTTTAGGCGTTCAATTTAAGTAGCCCAAAGCGGGCTGCTTACTGGAAGCGCCCGCCTGGTGACTAAAACTCCGAAGGGATTACCAACGGTAGTGTGCGAACGCCTTGTTGGCTTCGGCCATACGGTGAACGTCTTCACGTTTCTTAACTGCAGTGCCTTTGTTTTCTGCAGCATCGGAAAGTTCGTTCGCCAAGCGCAGAGCCATGGATTTATCACCGCGTTTACGAGCAGCTTCAACGATCCAACGCATTGCCAGAGCATTACGACGAACCGGACGGACTTCAACTGGGACCTGATAAGTAGAACCACCAACGCGGCGAGACTTAACTTCGACAGTCGGGCGCACGTTTTCGAGAGCTACTTCGAATGCTTCCAGTTCAGATTTACCAGAACGCTGAGCCAGGGTCTCCAGCGCGCTGTATACGATAGATTCAGCAGTAGATTTTTTACCATCTACCATCAGGATATTTACAAATTTAGCCAGCAGTTCTGATCCGAACTTCGGATCTGGCAGAATTTTACGCTGACCAATGACGCGACGACGTGGCATGGAAATACTCCGTTGTTAATTCAGGATTGTCCAAAACTCTACGAGTTTAGTTTGACATTAATTTAAAACGTTTGGCCTTACTTAACGGAGAACCATTAAGCCTTAGGACGCTTCACGCCATACTTGGAACGAGCCTGCTTACGGTCTTTAACGCCGGAGCAGTCAAGCGCACCACGTACGGTGTGGTAACGAACACCCGGGAGGTCTTTAACACGACCGCCACGGATCAGGATCACGGAGTGTTCCTGCAAGTTGTGACCTTCACCACCGATGTAGGAAGTCACTTCGAAACCGTTAGTCAGACGAACACGGCATACTTTACGCAGTGCGGAGTTCGGTTTTTTAGGAGTGGTAGTATATACACGAGTACATACGCCACGTTTTTGCGGGCATGCTTCCAGCGCAGGCACGTTGCTTTTCGCAACTTTGCGAGCACGTGGTTTGCGTACCAGCTGGTTAACTGTTGCCATTAAATAGCTCCTGGTTTTAGCTTTTGCTTCGTAAACACGTAATAAAACGTCCTCACACAATATGAGGACGCCGAATTTTAGGGCGGTGTCGAAAAGGTGTCAAGAAATATACAACGATCCCGCCGTCACCAGGCCATCTGACTGGTGTGCTTAACCGTAAGTCTGACGAAATCAGTATAGTCAATTCGGATGATATCGTTCGAAATTTGACCACTCAAACCGCGAGCAATGAGGTCTTCGTTCAGGGCATAGACCTTAATGGGGGCATTACGTAGACTTTCAAGGTAGCGGTTACCGTCAACTGCGGCAGTTACACCATCCTGCAATAACAGCAGTTCGTCGCCCTCACCGAGCAGACGCAGCAGTGCAGAAAAATCCGTCAACCAGGGGGAGCGATGTAATGTGTGCAGCATGGACGCCTCAAAATCTTAAAATAACATCATAATTGCCAAGCTCACGACGTAATGTTTCAGCTTCGAGCGGCGTGGCTTCCACGACCAATGGTGTCTCCGGATTTAACCCGCGTTCACGTAGTGAAGCCGCACAAACCCAACACTGTTCAATGTCGTAAAGCCCCAGCAGTTTAAAGGTAGCGATGTAATCACGCGCCAGCACTACATCGGGCTTTTGGCCTGGCAGAATTTGAAAAACACCATCGGCAATAAAGAAAACTGCAATATCGTCAGTTAATGCGGAGGTTGCGAGTAATGCATCTAATCCTTCACGGCCAGCCGCTGTGCCGTGGGGTGCAGTAGAAAAGACAAACGCAATTCGTTTCATCAGAACTGTACTACCCTGTCGCAGGTCAGCGAGGCTTCCGCCAGAGCGCCAAGGCCACTTAAGGTAAAGCCCGGCTGGAGATTAGCTGATGCCAGACCTAATCTTCCAGCCTCGGTTTCATCGACAATACCGCGACGTAATGCTGCCGCCACACAGATATTCAGCATCACGCCGTGTTGTGTATTCAATTGCTGCCAGCCGCGCACAAGGTCAAATTCATCACTCGCGGGAGAGGTCAACTGGTTGGCGTTGTAGACACCTTCCCGGTAGAAAAAGACGCTACTCAGCTCATGACCTTCGGCTATCAGCGCCTGCGCAAACTGAAAAGCACTACTCGCCTGTTGCGTACCGTATGCTGGCCCGGTTACCACGATGGCAAAACGCATTACTTATCTTGCCCCTGGAAATCACCGCTCTTGAACTGACGGATATAGAGATAGACAGTATGTTTGGAGATATTCAGACGGTCAGCCACCTGGTTGATCGCGTCTTTGATGTCGAAGATGCCTTTCTCGTAAAGATTCAGCACGATCTGGCGATTTTTGGCGTTATTAGAAACATTGCGATCGGCGTTCACTTCTTCAATGGTGAACTCCAGCGTTTGGGTAACCAGATCTTCAACAGAAGAGGCAAAGTTGACGCTTGAACCGACATCCGGGGTTTCTGGCGGCACAAAAGTGCTCATAATCTGCGAGAAAGGAACATCAAGATTCATATTGATACATAGCAGACCAATCACTCGCTGTTCGCGGTTACGAATGGCGATTGTCAGGGACTTCATTAATACTCCGCTTTTGGCGCGAGTAAAGTAGCATTTAGAAACGCTGCTATCCGCCCCCGTCATATCGTGCAGCATACGCAGCGCCAGATCGGTAATTGGCGAACCAATCTTCCGGCCTGTATGTTCACCGTTGGCAATACGAATGGCTGAACATTTTAAATCCTGCAAAGAGTGCAAAACGATTTCACAGTGGGAGCCAATGAGCATCGCTAACCCGTCCACCACCGCTTCGTAGGATTTCAGAATATCAAAATCGGTCTGGTCGAAAGGACGTTGATCCAGTAAATCCAACTCACTGGTTTCGTTGGTTAAAAGCGACCTGGACATGAAAAAAAACACTCCTTTTCAGGAGCCTGTCGTTAACTTTTCAGGGCAGGCTCATTAATGATGCGGGTAATTAAATTAATACAGCGGAGGTTCCGCTTTCCAGCACTAATTATATCCGGCCTGCAATAAAAAAACCGCCGCCTGGTCAGGCGGCGGTTTTTAATGCTTATTTTTTAGCAGAATCTGCTGCTTTAGCATCTGCTTCTGGCTTCGTATCAGCCTTCGGCGCTGGTTTCACATCCAGCAGCTCTACGTCAAACACCAGGGTAGAATTCGGTGGGATCCCCGGAACACCCGCTTTGCCGTAAGCCAGTTCTGGTGGAATAACCAGCTTAATCTTGCCGCCTTTCTTAATGTTCTTCAGACCTTCAGTCCAGCCCGGGATTACACCATCCAGACGGAAGGAGAGCGGTTCACCACGGGTGTAAGAGTTATCGAACTCTTTACCGTCGATCAGCGTACCTTTGTAGTTCACCACAACAGTGTCGCTGTCTTTCGGTGCTTCACCTTTACCGGCATCCAGGACTTGATACACCAGGCCAGTAGAAGAGGTTTTCACACCTTTCTCTTTGGCAAATTTCTCGCGGTACTCTTTACCTTTCGCTTCGTTATCAGCCGCATCTTTTTCCATCTTCGCCTGAGCGGAGGATTTCACGCGTGCTTCAAACGCTTGCAGAGTCTGTTCGATCTCTTGATCGGAAAGTTTGCTCTTATCAGCAAATGCATCCTGAACGCCAGCGATCAGCTGATCTTTATCCAGTTTAATGCCCAACTTTTCTTGTTCTTTCAGAGAATTTTCCATGTAACGACCCAGCGAAGCGCCCAGTGCGTAAGCTGATTTCTGATCGTCATTTTTGAACGCTGCTTTGCTGTCAGCAGTTGTAGCAGGTTTCGCCGCTTCGGCAGCAAAAGTGATTGGTGTATGCAGGGCAACAGCCATTGTGGTCGCCAGCAGCGTTACTTTAAACAGTGATTTCATCCATATCTCCAGGATCGGGGCATCTCACCCCAGGGTTAACTATTATCAGAAGGGTACTATAAAGCGTTGTCGGATAAATCTACATACAGACACGCCCTATTATCATCTATTTTCAGACTCTTTTTGTTTAAATTAGTTTCGATGCCACAAAATGAGTGCTGTCTCTGGCAACAAAGTTAAGTAGAATCCGCGGCGACCATTCGACAAAAGAGGTGAATCATGCAGGATTTATCAATGGAAGCACGCCTGGCAGAGCTGGAGAGCCGACTGGCTTTTCAGGAAATCACCATTGAAGAACTGAACGTCACGGTGACCGCTCATGAAATGGAGATGGCAAAACTGCGCGATCATCTGCGTCTGCTGACCGAGAAGTTAAAAGCCAGTCAGCCGTCGAACATCGCGTCACAGGCTGAAGAAACGCCACCTCCGCACTATTGAGGCGAAAAAAAGCGGGGAATTCCCCGCTTTTTTGTCACCTGTTCTGCCTTAGTGGCAACCGCAACCGCCGTTACCTTTACCGCCACAGCAACCTTCGCCACCGTGTTCATGACCGTGATCGTGGCCATGACCGCCGCAGCAACCGTCGTGGTCGTGATCGTGGTGATGATCGTGCGCACCATGAACGTGACCGTGAGCCAGTTCCTCTTCGGTCGCTTCACGAATCGCCACAACTTCAACGTTGAATTTCAGATTCTGACCAGCCAGCATGTGGTTACCGTCAACCACAACGTGATCGTCTTCAACGGCAGTGATTTCAACCGGTACTGGACCCTGGTCGGTTTCAGCCAGGAAGCGCATACCCACCTGCAGTTCGTCAACGCCCATAAATACGTCTTTAGGAACGCGCTGAACCAGGTTTTCGTCGTACTGACCGTAAGCGTCGTTCGCGCCAACAGCTACATCAAATTTGTCGCCAACTTCATGACCTTCCAGCGCCGTTTCCAGGCCAGAGATCAGGGAACCGTGACCATGCAGGTAGTCCAGCGGCGCACTCACCGGAGACTCATCAACCAACACACCGTCTTCTGTACGTACCTGATAGGCCAGGCTGACCACCAGGTCTTTTGCTACTTTCATGATATCTCCTGAGCATGGGAAGAATTGTGGCGCAGATTGTAGCGGAATTCTGCAGCCGTGTACTCACTAGCTTAAAAAAACTCAGCGCATATCGCTAGTCCGGATAAAAAATCCCGATAACTTGCTCATCTTTGCGAACGTGATCGCGGGCTTCTTTATCCGCTTCCCGCATTTGGTGTCCGCACTTAACGCATTCAACAATATCAATATTATTTTCGCGCCACATCGCCATTGAATCCTGCGCCTGACAGGCTGGACATTTTGCACCAGCGATAAAGCGTTTTCGTATTGCCATATTCACCCTCTACTCAAATTCATCCCAGCCGTCGAACTGACGTCGTTCTTGTTGCATCTCACGCTGGAAAATCTCTTCCAGTTCGCGTCGGGCTTCCCTGGCGCGAGAAATTTGTACGGTATCGGCATGCATCGGGATTAACTCCCGCAACATACGCATATCCAGGCGACGAAAATGGAGCTGTGCCCGCTGTGCCTGATGCGGGTGCATCCCAAGCGTAACCAGCGTTTTGCGCCCCAGCTCTAACGCACTGGAGAATGTTTCACGGGAAAACTGCGTCACCCCTGCCTGTAATAACTCATGCGCTTCCACACGTCCGCGCGCTCGCGCAAGAATATGCAAATGCGGGAAGTGTTGCTGGCATATTTCCACCAGTTTCATGGTGTCTTCCGGTTCATTGCAGGTAATGACGATGGATTCTGCGGCTTCTGCACCCGCAGAGCGCAACAGGTCAACTTGCGTAGCGTCGCCGTAATATACTTTGTAGCCATATTTGCGCATCAGGTTAACCGCGCTGATATCCCGCTCCAGCACGGTAATGCGCATTTTATTCGCCATCAGCAAACGACCAATCACCTGACCAAAACGTCCGAAGCCCACCACAATCACTTGCGGTTTATCATCGTTTACCCACGGTTTTTCATCCTCTTCTTCCGGGGCGTTGAACTGGCGGGATAGCCACTTATCCACAAGCTTCATCAACAGCGGTGTGGTTATCATGGAAAGCGTAACTGTCACCAACAACAGCGCCATCTGATCGCCCTGAAACAATCGTTGTGAAGAGGCTGTAGAAAAGAGCACAAAGGCAAACTCACCGCCCTGACTCAGCACACCAGCAAACTGCATCCGCTCGGAGCTGCGCACGCCATACAGCCTCGCCAGCAGATACAGCACGAGAATTTTCACCGCTACCAGCACAACCACACTTATCACCACCCACAGAAGATGGGTATAAAGCACCCCAAGGTTGAGCGACATCCCGACGGAGATAAAAAACAGTCCAAGCAGCAAGCCTTTAAACGGATCGATAGCCGTTTCCAGTTCATGGCGATATTCGCTCTCCGCCAGCAACACGCCCGCAATAAACGTACCGAGCGCCATCGACAGCCCCAGCGCATCCATAAATAACGCAGACCCCAGCACCAGCAGTAACGTCGCGGCGGTGAATACTTCCCGCACACCTGAAGCCGCAATAAAGCGAAATACCGGGCGCAGCAAATAGCGCCCGCCGATCAACATGCCGACAAACGCCAGCACCTTCATGCCGACCTTCATCCAGTTGAAATGTTCGTCTGCCGATCCCGCCAATAACGGCACTAACGCCAGCGCCGGGATCACCGCCAGATCCTGAAACAGCAACACCGAGAAACCTAACTGACCGGATTCGCTGCGATTCATCCCTTTCTCGCGCATTAGCTGCAACGCCATTGCGGTTGAAGACATCGCCAGACCAATTCCCCCCACAACTGCCGCCTGCCAGGCGAAATCCGTCAGCATCAATAATCCTGCCAGCAACGCCGCGCTTAACAGCACCTGCGCTGCGCCGACGCCAAAAATGGAGCGCCGCAATTGCCAGAGCTTGGAAGGATTCAACTCGAGCCCGATGATAAACATCAGGAACACCACGCCAAGTTCCGAAAAGTGGAGGATCTCATCGACGTCGCTAATAAACCCCAGTCCCCACGGACCAATCGCAATTCCAGCCAGCAAATATCCCAACACCGCACCAATGCCCAGCCGCGATGCCAGTGGCACCGCAGCCACCGCCGCGAAGAGAAACAGCACTCCTGCAAGTAAAAAATCGGAACCTTCCATCAGCGACCTCCCACGGGCAGCGGATTTGCCAGCCAGTCGCTGTAGGCTCTGGCGTGACTCGCCAGCTCCTGTGCGCTTTGCCGTCTCGCCCAGTAAATAATGATGGGGCTTAACCAATGCATCCGGCACATGCCCGCCGCTAGTTCAAAGGGGCGCAGAACATCGCTCATCGGATAACGATTCAGCGCGTCATAACGGTAGGCACTTTCTGGTTCGCCGGTGGTGATCACGCTACGCCAGTACTTTCCCGCCAGTTGGTTTCCTCCCGGCCCGCTGGCAAACCCACGGCTTAACACCCGATCAAGCCACTCTTTCAGTAACGCCGGGCAACTGTAGGTATAAAGCGGATGCTGAAAAACAATCACCTCGTGCTCACGCAGTAATGCCTGCTCACGGGGAATATCAATAAAAAAATCGGGATAGTGCGCGTAAAGGTCGTGCACGGTAACATTGCTGAGCTGCGTGGCCGGTTTAAGCAGTACCCGGTTTGCCACCGAGTCCTGAGATTCCGGATGGGCATACAGCAGCAAAACTTTCGCTGGCTGAGACATCATCCCCCTCCCGGTATGGTTTTGTGTATAGTCGCTGTTTTGGGCTACCATTGCGCCCGGAGCGGCAGCTCGCCCATACACTACATTATCATAATGATAATTTAACATAGTCTGAACATACGGCGCCTTATGATTGTTTTCTCCTCGTTACAAATTCGTCGCGGCGTGCGCGTCCTGCTGGATAATGCCACCGCCACTATTAACCCTGGCCAGAAAGTCGGCCTGGTGGGTAAAAACGGCTGCGGTAAATCTACCCTACTGGCATTGCTGAAAAATGAAATCAGCGCCGACGGCGGCAGCTACACCTTTCCTGGTAGCTGGCAACTGGCGTGGGTGAATCAGGAAACGCCGGCGCTACCGCAAGCGGCACTGGAATATGTCATTGATGGCGACCGCGAATATCGCCAACTGGAAGCGCAACTTCAGGATGCTAACGAACGTAACGACGGACATGCCATTGCGACCATTCACGGCAAGCTGGATGCTATCGACGCGTGGAGTATTCGCTCCCGCGCCGCCAGCCTGCTGCATGGCCTCGGTTTCAGCAATGAGCAACTGGAGTATCCGGTGAGCGATTTCTCTGGTGGCTGGCGAATGCGCCTTAACCTCGCCCAGGCACTGATTTGCCGTTCAGACTTGCTGCTGCTCGACGAACCGACTAACCACCTCGATCTCGATGCAGTTATCTGGCTGGAAAAATGGCTGAAGAGCTATCAGGGCACGCTGATCCTTATCTCTCACGACCGCGACTTCCTCGATCCGATCGTTGATAAAATCATTCATATCGAACAACAAAGCATGTTCGAGTACACCGGCAACTACAGTTCGTTTGAAGTGCAGCGCGCCACCCGTCTGGCGCAGCAACAGGCGATGTACGAAAGCCAGCAGGAGCGCGTGGCGCATCTGCAAAGTTATATCGACCGTTTCCGCGCCAAAGCCACCAAGGCGAAGCAAGCCCAGAGCCGCATTAAGATGCTCGAGCGCATGGAGCTGATTGCCCCCGCGCACGTCGATAACCCTTTCCGTTTTAGCTTCCGCGCGCCGGAAAGCCTGCCTAATCCATTGCTGAAGATGGAAAAGGTCAGCGCGGGTTATGGCGATCGCATTATTCTCGACTCGATCAAACTGAATCTGGTCCCCGGTTCGCGCATTGGTCTGTTAGGCCGCAACGGCGCAGGTAAATCAACATTAATCAAATTGTTAGCCGGTGAACTTGCGCCGATTAGCGGTGAAATTGGCCTGGCGAAAGGGATTAAACTCGGTTACTTCGCCCAGCATCAACTGGAATACCTGCGCGCAGATGAATCGCCCATTCAACATCTGGCGCGTTTAGCACCGCAAGAGCTGGAACAAAAACTGCGAGACTACCTCGGTGGCTTTGGTTTCCAGGGCGATAAAGTAACGGAAGAAACCCGCCGTTTCTCCGGTGGGGAAAAAGCACGGCTGGTGCTGGCGCTGATCGTCTGGCAGCGTCCGAATCTGCTGCTGCTCGACGAACCGACCAACCACCTTGACCTCGACATGCGCCAGGCACTAACCGAAGCGTTGATCGAGTTTGAAGGCGCACTGGTTGTCGTTTCGCACGACCGTCACTTACTGCGTTCCACCACTGACGATCTCTATCTGGTTCACGATCGTAAAGTCGAACCGTTCGATGGCGATCTGGAGGATTATCAACAGTGGTTGAGCGACGTTCAGAAGCAGGAAAACCAATCTGACGAAGCGCCGAAAGAAAACGCTAACAGCGCCCAGGCACGTAAAGATCAGAAGCGTCGGGAAGCAGAGCTGCGTGCGCAAACCCAGCCGCTACGTAAAGAAATCGCCCGTCTGGAAAAAGAGATGGAAAAGCTGAATGCACAACTGGCACAGGCAGAAGAAAAATTGGGCGACAGCGAGCTATATGACCAGAGCCGTAAAGCAGAACTGACCGCTTGTCTGCAACAGCAAGCCAGCGCCAAATCCGGGCTGGAAGAGTGCGAAATGGCATGGCTGGAAGCCCAGGAGCAACTGGAACAAATGCTGCTGGAAGGCCAAAGCAACTAATGGCGCAAGTAACGACGACCGATCTTAACGACGCCAGCAGTAGTGCTGAATTCACCCCCATGCGTGGCTTCAGTAATTGCCATCTGCAAACCATGCTGCCGCGTCTGTTTCGTCGTCAGGTGAAATTCACCCCACACTGGCAGCGGCTGGAATTGCCTGACGGTGATTTTGTCGATCTCGCGTGGAGTGAAGATCCCACACAAGCGCAACATAAACCGCGTCTGGTGGTTTTTCATGGTCTCGAAGGCAGTCTGAATAGCCCTTACGCACATGGTCTGGTCGAGGCAGCGCAAAAGCGTGGTTGGCTTGGCGTAGTGATGCATTTTCGCGGTTGTAGCGGTGAACCAAACCGGATGCACCGCATTTATCACTCTGGTGAGACGGAAGATGCCAGTTGGTTTTTACGCTGGCTGCAACGCGAATTTGGTCATGCGCCAACGGCTGCCGTGGGCTATTCGCTTGGCGGTAATATGCTGGCTTGTCTGCTGGCTAAAGAAGGCAATAACGTCCCGATTGAGGCGGCGGTAATTGTCTCCGCGCCGTTTATGCTGGAAGCCTGTAGCTATCACATGGATAAAGGCTTCTCCCGCGTTTATCAGCGTTACCTGGTGAATCTGTTAAAAGCCAATGCAGCGCGTAAACTGAAGGCGTACCCCGGAACACTGCCGATAGATCTCTCGCAGTTGAAATCGGTGCGCCGCATCCGCGAATTTGACGATCTGATCACCGCCAAAATTCACGGCTATGCTGACGCCATCGACTATTATCGTCAGTGTAGCGCCATGCCGCTGCTCAATCGGATCGCCAAACCGACACTAATTATTCATGCCAAAGACGATCCGTTTATGGATCATCAGGTGATCCATAAACCGGAAAATTTACCCACGCAGGTGGAGTATCAACTGACCGAACATGGCGGTCACGTTGGCTTCATTAGCGGTACGTTACTCCACCCGCAAATGTGGCTTGAGTCACGCATTCCTGACTGGTTATCAATGTATCTGGAGGCGAAATCATGTTGATTCCCTGGCAAGACCTCTCCCCCGAAACGCTGGAAAATTTAATTGAAAGTTTTGTGTTACGCGAAGGCACAGATTATGGTGAACATGAGCGTACACTTGAACAGAAAACCGCCGACGTCAAACGCCAGCTACAATGCGGAGAAGCGGTGCTGGTATGGTCGGAGCTGCACGAAACGGTCAATATCATGCCGCGTAGTCAGTTTCGCGAATAACCTGCAACCGTCGGCGGACAAGATAATAATGATAGCCAGGTCATGGAGTTACTATGTCTGCCAAACATCCGGTCATTGCAGTAACAGGATCCAGCGGCGCGGGGACCACCACCACCAGCCTCGCGTTTCGTAAAATATTCGCGCAGTTAAATCTGCATGCAGCCGAGGTGGAAGGCGACAGTTTTCACCGTTACACCCGCCCGGAAATGGACATGGCGATCCGCAAAGCGCGCGATGCCGGGCGGCATATCAGCTACTTCGGTCCCGAGGCCAACGACTTCGGCCTGCTGGAACAAACCTTCACTGAATACGGGCTGAGCGGCAAAGGCCAGTCGCGCAAATATCTGCACACCTACGATGAAGCCGTGCCGTGGAACCAGGTGCCCGGTACGTTTACCCCGTGGCAGGCGCTGCCAGAACCGACCGATGTGCTGTTTTATGAAGGATTGCACGGCGGCGTGGTTACGCCACAACATAACGTCGCGCAGCATGTAGATTTATTGGTTGGGGTCGTGCCTATCGTTAACCTGGAGTGGATTCAAAAACTCATCCGCGATACTGGCGAGCGCGGACACTCACGAGAAGCAGTGATGGACTCGGTAGTGCGCTCAATGGAAGACTATATCAACTACATCACGCCGCAGTTTTCCCGCACTCATATCAACTTCCAGCGCGTCCCCACTGTTGACACGTCTAACCCTTTCGCTGCAAAAGGCATCCCGTCGTTGGATGAAAGTTTTGTGGTGATTCATTTTCGTAATCTGGAAGGGATCGATTTCCCTTGGCTGCTGGCGATGTTACAAGGCTCATTCATTTCCCACATCAATACGTTAGTGGTGCCGGGAGGTAAAATGGGTCTGGCAATGGAGTTAATTATGCTGCCGCTGGTACAACGACTGATGGAAGGGAAGAAAATCGAGTAAATGTTCTTATATGCCGGATAAAATAATATCCGGCATCATATTTTAATCATTAAATCACGCGGCTATCACTTCATAGGAGTGGGTAATATTCACGGCTTTCTCTAGCATCAGCGCTACCGAACAATACTTCTCGGCAGAGAGATCCACCGCTCGCGAAACCGCCGCGTCCTTCAGGTCGTGACCTGTGACGATAAAATGCAAATTGATGTGCGTAAACAGGCGCGGTGCCTCTTCGCGACGTTCAGAGGTCAATTTTACTTCACAATCGACCACATCCTGACGCCCTTTTTGCAGGATAGAAACCACATCAATGGCGCTGCAACCGCCTGCCGCCATCAACACCATTTCCATCGGACTTGGCGCTTTATCGCCAGAATTACCGTCCATTAAAATCTGGTGACCCGAGGCTGACTCGCCCAAAAAAGTTAACCCTTCGACCCACTTCACACGCGCTTGCATAATCGGAACTCCATTGCGTCAATTTTCCTGACAGAGTACGCGTACTGACCAAATCGCGCAACGGAAGGCGACCTGGGTCATGCTGAAGCGAGACACCAGGAGACACAACGCGAAAGCTATGCTAAAACAGTCAGGATGCTACAGTAATACATTGATGTACTGCATGTATGTAAAAGACGTCACATTACCGTGCAGTTCAGTTGATAGCCCCTTCCCAGGTAGCGGGAAGCACATTTCGGCAATCCAGAGACAGCGGCGTTTTCTGGCTCTGGAGAAAGCTTATAACAGAGGATAACCGCGCATGGTGCTTGGCAAACCGCAAACAGACCCGACTCTCGAATGGTTCTTGTCTCATTGCCACATTCATAAGTACCCATCCAAGAGCACGCTTATTCACCAGGGTGAAAAAGCGGAAACGCTGTATTACATCGTTAAAGGCTCTGTGGCAGTGCTGATTAAAGACGAGGAGGGTAAAGAAATGATCCTCTCCTATCTGAATCAGGGTGATTTTATTGGCGAATTGGGCCTGTTTGAAGAAGGCCAGGAACGTAGCGCATGGGTACGTGCGAAAACCGCCTGTGAAGTAGCTGAGATTTCCTACAAAAAATTCCGTCAATTAATTCAGGTGAACCCGGATATTCTGATGCGTCTCTCCGCACAGATGGCGCGTCGTCTGCAAGTCACTTCAGAGAAAGTGGGCAACCTGGCATTCCTCGACGTTACAGGTCGTATTGCACAGACACTGCTGAATCTGGCGAAACAACCCGATGCCATGACTCACCCGGACGGTATGCAAATCAAAATTACCCGTCAGGAAATCGGTCAGATTGTTGGCTGTTCTCGTGAAACCGTGGGACGTATTCTGAAGATGCTGGAAGATCAGAACCTGATCTCTGCACACGGAAAAACCATCGTCGTTTACGGCACCCGTTGATCCCATCGGAGTGCCGCGTTACCTGGTAGCGCGCCGTTTTGTTTAAGCCGATGTGGCGCAGACTGATTTATCATCCCGACATCAACTACGCACTACGACAAACACTGGTGCTATGTTTGCCCGTGGCCGTTGGTCTATTGCTTGGCGAATTAAGACTCGGGCTGCTCTTTTCTCTCGTCCCCGCCTGTTGCAATATTGCGGGGCTTGATACTCCTCATAAGCGTTTTTTCAAACACTTAATCATTGGTGCGTCGCTGTTTGCCACTTGTAGCTTGCTAACGCAACTGCTGCTGGAAAAAGATATCCCCCTACCCTTTCTGCTGACGGGGTTAACGTTGATACTTGGCGTCACTGCTGAGTTAGGGCCATTGCATGCAAAATTACTTCCCGCATCGCTACTCGCCGCCATTTTTACCCTCAGTCTGGCGGGATATATGCCGGTCTGGGAACCGTTGCTCATCTACGCGTTAGGCACGCTCTGGTATGGACTGTTTAACTGGTTCTGGTTCTGGCTCTGGCGTGAGCAACCGTTACGCGAGTCGCTTAGCCTGCTGTACCGTGAACTGGCGGATTACTGTGAAGCCAAATACAGCCTGCTTACTCAGCACACCGATCCCGAAAATGCTCTGCCACCATTGTTGGTGCGTCAGCAAAAAGCGGTCGATTTAATTACCCAGTGTTATCAGCAAATGCATATGCTTTCCGCGCAAAATAATACGGACTACAAGCGGATGCTGCGTATTTTCCAGGAGGCGCTGGACTTACAGGAACATATCTCGGTCAGTTTGCATCAGCCGGAAGAGGTGCAAAAGCTGGTCGAGCGGAGCCATGCGGAGGAAGTTATCCGCTGGAATGCACAAACTGTCGCCGCCCGCCTGCGCGTGCTGGCTGATGACATTCTTTATCATCGCCTGCCGACACGTTTTACGATGGATAAGCAAATTGGCGCGCTGGAAAAAATCGCCCGCCAGCATCCGGATAACCCCGTGGGACAATTTTGCTACTGGCACTTTAGTCGCATCGCCCGCGTGCTACGAACGCAAAAACCACTTTATGCCCGCGATCTGCTGGCAGATAAACAGCGGCGAATGCCGTTACTCCCGGCGCTGAAAAGCTATCTTTCCCTGAAATCGCCAGCGCTGCGTAATGCCGGACGATTGAGTGTGATGCTAAGTGTTGCCAGCCTGATGGGCACCGCGCTGCATTTGCCGAAATCCTATTGGATATTAATGACGGTATTATTGGTGACGCAAAATGGTTATGGCGCTACTCGCCTGCGGATTGTGAATCGTTCTGTGGGAACCGTGGTCGGGTTAATCATTGCGGGTGTTGCGCTGCACTTTAAAATTCCCGAAGGTTACACCCTGACGTTGATGCTGATTACCACGCTCGCCAGCTATCTGATATTGCGTAAGAACTACGGCTGGGCGACGGTCGGTTTTACCATTACCGCTGTGTATACCCTGCAACTGCTGTGGCTGAATGGTGAGCAATACATCATCCCACGCCTCATTGATACCATCATCGGCTGTCTGATTGCCTTCGGTGGCACGGTATGGCTGTGGCCGCAGTGGCAGAGTGGTTTACTGCGCAAGAACGCCCATGACGCCTTAGAAACTTACCAGGAGGCTATTCGTCTGATCCTCAGTAAAGATCCGCAACCCACGCCACTTGCCTGGCAGCGAATGCGGGTGAATCAGGCGCATAACACCCTGTATAACTCGCTGAATCAGGCGATGCAGGAACCGGCGTTTAACAGCCATTATCTGGCAGACATGAAACTGTGGGTAACACATAGTCAGTTTATTGTTGAACATATCAATGCCATGACCACACTGGCGCGGGAACACCGGTCATTGCCGCCGGAACTGGCGCAGGAGTACTTGCAGTCTTGTGAAATCGCCATTCAGCGTTGTCAGCAACGACTGGAATATGATGAACCGGGTAGTTCTGGTGACGCCAATATCATCGACTCGCCAGAGATGCTGCCACACGAAGGTGCGTCCGGCACGCTGGAGCAGCATTTACAACGCGTTATTGGCCATCTGAATACGATGCACACCATTTCAGCAATGGCCTGGCGGCAGCGACCACACCACGGGATTTGGTTGAGTCGCAAGTTGCGGGATTCGAAGGCGTAATTTATTCATCGCCAGAACAAAATCGAGGGTCAGATAAGGCACATACGCCGTATCCGACGCCCTTTGCCTGGTGCGACGCTTACCGCGTCTTATCAGGCTTACTCCCGTTTTACGCCGCAATCACCTTCGCCACTGCGCGGGCAAAACGCTGCATCCCTTCGTCGATATCCGCATCTTCCACCACCAGCGACGGCGCAAAACGCACCACATCTGGTCCGGCGTTCAGCACCATTACACCTGCATCCGCACCCGCATAAAGGAAATCACGCGCCTTACCTTTGTATTGTGGTTTCAACTCCGCACCAATCAACAGCCCCATGCCGCGAATATCGCTAAACACATCGTACTGCTGATCAATCTTCTGCAAATGCTCAACAAAACGCTGACGTTTCGCCTGAATGCCTTCCAGCACGACCGGCGTATTGATGATATCAAACGCCGCCCCAGCGACCGCACAGGCTAGTGGATTACCACCGTAGGTGGAACCGTGCGAGCCAGGATGAAACGCAGACGCAATCTCCGCCGTGGTCAGCATGGTGCTAATCGGGAAACCACCGCCTAACGCTTTGGCGGAGGTCAGGATATCCGGCGTCACGCCGTAGTGCATATAGGCAAATAAATCGCCTGTCCGCCCCATCCCGCACTGCACTTCATCAAATACCAGCAATGCCTGATGTTGATCGCACAGTTCACGCAAGCCCTGCAGAAACTCCGGCGTCGCAGCCGTCACGCCGCCCTCGCCCTGAATCGGCTCAACAACCACTGCGCAGGTATGATCATCCATCACTGCTTTCACCGCGTGGAGATCGTTAAAGGGAACATGAATAATGTCTGCCGGTTTTGGCCCAAAGCCGTCAGAATATTTCGGCTGGCCGCCCACCGAGACGGTAAACAATGATCGGCCATGAAAGGCGTTATGGAAGGCAATAATTTTGGTTTTGAACGGGCTATGGCGCACACAAGCGTAATGACGTGCCAGTTTAAAGGCAGTTTCGTTGGCTTCCGTCCCGGAGTTCATAAACACCACTCGTTCGGCAAAGGTCGCCTCAATCAGTTTACGCCCAAGACGTAATGCTGGTTCATTGGTGAAAACGTTGCTGATATGCCACAAGGTTTCGCCCTGGGTTTTTAACGCTTCCACCAGCGCCGGATGGCAATGACCTAACGCCGTAACCGCAATCCCCCCCGCGAAATCGACATACTCCTTACCCTGTTGATCCCAGATTCGGCTACCCTGGCCTTTTACCGGAATAAACTCTGCCGGTGCATAAATCGGCAGAATCACTTCATCGAAAGTCGCGCGTGTAATTGCTGTTTGTTCAGTTGCCATCTCATGATCACCCTGTTACGCATAAATCATTATGAAATTATAATCACAAAATATGCATAAAAAATCATTAAATGGCAACCAGAAATCAGCGATGCAGGAAATTAGCCAGCAACTGATGCCCCTGTTCGCTAAGAATACTTTCCGGATGAAATTGCACCCCTTCGAGATCCCACTGGCGATGGCGAATCCCCATAATCTCGTGGGTCTCGCTCCAGGCGGTCACTTCAAAACACTCCGGCAGCGAGTCGGGGTCCACCACCAGTGAATGGTAGCGCGTCACGGTTAATGTATTTGCCAGCCCCTGAAATACGCCTTCGCCGTTATGCGTAATGGGTGAGGTTTTGCCGTGCATTACCTTTGCGGCGCGTACCACTTTAGCGCCGAAAACCTGCGCCATCGCCTGATGCCCCAGGCAAACGCCAAGAATCGGCAACCGTCCGGCATAGTGACGAATAACCTCAAGGGAAATCCCGGCTTCATCTGGCGTACAGGGTCCAGGCGATATGACAATTTTCTGCGGTTTAAGGGCGTCAATATCCGTCAGCGTCAACGCATCGTTGCGCTTAACCAGCACATCCGTCCCCAGTTCACAAAAATACTGGTAGAGGTTCCAGGTGAAAGAATCGTAGTTATCAATAAGCAGGATCATGGCGGCTCCGGTACGAAAGAACCGCGCTATTTTACTCAGATTCCCCGGCTTCGCTTACCACTTTGCTAAATATCGTCTTCAGCGCAGAGAGATCGCCCATTGCCCCGCTCTGATTAGCCTGATTCCACACCTCTTTTTCGATGCCCTGCCAGCTCAATTGATAGCCAGCATGAATCGCCAGTTGTTCGAAGAAGATACGCTGCGCAAGGCCACTTCCCGCGCGGAATGGGTGCAGGACGTTGATTTCACAATAGTAGTGTGCCAGCCGCTCAACGAACTTCTCTTTCTCAAGGCCGACCAGATAACCTTCTTCCTCCAGATCCTGCATAGGGCATTGCCCTCTTTTTCGATATAGGCAAAGTGGCAGAATGGTGTATCTCCTTGATAAATGTCAACTTCGCGTAATTGGCCCGCCCAGTCGAAAATATCCTGATAAAGCTGGCGATGAATAGCACGCAAATGGGGTAAACCGCGCATCAGCGGACCAAGCTCAATGGTCGCGGCGCGCAGCGCCGTCATTTCGTAAGCGGCCTGCTCCAGTCTCTGCTGTTGGCGGATATCCAGTCGGTTACGCATGATGTCGAGGCCAGGATAAAGATACGGGTCGCGCCCTTCTCCGAACTTATCGCTCATAGTGTCTCCTTAGCTCTTCAAGGCGCACCAAAGCCTCAGCGGCAGTAAGCGTCACCAAGGGGCTCTCGACACCTTCGAGACGGCGGCTGGCCTGGAAATTACGATTACGCTGAAGTTCCCAAAGACGGGACTTTTGCTTATCGGTGAGTTTCTTCACTTGATGCCTCCCTGAACGTGTCCGTTTGCCACAAGTATAAGCGGCAAATGCAGGTTACGCCGGGAGAGCAGATGCGCGGACAATATTGCCCGCGCGAGAAATCGTTACGGCAGGACTTTAGCGGAAAGGATAACGACCGGCTTTGACGGCACATTCTGGTATGGACCAACATCATGAGTCGGCACCTGGGAAATCTTGTCTGCGACATCCATCCCTTTTACCACTTTACCAAAGACGGCGTAGCCGAAATCACGCTGGCCGTGGTCGAGGAAGGCGTTATCGGCAACGTTAATAAAAAACTGGCTGGTTGCGCTGTCTTTATCAGCAGTACGCGCCATAGCAATCGTGCCGCGCGTGTTGCGCAGACCGTTATCAGCTTCATTTTTGATCGGCGGATTCGGTTTTTTCTGCTGCATCTGCTCGGTGAAACCGCCGCCCTGAATCATAAAGCCCGGGATCACCCGGTGAAAAGTGGTGTTGTTATAAAAACCGCTGTTCACATAATCGACAAAGTTTTGCACTGATACCGGTGCTTTCTGGCTATCCAGCTCCAGTTCGATATTACCAGCAGAGGTTGTTAACAATACGTGCGGGTCCCCTTTCGCTGCCATTGCTACAGGTGAGAGAGCAGAAAGAGCGAAAACAGCTACAAAAGCTGCCAGGGTCGATTTGAACATGAGATTTCCTTAACAGAGCAGAAAAAAAGCAAGTGAAGAGATTCTAAATAGCCTTCAATGACAAGGCCATTCCTTTACCTAATTTTACGTACTTGAAATATATGTAACCTGATGATCACTTATATTCCGTGATCAGAATCACTTTAAATATTGCAAATTAGCAACCGTTTGCAATTAGATATTTAATCAGATCACAAAATCACCTAAAATCGCCCGCTCGCGGCATACCCACTATGCCATTTTCTCTTTCAACGCAGGCCAATCATGACTAACAGCAATCGCATTAAGCTCACATGGATTAGCTTTCTTTCCTACGCACTCACCGGTGCGTTGGTTATTGTCACCGGGATGGTGATGGGGAATATTGCAGATTATTTCCATCTGCCCGTTTCCAGTATGAGTAACACCTTCACCTTCCTCAATGCCGGAATTTTAATCTCTATCTTCCTCAACGCCTGGCTGATGGAAATCGTCCCGCTGAAAACGCAGTTACGTTTTGGCTTTCTCCTGATGGTGCTGGCGGTTGCTGGTTTGATGTTCAGCCACAGTCTGGCGTTGTTCTCGGCGGCGATGTTCATCCTCGGGGTGGTCAGTGGTATCACCATGTCGATTGGTACGTTCCTGGTTACACAAATGTATGAAGGGCGTCAGCGCGGTTCTCGCTTGCTGTTTACCGACTCCTTCTTCAGTATGGCCGGGATGATTTTCCCGATGATCGCGGCATTTTTGCTGGCACGTAGCATTGAGTGGTACTGGGTTTATGCCTGCATCGGGCTGGTGTACGTCGCTATTTTTATTCTGACCTTCGGCTGTGAGTTCCCGGCACTGGGCAAACATGCGCCAAAAAATGACGTTCCGGTAGTGAAAGAAAAATGGGGGATTGGCGTGCTGTTTCTCTCCATTGCGGCGCTGTGCTACATCCTCGGTCAGTTAGGTTTTATCTCCTGGGTGCCGGAGTACGCCAAAGGTCTGGGCATGAGCCTGAACGACGCAGGAACGCTGGTAAGCAACTTCTGGATGTCGTACATGGTCGGCATGTGGGCCTTCAGCTTTATTCTGCGTTTCTTTGACCTGCAACGTATTCTGACCGTGCTGGCAGGACTGGCCGCGATTCTGATGTATGTCTTTAACACTGGAACACCGGCACATATGGCGTGGTCTATTCTCGCTCTGGGCTTCTTCTCCAGCGCGATCTATACCACCATCATCACCCTGGGTTCACAGCAAACCAAAGTGCCGTCCCCAAAACTGGTTAACTTCGTCCTCACCTGCGGAACCATCGGCACCATGCTGACCTTTGTGGTTACTGGCCCGATTGTAGAGCATAGCGGTCCACAGGCGGCGCTGCTCACTGCAAATGGTCTGTACGCTGTGGTATTCGTGATGTGCTTCCTGCTGGGTTTTGTCAGCCGTCACCGTCAGCATAACACCCTGACCTCTCATTAATTGCCAATATCGGGCGGCGCTTTCGTCGTCCGGTTTTTTCCTCTCTTCCCCTCAACCTATCCTCATATCTTTAAACTCTCTTATTTTGTCTATTTTTTGCACACACACGAAATGTCAGACAATTCCGTAACTTAAGAATATTTATACAAATCAGTAATATACTCCTTAAGAGGTATATAAAGGTGAATTTGATTTGCATCAATAAGTGGGGTTGCTGAATCGTTAAGGTAGGCGGTAATAGAAAAGAAATCGAGGCAAAAATGAGCAAAGTCAGACTCGCAATTATCGGTAACGGTATGGTCGGCCATCGCTTTATCGAAGATCTTCTTGATAAATCTGATGCGGCCAACTTTGATATTACCGTTTTCTGTGAAGAACCGCGCATCGCTTATGACCGCGTACACCTCTCGTCTTACTTCTCTCACCACACTGCCGAAGAGCTGTCGCTGGTGCGCGAAGGCTTTTATGAGAAACACGGCATTAAAGTTCTGGTCGGTGAGCGCGCGATTACCATCAACCGTCAGGAGAAGGTGATCCACTCCAGCGCCGGACGTACCGTTTATTATGACAAGCTGATCATGGCGACCGGTTCCTACCCGTGGATCCCGCCGATCAAAGGTTCTGATACCCAGGACTGTTTTGTCTATCGCACCATTGAAGACCTCAACGCCATTGAATCCTGCGCCCGTCGCAGCAAGCGCGGTGCCGTTGTTGGTGGCGGCCTGTTAGGTCTGGAAGCCGCTGGCGCGCTGAAAAACTTAGGCATTGAAACCCACGTTATCGAATTTGCCCCTATGCTGATGGCGGAACAGCTTGATCAGATGGGCGGCGAACAGCTTCGTCGCAAAATCGAAAGCATGGGCGTGCGCGTTCACACCAGCAAAAACACCCTCGAAATTGTGCAGGAAGGTGTCGAAGCACGTAAAACCATGCGTTTTGCCGACGGTAGCGAGCTGGAAGTTGACTTTATTGTCTTCTCTACCGGTATCCGTCCGCGCGATAAGCTGGCGACTCAGTGTGGCCTGGACGTGGCTCCGCGTGGGGGTATCGTTATTAACGATTCCTGCCAGACTTCCGATCCGGATATCTACGCCATCGGTGAATGCGCAAGCTGGAACAACCGTGTGTTTGGTCTGGTAGCACCGGGCTACAAAATGGCTCAGGTGGCTGTTGACCACATTCTTGGTAGCGAAAACGCATTTGAAGGTGCAGATCTTAGCGCCAAGCTGAAACTGCTGGGCGTAGACGTGGGCGGTATTGGCGATGCGCATGGTCGTACACCAGGCGCGCGTAGCTATGTTTACCTCGACGAAAGCAAAGAGATTTACAAACGTCTGGTTGTCAGCGAAGACAACAAAACGTTGCTCGGTGCGGTACTGGTGGGCGATACCAGCGACTATGGCAACCTGCTGCAACTGGTACTGAACGCCATTGAACTGCCGGAAAACCCGGACTCGCTGATCCTGCCTGCCTACTCTGGCAGCGGTAAACCGTCTATCGGTGTTGATAAACTGCCGGACAGCGCGCAAATCTGCTCCTGCTTCGACGTCACCAAAGGCGATCTGATTGCTGCCATCAACAAAGGCTGCCACACCGTTGCAGCGCTGAAAGCCGAAACCAAAGCGGGTACAGGCTGCGGTGGTTGCATTCCGTTGGTTACTCAGGTGCTGAACGCCGAACTGGCGAAACAGGGCATCGAAGTCAACAACAACCTGTGCGAACACTTCCCATATTCGCGCCAGGAACTGTTCCATTTGATTCGCGTTGAAGGCATTAAAACCTTCGAAGAACTGCTGGCAAAACACGGCAAAGGCTACGGTTGTGAAGTGTGTAAACCCACCATCGGTTCGCTGCTGGCGTCCTGCTGGAACGAATACATTCTGAAACCGCAGCATACTCCGTTGCAGGATTCTAACGATAACTTCCTCGCTAATATCCAGAAAGACGGCACCTATTCGGTGATCCCGCGTTCTCCGGGCGGTGAAATTACCCCGGAAGGTTTGATGGCTGTAGGTCGTATCGCACGTGAATTTAATCTCTACACCAAAATCACCGGCTCCCAACGTATTGCGATGTTTGGTGCACAGAAAGACGATCTGCCGGAGATCTGGCGTCAACTGATTGAAGCGGGATTCGAAACCGGTCATGCCTATGCGAAAGCGCTGCGTATGGCGAAAACCTGCGTGGGTAGCACCTGGTGCCGCTACGGTGTTGGCGACAGCGTCGGCCTCGGCGTAGAACTGGAAAACCGCTACAAAGGCATCCGCGCACCGCACAAAATCAAGTTCGGTGTCTCTGGTTGTACCCGTGAATGTTCAGAAGCGCAGGGCAAAGACGTAGGTATCATCGCCACTGAAAAAGGCTGGAACCTGTACGTTTGCGGTAACGGCGGCATGAAACCGCGTCATGCGGATCTGCTGGCAGCGGATATCGATCGCGAAACGCTGCTCAAATATCTCGACCGCTTCATGATGTTCTACATCCGTACTGCCGACAAACTGACCCGTACCGCACCGTGGTTAGAAAACCTCGAAGGCGGCATCGATTACCTGAAAGCGGTGATCATTGATGACAAACTGGGTCTGAACGCACATCTGGAAGAAGAGATGGCGCGCCTGCGTGAAGCTGTAGTGTGTGAGTGGACTGAAACGGTCAATACGCCGTCTGCACAGACTCGCTTCAAGCACTTCATCAACAGCGACAAGCGTGACCCGAATGTGCAGATGGTGCCTGAGCGCGAACAGCACCGTCCGGCAACGCCGTATGAACGTATTCCGGTAACTCTGGTGGAGGACAACGCATGAGCCAGTGGAAAGACATCTGCAAAATCGATGACATCCTGCCTGAAACCGGCGTCTGCGCGCTGTTAGGTGACGAGCAGGTGGCGATTTTCCGTCCGTATCACAGCGACCAGGTGTTTGCTATCAGCAATATCGATCCGTTCTTCGAATCCAGCGTACTGTCACGCGGGCTGATTGCGGAACATCAGGGTGAGCTGTGGGTAGCCAGCCCGCTGAAAAAACAGCGTTTTCGCTTAAGCGACGGCTTGTGCATGGAGGACGAACAGTTCTCCGTCAAGCATTACGAAGCACGAGTGAAAGACGGCGTAGTACAACTGCGCGGTTAATGTTTTAACGGGAGGCGCAATGCCTCCCCTTTTTGCATTGTCCTGTAATAACCTTCGGTATATTGCAGGACATTTTTTAAACTCTTTGTTTTATTTTTGTTTTTATTTTTTAAGGATAATCAAATGTTTACAGACACTATCAATAAGTGTGCGGCGAACGCTGCGCGCATCGCACGCCTGTCGGCAAATAACCCGCTTGGCTTTTGGGTCAGCTCCGCAATGGCGGGAGCTTATGTGGGTCTTGGGATCATCCTGATTTTCACGCTCGGCAATTTGCTCGATCCGTCCGTGCGTCCGCTGGTGATGGGGGCAACTTTTGGTATCGCCTTAACGCTGGTGATTATCGCCGGTTCTGAACTGTTCACCGGACACACCATGTTCCTCACCTTTGGGGTGAAAGCAGGCACCATCAGCCACGGGCAAATGTGGGCAATTCTGCCGCAAACCTGGCTGGGTAATCTGGTCGGTTCCATCTTCGTAGCGATGCTCTATAGCTGGGGCGGCGGTAGCCTGCTACCGGTGGATACCAGCATCGTCCATTCTGTCGCGCTGGCCAAAACCACCGCACCAGCAATGGTACTGTTCTTCAAAGGCGCATTGTGTAACTGGCTGGTTTGCCTGGCAATCTGGATGGCGCTGCGCACCGAAGGCGCGGCGAAATTTATCGCTATCTGGTGGTGTCTGCTGGCGTTTATCGCCTCCGGCTATGAGCACTCCGTTGCCAACATGACGCTGTTCGCTCTCTCCTGGTTCGGCAACCATAGCGAAGCCTACACTCTGGCGGGCATTGGTCATAACCTGCTGTGGGTGACGCTGGGTAATACTTTATCTGGCGCCGTATTCATGGGATTGGGTTATTGGTATGCTACGCCGAAAGCTAATCGTCCGATTGCGGACAAATTTAATCAAACTGAAACGGCTGCAGGTTAATCAGTAAGGGGTTTTACGTGGATCATTTGCCTATATTTTGCCAATTACGCGATCGCGACTGTCTGATTGTCGGCGGCGGTGATGTCGCGGAACGCAAAGCCAGGTTGCTGTTGGACGCAGGCGCTCGCTTAACGGTGAATGCATTAGCGTTTATTCCGCAGTTTACCGCATGGGCAGATGCTGGCATGTTAACCCTCGTCGAGGGGCCATTTGATGAAAGCCTTCTCGATACCTGTTGGCTGGCGATTGCGGCTACTGATGATGATGCGCTTAACCAGCGCGTCAGCGAAGCCGCTGAATCTCGTCGTATCTTCTGTAACGTGGTAGATGCACCGAAAGCCGCCAGTTTCATTATGCCGTCCATTATCGACCGCTCACCGCTAATGGTAGCGGTCTCCTCCGGCGGCACATCTCCAGTCCTGGCGCGCCTGCTGCGCGAAAAACTCGAATCACTACTGCCTCTCCATCTGGGTCAGGTGGCAAAATATGCCGGACAGTTACGCGGTCGGGTGAAACAGCAGTTCGCCACAATGGGTGAGCGTCGCCGTTTCTGGGAAAAACTGTTCGTCAATGACCGTCTGGCGCAGTCGCTGGCGAACAACGATCAGAAAGCCATTACTGAAACTACCGAACAGTTAATCAATGAGCCGCTCGATCATCGTGGTGAAGTGGTGCTGGTTGGCGCAGGTCCAGGCGATGCCGGGCTACTGACGCTGAAAGGCCTGCAACAAATTCAGCAGGCTGATGTGGTGGTCTACGACCGTCTGGTTTCTGACGATATTATGAATCTGGTACGCCGCGATGCTGACCGCGTTTTCGTCGGTAAACGCGCGGGATACCACTGCGTACCGCAGGAAGAGATTAACCAGATCCTGTTGCGGGAAGCGCAAAAAGGCAAACGCGTGGTGCGTCTGAAAGGCGGCGATCCGTTTATTTTCGGGCGTGGCGGCGAAGAGCTGGAAACGCTGTGCAATGCAGGCATTCCGTTCTCGGTGGTTCCGGGCATTACCGCAGCTTCTGGTTGCTCTGCCTATTCGGGTATTCCGCTAACACATCGCGATTACGCCCAGAGCGTGCGCTTAATCACCGGGCACTTAAAAACGGGTGGCGAGCTGGACTGGGAGAATCTGGCGGCAGAAAAACAGACGCTGGTGTTCTATATGGGGCTGAATCAGGCCGCGACCATTCAGCAAAAGCTGATTGAATACGGAATGCCAGGTGAAATGCCGGTGGCGATTGTCGAAAACGGTACGGCGGTTACGCAACGCGTGATTGACGGTACGCTCGCGCAACTCGGTGAACTTGCGCAGCAAATGAACAGCCCGTCTTTGATTATTATTGGTCGGGTCGTTGGCCTGCGCGATAAATTAAACTGGTTCTCTAACCATTAATTTTAAAAAAATTATCTAAGGCCGGATATTTCTGGCCTTTTTATTTACAATAATCACCATATTAATTTTTATTTTCATCAGACATAAAACAACTTTTTAACTAATTTGTTTTTTAACAACTCCCCACAGTTACAGTGGCTTACAAATATAATTGAATTATTAATAGTCCACTCACTGACGTGTCATAGATATTCCTGTATTGTCTCTAACGAGCTGTTTGCTTATATTCACATAATTAATGAATATTACTCGATATATTTTACATAGGGAATGAGAATGAACAAGTTTATTAAAGTAGCATTGGTAGGTGCGGTACTGGCAACGTTAACTGCATGTACTGGTCATATTGAAAACCGTGACAAAAACTGCTCTTATGATTACCTTCTGCATCCGGCAATTTCTATTTCTAAAATCATTGGCGGCTGCGGTCCGACTGCACAGTAATCTCTTAACAGAGATCGGTTAATGCTGTTTTAATTACCTGACGCCCTCTATTTTTACCAGAGGGCGTATTTGTTTTTACCTTGCCTTTAAAAATATCGTTCACAGCAGTTAAATACAGGCAATACTCTCGCGCAAAATACGCAGCACTGTCTCCTCACCACTACGATTAGGATTAATACGAATCGCACAATGTTCTAATTGTGGATTCACCTGACGAAATGTCCCGGAAAGACGATAAAAGAGCGGCGGAATTTCATATTTCGACTCCGCACCAACTGGATATGGCAATGCACCGCGTTTCTGCGCTTCTTCCAGTACCCTTGCAGCAATCGGCTGATGGAACTCCACAATCAACACCTTCGACTGCGCATTGGCAATGACGGCGCTTTTAACTTGTGGCACTGCGCCACCGTTGAGCAAGGTCAGCAACCTTTCAGATACTCTCGCCTGTACTGCATGCATCACTGGCGCAAAAACCAGTCCGCGCAAGACTTCCAGCGCCTGAGCGCCCTGAATCTGGCTGCCTCCGGAGTAAAGCGTGGCACGAATACGGTTGATGGCATCAGCATCGCCTACCACCGCACCAACACCCTCCGGCCCAAACAGCTTGAAGCAGGAAAAAGTTGAGACATTCGCCCCGCATTCGCAGCCAATCCGCGCCACCTTCATCACCGCATAGTTGTCATCAGTTAACGCTGGAACACCCGCCAGGCGCAACGTTGCCAGCACATCTGCCAGAATGTAGCGATCCTGCGGCTGCTGGCGTGTATGTTGCACCAGTGCTGCATCTGGTTGTTGCTCTTCGACGATTTGCTTAAGTGCCGACAGGTCATTGAAATCAGCGGTAATAAGCGTCAGCCCCATCTGCTCAATAATGACCCGCGTAGTCGGATAAACAGGCGCATCATGTACCAGAAGACGCTGCCCGGGCTTGAGCAAAGCTGCCAGCCCGGCACGGATCGCCCCAGTGCCAGCGCCTTGCACCAGCGCCGCCGCTTGCGCATGAAACACACCCGCCAGTACCTGTTCCACACGTTGAGTAATGCGCGGTTGATTCAACCCCGGCGTTAATCCCAAATCACCACAGGTAAGGAACTCACCGCCAGGGAAATAGCGGCAAATCGTGTCCACCAGCGCAAACTGCTTTTGCTGTGCTTCTGCAAGAGTCAGGCTTTGCAAGGGAAACGTCTTCATAAGTGCATTCCTTAAGCCGGAACAAACAAGCCAAGCCAGTAAAGAACATTCAGCAGAATGCCGGTGATCATCACTGCCACCACAGGTGCCGCCATTTTCTGTACCGGACGCCCCAGAGATTCGTTGAGGAAGTAAATGGCGACCGCAATAGAGAATCCGGTATAACCCGCCATTTTGATTGCCGCGAAAATCGAACCGACCAACAGAGCCACTTCCATCAGCATATTCATGGCGTTACGAATGTTATCCGACGCATTACGCACTGACGGGTAGCGCCCCAGCCATTTACCTATCGACCGTAACAACAAAACTTCCGCCGAAATAACCACTGCGCCCAATACCGCCGCAACCATCGGATTAGGCGAGAGATAGCCCACCGCATAGACAAAGGTAAAGCCAGCAACCGCATACACCCCCGTGGCTAACGCAGTGGTGGCAATCAACGGCACAAAACCCAGCCCGCGCATAAATTCTGCCAGCGCCGCCTGATTGATCAGCGTTTGCGATTGCTCCGGCGTGACGCCTGCGGAGTACGCTTTCTCAAGGGTGAAGATCGACACTTCGCTACCAGCAAAAATTTTCATACTGGCAACAGCAGCGATCAGCGCTCCGACAATGGCGATATACGGAAGATTTTTGATAATCCGCGACGTGCGCTCTTCAAAGACCGAAAATCCGCTGGCATCGATATCATTTTCATCACGATGACGCAGGTCGTGAGTTATCGCGATCCCCAGCAGCATTACCATGCCAATAAAGATTTCGATGGATTCCGGATTAAGATGCGGGAAATAACGCACCACCACGACGCGAGTCATCAACACGACGGCGGCAGCGATCAGGCTTTGCTTCCAGCCAAACTGGTAGAAAATCGCCACCAGCGGGAAGAGTGCAAAAGCAGAAACTACCGGAGAGCTTAATTCCCCCAGACTACCTAAAACATCAACCGGCAGCGCAGTCAGCAACTGGTTTACCGGCAGCAGGCAGGTGAGGATCAGTATCCCCCAGATTGCGCCAAGGCCAAACGCCATCAGGCTGTTTATCGCCAGTACGCCGAGGATATCGGTAGGAAGAAAAAGTAACCATGCGTTGAGCAGGCCGGTTTTCAGGGTAAAGGAGATCCCCACCGATGCCACAAAACCAATACTCAAACCGAAAGCGATACTCCCCGCCTCGCGACGGTTCATATAGCCTTCAATCAATTGTGGCAGGATCGGGCGAATACCATCATGAAATACGGCCGCCGAGCGATGTGCCAGAAGTGATGTCATACCGGTCAGGCACGCCACCACGATAATCTGAATATACAGATCCATAGTCGTGCCTTTTATTTCAGATGGTTAATCAGCATCGGAATCGCGTGTTCAACGTGCTCAACGGAAAGCCCAAACGCCACCTTTCCTTCAGCGATCATTTTGGCGATATGCTCGTCTTTCGCTTTAATACCAGGCCTGGCAATGGTGCAACTTTTGTTATAACCAATCACCGCGATAGCAATCGACAATGCCGCACCTGCGCCGGTATTACACGCGCCGATGTAGTAATCCAGTTGCCCGGATTTCACTTTCATTGCCGCTTCCATGTCGTTATAAATGAAAACTTCAAAACAGCCAGGAGCCGTCGTTTCAATGGTTTTTTTAATCTGCTCACGCTGTAAGCCTGCAACGCCAATCTTTTTCATGAGTCTGTCCTTATTGGAAAAATTGAGAGGGAGTTTCACGTAACATCACATCCACATCGGCCTGACTGAATCCTGACTGGCGCAACTGCGGAATAAAGGTGGTAAATAAAAAGTCATAGCCATAACCACCGTTGGCTTTTAAATGGGAACGACGAGTAATATCCATCGACAGCATGACGCGGTTAAGCAATCCACGGTCGCGGAGCGCGTGAAGCATCGCAATACGCTTCTCATCCGGGTAGTAACTGTTCTTGCCAATGGTGTCGAACTGCACATACGCGCCGAGATCGATCATCTTTAAAATGTTGTCGAGGTTGTCTTTAAGATCGCAGTGCCCGAGGGTGACCCGCGAAAGATCGACACCGTGGGATTGCAGTAGAGCCAGTTGTTCCAACCCCATAGTGCTAAAAGATGTATGAGTGGAAATGGGCCGTCCGGTCTGGTTATGCGCCAACGCGGCGGCAATGAAAACTTTCTCTTCCAGCGGCGTGATTTTGCCCTCACTGGAGCCAATCTCCGCGATGACCCCGGCTTTCAGTTCCGTGCCATCGATACCCTGTTCAATTTCATCGACCATCTCTTGCGCCAGCTCCTGCACGCTGCGGGTCGCCACATGCTCCGGGAAAAAGGCATCCTGGTAATAACCAGTACAAGGCACCACGTTGATTCCCGTCTCACGCATCACATCGAGCATAAATTGCGCATTGCGGCCCATGTAACGATTGGTCATCTCAATCACATTACGAACGCCCTGCGCCATCAGGTCGTTCATCTCCTGGCAAATGAACGCATATTGATCAAGGCGGCAATCCACGTTGTTTTTAAAGCCGGAGAGATCAATATGCAGATGCTCATGAGCAAGGGTGTAGCCGGTCGAATCGATGGTCATAAAGAGTCACCCTGAAAGCGAAGGGAAGATAAAAAAGAGCTGCCGTTTTGTGGCGGCGAAGCACGGAAAAATTCACATACCGTGGCTCCAACATCAGAGAGCGTGGGATACACACCCAGACGAGTGGCAGCCAATCCACGCTGATAAACCAGCACAGGCACTACTTCGCGGGTATGGTGGCTGTGGCCGATAGTCGGGTCGTTACCGTGATCAGCCATGACGATCAGGCAATCATCCGGCTGCATCGCCTCAACAAGCCGGGCAAGATTACGGTCAACGACCTGCAAACGTTCGGCATAACGTGCGACGTCTTCTGCGTGGCCGGCGAGGTCGGTTTCCTGAATATTGGTGCAAATAAAGGCTGTCGGATGGGCGTTAAATTCGTCGAGAGTGATATCCATAATCCGTTGGCTATCCACCAAATTTTGCCAGCTCATTCCATGAGGATTGCTGACGATATCCGCCACCTTACCCACCAGCACCGTAGGTACGCCTACCTGATGCAGTTGTTGCGGCACCTGCACTTTTTCATCGACACCGTAGCCCATATGTACAACCTGGAAACCGCTGTCATAAGCGCCGGAACGCGGTGCATTTATGCCAATAAAACGCCCTTCCTTGCTTTCTGCGGCATCAAGAATGCGCTGGCTGTCCTGCAACAGGCCGCCAAAAGTAATAACCCTGCCAACCTGTACCTGCTCACGCACCACACGACCAATCTTGACAACTTCATCGAACGGTATCGCAGAGAGATTGGCGGTAACGTTATAGACCTGGCCTAAATCCGCTTCGAGATTGTCGCCAACTGCCACGGCCTGGTTTACCCACAGAAATTGCAACGCATCGCCACGGCGTTCGACCTGCCAGCCCGCAGCCATTAAGGCTCGTTCAACACGATCAATAACGTCGCGAAAGGGCATCCGCAGCGGCGGCAAGGGGCGCGTACCTAAAATTTCCTGATGCCCCATAAAGGTATCGCCACCTTCATGTTGCAGTTCTGCTACGCCCCAGACTGCGCAATCCGATGGCTGCATATCACCCGGCGCATAACCCAATGCATTGATTAGCCCCAGCTTCTCAAGAGTCGGCAACTGTAAATGCGGCAACTGGCTAAGAATGTGACCACAGGTATTCGCCCCGGCATCCTGTGGGCGTACCCGCGCAACATCTTTCATTGCGCCTACGCCAAAACTATCGATCACTAACACCACAAATCGCGCCATTTACGCCTCCAGAAGGTTGCCGAGGCTGTCATAGCGACCAACAATTTCCGCCGCGCCGCGCTGAATACCGGACACCAACACCACATCGCTACGGGTGACAAAAATCTGCGTACGAAAACAGAGCACCACCGCGCTACTTACCGGAAACTCACCAGCCAACGGCAGGTAATAGTCGATACTATTGTCATCCACTGTTTTGAGAAGTGTTTCTGTGATGCTTTGATTTTCTGGAGTAAAAATAAGAGCGTGATGTGCATGACCACGGCGATAGTAACCACCGCCATAGCAATAACTGTCGCCACGGAAGTGGTGGGAAATTTCACTTAACCAAAGCATGGCGATACGTTCGGGTTGATCGCCCTGCTGGTTTGCCGGAATAGTGCCGGTCAGCGCATGACCAGGTTCGGCATGGGTAACACCATATTGCGCTAACACCGGCAACGAAGTGCAACTGGTCGCTGAAGGCGCGTTTAGTTGCTCAAGGGCAGTGCCAGATTTAGCCAGTTGATCCCGCGCCTGTACCAGCGTGTGAAGATTCGGCGTGGGTAAAACTTTCCCGCTTGTTTCATCCCAAAGCAGGCAAGGGAAATGGGTAAGTCCCGCTAAATGTAGTCCTGGTAGTTTTTGGATTTCAGCGACAATGTCATGCAGCGTATTTTGGGTAAAACCGCTCTCCTGCCCTGGATAAAGGAAATCATCGTCGCTATAAACTTTGAGCAGCACAGACTGTACGCATCCAGCCTTCACCGCTGCCGCAGAAATTTCCCGTGCTTTATCGAGGGTAAACACAGTGATAACACCGGTTCCCTGTTCAACGGTGTCAGATACCTGGTGACAAGGGATTTGTACCAGATGCCCCTGATGCGCCACCGGCAAACCGGCGCGACGCATCACTCGTGCCTCTTTGTAGTCCACCGCCACAATGCCGCTGTAGCCCAGCGCCAGCAGCTTTTCCGCCAGCCACGGGTTACGACCGAACTGCTTAGTCATCAGATACAGTTCAATACCGTAAAGCCGTGCTGTCTCAATGAGCCGCTTACCGTTTTCCAGTACCTGATCCACGTCGATCACCCAACAGTCCGGGGCGATCTTGCCCTGCTGCCACAGGCTTAATGCGGCAGAAATCAGCGCCGGGTTCTGGCGTTTCAATGCTTCTACAAACATCTTGTTGCCTCGTTTCTGTTCCTTAATTCAAATATTCATTTTTTTGAATATTTAAGATGTACGACGTGGATTTGCCATGTGCTTCAAAGGTCTTCGTTAGCGGCCATCCATAATCCATAAAGGTTGGCCAGCAGATATCCTTCTTCACACGGGTTAACTTCCAACGCGAATCCCTGCAATAACACCCGATGCAACTGCATGATCGCTGGCCAGTGGCTGGATTGCGCCAGTTCCGTCAGTAATTCGTCATCCAGCGGCAGTATCTGTTCACCGCGACGGCTGCGCATCAGCGCACTCGCCATATGCGTCATCGCCATCGTTCCCTGCTCGCTACGTATGGGCAGATGACATTCTGTTTCCAGAATCTTGACAACCTGCATCATGCCTTTACAGATGTCCTTATCTATGACCCCTGCATCGCAAAGCAGGTTGAGTCTGGTTTCCATTTTAGATGCCTTTTATTTAATAACTGGGTTCCTGTTCCCCGCTGACCACCCGCTGTTGATGGGCAAGCAGGGCGTGTTTATCAACAACCGCACGCAGTAATTGTTGCATTGGGTAATCATCAGCTCGCGTCAGGATCACGGCTTCGGTGGCCTGCAAAAATCGCGGATCGTCTGTGAGCGGCGTCGCTTCTAATCCAAGCATGGCCAGTTCGCTTTCTGCCACCACATTCCAGATCACCGCATCGACATCACCTTTGACAATGCGCTGCAAACTCTCGTGATAGGAGAGATCGACGCGCTCCACACTGCGATCACCAAAAAAGACATCGGTCATGATTTTCTGATCCGCCGAGCGACTATCCAGCCCAACACGCTGCACATTACCGGATTCACCTTTGCGACAAATCAACTGGTGCTCACCAACGTAGGTGTGCGGCCCCAACTCCAGTGCGAGGCATAAACCTTTTTGTGTGAGATAACTTTCTGCCGCCAGCCGGGAAACCACTGCCATGTCATACACACCGTTAAGCAAACACTCCACGCGAATATCCGCGCCGCGCATATGCGCATAGTAAAAAGGAATGCCATCAAACTGGGCTTTTAACCCGCTAGCCAACCCTTCGTACAGACGGGTATAAGGCAGAGGCATCGCACAGACTACATTGTTGATATCGACATGGCTCAACAGCGCTTTGTTATCCATCTCCGCCAGGAAACTGCCATTACGCCCGCGACGTTCAATGCGTATCGCGCCGCTTGATTCCAGCGTTTTTAGCGCGGCCTGCGTCAGGCCAACGGACGAGCGGCATTCAGTTGCCAGCTCATCAATCGTTTTCAGGCGATTACCGCATTTTTCACCCAACAAATAACGGGCCAGCGTCGTGATGACGACACCTTCTTTTTTGATAAACGTTCGGCGCATAGTAAATTTTCAATAAAGTGAATATTTATATATTCATTAAAATGAAGATAAGTGGCAACCACGAGAGATGGAAACGGCGAGATGCTTCACATTTTTCCGGATTACTGCGAAAAAGGGACAAAAAAACCGGGTTTCCCCGGTTTCAGAGTGATGATAAAAGCAAAACTGCATGATGCGCTACGCTTTCCTTCAACATGTTGAATTTACAACATTTTGTAGGCCAGATAAGGCGTTCACGTCGCATCTGGCATAAACAAAGCGCACTTTGCCAACAATGTTGAATTACGGCTTCGCTACAAAACCAATTGCTTCGTAAACCGCTTTCAGCGTGCGGGAAGCGTGTGCGCTGGCTTTTTCTGCGCCGTCTTTCATCACCTGTTGCAGGAAGGCTTCGTCATTGCGGAAACGGTGATAACGCTCCTGCAATTCAGTCAACATTCCGGAAACCGCTTCTGCCACTTCGCCTTTCAGATGACCATACATTTTGCCTTCGAACTGTTTTTCCAGCTCCGGGATGCTCTGGCCAGTCACTGCAGAAAGGATATCCAGCAGGTTAGAAACCCCCGCTTTGTTCTGCACGTCGTAGCGAACTACTGGCGGCTCGTCGGAATCAGTGACCGCACGCTTGATTTTCTTCACTACCGATTTCGGATCTTCCAGCAGGCCGATAACGTTATTGCGGTTATCGTCAGACTTGGACATCTTTTTGGTCGGCTCCAGCAAAGACATTACGCGCGCGCCAGATTTCGGAATATACGGCTCTGGCACTTTAAAGATATCGCCATACAGCGCGTTGAAACGCTGGGCGATATCACGGCTCAGTTCCAGGTGCTGTTTCTGATCCTCACCGACCGGCACCAGGTTGGTTTGATACAGCAGGATATCTGCTGCCATCAGCACCGGATAGTCAAACAGACCAGCGTTGATATTCTCAGCGTAACGTGCAGATTTATCTTTGAACTGAGTCATGCGGCTCAGCTCACCGAAATAGGTATAGCAGTTCAGCGCCCAACCTAACTGTGCGTGTTCCGGTACGTGGGACTGAACAAAGATGGTGCTTTTCTCAGGATCGATGCCACAAGCCAGATACAGTGCCAACGTATCCAGCGTCGCTTTACGCAGCTTCTGTGCATCCTGGCGCACGGTAATAGCGTGTTGGTCAACGATACAGTAAATGCAATGGTAGTCATCCTGCATGTTTACCCACTGACGCAGAGCACCCATGTAGTTACCAATGGTCAATTCACCTGAAGGCTGTGCGCCACTAAAAACGATGGGCTTAGTCATTTTTCGATTCCTGATTTTCGCTTTGCGGAAGCCCTAATGCGGGCAGAAGGTCATTGAGAGACTGATAAATTACATCAGGCTGGCTAAGTTCGATAGCCTCGCCGTAGTTATATCCATAGGTTAAGCCAACAGAAGGACAACCGGCCGCTTTTGCCGCCTGAATATCATTACGAGAGTCACCAACAAACAGCATTTGTTGTGGAGCAATGCCCATACGTTCAGCCACCAGTAACAGCGGATCCGGATGCGGCTTTTTGTTTTGTACGTCATCGCCACCGATGACCACGCTAAAGTATTTGGCGATATCTAAAGCTTCAAGCAATGGCGCAACAAACGGCGTCGGTTTGTTCGTGACCAGACCTAACGGCAAGCCTTTGGCCTGCAACGCACCGAGCGTATCGGCAACGTGTGGAAACAAAAACGTCCCTTCTTCAGCAACCTCGCCATAGTAGCGGTCAAACAGCTTACGCATAATACGCACCTGTTCTTGCAATGGGATGTCGTCATCAACAGGCGGCTTACCCATCGTTTTACGCAGGGTCGCACGTTCCTGACGCGCCCAAGTCAGTGCTCGTTCCATCAGAACATCTGCGCCGTTACCAATCCAGGTAATAACTCTTTCTTCGCCTGCGACAGGTAACTCCAGCGCGTACAGCGCCATATCTACCGCGGCAGCAAGACCGGGAGCACTGTCAACCAGCGTGCCATCGAGATCGAAGGCAACGCCCCGAATATCTTCAAACTTATTCATGACTTACCTTTGCCAGTTCACTGCGCATTTCATCAATGACTTTTTTGTAGTCTGGCTGGTCGAAAATGGCCGAACCAGCGACGAACATATCCGCACCCGCCGCAGCGATTTCGCCAATGTTATTAACCTTCACTCCGCCATCCACTTCCAGGCGGATATCGAAACCAGACTCGTCGATGCGGCGACGCACTTCGCGTAGTTTATCTAACGTTTGCGGAATGAAAGACTGACCGCCAAAACCGGGGTTAACTGACATCAGCAGGATCACATCCAGCTTATCCATCACATAGTCCAGATAACTCAACGGCGTGGCCGGGTTGAACACCAGACCCGCTTTACAGCCATTTTCTTTAATCAGTTGCAGCGTGCGATCAACGTGCTCTGAGGCTTCAGGATGAAAGGTAATGATGCTGGCACCTGCGGCAGCGAAATCCGGCACAATGCGATCAACCGGTTTCACCATCAAATGTACATCAATAGGGGCGGTAATGCCGTAGTTACGCAAGGATTTCAGCACCATAGGTCCAATCGTCAGGTTGGGAACGTAGTGGTTATCCATGACATCAAAATGCACGACATCAGCGCCGGCTGCCAGGGCTTTTGCGGTATCTTCACCCAGGCGGGCAAAATCAGCCGACAGAATTGAGGGGGCAATCAAATACTGTTTCATCCGCTTCTCCTTGAGAATTATTTTTTCGCGGGTGAAACGACTCCTGGTTTGTACAAAGCCAGCAGTTCGTCCACCTTTTTACGTGTGCCGCCGTTGCTGCTTATACTGCGTCGAACTTTGACGACATGCAATTTTGCGCGCTGATACCACTCGCGCGTTAGCGCAGTATCATGATTGGAAATCAATACCGGGATCTGGCGATCAACCAGACCTTCAGCAATCTCCGCCAGATGCGCTTGTTGTTCAAGAGTAAAACTATTTGTGTGATACGCCGTAAAGTTGGCGGTTGCAGAAAGTGGTGCATAAGGCGGATCGCAATAAACGACGGATGCATCATCCGCGCGCGCCATGCTGTCGGCGTAAGACTCACAATAGAAAAAGGCATTCTGCGCTTTTTCGGCAAAGTGATACAACTCTGCTTCCGGGAAATAGGGTTTTTTGTAACGGCCGAATGGCACATTAAATTCACCGCGCAGATTGTAACGGCACAGACCGTTGTACCCGTAGCGATTCAGATATAAAAACAGTACCGCCCGGCGGAAGGGATCCTGACTTTTGTTGAACTCTTCGCGGAACTGATAGTAGACCTCAGCGCAATTTGTCTCAGGAACAAACAGCTCGTGAGCAGCCTGTACGTACTCATCGGTACGCGTCTTCACAATGTTGTAGAGACTGATCAGGTCGCTATTGATATCAGCAAGGACATAACGAGAAAAGTCGGTGTTGAGAAACACCGACCCGGCACCCACAAAAGGCTCAACCAAACATTCGCCCTTAGGCAAATGTCGTTTAATATCATCAAGCAGGGGATATTTGCCCCCTGCCCACTTCAAAAAAGCGCGA
Source organism: Escherichia marmotae (assembly GCF_002900365.1). Taxonomy (NCBI): domain Bacteria; kingdom Pseudomonadati; phylum Pseudomonadota; class Gammaproteobacteria; order Enterobacterales; family Enterobacteriaceae; genus Escherichia; species Escherichia marmotae. Next base: position 2,834,886 of record NZ_CP025979.1, read on the forward strand.
TTTTTCTTCATGCTGACTAACTAATTACACCTTCTCCGGCTGTGGAGAAAGCTCCGACAGCATCCAGCGCTTCAGGCAGTTCCCGCAACGGTAAACCATTGCGGGAAATAGCCTTGATTACTTCAAATCGGCCTGTACCTGACGCAGCGGTTTCGCCCACGGGTTTTTGGCCTGAACATCGGCTGGCAATGTAGATACCGCTTTTTTCGCTTCTTCTTTCGAAGCGTACACGCCAGAAACCAGGACATACCACGGCTGACCGTTACGCGTCGTTTCATAGACAACGTAGTTTTTCAGATTCTCTTTCTTCGCCCAACCGTTCAGGTTGTCGTAGTTAGAAGAACTGCTTAGCTGCAGAGTGTAATGGCTGGACGGTGCCGATTTCAACGAGCCGACATTGCCTGTGATCTTCGCCCCAGCGGCTGGTGTTGCCGTGGTTTGCGCCGGAGATGCCGTTTGTGCAGGCTCCGTGCTGGCGGTCGCTTTTGGCGCAGGCGTTGCTACTGGCGTAGAAGTCGCAGCAGGTGCCCTGGTGCTCACCACTGGCGCAGCCGGTTCAGTATGCTTCGGCTGTTGTGCTACTGGCTTCGGTTCCGTTTTCACAGTTGCTTGCGGTTTCTTCGGTTCAATCACCGTCTGCTGACGTGCCGGACGCGTGGTGGTCGGACGTTCAGCAGTTTGCGTTTTCGCCGTATCACGCGATGCATTGCCATTGCGAACTGGGGCTACAGTCGCAGGTTCGGTCGGCAGCGTGGAGTTGACCGCCACATTATTCAACTGCTGCTGATTTTGTGGTTGTGTCAGCGCGTTATTCAGATCGCCCTGCACTTCAACACGTTGCTGCCCATCCATTGCCGCCGGGGATTGCCCCTGGGTCGGCGTAGAAGAGATCGGTGGCAGAGAAACATCCTGCTGGGTATTTTGCGCAGACGTGGTTCCCGGCGCTGGCTGCACACCATTCGCCTGATCGACCGCATTACCAGAAAGATCAATACTCTTCTCACCAGACGCAGTTTGATCGCTGGAAGAGGTCGAGGGGGCTTTTAGCGCAAAACCGATACCGATGATCAACAACAACAGAACCAGAATGCCGACGCCCATCATCATATACTGACGAGAAGCCGGTTTGCTGGCTGCTTTTTTACGCTTACGCGGACGACGCTCTACGCGCTCTTCATCCACAGCTTCATCTTCCGAATCATCAATTTCTTCTTCGATTTCCGGTTCCTCATTGCGCTCTTTTTGCGCACGAGTCGGACGGCGATCGTCAGTGTCATCAAGTTCAATATCATCAAAATTGATCTGCGGTTCGCCACGTTCAGTACGTTCTGAACGCTCAGAAGATTGACGAGAACGACCAGTACGACGATCGCTGGGATCGGATTTCAGCTCGTCTTCTGGTTTGAATTCATCCATTTAACACCCCACTAAAAGGTTAATGCTTACCACGTTGCAATTAACCTGAAGCTAATAGACCACTTAATAAGCGGCCTGACCTTTCTTGTTGTTACGCTGATTGACAATCGGCAATAGCATTAAGAACAAGCTCGTGCGATACGCCGCCGCGAACTTCGCTCTTACCAATTGCCAACGGAAGAATTAAGCGCATTTCTCCCGCAAGGACTTTCTTGTCACGCAGCATATGCGGTAAATATGCCTGCGCGGACATTTCGCGCGGCCCATTAACCGGTAACCCAGCCCGCGTGAGCAGAGTAATAATACGCTGCGTTTCGGCAGAACTGAACTGCCCAAGACGTTCCGACGTCCGCGCCGCCATCACCATACCTGCAGCAACCGCTTCGCCGTGTAACCAATTGCCATAGCCCATTTCAGCTTCAATGGCATGACCAAAGGTATGTCCCAGATTCAGTAAAGCACGTAAGCCGGATTCGCGCTCGTCGGCAGCAACAACTTCTGCTTTCAGCTCGCAACAACGACGAATACAGTACGCCATTGCCGAACCATCCAGACCGAGCAATGCATCCAGATTATCTTCCAGCCAGTTGAAAAACTCACCGTCAAGAATAATGCCGTATTTGATGACTTCCGCCAGCCCCGAAGCTAACTCTCGCGGGGGAAGCGTTTTCAGACAGTCGAGATCCACCACCACGGATGCTGGCTGATAAAAAGCGCCAATCATATTTTTACCGAGGGGATGGTTGACTGCGGTTTTGCCGCCGACGGAAGAGTCCACCTGCGACAGCAGTGTCGTCGGGACTTGAATGAAGCGAACACCGCGCTGATAGCTCGCCGCTGCAAAACCGGTAAGATCGCCCACTACACCGCCGCCAAGCGCTACCAGCGTCGTATCGCGACCGTGCGGCTTTTGCAACAACGCCGTAAAAACAGTGTCGAGCACTGCCAGGCTTTTATACTGCTCGCCGTCAGGAAGGATAACGCTATCAACGTTAACACCCGCCTGTTCAAGTACGCCGCGAACCTTATCGAGATACAAGGGAGCCAGGGTTTCGTTGGTGACCAACATCACCTGCTCGCCCGATTTCAGCGGTAAGAATGAAGCTGGTTCGTTAAACAAACCAGATGCGATGGTAATTGGGTAACTACGTTCCCCGAGAGTAACGACTATCCTCTCCATAACGCGACATCCACCTTAATTACTGTACCCGCAGACGAGTGTATATAAAGCCAGAATTAGTTGCTTTCCAGCATGTGAATAATCTGGTTTGCGACCACTTTGGCGCTTTGATCATCAGTACGAATGGTCACGTCGGCAATCTCTTCATACAGCGGATTGCGTTCATTAGCCAACGCTTCCAGAACTTCACGCGGCGGCGTTTCAACGTGCAGCAACGGGCGTTTTTTATCACGCTGCGTGCGCGCAAGTTGCTTTTCGATGGTCGTTTCAAGATAAACGACAACACCACGTGCGGAAAGACGGTTACGCGTTTCGCGGGATTTCACAGAGCCGCCGCCAGTAGCCAGCACAATACCCTGCTTCTCGGTCAACTCATTGATGACCTTTTCTTCGCGTTCGCGGAAGCCTTCTTCGCCTTCTAAATCGAAAACCCAGCCCACATCAGCTCCGGTTCGTTTCTCAATCTCTTGATCGGAATCGTAAAATTCCATATTGAGTTGTTGAGCTAACTGGCGCCCAATAGTGCTTTTTCCGGCACCCATAGGCCCAACCAGAAAGATATTGCGTTTCTCTGCCATTTTTTCGGTACTACTAAGACTATTCGTTAATGATAAACCCGCTTCGCTCAGAGAGCGCCGCAGGACATGAACTGAAACCTCATAAGATATTGCGAGAGTCAGACTGAAAATTATCTCAATACTCCAGCGGGTTTGGCAACTGAATAAATCGCCCCTCCCTCTGCATATCTGGTCGTTGCAGGTGCACTGCCTTGCTATCACCGCTCTGGCGATAAATCACCGGGTAAGATTAGCGTAAAAAAGACAGCAAAATGCCGCGTGAAAGATAAATCACCATCATATAACGCAGGCAGCAAGGAACACCGACTCTCAAATCGGTACTCCTTGTATGCTAAATACCTGCGCACGTCAAATAGATGAAACATGTTCAGCATAAAAACATCGCCGTTTTTGCGGTGATTTACTCACTGGAAACCAACCGTGGCGTGATAAACACCACTAACTCACGTCGTTCATCTTCTTTTCCGTCATGACGAAATAATTGCCCGAACCAGGGGATATCGCCCAGCAGCGGTACGCTATCCTGTCCCGATTTATTTTTACGGGTAAAGATGCCGCCCAGTGCCAGCGTTTCTCCGCTTTTGACTTCAACCTGCGTTTCGATCTCCTGTTTATCAATCGCCAGCACTTCGCCATCGGCCTGTTGTAGTACTTGCCCCGGCACGTTCTGGCTGATGTGTAATTTCAACCGGATGCGGCCTTTTTGTAACACTGTAGGCGTGACCTCCATTCCCAGTACGGCCTCTTTAAATTCCACCGACGTCGCGCCGCTTTCACCGCTGGAAACCTGATACGGGATCTCGCTTCCTTGTTTAATGCTGGCAGGCTGGAGATGCGAGGCCAGCAGACGCGGGCTGGCGATAATATCCAGTTGCTGTTTTTGTTCGAGTGCGGAAAGCTCCAAATCCAGTAAACGCCCGTTGATGCGCCCAATGTTAAACCCGATATGCGTCGTCGCCGTCGCCACGGAAAGATCGCTTCCAAGTGCGGTCACTTGCCCAACGCCGCCAGCTTGTTGCGCATCTGCCAGCGTCCATTTCACCCCCAATTCCCGCAAACTTTTTTCATTAATAGTGACAATGTGCGCCGACAGTTCAACTTGCCCGACCGGCAAATCCATTTGCGCAACCCACTGTTCCAGCGCAGTTAACGCAGCTTTGTTATCACGTAGCAAAAGGCGATTGGTGCGTTTATCGACGGTCATACTGCCTTTGGCGCTAAGCAACTTCTCCCCTGCTTTCGCCAGCTCTCCGGCATCTGCGTATTGCAGAGTAATATTGCGATTTTCCAGCGGAAGATTCGCCTGCGCCCGCGCCTGTTCAGCCTCCTGACGGGCGATATTGTCATTCTGCCAGGCAACAGAATGCACCGAGAGAATGTTGCCTTCCTGGCGCGTTATCAGCCCGGCGCTTTTCACTACGGTTTGTAGTGCCTGCTTCCAGGGAACGTCAGTGAGATGTAATGACACCGTACCGTTGACGTCAGGCGAGACCACCAGGTTTAACTTTTCCTGTTCAGCCAGTGCCTGTAAAACCTGAGCTACCGGAACATCATCCACCATCAGCGTGACTTTTTGCGGCTTTGCCGCCTGTACGATGGGTATCATGATTATCAGCAGTAGCGCGGCTATCCATTGCTTCATTTTTATCTCCTTGCCGTTGCCACAACCACTGTGGCGGTTCGCAGTTTTTTCCGGTTCTCAGCGTTAATGTTTCTGGCGTCAGTTGAAAAATCGTCCAGCCATTCTCCAGCACATCGTTTTGCTGTACCCGTCGCCATTTCTTTTGGCCATCTTTTATTACGCCAATAACGCGATCGCCTCGCCCTATTATTCCCTGATAACGCCACTGGCTGAGTTCGCTAATCCGGCATATATCCTCCGGCGGTTTAAAAGGGTCACGCATCCCCGTTAAAAGGCATAATGCAATACCCGCCAACAACCAGCGTTTACCCCTCATGTGGCGTCTCCAGTTGTAGCGTGAACAAAAGTTCATCACCTTCCACGCTTAACGAAAAACGGCTCACGCTGACATTGCGTTCTGCCAGGCGTGTAAATGCAGACGGCACCGCTTCCCAAAGCGTTTTCAACGCCAACTCGCCTCCCTGGGCGGACGGGTGCCAGTAAACCAGTTGCGCGCCGGGCAACTGAAAATCCAGCGGCGAAAATGGCAATGTCTTTTCTTCGCTGATGAGAGTGGTATCTACCAGGCGATACAGTGCGACGGATTGCTGGTGATTCGTTGCTCGCAGTCGGGTTAATGCATCGCTCTCTTCCTGGCGTGCCAATGAAAGAAAGAGGAGCGTGAATAACACCAGCAACCAGAGTGTCCACCCAAACAGGCGGATACGGGGTGATGTGGCATACCACCAGTCAAAGAACGTGTTCATCGCTAACTTTCCTTGTTAACCGATACTCAAATTGCCAGCGTCCTTGTGCATCCTGCTGCGTGGCCCCACGCTGGTTGAGCTGAAAAGTAGCATCCTGACGAAGTGACGTTTCCAGCGTATTTAACGCGGTAATGTTCGCCGTAAGTCCCTTTACCTCCAGCGTTCCCTGCTGCCAGCTTATCGTGGTCAGCCAGGCGTGCTCCGGTAAAAGCGTCGCCAGTGACTCCAGTGCAGATTGCCAGTCGCGGGTAAATTGTCGCTGGCGCTGACGTTGCAAACGCTGTTCACGAAATTGTTGGCGCTCCAGCAAACGCGGCTTAGTAACCTGTAAGCCACGGGCAAGTTGCTGTTCTGCCTGAAGTAAAACAGCATCTACGCGAGCTTCGGCGTTGCTTGTCAGACGCAGCATTTGCGTTATCACAACAGCCAACAGCAAAGGAGCAACGAACATCAGCAACCAGAAGCGAAAAAAGGTTGTCCGGCGTTGCTGTCGCCAGGGCAAAAAATTGATTGGCGGATTCATCAGCGCGTCTCCCCAAGCGCCAGACCCAGCGCAATAGCGAAGTCTCCACCAGGCGGCGGTAGCGGCGGCTGACGAACAGAAACCGCGTCCCAGGGGTCAAATCCACCTTCACCACATATCGCGACACTTTCGGGGTCAACAGCTAACGCCGCCGCCAGCTCATTCGCGCTTGTCATCCCTACCGCCAGTTTGCGCCCCCAGCTATAACGCGTCGCCCATAGCCACTGTTCGTTATCACGCCAGGCCAGGCACCGCTGATGAGAGGGTAAAAAAGGCAGGAATCGCTGCAAAGCGCAGGCGTCTGGGGTAATCGCACTAACGTGAACACGCAATCTTTCTGCCAGGGTAAGCAGCGTCGCCAGCTCTTTGCTTTGCGCAGCGGTCACGTTATAAGCAGGGCTTAGCGAATCTTCGCTGTAATCAAAGCGCAGGGAGTCCGGTTCCATATCCAGCTCGCGGGCCATCGTACCTGTCAGCCAGGCCGTTTGCTCCCGTTCACCGAGGGACATCGCCGGACGCGGTATTGCCCTCTGTAACGTGCGGCTGGCAGGAAATGCCAACATAATGTGATGACGGCGCGGCAGTTCACGACTCCACGGTAACAACGTTTTGGCCAGCCGTTCCGCGTCAATAATGCGCCCATCTTTGATAATGTCTGTTGCCAGCGGCAAGCGCCACCAGCGTTGTAAAAAGCATTCTTTAGCGCCACGCACGATAGCAACCGCCACCGCTTCTTGCTGTTGTAAATGCAAACCAATTTGCCAGATCTTAAATGCCATTGTGATGATCTCCTTATCCCCCGTCACTCTGACGGGTATATCAATGCGTCTGGCTTGCCTTTATACTACCGCGCGTTTGTTTATAAACTGCCCAAATGAAACTAAATGGGAAATTTCCAGTGAAGTTCGTAAAGTATTTATTGATCCTTGCAGTCTGTTGCATTCTGCTGGGAGCAGGCTCGATTTATGGCCTCTACCGCTACATCGAGCCACAACTGCCGGATGTGGCGACATTAAAAGATGTACGCCTGCAAATTCCGATGCAGATTTACAGTGCCGATGGCGAGCTAATTGCTCAATACGGTGAAAAACGTCGTATTCCGGTTACGTTGGATCAAATCCCGCCGGAAATGGTGAAAGCCTTTATTGCGACGGAAGACAGCCGCTTCTACGAGCATCACGGTGTTGACCCGGTGGGGATCTTCCGTGCGGCAAGCGTGGCGCTGTTCTCCGGCCACGCATCACAAGGGGCGAGCACCATCACCCAACAACTGGCGAGAAACTTCTTCCTGAGTCCAGAACGCACGTTGATGCGTAAAATTAAGGAAGTCTTCCTTGCGATTCGTATTGAACAGTTGCTGACGAAAGACGAAATCCTCGAGCTTTATCTGAACAAGATTTACCTCGGTTACCGCGCCTATGGTGTCGGTGCTGCGGCACAAGTCTATTTCGGTAAAACGGTCGATCAATTGACGCTGAACGAAATGGCGGTGATTGCCGGGCTACCGAAAGCCCCCTCCACCTTCAACCCGCTCTACTCTATGGATCGTGCCGTTGCGCGACGGAACGTCGTGCTGTCGCGAATGTTGGACGAAGGGTATATCACTCAACAGCAGTACGCTCAGACACGCACTGAGCCGGTTAACGCCAACTATCACGCACCGGAGATCGCCTTCTCAGCGCCGTATCTCACCGAAATGGTACGCCAGGAGATGTATAACCGTTACGGCGAAAGCGCTTATGAAGACGGTTATCGCATTTACACTACCATTACCCACAAAGTGCAGCAGGCCGCACAGCAAGCAGTACGTAATAACGTTCTGGACTACGACATGCGTCATGGCTATCGCGGCCCAGCCAATGTGCTGTGGAAAGCAGGTGAGTCAGCGTGGGATGACAAAAAGATTACCGATACGCTGAAGGCGCTGCCGACCTATGGTCCGCTGCTGCCTGCCGCGGTCACCCGCGCCAACCCGCAGGAAGCGACAGCAATGCTGGCGGACGGAACATCTGTAACGCTGCGAATGGAAGGAGTGCGCTGGGCGCGGCCTTATCGTTCAGATACTCAGCAGGGACCGACGCCGCGTAAAGTGAGCGATGTTGTGCAAACAGGTCAGCAAATCTGGGTTCGCCAGATGGGCGATGCCTGGTGGCTGGCACAGGTGCCGGAAGTGAACTCTGCGCTGGTATCTATCAATCCACAAAACGGCGCGGTTATGGCGCTGGTCGGTGGCTTTGACTTCAACCAGAGCAAATTTAACCGCGCCACCCAAGCGCTGCGTCAGGTTGGTTCGAATATCAAGCCTTTCCTCTACACCGCAGCGATGGATAAAGGTCTGACGCTGGCAAGTATGTTGAACGATGTGCCGATTTCCCGCTGGGATGCAGGCGCGGGTTCAGACTGGCAGCCGAAAAACTCACCACCGCAGTATGCCGGTCCAATCCGTTTACGCCAGGGGCTGGGCCAGTCGAAAAACGTGGTAATGGTACGAGCGATGCGTGCGATGGGCGTGGACTATGCCGCAGAGTATTTGCAACGCTTCGGCTTCCCGGCACAAAACATTGTCCACACTGAATCGCTGGCGCTGGGTTCTGCTTCCTTCACGCCGCTACAGGTGGCGCGTGGGTACGCAGTGATGGCTAATGGTGGCTTCCTGGTTGACCCCTGGTTTATCAGCAAAATTGAAAACGACCAGGGTGGCGTGATTTTCGAAGCTAAACCGAAAGTAGCCTGCCCGGAATGTGATATTCCGGTGATTTACGGTGATACGCAAAAATCGAACGTGCTGGAAAATAGCGACGTTGAAGATGTTGCTACCTCTCGCTCGCAGCAGAATGTTTCCGTTCCAATGCCGCAACTGGAGCAGGCTAATCAGACATTAGTGGCGAAGACTGGCGCGCCAGAGTACGCACCGCACGTCATCAGCACACCGCTGGCATTCCTGATTAAGAGCGCCCTGAACACCAATATCTTTGGTGAACCAGGTTGGCAGGGCACCGGCTGGCGCGCAGGCCGTGATTTACAACGTCATGATATTGGCGGGAAAACCGGGACAACCAACAGCTCGAAAGATGCGTGGTTTTCGGGTTACGGTCCAGGCGTTGTGACCTCGGTATGGATTGGCTTTGACGATCACCGCCGCAATCTCGGCCACACCACGGCTTCCGGCGCGATTAAAGATCAGATCTCGGGTTATGAAGGTGGAGCGAAGAGCGCGCAGCCAGCATGGGATGCTTATATGAAAGCCGTGCTGGAAGGCGTGCCGGAACAACCGTTGACACCGCCACCAGGCATTGTGACGGTGAATATCGATCGCAGCACCGGGCAACTGGCTAATGGTGGCAACAGCCGCGAAGAGTATTTCATCGAAGGTACGCAGCCTACACAGCAGGCGGTGCGCGAGGTGGGAACGACCATTATCGATAATGGTGAGGCACAGGAATTGTTCTAAAAACGACGCCCGGCAACGTTAATGTTGTCGGGCTTTTTTTTGCCGGATGCGGCACAAGTGCCTTATCTGGTCTACAAAATCGTGAACACTCAATATATTGCAGGAACCGCGTAGGCCTGATAAACGTAGCGCATCAGGCAAGCCTCACGTATTTACAACCGTCCCTGCCCCTTCAACCACTCACGTACCAGGAACAGCGCACTGACATTGCGCGCTTCGTTGAAATCAGGGTCTTCGAGCAAATCCATCATATGCGCCAGCGGCCAGCGCACTTGCGGCAGCGGCTCTGGCTCATCGCCTTCCAGCGATTCAGGGTAGAGATCCTGCGCCACTACGATATTCATTTTGCTGGAAAAGTAAGACGGTGCCATGCTGAGCTTCTTCAAGAAAGTCAGATCGTTCGCACCAAATCCCACTTCTTCTTTTAGCTCGCGGTTAGCGGCTTCATAGACACTTTCACCGGGGTCAATTAACCCTTTCGAAAATCCTAACTCGTAGGATTCAGTTCCCACTGCGTATTCGCGGATCAAAATCAGGTGATCGTCCACAATCGGCACAATCATCACGGCTTCCCGGTTGGTTGGACGCATTCGTTCATAAACACGCCGCACGCCGTTGCTGAACTCCAGATCCACGCTTTCGACGGTAAACAATCGGGAACGGGCTACAGTTTCAACATTCAGAATGGTGGGTTTTTGTAATGATTTGCTCATCGTAGAATCTATGCTGTGAAATCAGCAGTTATTGTGCGATATCGGACACGCTTTCGGCAATGTGAATTGCATGTTATTTACATTTACGTAACCTAATAAATAATCATTCTCAAATCAAATAAAAAGTCAATAGGTTGAAATAAGTCCAGGAATTTGCTGATATTCCGCCCTCAGAGGGTTTGCTATGATCAGCGGTTACTGGGATGCGCTTAATGATGCTCAAGTTCAACTCCACGCTTGCCGATAGCCAACCGCAGAATCCTATATTGTGTCCAGGATGCGACTAACCACACCTGACAAATTAAGTAAGATGGGGAAAGCATGAGCACCATTGTGATTTTTTTAGCTGCTTTGCTGGCCTGCTCACTACTTGCAGGATGGCTGATAAAAGTACGCTCCAGGCGACGACCACTGTCCTGGGCTAACGCCTTCGCTGATGCGCAAACGCGCAAACTCACTTCTGAAGAACGTAGCGCCGTTGAAAATTATCTCGACAGTCTGACGCAGGTTTTGCAGGTTCCCGGCCCAACGGGTGCCAGCACGGCTCCTGTTTCTCTGACCCTGAACGCCGAAAGCAACAACGTCATGATGTTGACACACGCCATCACGCGTTATGGCATTTCTACCGACGATCCAAACAAATGGCGTTACTATCTCGATTCGGTGGAAGTCCACCTGCCCCCGTTCTGGGAGCAGTACATCAACGATGAAAATACCGTTGAACTGATCCATACCGATTCGCTGCCGCTGGTTATTTCACTCAACGGTCATACGCTGCAAGAGTACATGCAGGAAACTCGCGGCTATGCGTTACAGCCAGTCCCGTCAACGCAGGCGTCGATTCGCGGAGAAGAAAGCGAACAAATTGAATTACTCAATATTCGCAAAGAAACGCACGAAGAGTATGCGCTTAGTCGCCCGCGTGGGCTGCGTGAAGCGTTACTGATTGTCGCCTCCTTCCTGATGTTCTTTTTCTGCCTGATTACCCCGGATGTCTTTGTTCCGTGGCTGGCTGGTGGCGCATTACTGCTGCTGGGAGCAGGCCTGTGGGGGCTATTTGCACCGCCGGCAAAATCATCCCTGCGGGAGATCCACTGTCTGCGTGGTACGCCGCGTCGTTGGGGATTATTTGGCGAAAACGATCAGGAACAAATCAACAATATCTCGCTCGGTATTATCGACCTGGTCTATCCCGCGCACTGGCAGCCTTATATTGCCCAGGATCTGGGGCAGCAAACGGATATCGATATCTACCTTGATCGGCATGTGGTACGCCAGGGACGCTATCTTTCGCTGCATGACGAAGTGAAAAACTTCCCGCTGCAACACTGGCTACGCAGTACGGTTATCGCTGCCGGATCGCTGCTGGTGCTGTTTATGCTGCTGTTCTGGATCCCGCTGGATATGCCGCTGAAATTCACCCTCTCCTGGATGAAAGGCGCGCAGACCATTGAGGCCACCAGCGTTAAACAACTGGCAGATGCCGGAGTACGTGTAGGCGATACCTTACGTCTTAGCGGTACAGGGATGTGTAATATCCGCACTTCCGGAACCTGGAGCGCGAAAACTAATTCACCGTTTTTGCCATTTGACTGCTCGCAGATCATCTGGAATGACGCCCGTTCATTGCCATTACCAGAGTCTGAACTGGTCAACAAGGCCACGGCACTGACCGAGGCAGTAAACCGCCAGTTGCACCCGAAACCGGATGATGAATCTCGCGTCAGCGCCTCATTGCGTTCAGCAATTCAGAAATCCGGCATGGTACTGCTTGATGACTTTGGCGACATTGTGCTGAAGACGGCTGATCTCTGTGCTGCCAAAGATGATTGTGTACGGTTGAAAAATGCGCTGGTAAATCTCGGCAACAGTAAGGACTGGGACGCACTGGTAAAACGCGCCAACGCCGGAAAACTCGACGGTGTCAATGTGTTACTCCGCCCGGTGAGTGCAGAATCACTCGATAACCTGGTGGAAACCTCTACAGCACCATTCATCACTCATGAAACGGCGCGAGCGGCGCAATCACTGAATAGCCCGGCACCGGGAGGATTCCTGATTGTCAGCGACGAAGGCAGTGATTTAGTCGATCAACCGTGGCCTGCGGTTTCGCTTTATGATTATCCGCCACAAGAGCAGTGGAACGCCTTCCAGAAGCTGGCACAAATGTTGATGCATACGCCTTTTAACGCCGAGGGGATCGTCACCAAAATTTTCACCGACGCCAACGGCACGCAGCATATCGGCCTGCACCCCATCCCGGATCGCTCCGGACTGTGGCGCTATCTGGGCACGACATTGCTGTTGCTAACGATGCTGGGCAGCGCCATCTATAATGGCGTGCAGGCCTGGCGGCGATGCCAGCGTCACCGTACCCGTATGCTAAAAATTCAGGAATACTACGAAAACTGCCTGAATTCGAAACTGCTGACATCTTCAGAAAGCCTCATCGAATAACACGTTTGCGCGGCTGGTTATGCTACCCTGTCGCGCAAATTGCTTCACTCTGGAGATTCCCCCATGCATATCAACATTGCCTGGCAGGACGTAGACACCGTTCTGCTGGATATGGACGGCACACTGCTCGACCTCGCTTTCGATAACTATTTCTGGCAAAAGCTGGTGCCCGAAACCTGGGGCGCGCAGAACGGTGTCACGCCACAAGAAGCGATGGAATATATGCGCCAGCAATATCACGACGTGCAGCATACGCTAAACTGGTACTGTCTTGATTACTGGAGTGAGCAACTGGGCCTGGATATTTGCGCGATGACCACCGAAATGGGGCCACGCGCCGTGCTGCGTGAAGATACCATTCCGTTTCTTGAAGCTCTGAAAGCCAGCGGCAAGCGGCGAATTTTGCTCACTAACGCCCATCCGCACAATCTGGCGGTAAAACTCGAGCATACCGGTCTGGACGCACACCTTGATTTATTACTTTCCACCCACACATTTGGTTATCCGAAAGAGGATCAGCGGTTATGGCATGCGGTGGCCGAAGCTACGGGTCTGAAAGCTGAAAGAACGCTGTTTATTGATGACAGCGAAGCGATTCTCGACGCTGCCGCGCAATTTGGTATTCGTTACTGCCTCGGCGTTACTAATCCCGACTCAGGGATTGCTGAAAAACAGTATGAGCGCCATCCGTCACTGAATGACTACCGCCGCCTGATCCCCTCGCTAATGTGAAGGAGACGCCATGAAAGAAAAACCTGCTGTTGAGGTTCGACTGGATAAATGGCTATGGGCCGCCCGTTTTTATAAAACCCGCGCGCTGGCCCGCGAAATGATTGAAGGCGGTAAGGTGCATTACAACGGGCAGCGCAGCAAGCCGAGTAAAGTCGTCGAACTGAATGCCACGCTCACACTGCGCCAGGGAAATGACGAGCGAACAGTAATTGTGAAGGCGATTACTGAGCAGCGTCGCCCCGCCAGCGAGGCGGTCTTGCTGTATGAAGAGACTGCGGAAAGTGTAGAGAAACGCGAAAAAATGGCGCTGGCACGTAAACTTAATGCCTTAACCATGCCGCACCCGGACCGACGCCCGGACAAAAAAGAGCGCCGCGACCTGTTACGATTTAAACACGGCGACAGTGAATAACTGTCACCTGCAAGAGAGATGATTATGCCGCAACATGACCAATTACATCGCTATCTGTTTGAAAACTTTGCCGTGCGCGGCGAACTGGTAACCGTTTCGGAAACCCTGCAACAGATCCTTGAGAATCACGATTATCCGCAGCCGGTGAAAAACGTGCTGGCAGAACTGCTGGTCGCAACCAGCCTGCTGACCGCTACACTGAAGTTTGATGGTGATATCACCGTGCAACTACAAGGCGACGGCCCGATGAATCTGGCGGTCATCAACGGAAACAACAAACAGCAGATGCGCGGCGTCGCACGCGTGCAGGGCGAAATTCCAGAAAATGCCGATCTGAAAACGCTGGTCGGTAACGGTTATGTGGTAATTACCATTACGCCGAGCGAAGGCGAACGCTATCAGGGCGTCGTTGGTCTGGAAGGTGATACCCTGGCAGCTTGCCTGGAAGATTACTTTATGCGTTCTGAACAGTTGCCGACGCGCCTGTTTATTCGCACCGGCGAAGTAGATGGTAAGCCTGCCGCTGGCGGCATGCTGTTGCAGGTGATGCCTGCGCAAAATGCCCAGCAGGATGACTTCAATCACCTGGCGACATTGACCGAAACCATCAAAACCGAAGAACTGCTGACCTTACCGGCAAACGAGGTTTTGTGGCGTTTGTATCACGAAGAAGAAGTGACGGTTTACGATCCGCAGGATGTTGAGTTCAAATGCACCTGCTCGCGTGAACGTTGCGCCGACGCGCTGAAAACGCTGCCGGATGAAGAAGTAGATAGCATCCTGGCGGAAGAAGGCGAAATTGACATGCATTGTGATTACTGTGGTAACCACTATGTGTTCAATGCGATGGATATTGCCGGGATCCGCAACAACGCATCTCCGGCAGACCCGCAGGTTCATTAATTAGTAAATCCGGCAGAGACAACTCTGCCGGATTTTTTGTCTTAATAGCCTGATGCGCTGCGCTTATCAGGCCTACGGTATAAATCGCAAGTTATTGTAGGTCAGATAAGGCGTTCGCACCGAATCCGGCAAAAATCAGATGCGCATTGTCACTCATTCAGATTCAAATCCAGCGTTTCACCATCCACCGTAAGATCGCGCCACGCTTTAGGCTTCGTCCCCAGTTTTCCCTCCTTCGCAGCAGTGAGTAATTTTTCTTTCGTTATTTCGCGCGGAAGTAAACTCATCGTAAGCTCTTGCCATTCTTTCTTGTCAGGATCAAAGCCATAAACAATATATCTTTCACTATTAAAAGCGAAAAGAATCCACTCTGCCCTGCCATCACTATTCAGATCTTGCTCAACCAGTACACAGGCGTCTTTTTCAATACATATCATCGCGTTATAGAGATTTTTCATCACTGCCGACCAGAATGTCGCATCCGGTTTGCCAGAACCTGGGGCAATTAATACATTATCGGCTAATGCTTTTTCCGATATCCGCTGCTGAAGACGCTGGACTCCATCAAACGCCATAAGCAGACTCCGTCTGCGTTTCGGGTCTTTCATATACTCGACATCGCTTTCCAGCGACTCGAGCGCCGCACGTCCATAGCGACCGCTCTGTTCGAGCATGTAGATACTCACCTGGTCTGGCGTGTTTTTGCCGCTCTGATAACGCGCCATATGACTGTTCACGCTAATGCGCATACTGTCCAGCACTGGAGAATTAAGCAATACCAGTATCACCAGCACCAGCAACGAAACCGCAAGATTAACTTTACCCTGAAGAACAAGGGGATTTTGCCCTTTACGCCAGACAATACTGACAAAATATCCCAGCGACCAAACCAGTAACACCACCACAGCCAGCGCACCATGCAAGCGTTCGGCAGTCCAGCCGTACTGAGCAACCCGCAACCATAACGCCCAGGCGGCGATCAGCACATACAGCGGCGTAACCAGCAGAGCGGTTTTAATCAGGTAACGCAACGGGCCAGCCCAGGGAATTGATGCTTTTTGCGGATCGCGGACAACGGCCATTAAAAGCAGTTGCAAAAAGGCCAGCGTCAAAAGCAACCCAGCGGCAGAGATATGGCGAGAAATCGCATTCAGGCCCGCAAACGGCAGGGTGATAATAAACAGCAGCGTCAGCAATGACACCAACGGCAGTAAACCCGTGGCAATTAACGTGAACAACTTTTGAATTGAGTCAATTAAACGTGACTGTGTCCGCGCCAGGATCACCGCCAGCGCAGTAACCAGCCCCAGCGTAAGATAAATAAACCAGTCGGTTGAAAAAAAGAGCGTTTTGAAAAACGTGATGCCAACAAGTTTAAATAACTCACTCCACAGTAAAAGCACCAGCCACGTCAGGCCATTGGTGATAAAAATCACTAATAATACAAGTACGTTATGCCATACCGACTGGTAAAAATAGCTATAGCGGGTAATGTCATTGTGCACACGCAGGCTCTGTTGTATCCACGGCAGCAACATCACTCCCATCAACAGCAGATAACAACCAAAATCCCAAAGCGCCTTTTCCGCTCTCCAGGGACTCATGCCATCAATTTGCCACTTCAGCCAGCCGCTCATCCCGAGAGTGGCAATCAACACTATCGCCAACCATCCCCAAAGTCGCTTCTGTTTGAAGGACACCACGGTGAAGAGTAAAACAGATGAAAACGCCAGGGTCGCAGGCACGCCATAGACAATCCAACTGTTATTTTTTCCGGCAAGCCAGGTTATCAGCAAGTAGCAAACCAGCCCCTGGAGTAATCCGGTAGCAACCATTCCCCAGCGTGTTACGGGTGAAAGTTCAACGTTGTCCATGTTGGTATCCAGATTCGAAAGGAGAGTTAATTATCGCATCCAGGCAGGACTAATTTGCTTTTTTCAGAAAATAATCAAAAAAAGTTAGCGTGGTGAATCGATACTTTATCTATTGAATTTTCATCAGTTTCATAAATGAATGCGATTACGCTCACAATATCCCTGCCATATAAACCAATTTTTAACCTTTTAAGAACATTTTCCACACCGGGAATGCTATTTCTGCGATAATAGCAACCGTTTCGTGACAGGAATCACGGAGTTTTTTGTCAAATATGAATTTCTCCAGATACGTAAATCTATGAGCCTTGTCGCGGTTAACACCCCCAAAAAGACTTTACTATTCAGGCAATACATATTGGCTAAGGAGCAGTGAAATGCGCGTTAACAATGGTTTGACCCCGCAAGAACTCGAGGCTTATGGTATCAGTGACGTACATGATATCGTTTACAACCCAAGCTATGATCTGTTGTATCAGGAAGAGCTTGATCCAAACCTGACCGGTTATGAGCGCGGGGTGTTAACTAACCTGGGTGCTGTTGCCGTCGATACCGGGATCTTCACCGGCCGCTCACCAAAAGATAAGTATATCGTCCGTGACGATACTACCCGCGATACCTTCTGGTGGGCCGACAAAGGCAAAGGTAAGAACGACAACAAACCTCTCTCTCCGGAAACCTGGCAGCATCTGAAAGGCCTGGTGACCAAACAGCTTTCCGGCAAACGCCTGTTTGTCGTTGACGCTTTCTGTGGCGCTAACCCGGACACTCGCCTTTCCGTGCGTTTCATCACCGAAGTGGCCTGGCAGGCGCATTTCGTCAAGAACATGTTTATTCGCCCGAGTGATGAAGAGCTGGAAGATTTCAAACCAGACTTTATCGTCATGAACGGCGCGAAGTGCACCAACCCGCAGTGGAAAGAACAGGGTCTGAACTCTGAAAACTTCGTTGCGTTTAACCTGACTGAGCGCATGCAGTTGATTGGTGGCACCTGGTACGGCGGTGAGATGAAGAAAGGGATGTTCTCAATGATGAACTACCTGCTGCCGCTGAAAGGCATTGCCTCCATGCACTGCTCCGCCAACGTTGGCGAGAAAGGCGATGTTGCGGTGTTCTTCGGCCTTTCCGGCACCGGTAAAACCACCCTTTCCACCGACCCGAAACGTCGCCTGATTGGCGATGACGAGCACGGCTGGGATGATGACGGCGTATTTAACTTCGAAGGCGGCTGCTACGCGAAAACCATCAAGCTGTCGAAAGAAGCAGAACCCGAAATCTACAACGCCATCCGTCGCGATGCGCTGCTGGAAAACGTCACCGTGCGTGAAGATGGCACTATCGACTTTGATGATGGTTCAAAAACCGAGAATACCCGCGTTTCTTATCCGATCTATCATATCGAAAACATCGTTAAGCCAGTCTCCAAAGCGGGCCACGCGACTAAAGTGATCTTCCTGACCGCAGATGCTTTTGGCGTACTGCCGCCGGTTTCTCGCCTGACTGCCGATCAAACCCAGTACCACTTCCTCTCAGGCTTCACCGCCAAACTGGCCGGTACTGAGCGTGGCATCACCGAACCGACGCCAACCTTCTCTGCCTGTTTCGGCGCGGCATTCCTGTCGCTGCACCCGACTCAGTACGCAGAAGTGCTGGTGAAACGTATGCAGGCGGCGGGTGCGCAGGCATATCTCGTTAACACCGGCTGGAACGGCACTGGCAAACGTATCTCCATTAAAGATACCCGCGCCATTATCGATGCCATCCTGAACGGTTCGCTGGATAACGCAGAAACCTTCACCCTGCCGATGTTTAACCTGGCGATCCCAACCGAGCTGCCGGGCGTAGATACGAAGATCCTCGATCCGCGTAACACCTACGCTTCCCCGGAACAGTGGCAGGAAAAAGCTGAAACGCTGGCGAAACTGTTTATCGACAACTTCGATAAATACACCGACACCCCTGCGGGTGCCGCGCTGGTCGCTGCTGGCCCGAAGCTGTAATCAGTTAAGTT
Source organism: Escherichia marmotae (assembly GCF_002900365.1). Lineage (NCBI taxonomy): Bacteria > Pseudomonadati > Pseudomonadota > Gammaproteobacteria > Enterobacterales > Enterobacteriaceae > Escherichia > Escherichia marmotae. Next base: position 2,853,524 of record NZ_CP025979.1, read on the forward strand.
AAGAGACAAAAGCCCCCGTTTCGCAAGATACGGGGGATTTTTTATAGTAGAAAGGAAGCATCAATGAGCTACGATTTAATGGTGTTTGAACGTAGTGCAGCCCCACAAGATCCGGCTGTTTTTATGGAATGGTATGAGAAGCAAACTTCGTGGAGTGAACAACACGACTACAATAATTCAGAAATAAGCAGCCCCGCCCTTAGAAATTTTTACTCAACTCTGATTCAAACCTTCCCTAATTTAAATGGGTCGGATGCCCCCGATGACGAACAGTTCGATAAGCTGGATGAGTCAGGATTAGATGTTTATTTGACCGACTATTCAATTGGAAAAAATATTATCTATATGGCATTTAGCTGGTCTGTAGCAGATGACGCATTGAAAAAAGTTCGTGAAATAGCTCACCTTCATCAAGTTGGTTTTTGCAATGTAAGTAGCAATATGGAAGTTGAATAATCTTATCAACACGATGAGTCTATATTCTCGTGTTGTGAGCATAATGTATTAGAAGCGAAAAAAACGGGAGGCTCATCGCCTCCCATTTTTTTACCCTTCTTTTGTCGTGCCCTGCGCTCGCGTGACCGGTACAGGCAACCAGGCGCGAATGGAAAGCCCGCCTCGCTCGCTGGTGCCGAGCTCCAGCATCCCGTTATGGTTATCGATGATACGCTGCACAATTGCCAGCCCTAACCCCGTTCCGCTAATGGTGCGCGCGCTGTCGCCGCGAACAAACGGCTGGAATAAGTGCTTACGCTGCTCTGGTTCAATACCAGGACCATCATCTTCCACCTGGAACCAGGCGCGATTCGGCTCCGTACCGCTACTGACTTTAATCCAGCCATTGCCGTAACGGGCGGCGTTCACCACCATATTTGCCACTGCGCGTTTGATGGAGAGCGGATGCATTTTTACTTCAATGCTGCCCGGCTCAAGCGCGGTTTCAATTTCCCGCTCATAGCCACTTTCCGCAGCAATCACCTCACCAAGCACGGCATTAAGATCGGCCAACTCCATCGGCATCTCCTGCCCGGTGCGTAGATAGTCGATAAATTGCTCAATGATGGCATTGCACTCTTCGATATCCTTGTTGATCGATTCCGCCAGGTAGCCATCCTGCTCACTCATCATCTCCGTTGCCAGGCGAATACGCGTCAGCGGCGTGCACAGGTCATGACTCACCCCTGCCATCAACAACGTGCGGTCATCCGCCAGTTGCTTGACGCCAGCCGCCATATGGTTGAAGGCACGGGTAACCGAACGCACCTCCGAAGCACCATATTCACGCAGCGGCGGAGGAATAATCCCCTTACCCACCTGCAAAGCCGCATGTTCGAGATCGACTAACGGTCGGTTCTGAATACGAATAAACAGCCACGCGCCGCCTATCGCCAACAGCATTATCGCCAGCGTATAGCGGAACAGCGGGGAGAAATCACCCTGATGAATTTCGGTCAGCGGCACACGCACCCAGATATTGGGCGACAGCCAGGTTTTCAGCCAGACGACAGGCGAGCTTTTGTTGACCTCGACGCGAACTTCCGTCGGACCGCCCAGTTGCTGCGCCATCTGATGGCTTAAGAATTCATAGTGTTGCGCCCAACGCAGCCCGGCCTCTTCGGCAGCTTCGTTGGAATAGAGAGAGATCCCCAGCTCACGGTAGATCTCCCGACGAAAAGCGGGAGGCACAACCAACTGCGTGCCGTCCTCCAGTTGCAGTTTGTCGGTCATCAACATACGTACTTCGTATGCGAGGACTTTATTAAACTGCTGAAGGCTCGGCAAAATCGCGAAGTTCAGTACCACCAGGTAAGTCGTCACCAGGCTGACGAACAGCAAGGTGACGATGAGCAATAACGTGCGGGCAAATGAACTTCGTGGCGAGAAGCGCAATCGCCTCATGCTTTAGAACCGTCCGGCACGAAGACGTAGCCCAGACCCCAGACGGTCTGAATGTAACGTGGGTGCGCCGGATCTTCTTCCACCATGCGGCGCAGACGCGAGATCTGCACGTCGATGGAGCGTTCCATTGCGGAATATTCACGTCCACGGGCAAGGTTCATCAATTTATCGCGGGAGAGCGGCTCACGCGGATGACTGACCAGCGCCTTCAGTACCGCAAATTCACCGCTGGTGAGCGGCATCGGCTCATCTTCACGGAACATTTCGCGCGTACCGAGGTTAAGTTTGAACTTACCGAAAGCAATTACCGCTTCTTCCTGCGACGGCGCGCCCGGCAACTCGTTCGCCTGACGACGCAGTACCGCACGAATACGAGCCAGCAGTTCACGTGGGTTAAACGGTTTCGGAATGTAATCGTCAGCGCCAATCTCCAGGCCAACGATACGGTCAACTTCTTCCCCTTTCGCCGTCACCATAATGATCGGCATCGGGTTACTCTGGCTACGAAGACGTCGGCAAATCGACAAGCCATCTTCACCAGGTAACATCAAATCCAGTACCATAAGATGGAAAGATTCACGGGTGAGCAGGCGATCCATCTGTTCTGCATTAGCGACGCTTCGAACCTGGAAGCCTTGTTCGGTGAGATAACGCTCCAGCAGCGCGCGCAGGCGCATGTCGTCATCGACCACCAGAATCTTGTAGTTCTCTTGCATTGTTTATACTCCCAAAGGTTCGCAACAATTTGTAAGCGTGTATTCTTAAAAAAGCTTACGTTCGTCACCAGCTAAATCTGGTATAAATTTCAGCCTAAATTGTTACAAAGCATATTAAACAGCAGTTTAAGTATACAATTTATTCGGCGGAACATTATTGATTCTGTTGATATGATCACGTTATACCCAATGTGCGCATTATCAAACAGACAAAGGGAATCAACGAGATGAAAACGCCCCTGATTACCCGGGAAGGGTATGAAAAACTCAAACAAGAGCTCAATTATCTCTGGCGTGAAGAACGCCCCGAGGTCACAAAAAAGGTGACCTGGGCTGCAAGTCTGGGCGACCGCAGCGAAAATGCTGACTATCAGTATAATAAAAAGCGCCTGCGTGAAATCGACCGCCGCGTGCGCTACCTCACTAAATGCATGGAAAATCTCAAAATCGTCGATTATTCCCCGCAGCAGGAAGGCAAAGTGTTCTTTGGCGCGTGGGTGGAGATTGAAAACGACGATGGTGTTACCCACCGTTTTCGTATCGTCGGCTACGATGAAATTTTTGGCCGTAAAGATTACATCTCTATTGATTCCCCAATGGCCCGCGCATTGCTGAAAAAAGAGGTTGGCGATCTGGCGGTGGTGAATACCCCTGCCGGGGAAGCGAGCTGGTATGTTAATGCCATCGAGTACGTGAAACCGTAAGGAAGAGTCTTAACCTCCTGCCGATGGCTGGCATTTTTGCCAGCCAGTCCGTATAACTATCCCCTGATTTTTGATCCGAAAAGATGAACTCAAACCATGATGAATGATTCGTTCTGCCGCATTATTGCGGGTGAAATTCAGGCGCGCCCGGAACAGGTTGAAGCCGCCGTTCGCCTGCTTGACGAAGGGAATACCGTGCCGTTTATCGCACGTTATCGTAAGGAAATCACCGGCGGTCTGGATGACACGCAGTTGCGTAATCTGGAAACGCGTCTGGGATATTTGCGCGAGCTGGAAGAGAGACGTCAGGCGATCCTCAAGTCCATTTCTGAGCAAGGTAAACTCACCGATGAGCTGGCGAATGCCATCAACGCCACTTTGAGCAAAACCGAACTCGAAGACCTCTATCTGCCCTACAAACCTAAACGCCGCACCCGTGGGCAAATCGCCATTGAAGCAGGTCTTGAGCCGTTAGCTGACCTGTTGTGGAACGATCCATCGCAAACGCCGGAAATTGCCGCTGCGCAATTTGTTGATGCTGATAAAGGCGTAGCGGATACCAAAGCCGCGCTGGACGGCGCGCGCTATATACTGATGGAACGTTTTGCCGAAGATGCCGCCCTGTTGGCGAAAGTGCGTGATTATCTGTGGAAGAACGCACATCTGGTCTCAACCGTAGTGAGCGGTAAAGAAGAGGAAGGGGCAAAATTTCGCGACTATTTCGATCATCACGAACCGCTGTCAACGGTGCCCTCTCACCGCGCGCTGGCGATGTTCCGTGGGCGTAATGAAGGCGTACTCCAGCTTTCGCTGAATGCCGATCCGCAGTTCGACGAGCCACCGAAAGAGAGCTATTGCGAACAAATCATTATGGATCACCTCGGCCTGCGCCTGAACAATGCTCCGGCGGATAGCTGGCGCAAGGGCGTGGTGAGCTGGACCTGGCGCATCAAGGTGCTGATGCATCTGGAAACCGAACTGATGGGCACCGTGCGCGAACGCGCAGAAGATGAAGCAATCAACGTTTTTGCCCGTAACCTGCATGATCTGCTGATGGCGGCTCCTGCCGGGCTGCGTGCGACGATGGGCCTCGATCCGGGTCTGCGTACCGGGGTAAAAGTAGCGGTAGTCGATGCGACCGGTAAACTGGTGGCAACCGACACCATTTATCCGCACACCGGGCAGGCCGCAAAAGCAGCGATGACCGTTGCTGCTCTGTGCGAAAAACATAACGTTGAACTGGTGGCGATTGGTAACGGTACGGCTTCCCGCGAAACCGAGCGTTTCTATCTCGACGTTCAGAAGCAGTTCCCGAAAGTGACGGCGCAAAAAGTGATCGTCAGCGAAGCAGGCGCATCGGTTTACTCTGCTTCCGAACTGGCAGCACAGGAGTTCCCGGATCTCGATGTTTCTCTGCGTGGCGCGGTATCTATCGCCCGTCGTTTGCAAGATCCGCTGGCGGAGCTGGTGAAAATCGATCCGAAATCCATCGGCGTGGGTCAGTATCAGCATGACGTCAGCCAGACACAACTGGCTCGCAAACTGGATGCAGTGGTGGAAGACTGCGTAAACGCCGTTGGCGTCGATCTCAACACCGCTTCTGTTCCGCTGTTAACTCGCGTGGCGGGTCTGACGCGCATGATGGCACAAAACATCGTTGCCTGGCGCGATGAGAATGGGCAATTCAAAAACCGTCAGCAATTGTTAAAAGTTAGCCGTTTAGGGCCTAAAGCCTTCGAGCAGTGTGCGGGCTTCCTGCGTATTAACCACGGCGATAACCCGCTGGACGCGTCTACCGTTCACCCGGAAGCCTATCCGGTGGTCGAACGCATTCTGGCGGCAACGCAACAGGCACTGAAAGATCTGATGGGTAACAGCAGCGAACTGCGTAACCTGAAAGCCTCTGACTTTACCGATGAGAAATTCGGTGTGCCGACGGTAACCGACATTATCAAAGAGCTGGAAAAACCGGGTCGCGACCCGCGTCCGGAATTTAAAACCGCTCAGTTTGCCGATGGCGTCGAGACAATGAACGACCTGCAACCGGGTATGATCCTCGAAGGTGCAGTCACCAACGTCACCAACTTTGGCGCGTTTGTCGATATCGGCGTACATCAGGACGGTCTGGTTCACATCTCTTCCCTGTCGAATAAGTTTGTGGAAGATCCGCACACCGTGGTGAAAGCGGGTGACATTGTGAAGGTGAAAGTGCTGGAAGTGGATCTCCAGCGTAAACGTATCGCCCTGACCATGCGCCTGGACGAACAGCCTGGTGAAACCAATGTCCGTCGTGGCGGCGGTAACGATCGTCCGCAAAACAACCGCCCGGCAGCAAAACCGCGTGGCCGTGAAACGCAGCCTGCCGGTAACAGCGCGATGATGGATGCGCTGGCAGCAGCAATGGGTAAAAAGCGTTAAACACTATGACTGGCCTACGGTTCAGCTTTGCACGGGTTCGTAGGCCAGATAAGGCGTTCACGCCGCATCTGGCAATAAACGCCTTAACTGACATAAAAGTGCCGGAGAACATCTCCGGCATTTGAGATTGCTGACAAACTCGCTTACGGGTCAAAACAGGCACAACTTTCCCCCCTCTCCCTAGCCCTCTCCCCGATGGGGCGAGGGGACCGTCCGTGCACTTGCCTGGCTCCGGTATTTTTATTCCACAGCCAAAACCACAATATATTCCGCTAATATTTATCACATCATTAACAACTGAAACCTTAATTAAACATCAAGCCGCCCTAATAATTCGTCACTCGAATTTTATTTTGACCCAGATATAACCTTGAGCCACATCAACATTGGCGCAAATTATTATCTAAACCAACATTCGCACACATTTTAAGTATTGCTGATAGAAACCATTCTCATTATCATTGTGCTGTTGATTATTTAATCTCTCCTTCGTTGGCGAATCATCTGGTCTCATGTCGCTGTCAAACGCCCCATGAGGTAGTTAACCAGTTTTACTCTAAATAATTCGAGTTGCAGGAAGGCGGCAAGTGAGAGAGTCCCCAGGTACTTACTCCAGTAAGTAACTGGGGTGAGCGACCGAAGCCGCAGCACATGCAATTTGAATTATGACGAGTATAGCGAGAAACAAGTAGGCACCTATGCAATACACCCCAGATACTGCGTGGAAAATCACTGGCTTTTCCCGTGAAATTAGCCCGGCATATCGTCAGAAGCTGCTTTCTCTTGGCATGTTACCTGGCTCCTCTTTTAATGTGGTGCGCGTCGCTCCACTCGGTGATCCTATTCATATCGAAACCCGTCGTGTAAGCCTGGTATTACGGAAAAAAGATCTGGCCTTATTAGAAGTGGAAGCGGTTTCCTGTTAATACGGTGAGAATAACAATGAAAAAATTAACCATTGGCTTAATTGGTAATCCAAATTCTGGCAAGACAACTTTATTTAACCAGCTCACCGGGGCTCGTCAGCGTGTAGGAAACTGGGCTGGTGTTACCGTCGAACGTAAAGAGGGTCAGTTCACCACTACCGATCATCAGGTCACCCTGGTGGATCTGCCCGGCACTTATTCTCTGACCACCATCTCTTCGCAGACTTCGCTGGATGAGCAAATCGCCTGTCACTACATTTTAAGCGGCGATGCCGATCTGCTGATTAACGTGGTGGATGCGTCTAACCTTGAACGTAACCTTTACCTGACGCTGCAACTACTGGAGCTGGGTATTCCGTGCATCGTGGCGCTGAACATGCTCGACATTGCCGAGAAGCAAAATATTCGCATTGAAATTGATGCCCTGGCGGCGCGTCTTGGCTGCCCGGTGGTTCCACTGGTCTCCACTCGTGGTCGTGGTATTGAAGCGCTGAAACTGGCAATTGACCGCTACAAAGCCAACGAGAATGTAGAACTGGTGCATTACGCCCAACCGCTAATCAATGAAGCCGACGCACTGGCGAAAGTGATGCCGTCCGACATCCCGCTGAAACATCGCCGCTGGCTGGGTCTGCAAATGTTGGAAGGCGATATTTACAGCCGCGCCTACGCTGGTGAAGCATCGCAGCATCTGGATGCTGCTCTCGCCCGTCTGCGTAATGAGATGGACGATCCGGCGCTACACATTGCCGATGCGCGTTACCAGTGTATTGCCGCCATCTGTGATGTGGTGAGCAACACCCTGACGGCAGAACCCAGCCGTTTCACCACTGCCGTAGATAAAATCGTGCTTAACCGATTCCTTGGTCTGCCGATTTTCCTCTTTGTGATGTACCTGATGTTCCTGCTGGCTATCAATATCGGCGGGGCGCTACAACCGCTGTTTGACGTCGGTTCCGTGGCGCTGTTTGTACATGGTATTCAGTGGATTGGTTACACACTCCACTTCCCGGACTGGCTGACTATCTTCCTCGCCCAGGGCCTGGGTGGTGGCATTAACACCGTTCTGCCACTGGTGCCGCAAATTGGCATGATGTACCTGTTCCTCTCCTTCCTGGAAGACTCCGGATATATGGCGCGTGCGGCGTTTGTGATGGACCGTCTGATGCAGGCGTTGGGATTACCGGGTAAATCTTTTGTGCCATTGATTGTTGGCTTCGGTTGTAACGTGCCGTCGGTGATGGGCGCGCGAACCCTTGATGCACCGCGTGAACGCCTGATGACCATCATGATGGCTCCATTTATGTCCTGCGGCGCACGTCTGGCAATCTTCGCGGTATTTGCGGCTGCGTTCTTTGGGCAGAACGGCGCGCTGGCTGTGTTCTCACTGTATATGCTGGGTATCGTGATGGCTGTGCTGACTGGCCTGATGCTCAAATACACCATCATGCGCGGTGAAGCGACGCCGTTTGTCATGGAGTTGCCGGTATACCACGTACCACACGTTAAGAGCCTGATTATCCAGACCTGGCAGCGTCTGAAAGGTTTCGTTCTGCGCGCCGGTAAAGTGATTATCATCGTCAGTATTTTCCTGAGTGCCTTCAACAGCTTCTCGCTAAGCGGGAAAATCGTCGACAACATCAACGACTCAGCGCTGGCTTCTGTCAGCCGTGTGATCACCCCGGTCTTCAAGCCGATTGGTGTACATGAAGATAACTGGCAGGCAACGGTTGGCCTGTTCACGGGTGCCATGGCGAAAGAAGTGGTGGTGGGTACGCTCAACACCCTCTACACCGCAGAAAATATTCAGGACGAAGAGTTCAATCCGGCGGAATTCAACCTTGGTGAAGAGCTGTTCAGCGCGGTAGATGAAACCTGGCAGAGTCTGAAAGACACCTTTAGCCTTAGCGTACTGATGAACCCAATTGAAGCCAGCAAAGGCGACGGTGAAATGGGCACCGGGGCGATGGGCGTGATGGATCAAAAATTCGGTAGCGCGGCAGCAGCTTACAGCTATCTGATTTTTGTCCTGCTGTATGTACCGTGCATCTCGGTAATGGGCGCCATCGCTCGTGAATCAAGCCGTGGCTGGATGGGCTTCTCCATCCTGTGGGGGCTGAATATCGCTTACTCGCTCGCCACCTTGTTCTATCAGGTTGCCAGCTACAGCCAGCACCCAACCTACAGTCTGGTGTGCATTCTGGCGGTGATCCTGTTTAACATCGTGGTCATTGGCCTGCTGCGTCGCGCGCGTAGCCGGGTTGATATCGAACTGCTGGCAACGCGCAAATCGGTAAGCAGTTGCTGCGCAGCCAGCACCTCTGGCGATTGCCACTAAGGATACGGCAATGGCTTCGCTCATCCAGGTGCGTGATTTGCTGGCGTTACGGGGCCGTATGGAAGCGGCCCAAATCAGCCAGACGCTGAACACTCCACAACCGATGATTAACGCAATGCTGCAACAACTGGAAAGTATGGGCAAAGCCGTGCGGATTCAGGAAGAACCTGACGGCTGCCTCTCCGGCAGTTGCAAAAGCTGCCCGGAAGGAAAAGCCTGTCTGCGTGAGTGGTGGGCGTTGCGTTAACATTGTTCCACAACATTGTTCCACCACCTGTTTTGAAAAGCCCGGTATGCGTTTGCTACCGGGCTTTTTTGCGTGCCACTTTCCATAAAAATGCAACTCTTGCAGCACGACGTAAATTCCTCTGAAAGAGTCTCGCAGGGATGAAAACTGGCTAATGCACAGGTGTGGAGTGGCGCGTAGAGTCGCGGCATTCAAACAACAGGTGAAGGAACGCCATGAGCAAAAAGCAGAGTTCCACCCCACACGATGCGCTGTTCAAACTCTTTTTACGCCAACCGGACACGGCGCGCGATTTTCTTGCGTTCCATTTACCGGCCCCCATTCACGCGCTCTGTGATATGAAAACCCTCAAGCTGGAGTCGAGCAGTTTTATTGATGACGATCTGCGTGAAAGCTACTCCGACGTGCTGTGGTCGGTGAAAACCGAGCAAGGACCAGGATACATCTATTGCCTGATTGAACATCAAAGCACCTCAAACAAACTGATCGCATTTCGCATGATGCGTTACGCCATTGCCGCAATGCAAAATCACCTGGATGCCGGATACAAAACGTTGCCGATGGTGGTGCCGTTGTTGTTTTACCATGGTATTGAAAGCCCCTATCCCTATTCGCTGTGTTGGCTGGATCCCAACCTGGCCAGGCAGCTTTACGCCTCTGCATTTCCGCTGATTGATGTCACCGTCATGCCTGATGATGAAATCATGCAACACCGACGCATGGCGCTGCTGGAGTTAATTCAAAAACATATTCGTCAACGCGACCTGATGGGACTGGTAGAGCAAATGGCCTGCTTATTAAGTAGTGGATACGCTAATGACAGACAAATCAAAGGGCTGTTTAATTACATACTACAAACAGGCGATGCGGTACGTTTTAACGATTTTATCGATGATGTGGCCAAACGTTCACCGAAACACAAGGAGAGTTTAATGACTATTGCGGAAAGATTGCGGCAGGAGGGACATCGTCAAGGGGTACAACAAGGTGTACAGCAAGGACGACGCCTGGAAGCCCTGGATATTGCCCAAACGATGCTGAAAGCGGGTATCCCCCACGAAGACATAATCTTATTTACCAGCCTGACGATGGAGGAGCTTAAAGAAATTATCCATTGATAAAACAAAGGAGAGTTTAATGACTATTGCAGAAAGATTACGGCAACAAGGAGGAGCCATGATCGTTACTATCCCACGAGATCTTGCCACCGATCCTGGCTGGTCACCGGGCACAGAGATTACCGTGGAGAAAAAAGGCGATAGCGTTAATTTGCGCGCCACAGAGCACAAGCCGCGTGGGCGTCTTACCGTCGCGCAATTGTTGAGCCAGATCGATGAAAGCGAAATTACGGAGCTAAATCAGTCGACAGAAGGATGGGCAGAAGGGAAAAAAGGTAATGAAGCATGGTAAAGGCACGGACGCCACATAGTGGTGAGATCTGGTATTTTAACCCTGCTCCGGTTGCCGGGCATGAACTTCGGGGTCCACATTATTGCATTGTGGTAACAGACAAAGAACTCAACAATGTCTTAAAAGTTGCTATGTGCTGTCCGATTTCAACAGAGGCAAATGCAACACGTTCCACAGGGGTGACGGTGAACGTCCTCCCCCATGATACGCAAACCGGTAACCTGCATGGCGTTGTGCTTTGTCACCAGCTAAAAGCTGTCGATCTTATTGCCCGTGGCGCTAAATTTCATACCGTTGCCGATGAAACATTGATTAGTAAGGTACTCGGTAAACTGGTAAATTTAATCGACTCACAATAATTTGCCCTTACTTACCACCTACACCCTCTGCTTCAACGCCACCAGCAGGTGACAAAACTCATCCGGATGCGAAATAAACGGCGCATGAGCCGCTTTGGCGAAGATATATGATTTGCTGTGAGGCCATAGTTCATCCAGCATTGGCACTACTTTGCGCGGCACCAGACCGTCAAGATAGCCATATAAGCGCAAAAACGGCATTTGTACGCTTTGCAACGGCTGACGGAGATCGACCGTTTTCAGAATTTCCAGCCCACCATTAAGCACGTCAACCTCCGGCATCGGTAACGCCAGAACGGTTTTCTTCAGCGCTCGCGCATCCTGACGCGCCGTTTCCGTGCCCATCGTTTGTAGTGCAAGGAACCGTTCCACTGTACGCTGAAAATCTTCACTTAGCTGCTGCTGAAAACCCGCCAGCACGTCCGGTTTTATCCCCGGCCACTCGTCACGAGCACTGAAACACGGTGACGAAGCTACGGTAACCAGCGCCTGAACACGCTCGGGATGGGTTAACGCAATCTGACTTGCCACCAGCCCCCCCAGACTCCAGCCCAACCAGATGGCTTTATTCGGTGCCCGTTGCAGCACGCATTCCGCCATGTCAGAAAGCGACATCGCGCCATATCCCTGGCTGCGCCCGAAGCCAGGCAGATCAACAAGATGCAGCGTAAAATGCGAGCTGAGTTCCTCATCGATGCAACGCCACACTTCGGCATTCAGTCCCCATCCGTGCAACAGCACAAGATGAACATTCCCCTGACCTTTGGTCTGCCACCAGATGTTATTCATCCGCTATTGTTCTCTTTTGACTCACAAGGATGAATATATGCTAACAGTACCGGGATTATGCTGGCTATGCCGAATGCCGCTGGCGTTAGGTCATTGGGGAATCTGTTCTGTCTGCTCCCGCGCCGCACGTACACATAAAACGTTATGCCCGCAGTGTGGATTACCGGCTTCACACTCACATCTTCCCTGCGGTCGCTGCCTGAAAAAACCGCCACCGTAGCAAAGACTGATCACTGTTGCCAACTATGCACCTCCATTAAGCCCGCTCATTCACCAGCTTAAGTTTTTGCGACGTAGTGAAATCGCCAGCGGCCTGTCACGTCTGTTACTATTAGAAGTCTTACACGCCCATCGGACTACCGGATTACAACTGCCGGATCGTATCGTCAGTGTTCCGTTATGGCAGCGCCGCCACTGGCGTCGGGGATTCAATCAAAGCGATTTGCTGTGCCAGCCTTTATCGCGCTGGCTGCACTGCCAATGGGATAGCGACGCCGTCACGCGTATAAGAGCCACTGCGACCCAGCATTTCCTCAGTGCCCGGCTGCGCAAGCGCAACCTGAAAAATGCCTTTCGCCTTGAATTGCCCGTGCAAGGTCGCCATATGGTGATTGTGGATGATGTCGTTACCACCGGAAGTACCGTCGCAGAGATTGCGCAGTTGCTTTTACGCAATGGTGCGGCGACAGTCCAGGTCTGGTGCCTTTGTCGAACCTTGTAGAGCCTCGATGATGGGCGTATTATAACCAACTAAAATAGTCAACTATTAGGCCATTACTATGATCCGTATTTCCGATGCTGCACAAGCGCACTTTGCCAAACTGCTGGCAAACCAGGAAGAAGGGACACAAATCCGCGTATTTGTGATTAACCCTGGCACGCCTAACGCTGAATGTGGCGTATCTTATTGTCCGCCAGACGCCGTAGAAGCCACCGATACTGCCCTGAAATTTGACCTGCTGACCGCGTATGTTGATGAACTAAGCGCACCTTACCTGGAAGATGCAGAGATTGATTTTGTTACCGACCAACTGGGTTCTCAGCTAACGCTGAAAGCCCCGAACGCCAAAATGCGTAAAGTGGCTGACGATGCGCCGCTGATGGAGCGCGTGGAGTATATGCTGCAATCGCAGATTAACCCGCAGCTTGCCGGTCACGGTGGTCGTGTCTCGCTGATGGAAATCACCGAAGACGGTTATGCCATTCTGCAATTTGGCGGCGGCTGTAACGGTTGTTCCATGGTCGACGTGACGCTGAAAGAAGGGATCGAAAAGCAGTTGCTGAACGAATTCCCGGAACTGAAAGGTGTACGTGACCTCACCGAACACCAGCGCGGCGAACACTCTTACTACTAAGTTATCCCCCTCTTTTGTAGATTGCCCGATGCGACGCTAAAGCGTCTTATCGGGCTACGTTGAACATGTGCCAGACGTTGGCACGGCATTACCTCAGTAAATCTAATCCCTTCATTTCCCCATGATAATATGACCAACCTCTCATAATTTAAATTTACCCCGCTCTGGTGATTCTCAAGCGCATAATGTTACCCGTATCATTCTCATGGACACCAAACACACTCATACCATTTGACGACACTAATTCGTTTTAGGAGTCATCAGCCGTGGTGCCGTTATATCTCTGTTCCCAGTTGGGACAACCAGGATTTGTCGTCAGAAACCTGACGTTACCCATAACAAATTAAAGGCCAGGTAAATCATGCCATTAGTCATTGTTGCTATCGGTGTAATCTTGTTATTACTCCTGATGATCCGCTTCAAAATGAACGGCTTCATCGCTCTCGTCCTGGTGGCGCTTGCTGTTGGATTAATGCAAGGGATGCCGCTGGATAAAGTTATTGGCTCTATCAAAGCCGGTGTCGGCGGAACGCTCGGTAGCCTTGCCCTGATCATGGGTTTTGGCGCAATGCTGGGCAAAATGCTGGCAGACTGCGGCGGCGCACAACGTATCGCCACCACGCTGATCGCCAAATTTGGTAAAAAGCACATTCAGTGGGCAGTGGTACTGACCGGTTTTACCGTCGGTTTTGCCCTGTTCTATGAAGTGGGCTTCGTACTGATGCTGCCGCTGGTGTTTACCATCGCCGCTGCTACAAATATCCCGCTGCTGTATGTTGGTGTACCGATGGCCGCTGCGCTTTCCGTAACCCACGGCTTCCTGCCACCGCATCCTGGCCCGACTGCGATTGCAACCATTTTCAATGCCGATATGGGTAAAACCCTGCTGTACGGTACTATTCTGGCAATCCCGACCGTTATTCTCGCGGGTCCGGTTTACGCTCGCGTGCTGAAAGGCATTGATAAGCCGATCCCGGAAGGCCTGTACAGCGCGAAAACCTTTAGTGAAGAAGAGATGCCGAGCTTTGGCGTCAGCGTCTGGACTTCTCTGGTTCCGGTTGTACTGATGGCAATGCGTGCCATCGCTGAAATGATCCTGCCGAAAGGTCACGCTTTCCTGCCGGTAGCAGAGTTCTTAGGTGACCCGGTAATGGCAACGCTGATTGCCGTACTAATCGCGATGTTCACCTTTGGTCTGAACCGTGGTCGCTCAATGGATCAAATTAACGACACGCTGGTTTCTTCGATCAAAATCATCGCCATGATGCTGCTAATCATCGGTGGTGGCGGTGCGTTCAAGCAGGTGTTGGTAGACAGTGGCGTGGACAAATATATCGCCTCCATGATGCACGAAACCAATATTTCCCCGCTGCTGATGGCCTGGTCTATTGCCGCCGTACTGCGTATCGCGCTGGGTTCCGCAACCGTTGCGGCAATTACTGCGGGCGGTATCGCTGCGCCGCTGATTGCAACAACTGGCGTCAGCCCAGAGTTGATGGTTATCGCGGTTGGTTCCGGTAGTGTGATTTTCTCTCACGTGAACGATCCGGGCTTCTGGCTGTTCAAAGAGTACTTTAACCTGACTATCGGTGAGACCATCAAGTCCTGGTCGATGCTGGAAACCATTATCTCGGTGTGCGGTCTGGTAGGCTGCCTGCTGCTGAATATGGTGATTTGATAACACTGACTGCCGGATATGGCGTGAATGTCTTATCCGGCGGCTCTAATGAGTAGGCCGGATAAGACGCATCAAGCGTCGCATCCGGCATTAACCGCACTCTACGTCTTCTTCCCTGCCGCCCTGCGCCGTCTGTCCAAATCCTTCAGTAACTTGTTCACGCCATCATCGGAAAACATCGTCTCAAGGGTTGTAGACAGCTTGCGCCGCCAGTTTTTGTACTGGTAACTGGTGCCAGGAATATTCACCGGTTCCGCCATATCCAGCCAGTCTTCCGGCTGTAGCCCTAACAGAGCGCTGTTACTGTCGGCAATGTACCGCTGCAAACCACGATTAAGCATCGGCGTCATCGACATCAGCGATGCCTTATGTCCGGCACGTTTTGGCAGACAACCATATTTATGCAGCGCATCCAGTAGCCCTTGCTTCGCCAGCTCGCGATCCTGATACAAACCGCGCAGCACTACTTCATCCGGGTACAGCCCCAGCGTTTTGCCCAGCGTTAAATCCCCGCTCTCCCAGTAACCACGCAGCGTTGGCAGGTCGTGCGTTGCTGCTACTGCCATCGACTGTTCCGGATACGCTTTCGGTGCGCGGAACGTCTTCTCATGGTCACTTTCGAAATAGAGCACTTTGTAGGAGTAAACCCCGCTACTGCGCAGCTTACCGACAATCTCTACCGGTACAGTGCCGAGATCTTCGCCAATCACCATGCAGCGATGGCGTTTGCTTTCCAGCGCCAGAATAGCGAGCAGATCATCCACCGGATAGTGAACATACGCTCCCTGATCCGCCGTTTCGCCATACGGTATCCACCACAAACGCAGCATCGACATCACATGGTCAATTCGCAATGCGCCGCAATTTTGCATGTTCGCGCGCAGCAGTTCGATAAACGGTTCATAGGCGCGCGCGGTGATGATATGCGGGTCCATCGGCGGCAAACCCCAGTTTTGCCCTAACGGGCCAAGGATATCTGGCGGTGCGCCAACCGATGCTTTCAGGCAATACAACTCACGGTCACACCAGGTTTCTGCCCCACCTTCCGCTACGCCAACCGCCAGGTCACGATACAAGCCAATCGGCATTTCATAGCCCTGGCTTATCTCCCAGCAGGCGGCAAACTGGCTGTAGGCCAGCCACTGCAGCCAGAGATAAAAATCGACGTCATCACGATGTTCTTCACAGAACTGACGCACTTCTGGCGAGTCTACGTTCTGATACATCTCGGGCCATGCTGGCCAGCCCCAGCGCATTTCGTCTTCTTTTACTTGTTGTGCATGTAGCGCATCAAACGCCGCCTGCCAGAACAGGCTGTCGCCCTGTTCAGCAACAAACTGGCGAAACGCTACCATTTGTCCATCATCACGTTGTGCGAATACTTTCCACGCCATCCGCAGTGCGGTCATTTTCAGTGCGGTGACGGTAGAGTAATCGACCCAGTCAGTATCCCGCGCCTGTTGCAGCGCCTGTTGCGTAGTCGGCATGTGCCACCAGGCCTGCGCCTCCTCGCTAAGATGGAAATCTTCAACGGCGTTAACATCAATATAAATCACGTTCAGCCAGCGGCGAGAAGACGGGCTATACGGGCTGGCACTTTCCGGGTTTGCCGGATAGAGCGCATGAATCGGGTTCAGGCCAATGAACGACCCGCCGCGTTTCGCCACATCCACCAACATGGCTTTGAGATCGCCAAAATCACCGATGCCCCAGTTTTTTTCCGATCGCAGGGTATAAAGCTGAACGCAAGCGCCCCACAGTTTTTGTTTATTCAACAATGCCTGCGGTTCGTAGCAGCGTTTCGGTGCGACAATCACCCGACAATGGGCGCGCTGTTCGTCCTGGGTAAGCGTCAGCGTGTGATAACCTTCCGGCAGCTTCGCCGGAAGATTGAAGGCTTTGCCACCACTCACGTGGCCTTTGTACTGTGTTCCTTCTTCGGTAGTCAGCAGCCAGCTAAATTCGCCGCTGCCCTCCACCGCCATTGGCATTTTTTTACCGAAGGTATACACCATGACGTTGGGTACTGGCGTTACCGCCACTTTCGTGGCGGTACTCCGATGCATCGCGTCAAGCAAACGCCGTTTGGTTTCGGCGCCAATCGACTGCGGTTTACCGTGGGCATTGATGTAATTGGGGCTGATCCCCGCCGCCAGCGCGGCATTATCCAGACGTTTGCTTTCCATCGAGCTTCCTTAGCGTTTTGCCTGCCAGATACGAGCCTGATAATCGCGAATAGAGCGATCCGAGCTAAACATACCGCAGCGGGCGGTATTGAGGATCGCCGCGCGTGTCCAGGCTTCCTGGTCGCGGTACAGCACATCCACCTGCTTTTGTGCCTCTACATAGGCTGCGAAATCCGCCATCACCAGATATGGATCGCCGCCCTGCTTACCGATACTGTGCAGCATCTGGTCAAACGCATGTTTATCGCCGTCGCTGTATTTACCGCTTTCCAGCTCTTTCAATACTGCATCGAGCTGCTTGTCTTTCTTACGCCATTTGAGCGGATCGTAGCCCTTCGCTTTCAATGCCTTAACCTGCTCCACGGTATGACCGAAGATAAAGATATTTTCTTCACCGACTTTTTCAGCAATTTCGACATTTGCGCCATCCAGCGTACCGACAGTGAGCGCACCATTAAGAGCCAGTTTCATATTGCCCGTGCCAGAAGCCTCTTTCCCAGCAGTCGAGATCTGCTCAGAGATATCCGCCGCCGGGATCAGCATTTCCGCCGCCGAGACACAGTAATCCGGCAGGAACACCACTTTCAGCTTGTCACCCACTTTTGGATCGTTGTTGATCACTTCAGCCACTTTATTGATCGCAAAAATAATGTTCTTCGCCAGATAGTAGCCCGGCGCGGCTTTCGCCCCGAACAGGAACACGCGCGGTACGCGGTCAGCTTGCGGGTTTTCGCGAATCTCTTTGTACAACGCCAGAATATGCAGCAGATTCAGGTGTTGCCGTTTGTACTCGTGCAGACGTTTAATTTGGACGTCGAAAATTGCCTGCGGGTTGATTTCAATACCAGTACGCGCTTTTACAAACTCTGCCAGACGAACTTTATTCGCCTGTTTGATTTCGCGATATTGCTGGCGGAATTTCGCGTCATCAGCGAATTTTTCCAGATTAATCAACTGATCGAGATCGTTAGCCCACTCTTTTTTCAGCGATTTATCCAGCAGCGCCGCCAGTGCCGGGTTGCACTGTTTGATCCAGCGACGCGGAGTAATACCATTAGTGACGTTATGGAATTTGTTCGGCCACAACTGGTGGTATTCCGGGAACAAATCTTTCACCACCAGATCCGAGTGCAGCGCCGCCACGCCATTCACCGCAAAGCCGCTAACCACACACATATTGGCCATACGAACTTGTTTGTCATGTACCACCGCCAGTTTCGCCCATACCGCCTTGTCGCCCGGCCAGGTTTGTTCCACCAGCTTCTTAAAGCGGTTATTGATTTCGTTGATTACCTGCATATGGCGTGGCAACAGCGCTTTAATCAGCTTCTCATCCCAGCACTCCAGTGCTTCTGGCATCAGGGTATGGTTGGTATAAGCGAAGGTTTTACTGGTGATTGCCCAGGCGTCATCCCAGCTCATTTGGTGCTCATCTATCAGCACACGCAGCAGTTCAGGAATGGCAATAGTCGGGTGTGTGTCGTTAAGTTGAATGACTTCGTAATCCGCCAGCTCGTGCAGTTTACGCCCCGCCAGATGATGGCGACGAAGAATGTCAGCAATCGAACAGGCGCACTGGAAGTATTGCTGCATCAGGCGCAATTTTTTACCGGCGGTATGGTTGTCGTTTGGATAGAGAACTTTAGTCAGTTTTTCCGCGTTGATGCCCTGTTGTTCAGCACGCAGGAAATCACCGTCATTAAATTTGGTAAGATTGAACGGATGAGCATGAGTCGCCTGCCACAAACGTAGCGGCTGTGCTACGCCGTTACGGTAGCCCAACACCGGAAGATCCCACGCTTGCCCGGTAATGGTAAATTCCGGTTCCCAGCGTCCATCTTTCGTCACTTTGCCGCCAATGCCCACCTGCACATCCAGCGCTTCGTTATGGCTAAACCACGGATAGTTGCCACGATGCCAGTCGTCTGGCGCTTCAGACTGTTTGCCACCGACAAAGGACTGACGGAACAGACCATACTGGTAGTTAAGACCATAGCCAGTAGCTGACTGCCCAACGGTTGCCATTGAGTCGAGGAAACACGCAGCCAGACGCCCCAGGCCACCGTTCCCCAACGCCGGGTCGATCTCTTCTTCCAGCAGGTCTGTCAGGTTGATGTCATAAGACTTCAATGAATCCTGAACAGCCTGATACCAGCCGAGGTTTAACAGATTGTTGCCTGTCAGACGACCAATCAAAAACTCCATTGAGATGTAGTTAACATGACGCTGATTCGCCGCCGGTTTGGCAAAAGGCTGGGCCCGCAGCATTTCCGCCAACGCTTCACTCACAGCCAGCCACCATTGGTGAGGGGTCATCTCAGCCGCTGAAGTTAAACCATAACGCTGCCACTGGCGTGACAGGGCTTCCTGAAATTGCTTTTCATTAAAAATGGGTTGTGACATAGGAGTTCCAGTTTTCTTAGATATTAAACACAACGTTATCGTTAGTTTGCCAGGCTCCATGTTGACCTTCCTCATCCTACGGGGGATTAGGCGGGGAGGAGTGACGGGGATGAGCAAGAAAATGTGAGCGCGCCCACTTAAAGGTAGTGCAATCAACTGCAAAAGTATCAGCTCAGTGCCAGAGAGCGCAGAAAACCTGTTATTAACAGTCAGAAATGGCCGTTGCGTATTATCAAAAAGCGGAAAGTAACTCTATAAATTAAGTAAAGCGGCGAAATAGTTTCAACAATGAAATATCCATCAAAGGGCATCTCATTCTTAATAGATTTATTAAGATCATCTTTCCAGAGAGACCTTTCATCAGGAATTAAGGAGGTTTCATTGCTTTAATGAACCTTTTGGATTAAGGGAAAACACCCTAAGATCCAATATCCACACTGCATTTGCGTTGTTTTAAGATGAGGCATTAATAAACGTTTGGAATTGTGACAGAGTGCAAATTCAGACACATAAAAAATTGTCATCGCTTGCATTGCACAGGTTTCTGGCCGAACTTATAACTATTAATTACGAAGCGCAAAAAAAATAATATTTCCTCAATTTCCACAGTGAAGTGATTAACTATGCTGATTCCGTCAAAATTAAGTCGTCCGGTTCGACTCGACCATACTGTGGTTCGTGAGCGCCTGCTGGCTAAACTTTCCGGCGCGAACAACTTCAGGCTGGTGCTGATCACAAGTCCTGCTGGTTACGGAAAGACAACACTCATATCCCAATGGGCGGCAGGAAAAAACGATTTGGGCTGGTACTCGCTTGATGACGGCGATAACCAGCAAGAACGTTTCGCCAGCTATCTGATTGCCGCTGTGCAACAGGCAACCAGCGGGCACTGCGTCATCAGTGAAACAATGACGCAAAAACGGCAGTATGCCAGCCTGACGTCACTGTTTGCCCAGCTTTTCATTGAGCTGGCGGAATGGCATAGCCCACTTTTCCTGGTGATTGACGATTACCATCTGATCACCAATCCGGTTATCCACGAATCCATGCGCTTCTTCATTCGCCATCAACCAGAAAATCTCACCCTGGTGGTGCTGTCACGCAATCTTCCGCAATTGGGCATTGCCAATCTGCGCGTACGTGAACAACTATTAGAAATTGGCAGCCAGCAACTGGCGTTTACCCATCAGGAAGCCAAGCAGTTTTTTGATTGTCGTCTGTCATCACCGATTGAAGCGACCGAAAGCGGTCGGATTTGCGATGATGTGTCCGGTTGGGCGACGGCGTTGCAGCTAATCGCGCTCTCTGCGCGGCAAAATACCCACTCGGCCCATAAATCAGCGCGCCGTCTGGCGGGCATCAATGCCAGCCATCTTTCTGATTATCTGGTCGATGAAGTGCTAGATAACGTTGATCTGGCGACACGCCATTTCCTGCTAAAAAGCGCCATTTTGCGCTCAATGAATGATGCGCTAATCACCCGCGTGACCGGCGAAGAAAACGGGCAAATGCGTCTTGAAGAGATTGAGCGCCAGGGGCTGTTTTTGCAACGGATGGATGATACTGGCGAATGGTTCTGCTATCACCCGCTGTTTGGTAACTTCCTGCGCCAACGCTGCCAGTGGGAGCTGGCGGCGGAGCTGCCAGAAATCCACCGTGCCGCCGCAGAAAGCTGGATGGCACAAGGCTTTCCCAGCGAAGCTATTCATCATGCGCTGGCGGCAGGCGATGCTTTGATGTTGCGCGATATTTTGCTTAATCACGCCTGGAGCCTGTTCAACCATAGTGAACTGTCGCTGCTGGAAGAGTCACTCAAAGCCCTGCCGTGGGACAGTCTGCTGGAAAATCCACAGTTGGTGTTATTGCAGGCCTGGTTGATGCAAAGCCAACATCGCTACGGCGAAGTGAACACCCTGCTGGCGCGAGCCGAACACGAGCTCCAGGACATCAGAGAAGGCACCATGCATGCAGAGTTCAACGCCCTGCGCGCCCAGGTGGCCATTAACGACGGTAATCCGGAAGAAGCCGAACGACTGGCAAAACTGGCTCTGGAAGATCTGCCTCCGGGTTGGTTCTATAGCCGCATTGTTGCGACCTCTGTGCTTGGCGAAGTGTTGCACTGTAAAGGTGAGCTGACCCGCTCGCTGGCATTAATGCAACAAACTGAGCAGATGGCGCGTCAGCACGATGTCTGGCACTACGCCTTGTGGAGTCTGATTCAGCAAAGCGAAATTCTGTTTGCTCAAGGATTCCTGCAAACTGCGTGGGAAACGCAGGAAAAAGCGTTCCAGTTGATTAACGAACAGCATCTGGAACAGTTGCCGATGCATGAATTTTTAGTACGTATCCGCGCGCAACTGTTATGGGCATGGGCACGGCTGGATGAAGCCGAAGCCTCGGCGCGTAGTGGAATTGAAGTCTTATCGTCTTATCAGCCACAGCAACAGCTCCAGTGTCTGGCAATGTTAATTCAATGTTCGCTGGCTCGTGGCGATCTGGATAACGCCCGTAGCCAACTTAACCGCCTGGAAAACCTGCTGGGGAATGGCAAATATCACAGCGACTGGATCTCTAACGCCAACAAAGTTCGCGTTATTTACTGGCAGATGACCGGCGATAAAGCCGCCGCAGCAAACTGGTTGCGCCATACTGCGAAGCCGGAGTTTGCCAATAACCACTTCCTGCAAGGTCAATGGCGCAACATTGCCCGTGCACAAATCTTGCTGGGCGAGTTTGAACCTGCGGAAATTGTCCTCGAGGAACTCAACGAAAACGCCCGCAGTCTGCGGTTGATGAGCGACCTGAACCGCAACCTGCTTTTACTCAATCAGTTGTACTGGCAGGCAGGGCGGAAAAGTGACGCCCAGCGCGTATTGCTGGACGCATTAAAACTGGCGAATCGCACAGGATTTATCAGTCACTTTGTCATCGAAGGCGAAGCCATGGCGCAGCAGTTACGCCAACTGATTCAACTCAATACGCTGCCGGAACTGGAACAGCACCGCGCGCAGCGTATTTTGCGGGAAATAAACCAACATCACCGGCATAAGTTCGCTCACTTTGACGAGACCTTTGTCGAACGTCTGCTAAATCACCCGGAAGTGCCGGAACTTATCCGTACCAGCCCGCTGACCCAACGCGAATGGCAGGTGCTGGGGCTGATTTACTCCGGTTACAGCAATGAACAAATTGCGGGCGAACTGGAAGTGGCAGCGACCACCATCAAAACGCATATCCGCAATCTGTATCAGAAACTCGGCGTTGCCCACCGTCAGGCTGCGGTACAGCACGCACAGAAACTGCTGAAGATGATGGGATATGGGGTGTAAGTTTGGTCAGATAACATTCCTGCTCCGACTTACATCCCTGCATTATTCAACGCTAACTCGCGTTACATCGTCTGTTTCAGTCAGAGTAAACCGCACAGGTAAGAACCGTTCCACCACCGCGATATTGGTCAGCAGATGGCATGAGGGATGCGCGACCGTAAACGCCCCCGCACCCGCCAACGCCATGGGCAACACCAGTTGATCTGCGAGATATTCACCTACTGCCGCCGGACTTGCCAGGTAACGTTTCACTTCTTTAACCAACTGCGCTGCTACCACTTCGGCACTGACGCGCTTTTCACCGACGGCAAAAAAGCGTTCGGTAATATTTTCGCTTTCCACTTCTAGCGAGACGGTATTTCCCGGTCCCTGCTCACGCGGCAAGAGATGGATATTCTGCTCATACAGCGAAAAACTGGCTGCCAGCGCAACGAGTTCACGTTCTCCGACATGCCGCGGCACACCAGCTAATAATACTTCGCCGCGTAATCGCATAACGGTGCCCCGCTCGCCCAGTTGTAACGCGTTTAGTGATGCCACGGGCGTGACTTCCGCTACCACCACACCGCCTCCGGCAGGGTAAAAACCGTGGCGTAACAGCGTGGTTTGCTGATGAATCCCCATTTGTGCCAGCAGAGGTTCCAGCACGCGGCAGATAAAACCCGCGGGCGGCGCCGACGGGTTTTCGGTGCCACCGCTGACTTCTACGCGAGAAGGTCCATCGGCAAACCACAGCGCAGGCAACACCGTTTGCAGCACCAACATGCAGCTTCCGGCACTACCGATAGCAAAGCGATAATCGCCGCCACGCACATTACCGGGCCGGAAGACCAGGCGCTGCGAACCCAGTTCCGCGCCGTCTACTATAGCTCCGCAAATTTCCGTCGCCGCCTTTACCGCGGTCAGATGCTGGCGCAACAGCCCCGGTTTCGCCCGTCCGGCACGAATGCCTGTGATGGTAAACGGCTTACCGGTTATCATCGACAGACTTAACGCCGAGCGCAGGATCTGCCCGCCGCCTTCGCCCTGTGCACCATCCAGCGCAATCATCCTTTTCATCATTTATCCTTTTACGCACACCACCTGACGCAGGGTGTAGACGACTTCCACCAGATCGCTTTGTGCTGCCATTACTGCATCAATGTCCTTATACGCCATTGGGATTTCGTCGATCACCTCGGCATCTTTACGGCATTCCACATGCGCTGTAGCACGGATCTGATCTTCCACACTAAACAGTTTTTTCGCTTTGGTACGGCTCATCACGCGACCTGCACCGTGGCTGCATGAGCAGAAAGACTCTTCATTTCCCAGCCCACGCACGATAAAGCTTTTCGCCCCCATCGACCCAGGAATAATTCCGTACTGCCCGGCACGCGCAGACACCGCGCCTTTCCGCGTCACATAGATCTCTTCGCCAAAGTGCAGCTCTTTTTGCACATAGTTGTGGTGGCAGTTGATCTCTTCCATTGCCAGCGTTTGCGGCTGTCTCACCGTTTTATGCGTAATGCTCTGCAACGCCGATACCACGTTTTCCATCATCGCATCACGGTTGAGGCTGGCAAAAAGCTGCGCCCAGGCCACTGCTTTCAGGTAATCGTCAAAATATTCCGTTCCTTCAAGGAAGTACGCGAGATCACGTGACGGCAACGTTTCAAGCTGTTCCTGCATCTCTTTTTGCGCCAGGTCGATAAAGTAAGTTCCGATGGCGTTACCAATTCCGCGTGAACCGGAGTGCAGCATAATCCACACCCGATCCGCCTCATCAAGGCAGATTTCAATAAAGTGGTTACCCGTTCCCAGCGTTCCTAGGTGTTTATAGTTATTGGTATTCAAGAAACGCGAGTATTTTTGCGTTAACCACTGATAACCGGCTTCCAACTCGGCCCATTTAGCATCGACGTTGACAGGCGGATTTTCCCATGCGCCTTTATCACGTTTACAACGCCCGGTAGTACGCCCGTGTGGCACGGCAGTTTCAATTGCCTGACGCAGCTCCGCCAGGTTTTCAGGCAAGTCTGCCGCCGTTAACGCGGTACGCAGTGCGTTCATTCCACAGCCGATATCCACGCCCACCGCCGCCGGAATAATCGCCCCTTTGGTCGGGATCACGCTACCAATGGTGGAACCTTTCCCCAGGTGCACATCGGGCATCACCGCAATATGCTTGAAAATAAACGGCATCTTCGCCGTATTTATCAGTTGCTGGCGCGCATCGTCTTCTACCGGCACGCCTTTGGTCCACATTTTTACCGGGGCATTTTCAGTGGTCAGTAATTCGTAATTCATTTTCTTTTTCTCGTTTCGTTGTTTGCTGTCCTGATAATTGCAACCGTCGTGCCAGAAAATTAAATCAGCAGATTAAATCTATAATTAATTGTTTTTATTTAATTAAAAGTACAAAGTCCGTATACGGAGATTTTCTATAAAGCCACTTAACCGATAATGAAATATCGTCTTTTATAAGGATATCTAAGATGCGTAAAACAGTGGCTTTTGGTTTTGTCGGAACCGTACTGGATTATGCCGGGCGCGGTAGCCAACGCTGGTCGAAATGGCGGCCGACACTCTGTTTATGCCAGCAAGAATCATTGGTGATTGATCGACTGGAATTATTACACGACGCCCGCTCACGCTCGCTGTTTGAAACGCTTAAACGCGATATCGCCAGCATTTCACCAGAAACGCAGGTTGTAGGTGTAGAAGTGGAACTCCATAATCCGTGGGATTTCGAAGAGGTCTACGCCTGCCTGCATGATTTCGCCCGTGGTTACGCTTTTCAACCTGATAAAGAAGACTATTTAATTCACATCACCACTGGCACCCACGTAGCGCAAATTTGCTGGTTTTTGCTGGCAGAAGCGCGTTACCTGCCCGCCCGACTGGCGCAAACTTCCCCGCCGCGCAAGAAAGAACAGCCGGATAGCGCAGGCGCAGTGACGATTATCGATCTCGATTTAAGCCGTTATAACGCTATCGCCAGCCGCTTTGCCGAAGAACGCCAGCAAACGCTCGATTTTCTTAAGTCAGGCATCGCCACGCGTAACCCACACTTCAACCGCATGATTGAACAGATCGAAAAAGTAGCGATTAAATCCCGCGCGCCAATCCTGCTTAATGGCCCGACCGGCGCGGGCAAGTCGTTTCTGGCACGACGCATCTTCGAATTAAAACAGGCACGGCATCAGTTTAGCGGCGCGTTTGTTGAAGTGAACTGCGCCACGCTGCGCGGTGATACCGCCATGTCGGCGCTGTTTGGTCATGTGAAAGGTGCGTTCACCGGCGCGAGAGACGCGCGGGAAGGGTTATTACGTAGCGCCAACGGCGGCATGTTGTTTCTTGATGAAATTGGCGAACTGGGCGCAGATGAACAAGCCATGTTGCTGAAAGCCATTGAAGAGAAAACTTTTTATCCGTTTGGCAGCGATCGCCAGGTGAGTAGCGATTTTCAGCTTATCGCCGGAACGGTGCGCGATTTGCGCCAGTTGGTCGCTGAAGGGAGATTTCGTGAAGACCTGTATGCGCGGATAAATCTCTGGACCTTCACTCTGCCAGGACTACGCCAGCGTCAGGAGGATATTGAGCCTAACCTGGATTATGAAGTGGAGCGCCACGCCTCACTCACCGGCGATAGCGTGCGTTTTAACACCGAAGCGCGGCGCGCATGGCTGGCTTTTGCGACATCCCCCCAGGCAACATGGCGCGGTAATTTTCGCGAACTTTCTGCCAGTGTTACGCGTATGGCGACGTTTGCCAATAGCGGACGCATCACTCTGGAAGCTGTGGAAGATGAGATTCGCCGTCTGCGCTATAACTGGCAGGAGAGTCGCCCTTCGGCACTTACGACGTTGCTGGGCGCAGAGGTGGAGAACATCGATCTCTTCGACCGAATGCAACTGGAAAACGTGATTGCCATTTGTCGCCAGGCAAAATCGCTTTCCGCCGCCGGACGTGAACTTTTTGACGTTTCGCGCCAGGGCAGAGCCAGCGTTAATGACGCGGATCGGCTACGCAAATACCTGGCGCGTTTTGGTCTGACGTGGGAATCGGTACTGACTCAGCACAGTTCCAGTTGAATATGATGGTCCGTCAGCACCTGCATCACCCCCGCAGGCGGCATGGTGTCGGTGTAAACGGCATCGACCATGCTGATGCTGCCCATGTTTACCATCGCATTACGGCCAAATTTTGAGTGATCGACAACCAGCATAACGTGGCGCGAGTTCTCAATAATGGCGCGTTTGGTGCGAACTTCATGGTAATCGAACTCCAGTAACGAGCCGTCGCTGTCAATGCCGCTGATCCCAAGAATGCCGAAATCGAGGCGGAACTGAGAGATAAAATCCAGCGTCGCTTCGCCAATGATCCCGCCATCGCGGCTACGCAATTCACCACCGGCGAGAATAATGCGGAAATCTTCTTTCACCATCAGCGTATTAGCGACATTGAGATTGTTGGTGACAATGCGCAAATTGCTGTGATTGAGCAGCGCGTGCGCCACCGCTTCCGGCGTGGTGCCGATATCAATAAACAGCGTCGAACCGTTGGGGATCTGCTCGGCCACTTTACGGGCGATACGCTCTTTTTCTTCGGTCTGGGTAGCTTTGCGATCATGCCATGGCGTGTTAACCGAACTGGAAGGCAGCGCCGCGCCGCCATGATGGCGCAGGATCAGGTTCTGTTCCGCCAGTTCATTGAGGTCACGGCGAATAGTCTGCGGGCTGACGGAAAAATGCTCTACCAGCTCTTCGGTGCTGACATAGCCCTGCTGCTTAACCAGTTCGATAATACCGTTGTGTCGTTGTGTTTGTTTCATTTATAAATCCCTGGAATTATTTTCGTTTTCGCGCATTGAGCGAATCAACAAAAGCCATCGCTAAACCCACGGCTAACCCGGCGATGTGTGCTCCATTCGCCATCGACATCCCAAACAAATCAAACCATCCGGCAACAATCCAGATCAGCGCAAAGATGATTAACCCACGTTGCAGGTAAATACCGCTTTGCGGATCGCGCTCGCCGCGTAGCCAGACGTAGCCCATCAGTGCATAAACCACGCCGGAAAGCCCGCCAAACCACGGCCCACTGAACTTTTGCTGCACATAGCCGCTTAGCAGGGCGCTGATGAGAGTAATGACTATCAGCTTACCGCTACCGAGGCGTTTTTCCACTGCGCCACCGAGATACCACCACCAGAGCAGGTTAAAGAGGATATGCATCAGCGAGAAGTGCATTAACGCATGCGTGAAGTAGCGCCAGAACTCAAATTTCAGCGTCGGATCGAATGGCCAGGCCAGCCATAACATCACTTCCTGATCGCCAAGAATTTGCATGGCGATAAACACCAGCACGCAGGCAATCATCACTACCCAGGTGACCGGGCCTGCACGTTCACGCAAAGTGGCAAAGAAAGGAAAACGGCGATAGTGCAGGCCACTACCGGTATGACCTGACTGCCAACTGGCGGCGAGATAACGCGGATCTGCCGGGTTTTCGAGAAAACGCGCCAGCTCTGCCCGCACGCGTTCGGCCTGGGATTCATCCGCCAACCAGACATCGCTTTGGTTATGTTGTTGAATCGTGAGGATAACGCCCTGTGTCGCCATGTAATCAACAAATGCCTGCGCCACGCGGGGGTTAGCAAAAGAGGTAATCATCAACATCGTTGCTGTCGCTTATTCCACACAAAAGGGGACAGTATAAAGCGTTACGCGCCGTAAGCCACCTCTGCGGGAAACTGACGCTGCCAGGCTTCAAAGCCACCATCGATACTGTAAACCACATCATAACCCTGTTGCAGCAGATACTGCGCCGCGCCTTTGCTGCTATTACCGTGGTAACACATCACCATTACCGGGGTATCGAAGTCATTTTCGCGCATGAACGCACCCAGCGTGTCATTGGTTAGATGGAAAGCCTGCGCCGCATGCCCCATTGCGAAACTTTGTGGATCGCGAATATCGACCAGCACCGCCTCTTTTTCCTGCAACTTCTGGTGCGCGTCGGCAACGTTAATACATTCGAACTGCTCCATGCGTCTCTCTTTCTTTACAAACAAGTGGGCAAATTTATCGCACAGTTTACGTCGGAGCGGCAGATAAACGCCATAATGTTATGCATATCACTCTAAAATGTTTTTTCAATGTTACTCAAAGCGCGTTTGTTTGCTATTATGTTCGATAACGAACATTTATGAGCTTTAACGAAAGTGAATGAGGGCAGCATGGAAACCAAAGATCTGATTGTGATAGGTGGCGGCATCAATGGTGCTGGTATCGCGGCAGACGCCGCTGGACGCGGTTTATCCGTGCTAATGCTGGAAGCGCAGGATCTCGCTTGTGCGACATCTTCCGCCAGTTCAAAACTCATTCACGGTGGCCTGCGTTACCTTGAACACTATGAATTCCGTCTGGTCAGCGAGGCGCTGGCAGAACGTGAAGTGTTGCTGAAAATGGCCCCGCATATCGCTTTCCCAATGCGTTTTCGCCTGCCGCATCGCCCGCATCTGCGTCCCGCGTGGATGATTCGCATTGGTCTGTTTATGTACGATCATTTGGGTAAACGAACCAGCCTGCCGGGATCAACCGGTTTGCGTTTTGGCGCAAATTCAGTATTAAAACCGGAAATTACGCGCGGATTCGAATATTCCGACTGTTGGGTCGACGACGCCCGTCTGGTATTAGCCAACGCCCAGATGGTCGTGCGTAAAGGCGGCGAAGTGCTTACCCGTACTCGTGCCACGTCTGCCCGCCGCGAAAACGGTTTGTGGATTGTGGAAGCGGAAGATATCGATACCGGCAAAAAATATACATGGCAGGCTCGCGGCCTGGTTAACGCCACCGGTCCGTGGGTGAAACAGTTCTTCGACGAAGGAATGCATCTGCCTTCACCTTATGGCATTCGCCTGATCAAAGGCAGCCATATTGTGGTGCCGCGTGTGCATACCCAGAAACAAGCGTACATTCTGCAAAACGAAGATAAACGTATTGTGTTCGTGATCCCGTGGATGGATGAGTTTTCCATCATCGGCACCACCGATGTGGAATACAAAGGCGATCCGAAAGCAGTGAAGATTGAAGAGAGCGAAATAAATTACCTGCTGAAGGTGTATAACGCGCACTTTAAAAAACAGTTAAGCCGTGACGATATCGTCTGGACTTACTCCGGCGTGCGTCCGCTGTGTGATGATGAATCCGACTCACCGCAGGCAATCACTCGTGATTACACGCTCGATATCCATGATGAAAACGGCAAAGCACCGCTGCTGTCGGTATTTGGCGGCAAGCTGACGACCTATCGTAAACTGGCGGAACACGCGCTGGAAAAACTGACGCCGTATTATCAGGGTATTGGCCCGGCGTGGACGAAAGAGAGCGTATTACCTGGTGGAGCCATCGAAGGCGACCGCGACGACTACGCAGCCCGCCTGCGCCGCCGCTATCCGTTCCTGACTGAATCGCTGGCACGTCATTACGCACGTACTTACGGCAGCAACAGCGAACTGCTGCTCGGCAATGCGGAGACGATAAACGATCTCGGGGAAGATTTCGGTCATGAGTTTTACGAAGCGGAGCTTAAATATCTGGTTGACCACGAATGGGTCCGCCGCACCGATGACGCCCTGTGGCGTCGCACGAAACAAGGCATGTGGCTGAATGCAGAACAACAATCTCGCATGAGTCAGTGGTTGGTGGAGTATACGCAGCAGAGGTTATCGCTAGCGTCATGATTTAACGTAAGCAGGCCAGGTCAGATTTCAATCTGACCTGAGACTGATGACAAACGCAAAAGCGGCCTGATGCGCTACGCTTATCAGGCCTACGTGGTTTATGCAATATATTGAATTTGCATGGTTTTGTAGGCCGGATAAGGCGTTCACGCCGCATCCGGCATGAACAAAGCGCACTAATTCCATTTGGTTGTCCTTTATTATTAACGGACAGTTTAAACTGTCAGGATAAACCTATCCTCTAGATGATATCTATTCAAAATCCGTGCAATAAAAAACTGTGCAAGGCTATTGAGAATGTCAGGGGTTTGTTGATAAATCCATTATTTCATAACGCTCATTCATTAACGCTATGTAGAAACACAGAAATATGGGACTCTATCCATCGTATCATTTCATTATGCCTGAAGCAGACATTCTCACCGTTAATTTTTCCACATAAACCAAAACCATCAAAATAGATATCACATTTTTTATTTTGATATGAAGTGATATTCACGCGCCACCTCAGATTAGTAACATTTTCCTCTTGTTCAGCATAATCCATCTGTAATAGCTCAACAATTTTTTTACTTTCTTTATCATCAAGCTCAGTGATTTCAACCTTGTATTTATAAATTTCATTCAGCCGTCCCTCATCAATTGAAACTGGCGAAGTGTATCCCTGCGGATAATTTGTAATCTCTAGTTTATCTACGCGATTACCTATGTGGCATAAATCGTTCACTTTGCCTTCGGCAACTGCGGATCCGGCGTAAATCATAAGCAAAACTGTTAAAGCTTTTTCTATTTTTTGTTTCATATTTTATTGAGTAACATTAACAGAGTCGTTTAGCGTTGATTTCTCCCTGTTGCCATCATCACTCCAGTAAATTAATTTATCGATATTATAATCAGGGTAAACTGCATATGATGTTGAAATATTTAACCTGTCCTCAAACGGACTTTTCGCGCTCACTCTCAATAAAACAGAAACTGATGGTCCTCTGACTTGATTCTCTATATCCGGGCAACGAAAAGCATAATATTGGTACAAGTCAAATTCATTTTCTGAATAATACTCAGACAAATTAATTCCGGGGTTAATTTGCTCTCTTTCACAAGCTAATGTGTAATGCAGGAAAGGCGGTGAAATACTCTGGTGTGCAGCATTACTCTCAGGAAGAAAGAGTAAGCAACTGCTGATAGGTAATAAAATCTTCATATCCATATCTGCCCCCTGTTTACTTTATTATTTAATATCTGATAACGTTTTATACAGCGGCACATAACCAACATCTTCTACCAGGCTCTGCCCTTGTGGCGTTAAAAACCACTCCACCAGTTTTTGTGTTTCTGACGTTGTATTTTCCCGCGTCACCATGAACGCATCGACGATGTACGGATATTTGCCGTTGCGAATGTTTTCCGCAGTCGGCGCAATGCCGTTAATCGCTAATAATTTTATATTCTTATCAGCATTCATTTGCGTGGCGTAATAGCGGAAGGTGTAACCAATTGCGTTGTTTGTATTACGGTATTCGGCAACGACTTTAATCATTCCTTCCATCACACTTGCCACTTCTGTTTCCTGCGGAGAGATCATGCGGATATTTTTCATGACCTGTGATTGCATCACCGTCTGACTACCCGAGTCTTCCGGGCGTTGCCAGGTCTGGATCTCCTGATCATTACCGCCAACCGTGCGCCAGTTGGTAATTGCGCCACTGAAGATGTCACGCACTTGTTGTTCAGTCAGGGAATTAACCGGGTTATCCGCATTGACGATGAAAACAAATGCTTCGCGAGCAAAAGGTGTGTACATCAAAGTAACACCTGATTCCTCTGCACGTTTTTTCTGCCCACCGGAAGGTTGTGCCACAAAAATAATATCAGCATCTCCCTTAACGATTTTGTTATACGCCTCCGGCGTGCGAGAGTTCGCCAAATATTCCCGGGTGTGTAAATCTTCCGGTATTACGCTTAACGCATAAAATGCAGAGGCATAAATTGGGTACGCTGCCGTAGCGCCATCGAGTCGCGGCCAGTTTTGCGTAAACTGGATTTGTGGTTTACCACGCAGTGGCGTCAATTGATTATTGAGTTTATCGGGTTGCCAGGCCCAGGTATCAATATTTTCGCGTACACCAACGCCGGGATTGAGCTGTTTATATAAATAAGCCTGATAACCAGCGACAAAACCAAGCATGAGAAGGATAAACAGGAGAGAATTACGGCAACGTAGCCCGGATGTGCCGATTAAAAAATGTCTTGTCGGCCAGGCGTATCCCAGCGAAAAACTGATATGCGCCCCAACGGGAATTATGACTATCCACCAGTACTCACCACCAACTAATGAGACTAACAAAACGCCCAGCCAGGGAAGCATAAGGTTTGCCAACCAATCTGCTCCCATCTGGCGAAATTGATAATCTGCCAGATGTAGCGTGATTATCCAGCCAACCAGGATTAATAGTGCCGGTAACAGAAAAAAGCATTGTCGCCAGGCGGCTATTTCTCTTTTTTCTGGAGCGCTATCGCCCGCCCATACTCGCCCCGAGAAAAATAGCATTATCGCGCCCAGCGCCAACATAAAAATGTTAAGCAGAAGGTAAATTGTTGGCGTGAAGAGTAAATTGCAAACCTCAAGAATGGCGGTAAGCCCGCTCCCCAGCATGGCAACAACCGCTGCCAAAAATTGCGTCAGTATGGGGATGCCGAAAAAAGTCATTACCAGCGAGGTCAAAATCCATTTTCCGTTTTGCATATTATTCATCCTTGCTGTTACTGCGCTTTATTTTGCACCGATGGCTAAAAGCAGGCTAATCCGATTCTGTACTCACACACATTACTGATATTCCACCCGCAAAATAGCCAGGGCGTTATAACGACCCGCAGCAGGTAGTCGCCCTGTGGTACTGACGGGGAGAGACAGAAAAGTCACGTCTGCCGTCTGAGCTGACTCAGCCCGGTTTTCAACTAACTTAAATGGCACGCCAACATGCGCAGCCAGCTCATTCAAGTCTACGGACTCCTGTTGGCTATCCATAATCATAATGCCAACGTCTGGGTTATCCTCCGCCTGAATAATGCTTTGCCGACCATTAACATCTCTCGTTGATGAAATATTGCCATCAAAAACCAGCGTCATTACGGCATCAATATCTTTATTTGTACAGTTTATCGGAATAGTGGTTGCAACCGGGGAAACGCCTGTTGGCTTCACTCCAGCACCAGCCCGACTTAGCTCACTGGCCCAGACATCCGGCATATTAACGGTAAAACTGGTGCCCTCATTAATTGTGCAACCTTGTGGAACCTCAATATTTAAGTTACCAATATAAGCATTAAATACAGGAACTGGTCCGTGCTCCGTTGGGAACTGGCTGACATACAAAGAAACCAGCAGCACGTTATTTATTGAGATGTCGGATATTATTTTTTTATCAAGTCTGATTTTTATATAGCCTTCTGTTCCGGATGACCAACTCGATGGTTTACTTCTGTCTGCTGGATAATTGGTGCTATAGTTTTCAAAAGGAACTGTCTTATCTGTCATTGTTTCATTTCTCTTATAGAGTTTTATATGTGTTGAAACCGATATCTCATGAGTCAAGGGGATAAATATATCGCTTCCCTGATGATCACCAGACGCACCTGATGGATCTATGCCAGATGTGGCTGTAAAATAAACCTCGTAATCATCCAGGGAATTGCAATACGCTTTATAAGTCCCTATATTCCAGTTCTGCACTGGTAATATTTTTCCGGGAGAATTATTATTAGCATCTGAGACAGTAACAGTACCAAAATTATAAGAAAATGTCGCAGGAGTAGTATTATTCCTTGGCTTTCCAGGATAACAAAAAGCGCGACCCCGTCCCATATCTTCTGCATACACGATGTTATAGCAACTACTGATTAAAAGAAAAAACAATATACAAATTACTTTTATATTTCCCCAGGAATAAGTTAACATTCTGCTTCTCCAGTTATCCATGTATCGCTACTGCACCCATAACATTATTTTGCAAAACATTTAATTTCACGTTACATACAGGTAAGGCATTATTATAAAGATCCAACGTTTGCCAGTTAACCTCACAATATCCTTGCCGCAAACACCAATTCTGTTGACGATGGCTAAATGGTGCGACCATGCCACCATTTATGCTTTTACCATCAATAGATAAATTATAGAGTGTCACATACCAGGGGGTAGGGTTAAAAATGGTGACAGTTTCATTGTTTCGCGACCAACGTAACTGTTTATAAGCGTCAAGTGGATTACCTGATAATGTCTCCGGGCGATAAAATATTTTCATCCTATTGCGTACGGCTACCTGGAGTTGATTTTCGTTCTTAAGCTGTGAGTTTGGTTCCTGAGCAGGTAACGCTGCAATATTCAGTATAAATAAACTCTCACGATCTGCAGGTAACTGGCCACCCACGTGATTAATTCTTATTTTGGTATGTTTATCTTGTTTAAGTACTAATAATGGTGGCGTCGCAATAAATATTTTATCTGGAAGTAAAGGCTGGGATTCCACTGTCCCTTTTAACTGACGTCCATCATCAGGTGTCACGGAAATTTTAACCAACATATCTTTACTGGCAGTATTTTTAAGCTCGACCGATATTGATGACTGCTTTTCTGGGTAAACAAAACGGGTACTGCCAACGACAACCCCTGCTTGCGCATTTGTGCAACATATTAAAAAGAATATCAGCACATTAATCATAAGTGACGATAAAGGAAACTGATGCATTCGCATCTCCTGGTTGTACATCATTTTTTATGGCTTTATAAGCCGCAAAGAAATGCAATGTGTTATCTACCAATGGCGTAAGAGCATAACTGGTGCTTATTATACCATTACTAATACTTTGTCTGTTGTTATCAAAAATAGCCAGCGCTAACCCCTCAACAGATCCCTCATCCAGTTTATACAGGGTGGTATCTTCACTTACTGATGTTCCATCAAATTTGATATTGGCATTACTGACATCACTGCCACAGCGGGTTAATTTTATAGAGAAGTCAATTTTTTCAGTGACATCCCCTGAATTTCTAACCCTATAACTGGGTACATCTGGCATGTTGACCGTGAAATTTTTAGACTCATCGGCAACAATGCAAGTCTTTGCCGTTATTATTCCTTCTATACGTACAACACCTGTATGCGTTGTATCATCAGCAATGGATGATATTGATATCACAGAGAATAACAAAGCAATTAAATTACAATAGCGCGTCATATTATCCTCACTGATAGTCTATATCAAAGTACAACAGTGCATTTGCCTGCCCCGCATGTACGTTTTGCTGAGTTGACTTATAGCGGAGTTTAAAGTCTAAACTGGCATCGCCATTATTATCTAAAACTAATTCTTTGAAACCTGACTCATCATTAATTGCAATAACTTTATCATCGTTATCTAAAATTTCGACGCCCACTCCAGTTGCACTATCTGCACTGGAAGTAAGGCGTAATAAGGTGGTATTGATGGTGTCTGTATCTCCGCTAAACCGCACATTAGCACTGACTCCTGAACTATAAATAGTACTGGTTGCCGTTGGACATCCTTCCAGATTTATCGTAAATGTATGACTACCAGAAACATCCCCCACATTTAAAAAATCATTAACGTCATAAGTTCCCATGTTTACTGGCTGGTCTTTACTTCCAGTTGTAATATCACATGTTTTTGCTAATAACTGACCTGTAAATGTGACCACGACGGTATCGTTAGCAAGTGCATTACATGAAACCACCATGAATAATGAAGTAAAAATTAATAAAATAAATTTCTGTAATATATTCATTAGCGGCACTCCAGATTTGCATAGCTAATAGCATTATCTATCTCGCTTTTCGGTAATTGATAGCTTGCCTGACATTGCTGATAAGAACCGTCTCCCCACTGTATATTTATTATGCCTTGTAAAGGCAAACCGGAGAGATAAACCTGACCACTGTCACCAACTATTCCTGTAATCTGAGCCGTCCCCTCAGTGGGGACACTGGCTGTCGCACCAAATGGAACAGGTTTATTACGATAGCGAACATTAAATAAACCACGAATACCGACATGGGCATTAAACTCAGCGCGAACTAAAGCGCCTTTACTGGGTATCACTTCCATGCTGGTAGCATCTAATTCTGTATGCATACTCATAGACATAGGGTCTAAAGAGATATTATTACGCCGGTATTCCGTGGCATAAGGTACGACAGCATAGCCACGCCAGTCTGTCTTCACTCCCGTTCCACGTTCCACATTTACATTGTTTGCCCCAGGTGCTTTTATCAGTATATTTGTTTCACCTAACGGCTGGCTTAGCGTGAGACCATTTTCATGAACAACCAAGGCACCACTTAAACCATAGTTAAATTGCTGGTTACCATTATTATCGTAGCTGTATCCTGAATTTAGTGAACCATAAGCACCACGGTAGTTTAAACCTACCGATCCATTCCCACCATTATTCTGATTGGCGAAATTTTGTTGAATGTTATAGTTAAGATTATGTTGCTCCAGCAGTGAGCCTGATACTCCAGCATACTGATTCACATGGCCGCTATTATCCTGACTGTAACCATAAGTCGCAGTCATAGAATTTGATGCATTACGCCCATCAACGGCTGGTGATAGCCAATTGCTGATCGGCAATGAGACATTGACGGATAAGATTCTGTCAGCATCAGAACCCGGTGATTTGCTATAATTATAAGCAACATTTAAATAAACCCCATGCACGCTCGTATTATAGCCGACCTGATATAAGGTATCTTTATTATTCGTATTCCAGTAACTTTGCTGACTTGCCGCCAAATACATAGAACCATATTTACCTAATGGTTGCGATATATTTGCCTGAAACTTTCCTCTTTTGTTATAACGCAAATTGTAAAAATCATTCCAGTTATAAACATAGTCTTTTTCATTAAGAGTATCTGGATCGATAACTGTCCCCGACATTTGTTTATATGTGGTATCACTCAACGAATAAAATCCTTCCGTCGAGTAACGATAACCAATAATCTGAAAAGCCGTACCTGTTTGCACTAATGATTTTGAGTATAGAAAACGGTACGATTTCCCTTGATGTTTACTGCCATCGGCAAGCGTGCTATTGGCTTGCGTCAAGTCGAATGACGTCGCTCCAAACATACCAAGGTTGAACCCCAGCCCGAGAGCTATTGCCCGATAATTATCAGAATATTGTATTCCTCCATATGCAGTAATATCCCAGGGTAATCCCCAAATCAAATCGCCCTGAAAGATATATGGATTATTTTGATTGTAGCTATTAGTACGATATTTACCGACCGTCGCAGAATATTTTATATGGCCTTCGCGTTGAAGGATGGGAACAGCGGCGTAAGGAATGGTATAGATAGTTTCAGAATTATCAGACTCTTTGATCGTAACTTCCAAATCCCCTGCGGAAGACGTAGGGTTCAGATCGTTGATTTCAAAAGGTCCGGGAGGAATATAAGTCTGATAAATAACATAGCCATTTTGTTTAATCGTTACCTGAGCATTGCTTTTAGCAATGCCGCGCACAGTAGGGGCAAAACCACTTTGGCTATCGGGCAGCATGTTTTCGTCGGACTCAAGTTTAGCACCACGAATACTCACGCTGTCGAAAACATCTGATGAAGACCAGGTATCACCCAGTGTTAATTCACTTTTGAAAGGAATAATTACCCGTTGTAATGTACTACTCACATGTGCAATTTTCCCCGGTGAATTACCTGAACGACTCCATGTAGAGTAATCACGAAAACGCCACGCCCCTAAATTTAAACCTGAACGCAGATTTAAATAATAGCCATCAGACACGTAGTCGCCACGATCACTATTGCCAGAAAAATCATAATTAATAAGAACTGCCGGGATACCATTATCCCATTCTTCAGGTGGAATATAGCCACGTGCCTCATGCTTTAATATTGCCTGCGGGAAAGTCAGTTTGAGTCGTTGCGCATCAAGTTCAGGTGTATATTGAACTTCTGCAAACCATATACGCAAATCGAGACAATGATTCCCCTCATCTTGCGCCTGCTCCGGCAATGCACTTTTGTTGATTCCTAAAATGACTAATTCATCGAGCGAAAAACAGGGAATCAACTGATTCTGCTCATCAGCTTTGAAAGTGACCTTACGTGATGTCAAAGGCGAATCATTGACCCATATTTCAACCTCATAACTACCAGGTAGATAAGTCATCCCTTTCTCAAAACGAGATAAATCAGCAACAGCTTCAGTATCACCCGACAGAAAGGCAGGGTTAAAGCGCATACCCGCCGCTGAATACGCAGGCAAAAGTGTCAGTAGAAGCGGTATACACTGCCCCATCTGCTTGTTCCTTGCCATCCAGTGTTCGAGTTTTTTGAGCTTTAGGTTCATATCCCTGACCTGAGTTGCTTTAACGTTTTAATCTTCCAGGTTTATTGCATCGTTCCCTTTTGCCTGGCCGTTGTGGCACCGTAATCATTGATAGTTTGATAAGTAATTTCGCCCGCTAACGTCACCGGAGAAGATACTGTGATGTCGCTTTTTGGGGGAACAAACGTATTGGGTAATTTTGCCCCTTGCACCCTGATTCCTGTCACCGTCAGATAATAGGGAGAAGGATTAATGATTTTCAGTTGTTTACCTTCGTATTTAAATCGCAACATATCCCGTGCTTTACCAGCCTGAACGGGTAAGTTAGTCGGACGGTAAAATAATTTAATCCTGTTTTGTAACGCCAGTTGTAATGTGTTTTTCTGGGTATTCTTCTCATCCGTCGGCGGAATCGCTTTCACGTTCATCCAGAATAGTGTTTCACGGTCAGTCGGTAACTGTGTTTTACCAATAAACATTATCCGCAGTGATGCTTCTTTTCGGGTTGGTAACATAAATAATGGAGGCGTAACCACAAAGTTTGGACTTTTCTTACCGCTTTGATTGTCATCCACCCATGACTGAATTAAATAGCTGGTATTGGACCCACCATTCTGCACACTTAACGTAATTTGCTGACTGTCAGATGGATAAACCAGACGCGTAGAACCAAGACCGAAACCACCCGCTGCAATAGCGTTGATAGATATGGCGGACAGTAAAAATAGAGCACCGACCCTTATGGCATATTGAGTCTTCAGCGATGGTTTAATGTTTCTATTTGCAAAAAATTTATTTTTTGAAATCCATCTCATACTGCATCCTTGTAGATGAAAATTAACTGCAATTATTAACTCGTGTATATTTATTATAAATAAACACGTAGTATTAATTTCAGGCTACAAATAACTGTAACCTGAAATTATATTGTTGTAATTATTCGTACAGCACGACGAAACTTGCCGTAGATTTCACCAGACCTGGTGCAACGGTACTACCGTTCTGAGCATAGCCCGCGGTAAATGCAGTGATAAAATCATGGGCGGTTGCATCGCCAGGAATCACGTAAGCCGCCGAAGAACTACTCCCCTGAGGAGATTGTGTATTCAGTTTAACCAAGCCATCAGTTGTCGTGTTTTTAGAATAAATACGAATCCCTACTCCAGTTGCTCCCGCTTCGCCAGTACCATCAGCATCAGCAGCCCCTTCCACTTCATTGGCAAGCGTCTGGTTGGCACCGTCCGCTGCACCAGTAAAACGGAATTCAATATTTTGACTGGTCGTATTGCTACAATCGGTTAGTTTAATGTTGAAGTTAGTCTGGTTACTGGCACCCGTTGCTTCAGTATCGATGCCCGTGAAAGCGTTAGAAGGTACGACTGGCAGTACCACTTCAATCTGTTTCGATTCTGTTGCAATCTTACACGTCGCTTTAACCACGCGACCAGTAAAACGAATGTTTCCGCCCATCGCATCGGTGTTGTCATCCATATCGGTAAGTTTCGGATAATCAACGGTGCTCCAGTCTGTATCGGCACCACCAAATTGTGATGCATCGCCTGGCGCAGCGGTTACCGCAGTTGACATCAGCATACCTGATGCGAGTAAAACTACGGATAAATGTAAC
Source organism: Escherichia marmotae (assembly GCF_002900365.1). NCBI lineage: Bacteria > Pseudomonadati > Pseudomonadota > Gammaproteobacteria > Enterobacterales > Enterobacteriaceae > Escherichia > Escherichia marmotae. The sequence goes on from NZ_CP025979.1 coordinate 2,894,013, forward strand.
CGGCTCATTTAAACCGTCTGGTCTGTTTCCTCCGGCTCTACAAAAATAATGTCCATCATTTTTAATGGACACTATCGTATGAAACACCGGACCTGGATCACTGAAGCTTTACGTCTTCACTTTGAAGAACATTTACCCCGGGTTGTGGCCGGGCGTCGCCTGGGTGTAACAAAATCAACAGTTTGTAGTATGTTCGTGCGCTTTCGGAGAGCTGGCCTTTCGTGGCCTTTGCCCGCAGGCATGTCGGAGCAGGAACTTGATGCCTGCCTTTACGGACAATTTTCCACGGTACCAGTCGTACGTCCTGAAAGCACCGTTATATCCGAAGCCGGCGGCCCAACTTCCCTTATGAGTTTAAAATCGCCTTAGTGGAGCAGTCACTGCAGCCCGGAGCCTGTGTGGCGCAGATCGCCCGGGAAAACGGAATCAACGATAACCTGCTCTTCAACTGGCGCCATCAATACCGGAAAGGTGGCCTGCTGCCTTCCGGAAAAAATATGCCGGCACTGCTTCCCGTGACGTTAACGCCGGAGCCGGATAATAAAATCCCGGCCCCCGCACAGGAACCAGAGCAGATAAATACACCGTCCGACAGTCTGTGTTGTGAGCTGGTTCTGCCGGCCGGAACTCTCAGGCTTAAAGGTAAACTGACGCCGGCGTTATTACAGACACTTATCCGCGAAATAAAAGGGAGCAGCCACTGATGATATCTCTCCCTGCCGGTTCGCGTATCTGGCTGGTTGCCGGTATCACCGACATGCGGAATGGCTTTAACGGCCTGGCATCAAAAGTTCAGAACGTCCTGAAGGATGACCCGTTCTCCGGACACCTGTTCATCTTCCGCGGACGCCGGGGTGACCAGATAAAAGTGTTGTGGGCTGACAGTGACGGACTGTGCCTCTTCACCAAACGCCTGGAGCGGGGCCGCTTCGTCTGGCCAGTCACCCGTGACGGCAAGGTGCACCTTACTCCGGCTCAGTTATCCATGCTTCCTGAAGGTATCAACTGGAAGCACCCGAAACGAACGGAACGCGCTGGAATCCGCATATAACCCGTTGTAAAGTGAGGATATGGACACCTCACTTGCTCATGAGAACGCCCGCCTGCGGGCACTGTTGCAGACGCAACAGGACACCATCCGCCAGATGGCTGAATACAACCGCCTGCTCTCACAGCGGGTGGCGGCTTATGCTTCCGAAATCAACCGGCTGAAGGCGCTGGTTGCGAAACTGCAACGTATGCAGTTCGGTAAAAGCTCAGAAAAACTTCGTGCAAAAACCGAACGGCAGATACAGGAAGCTCAGGAGCGAATCAGCGCACTTCAGGAAGAAATGGCGGAAACGCTGGGTGAGCAATATGACCCGGTACTGCCATCCGCCCTGCGCCAGTCTTCAGCCCGTAAACCGTTACCGGCCTCACTTCCCCGTGAAACCCGGGTTATCCGGCCGGAAGAGGAATGCTGTCCTGCCTGTGGTGGTGAACTCAGTTCTCTGGGATGTGATGTGTCAGAGCAACTGGAGCTTATCAGCAGCGCCTTTAAGGTTATCGAAACACAACGTCCGAAACTGGCCTGTTGCCGGTGCGACCATATCGTGCAGGCACCAGTACCGTCAAAACCCATTGCACGCAGTTATGCCGGAGCGGGGCTTCTGGCCCATGTTGTCACCGGGAAATATGCAGACCATCTGCCGTTATACCGCCAGTCAGAAATATACCGTCGTCAGGGAGTGGAGCTGAGCCGTGCCACACTGGGGCGCTGGACCGGTGCCGTTGCTGAACTGCTGGAGCCGCTGTATGACGTACTGCGCCAGTATGTGCTGATGCCCGGTAAAGTCCATGCCGATGATATCCCCGTCCCGGTCCAGGAGCCGGGCAGCGGTAAAACCCGGACAGCCCGGCTGTGGGTCTACGTCCGTGATGACCGCAACGCCGGTTCACAGATGCCCCCGGCGGTCTGGTTCGCGTACAGTCCGGACCGGAAAGGTATCCATCCACAAAATCACCTGGCCGGTTACAGCGGTGTGCTTCAGGCCGATGCTTACGGTGGTTACCGGGTGTTATACGAATCCGGCAGAATAACGGAAGCCGCGTGTATGGCTCATGCCCGGAGAAAAATCCACGATGTGCATGCAAGAGCGCCCACCGACATCACCACGGAAGCCCTGCAGCGTATCGGTGAACTGTATGCTATCGAGGCAGAGGTCCGGGGCTGTTCAGCAGAACAGCGTCTGGCGGCAAGAAAAGCCAGAGCCGCGCCACTGATGCAGTCACTGTATGACTGGATACAGCAACAGATGAAAACACTGTCGCGTCACTCAGATACGGCAAAAGCGTTCGCATACCTGCTGAAACAGTGGGATGCACTGAACGTGTACTGCAGTAATGGCTGGGTGGAAATCGACAACAACATCGCAGAGAACGCCTTACGGGGAGTGGCCGTAGGCCGGAAAAACTGGATGTTCGCGGGTTCCGACAGCGGTGGTGAACATGCGGCGGTGTTGTACTCGCTGATCGGCACATGCCGTCTGAACAATGTGGAGCCAGAAAAGTGGCTGCGTTACGTCATTGAACATATCCAGGACTGGCCGGCAAACCGGGTACGCGATCTGTTGCCCTGGAAAGTTGATCTGAGCTCTCAGTAAATATCAATACGGTTCTGACGAGCCGCTTACGGATAAATTAGATAGATTGAATTTCATTTATACCTTTCCTTTTGTTAAAAAATCCAAGCAATATTGGCGATTATTATTACATTCAGCTTTAACAAGTCACATTATTAAGATGAGCAAAGCTGGCGTTGGTGAATCCCAGGGGGATTATATTAAGGGATAGATTGACTTAAAAATATTATATGTGTTGTTTAGCAATGTAACTAAAAAATCCCATACTCGCAATGAGTGACTTTATATAAACATACAGTAGATTGAAAATAAAGGGTTTTATTTTAAATAGAATAGCTGAGGAGTGGTGAAATATATAAATATAACGAATGATTTATTGGTTATTTATTTATGGTGTTTATTATATGATGCGTACTCAGATGAAATTTTTTATTAATAATTTATTATTAATAGATGCTGTGTGTAAATCGTCATGACATATTATTTATCTGATATAAAAATGCCGTATGCCCATTAACGATAGTTTTAAATGGAACACACGGCAGTTATCACTTTGCGAAATTACAATCTCACTGGATCAATATGCCAGATAAGATCGGCGTACTCTTTGATGGTCCGGTCAGAAGAGAAGTAGCCCATATTGGCGATGTTCAGCATCGCTTTGGCTGTCCACTCTTCCGGACGCTCGTAAAGTTCGTCAACCTTATCCTGGCAATCGACATAGCTGCGATAATCCGCCAGTACCTGGTAGTGATCGCCAAAGTTAATCAGCGAATCAACCAGATCGCGATAGCGGCCCGGATCTTCCGGACTGAACACGCCGCTGCCGATTTGCGTCAGCACCTGATGCAGTTCTTCATCTTTCTCGTAGTATTCACGCGGTTTGTAGCCCTGACGACGCAGTTCTTCCACTTCTTCCGCTGTGTTACCAAAGATAAAGATGTTGTCCGCACCGACATGATCCAGCATCTCAACATTCGCGCCGTCCAGCGTACCGATAGTCAGCGCACCGTTAAGTGCAAACTTCATGTTGCTGGTGCCAGAAGCTTCTGTCCCTGCCAGTGAGATCTGTTCGGAAAGATCGGCCGCCGGGATGATCAACTGCGCCAGGCTGACGCTGTAGTTCGGGATAAACACCACTTTCAACTTGTCGCCAATCTGCGGATCGTTGTTGATCACCGTCGCTACATCGTTGATCAAATGGATAATGTGCTTCGCCATGTAATAGGCCGATGCTGCCTTACCGGCAAAAATATTCACACGCGGAACCCATTTCGCATCAGGATCGGCCTTGATACGGTTATAGCGGGTGATAACGTGTAACACATTCATCAATTGACGTTTGTATTCGTGAATACGTTTGATTTGCACATCAAACAGCGCTTTCGGATTCACCACCACATTCAGTTGTTGTGCGATGTACTCCGCCAGACGCTTTTTGTTATCCAGCTTCGCCTGATGAACAGCATGATTGACCATCGGGAAATCACAGTGCTGTTGTAGCTCGTTTAATTGGCTCAGGTCGGTACGCCAGTTACGCCCCAGGTGTTCGTCCAGTACGGCTGAAAGCGACGGGTTCGCCACCGCCAGCCAGCGACGCGGCGTCACACCGTTGGTGACGTTGGTGAAACGTCCTGGGAAGATTTTCGCAAAGTCGGCAAACAGCGATTGCACCATCAGATTAGAGTGCAACTCCGACACACCGTTAACTTTGTGACTGACCACAACAGCCAGCCAGGCCATCCGCACACGACGCCCATTAGATTCATCAATGATCGACGCCCGTCCCAACAAGTCGGTATCGTTCGGATACTGCTCCTGCAAGGTTTTCAGGAAATAGTCGTTGATCTCAAAGATAATCTGCAAATGACGCGGCAGAATTTTACCCAGCATATCGACCGGCCAGGTTTCCAGCGCCTCGCTCATCAGCGTGTGGTTGGTGTATGAGAAGACCTCACAGCACACTTCAAAAGCGTCGTCCCAGCTAAATTTGTGCTCATCAATCAGCAGGCGCATCAGCTCAGGAATCGACAGCACCGGATGGGTGTCGTTGAGATGAATCGCGATTTTATCCGCCAGATTATCGTAGGTTTTATGCAACTGATAATGGCGACTTAAAATGTCCTGAATGGTTGAGGAGACCAGGAAATACTCCTGACGCAAACGCAGTTCACGCCCGGAATAGGTGGAATCATCCGGGTAAAGCACGCGGGAAACGTTCTCGGAGTGGTTTTTGTCCTCCACCGCCGCGAAGTAATCGCCCTGGTTAAATTTACCGAGATTAATTTCGCTACTGGCTTGTGCGCTCCACAGACGCAAGGTGTTTGTCGCGTCAGTATCATAACCTGGGATGATTTGGTCGTAAGCCACGGCCAAAATTTCTTCGGTTTCAATCCAGCGCGTTTTCTTGCCTTCTTGCTGAATACGACCGCCAAAACGCACTTTGTAGCGCGTATTGTGGCGTTTAAATTCCCACGGATTGCCGTACTCCAGCCAGTAGTCCGGAGACTCTTTCTGACTGCCGTTAACGATGTTCTGTTTGAACATACCGTAGTCATAACGGATTCCGTAACCGCGTCCCGGCAACCCTAAAGTCGCCAGTGAATCCAGGAAGCAGGCCGCCAGACGCCCCAGGCCGCCGTTACCGAGGCCCGGGTCATTTTCCTCATCAATCAACTCTTCGAGATTTAATCCCATCGACTCCAGCGCACCCTGGACATCGTCATAAATACCTAACGACAGCATGGCATTGGAGAGAGTTCGGCCAATCAAAAACTCCATCGACAGGTAGTAAACCTGTCGAGTTTCTTGCGATAGCTGGGCACGATTCGAGCGTAACCAGCGCTCCACGAGACGATCGCGCACAGCAAATAACGTTGCGTTCAGCCATTCATGTTTATTGGCTACGACCGGATCCTTTCCAATCGTAAACATCAGCTTATAAGCGATAGAGTGCTTAAGAGCTTCTACGCTAAGCGTGGGCGATGAATATGTAAACAGAGCATTCATATAGGCGTTTCCTGAAAACTATTTCAAGCGATAGTAAAGCTCACGGTACGACTTCGCCGCGACCTGCCAGCTAAAATCCATTGCCATAGCCTGACGTTGCACAAACCGCCACAGCGAAGGGCGGGACCACAGAACAAAAGCGCGCCGAATAGCCCGTAACAACGACCAGGCATTACTATCTTCAAAGACAAACCCACTGGCGACGCCATCTGCAAGGTTCTCAAGAGAACAGTCAGAAACCGTATCAGCAAGCCCACCGGTACGCCGCACCAATGGCAGCGTGCCGTACTTCAATCCATAAAGTTGCGTTAAGCCGCACGGTTCAAAACGACTGGGCACCAGAATGACGTCCGCGCCGCCCATAATGCGATGCGAAAATGCTTCGTGATAACCAATCTGTACACCAACCTGCCCGGGATGTTCCGCCGCTGCGGCAAGAAAACCTTCCTGCAACACCGGATCGCCCGCGCCAAGTAACGCCAGTTGTCCCCCCTGTTCCAGAAGGCCCGGTAAGGCCTCCAGCACCAGGTCAAGACCTTTCTGGCTGGTCAGACGGCTCACCACTGCAAAAAGCGGCACTTTATCGTCAACCTTAAGCCCCATTGCGATTTGCAACTGGCGCTTATTCTCCGCTTTATCCTCCAATGAATCGCGGGTGTAACGCGAGGCTAAAAGTAAGTCCGTCTCTGGACTCCATATTTTCTCGTCCACGCCGTTCAGTATGCCGGAAAGCCGCCCTTCACGATGACGTTGCTGGAGCAGACCTTCCATACCGTAGGCAAACTGAGGTTCAGTAATCTCACGAGCGTAGGTCGGACTAACCGCGGTAATGTGGTCAGCGTAATACAATCCGGCTTTCAGGAAAGAGATTTGCCCGTTGAACTCCAGTCCGTGAACATTAAAGAATGACCATGGCAATTGGATGTCATTCATGTGATGTGCATAAAACATGCCTTGATAGGCCAGATTGTGCACAGTAAACACCGACTTCGCCGGACGCCCACTTGCCGCCAGATACGCAGGCGCAAGGCCTGCATGCCAGTCGTGCGCATGCACCACATCGGGACGCCAGAATGGGTCAAGCCCGCTTGCCATCTCTGCCCCAACCCACCCCAGCAGTGCAAAACGCAATACGTTGTCGGTGTAGGCAAATAAGTTGGTATCGTGATACGGGCTTCCGGGACGATCGTAGAGATGTGGCGCATCAATCAGGTAAATGCCAACCCCGTTGTAATGCCCGAACAGCAGCGTGAAATGCCCGGCAAAGGTATCACGACGAGATACCACCTTTGCATCGGTCACGCCGCGGCGAATATCGGGAAATGCAGGCAACAGTACGCGAGCGTCAACGCCGTCTGCGATTTGTGCTGCGGGTAATGCCCCAATAACATCAGCCAGACCGCCGGTTTTAAGCAGCGGGAACATCTCTGAACATACATGTAAAACCTGCATTATCGCTCCTGTTTATACCCTAACTTCCGTAGCATTTCGCGCGTAACCAGCACGATGCCTTCTTCTGAACGATAGAAACGACGTGCATCCTCTTCTGCATCCTCACCAATCACCATGCCTTCCGGAATAACACAAGCGCGGTCAATGACACAGCGACGCAGACGGCACGAGCGACCTACCCATACTTCTGGTAGCAATACGGCGGAATCAATGTTGCAGAATGAATTCACGCGAACGCGTGAGAACAGAACGGACTGCACCACCACCGAACCAGAGATCACACAACCGCCAGAAACCAGGGAGTTAAGGGTCATCCCGTGGCTACCGGAGCGATCCTGAACGAATTTCGCTGGCGGCAATGATTCATTGTAGGTACGAATCGGCCAGTTGCGATCGTACATATCCAGTTCCGGCACGACAGAGGCCAGATCGAGGTTCGCTTTCCAATAAGCTTCCAGCGTCCCCACATCGCGCCAGTACGGCTCGGCGTCCGGGTCGGACTGTACACAAGAGAGCGGGAATGGATGCGCATAGGCGAGGCCTTCTTCGGTAATTTTTGGAATCAAATCTTTACCAAAGTCGTGGCTGGAGTTTTCATCGCGATCGTCTTCTTCCAGCAGTTCATACAAGTAGTCTGCGTCAAAGACGTAGATCCCCATACTCGCCAAAGATTTGCTCGGATCGTTTGGCATTGACGGCGGGTTAGCCGGTTTCTCAACAAATTCGATAATTTTATCGTTTTCATCGACAGCCATAACACCAAATGCAGAGGCTTCTTCAATTGGGACTGGCATACAAGCAACGGTACAACGCGCACCTTTTTCGACGTGGTCGATAAGCATTCGCGAATAGTCCTGCTTGTAGATATGGTCACCCGCCAGGATCACTACATACTCCGCTTTATAACGGCGAATAATGTCGAGGTTTTGGGTAACTGCATCTGCCGTACCGCGATACCAGTTTTCCCCTTTCATTCTCTGCTGCGCTGGCAGCAGATCGACAAACTCGTTCATTTCTTCATTGAAGAACGACCAGCCGCGCTGAATGTGCTGCACCAGGGTGTGAGACTGGTACTGGGTGATCACGCCCATACGGCGGATACCGGAGTTGATGCAGTTGGACAGAGCAAAGTCGATAATGCGGAACTTGCCGCCGAAGTGTACGGCAGGCTTTGCTCTCTTATTGGTTAAATCCTTCAGGCGAGTACCGCGTCCCCCCGCCAGAATCAAGGCAACAGACTTCAATGGCAGCTGGCGTGCCAACATTAAGTGATCGTTCTTCTCTAAACTAATCATGACTAACTCCTTTTTTATCATCTCTGGAACACACACAATCCGTGTGCAGGTCCCGGCCAGACAGCCGTAATCACTGGGTTATCCTCTCCAGCGAATGGGGGAATGGCATGCCACTCCCCTGCAGGTAAAACAATCTCTGTTACCTCAAGCGTGGCGTTTATTGCGATCAAGAAACGATCCGAAAGCAAAATTTGCAGTTGCTTCGGCCCGTTCTGCCACTCATCCGAGCTTAAAGATTGAGCATATCGATTTAGCCAACGGACATTGCCGTCGCCTTCTTCCCACCAGCGATCCTCTACCAAAGCAGGAATGCGCTTGCGCAGATGGATTAACGCGGCGGTAAACGCGATTAAACCACTGCTTGCTTGCGACCAGTCCAACCACGTTAGTTGGTTATCCTGACAGTAAGCATTGTTATTGCCATGCTGGCTGTGACCATGTTCGTCACCGGCCAGTAACATCGGCGTACCCTGGGAGAGCAACAACGTTGTTAGCAGGGCGTGAATGCTGTCGCGCCGCCGTTCAACCAGATCAAGAGTACCGCCTAATCCTTCTTTACCATGATTGTTACTGTAATTGTTGTTGGTTCCGTCGCGATTTTCTTCTCCATTTGCTTCATTGTGCTTATGGTTGAAACAAACGCAGTCGCGAAGCGTAAAACCGTCATGTGCTGTGACCAGATTAATCGCAGCACTCGGCAGACGGCCATTACGTTTAAAAACATCACTGGATGCGGCAAAGCGTCCGGCAAACTCTCCCAGAGACAAATCATAATGCAGCCAGAAACGGCGGGCGGCATCGCGGAAATGATCGTTCCACTCGGCAAACAGCGGAGGGAAATTCCCCACCTGATAGCCACCGGGTGCGATATCCCACGGTTCAGCAATCAGCTTCACTTGCGAAAGCACCGGGCAATTCTGGATAGCGATAAACAGCGGCGCATCCTGACGAAACTCCGGCGTTCGCCCCATGACTGTTGCGAGATCGAAACGGAAGCCATCAACGTGACAGGTTTCCACCCAATAGCGTAGACAGGCGCTGGCGTATTCCACCACTGCCGGATGGCTCAAGTTGAGTGTGTTGCCACAGCCGGTCCAGTTGTGATAATCACCGTCTTCTCTTATCCAATAATAGCTACGGTTATCGATCCCGCGCAGTGAGAATACCGGACCGTCGAGATCCAGTTCCGCACTGTGGTTGAGCACGATGTCGAGAATGACCTCAATGCCCGCTTTATGCAGGGCTTTGACTGCATCACGAAACTCATCCAGCGCCGTTTCTGGCGAGCAGGCATACGCCGGATGCAGCGCAAACAGCGCCACCGGGTTGTAACCCCAGTAGTTGCTTAGCCCCATGCGTTGCAAACGCGGCTCACTGGCAAATTGCGCCACCGGCAGCAGCTCCAGTGCGGTAATGCCCAACTGTTTTAAATAGTTGATCATCACCGGATGCCCCAGGGCTTTATAAGTGCCGCGGATCTCTACCGGGATCTCCGGGTGCAAGTAGGTTAATCCTTTGACATGGGCTTCATAAATGATAGTGCTGCCCCACGACGTGCACGGCGGGGCATCATCTTCCCAATCATAGTGATCCACTACCACGACGCATTTCGGCGCAATGGCAGCATTATCGCGATAGTCAGGTTCACTATGGCCAGCGTGCAGCAGCGGGTTATCTTTAAATTCCCCGACAATCTGCCGCGCGCAAGGATCAATCAACAACTTCGCCGGGTTAAAGCGATGCCCCATGGCGGGTTGCCATGGGCCATGAACGCGATAACCATAACGCAAACCCGGGCGCGCATCCGGCAGATAACCGTGCCAGATATCGCCACTTCGTCCTGGCAAGTCATACCGATGTTCTACGTCCTGGGCGTCAAACACACACAGCTCTACCCGCTCGGCATGAGCGGAGAAGAGCGTGAAGTTGACGCCCTGGCCGTCGTAATGCGCGCCAAGGGGAGCGGGTTTGCCAATGGCAAGTTGTGTCATTCTCCCTCCCGAACCAGCCAGATAGTGGCCAGCGGCGGTAGTGTAAGGCTTAATGAATGCTGACGACCGTGGCTGGCAATCTCATCGCTGTGTACCGCGCCGCCATTGCCGGCATTACTACCGTGGTAGTGCATGGAATCAGTGTTGAGGATTTCACGCCATTTACCCGGCTGATTAATGCCAAAGCGATAGTCATAGCGCGGCACCGGCGTAAAGTTACTGGCAACGATAATTTCATTCCCCTCTTTATCGCGGCGAACAAAAATCAGCACCGAGCGTTCATGGTCATCCACCACCAGCCATTCAAAGCCATACGCGTCGAAATCCAGCTCATGCAGTGCTTTATGATGACGATAAGTGTGGTTCAGATCGCGTACCAGACGCTGGACACCGTGATGCCAGTTGTCACCGCCTTCCAGCAGATGCCAGTCGAGGCTGGCATCGTGGTTCCACTCTCGCCCTTGGGCAAATTCATTACCCATGAACAGCAGTTTTTTGCCCGGAAACGCCCACATCCAGGCATAGTAGGCGCGCAAATTGGCAAACTTCTGCCATGCATCACCCGGCATTCTGTCGAGAATCGATTTTTTGCCGTGCACCACTTCGTCGTGCGACAACGGCAGGACGAAGTTTTCAGTGTAGTTGTAGAGCATCCCGAAGGTGAGTTTATCGTGATGGTATTGACGATAAATCGGGTCGAGCTTCATGTAATCCAGGGTGTCGTGCATCCAGCCCAGGTTCCATTTGTACCAGAAGCCCAGGCCGCCAATATCCTGAGGACGAGAAACGTTCGGGAAGTCGGTAGACTCCTCCGCCATCGTTACCGCGCCAGGAACTTGCTCACCGATAATACGGTTGGTATTGCGCAGGAACTCAATCGCTTCCAGATTCTCGCGTCCACCAAACTCGTTGGGGATCCACTCACCCTCTTTACGGCTGTAATCACGATAAATCATCGACGCTACTGCATCGACACGCAGCGCATCAATACCAAAACGTTCAACCCAGTACAGCGCGTTACCGACGAGGAAATTGCTGACTTCACGACGTCCATAGTTGTAGATCAGGGTATTCCAGTCCTGGTGGTAGCCTTCACGCGGATCGCTGTGCTCATACAGGTTCGTACCGTCAAATTCGGCAAGCGCAAAGTCATCAGTCGGGAAGTGCCCCGGCACCCAGTCGAGAATAACGTTCAAACCGGCTGCGTGTGCGGCATCAATGAAATAACGGAAGTCATCACGAGTACCAAAACGACGAGTTGGCGCATACAGACCCGTCGGCTGATAGCCCCAACTGCCATCGAACGGATGTTCATTAATCGGCAACAGTTCGAGGTGGGTAAAGCCCATCCACTTGGCGTAAGGCACCAGTTGATCAGCCAGTTCGCGATAGCTTAGCCAGAAGTTGTTATCGGCGTGACGACGCCAGGAGCCCAGGTGAACTTCATAGATAGAGATTGGCGCATCAAACTGATTCGCTTTTTTGCGCTCTTCAGTCTGTACGACTTTTTCAGGCAGTCCGCAAATAAGGGAAGCGGTTTCCGGGCGCATCTGCGCTTCGAAAGCATAGGGATCAGACTTCAGACGGAGATTACCGTTAGCATCAATCATCTCGTATTTATAGAGCTGACCGTTATGCGCGCCAGGGATAAACAGTTCCCAGATACCGCTTTCTTTACGCAGACGCATTGGGTGACGGCGGCCATCCCAGTAGTTGAATTGCCCAACGACCGAGACTCGTCGGGCATTTGGTGCCCAGACAGAAAAACGCGTGCCGGTAACGCCATCCATAGTATCAGCGTGCGCGCCTAAGGTTTCATATGGGCGCAGGTGAGTACCTTCAGATAACAGCCAGGCATCCATTTCCTGGATTAAAGGACCAAAACGGTAAGGATCATCAATCAGGTTCTGCTGACCATGCCAGACAACAGCCAACTGATAACGGAAAAAATTCTTACGCCGCGGTATGACGCCGCTAAAGAATCCACGAGAGTCGAGACACTCCAGTTTAGCGACTTTGCGTCCGGTTTTTGGTTCAATCACCCACATATCGGTGGCATCAGGTAAAAGGGCACGGACTTCCAGTCCCGCTGTAGTTTTATGCATTCCCAGTACGGAAAATGGGTCTGCAAAATGGCCTGCAATTAGCGCGTTTATCACGTCTCTATCGATACGAACGGACATGCTTGTCTTCCTGTTTTATTGTGTCACCCCATCCAACTGATTTTTGACATCTGGTTGTGACATTTTTTTGACCTGAACGACGCAGCACTCTGTGCATCCTCTCTGCGTCGTCCTCCCTTCAGGTAAGGCAGTGAATACCCAAGTATTCTGCCACCCTTAAAGAATAGCCAATGCTTTATCTAACTTCCGGTAAATCATGAAACATCTGCGCTTACTCCTGTATTACGCACTAAAAGGGGCGGCATCGCGCCCCAAATTTAATGAATAAAGATTACGCCAGTTGACGAAGCATCCGACGCAGCGGCTCCGCGGCCCCCCACAGCAACTGATCACCCACGGTAAAGGCTGACAGGAATTCTGGTCCCATATTCAGTTTACGCAGGCGGCCTACAGGCGTGGTCAGCGTGCCGGTAACGGCTGCTGGGGTTAGCTCACGCATCGTGATTTCACGATCGTTTGGTACTACTTTCGCCCACGGATTGTGCGCAGCCAGCAGTTCTTCCACGGTCGGAATGGATACATCCTTTTTCAATTTAATGGTGAATGCCTGGCTGTGGCAGCGTAGTGCCCCGACACGCACACATAAGCCATCTACCGGGATCACGGAAGATGTGTTGAGGATCTTGTTAGTTTCCGCCAGCCCTTTCCACTCTTCGCGGCTCTGACCATTATCGAGCTGTTTGTCGATCCACGGAATCAGGCTACCAGCCAGCGGCACGCCAAAGTTATCAACTGGCAGTTCGCCGCTGCGGGTTAGCGTCGTAACTTTGCGTTCGATCTCGAGAATAGCAGAGGAGGGGGTCGCAAGTTCATCCGCCACATGGCCATACAACTGACCCATCTGGGTTAATAACTCACGCATATGTCGCGCACCACCGCCGGAAGCCGCCTGGTAGGTCGCAACGGAAACCCAATCAACAAGATTATTAGCGAATAAACCGCCCAACGACATCAACATCAGGCTGACAGTACAGTTACCGCCAACAAAAGTCCTGATGCCTTTATTTAATCCGTCGGTAATGACGCCCTGATTAACAGGGTCAAGGATGATGATGGCGTCATCTTTCATGCGCAGAGACGATGCTGCGTCAATCCAGTAACCTTGCCATCCGCTTTCACGAAGCTTTGGATAGATTTCGTTGGTATAATCGCCGCCCTGACAGGTCACGATGATATCGAGAGCCTTCAGCGCTTCCAGATCAAAAGCATCCTGAAGTGTGCCGGAGGTGCCGCCAAAGGACGGCGCAGCCTGGCCAGACTGGGAAGTCGAAAAGAAGACAGGGCGAATGGCGTCGAAATCGCGCTCTTCAACCATGCGTTGCATGAGAACGGAGCCGACCATACCGCGCCAGCCGATAAAACCAACATTTTTCATAAGCGTTTTTTTCCTGCAAAGATGTGTGCTGTATAAATGTGCCTGTGTCCTCATGGCACATCTTTCACCATACAAAAAGCAGCCAAAGTCGCAAGTGAAATTAATCAATGATAGCGAAGCCATCAGTAATGCGACTTATCCTGCTTTAACAGCACGCAGAAAGTCCACCGCAATTATCAGGGAACTTGAGTTATGAATGAAATCATTTCTGCAGCAGTTTTATTGATCCTGATTATGGATCCGCTCGGAAACCTACCTATTTTTATGTCCGTACTAAAACATACTGAACCGAAAAGACGCCGGGCAATCATGGTGCGAGAATTGCTCATCGCGCTATTGCTGATGTTAGTGTTCCTGTTTGCGGGCGAGAAAATTCTGGCATTTCTTAACCTGCGGGCAGAAACCGTCTCTATTTCTGGCGGCATCATTCTTTTTCTGATTGCCATTAAGATGATTTTCCCCAGCGCCTCGGGTAACAGTAGTGGACTTCCGGCAGGTGAAGAGCCGTTTATCGTGCCGCTGGCAATTCCACTGGTGGCGGGGCCGACTATCCTCGCCACGCTGATGCTGCTGTCACACCAGTACCCGAATCAGATGGGCCATCTGGTGATTGCCCTGCTGCTGGCCTGGGGCGGCACATTTATCATCCTGCTACAGTCATCGCTCTTTTTGCGCCTGCTGGGCGAGAAAGGGGTAAACGCACTGGAACGCCTGATGGGGTTGATTCTGGTAATGATGGCAACCCAGATGTTCCTCGACGGTATTCGGATGTGGATGAAGGGGTAATGTTCAAACAGGTGCTGCGCACAACCAGCATTTTTCGCCGCTGATTAACCACAGCATCTATAGCTTCCCATTGCCCTTCCCTGAAGGTAGCGGTGGCGTTACTTAACATCCGTTGTAACAGCAATTCAGCTCCGTGTTTCTCCATCATCTTCTCCTGCGTCCGTTAACGCAGTGATTAGAATGGATAATGAGCCAGTGTTTTTGCGAGAGAGATCAAAAAGATGAAGAGAGGGGAAAAGAGAAATGAATTACTGCGAGCAAGCTCGCAGTAATTTGTCGCGGTAATTAACTCAACAACTGAAACGCAATCATCCCGACGATGGCACCGACAGTACCAAGAATGGTTTCCATCATGGTCCAGGTTTTCAGCGTTTCGGCTTCGGTCGCGCCGGTAAATTTACCGAACAACCAGAAACCGGCGTCGTTAACATGGCTGACTACAATCGAACCACCAGCGATACAAATCGACAGCGCCGCCATTTGCGCACCGGAGTAATTCAGTTGTTCAATAACCGGCATCACCAGCCCCACCGCCGTTAAACAGGCAACGGTTGCAGATCCCTGAATGATGCGCACCGCCGCTGCCAGCACGAAGCAGGTGATCGCAATCGGCAGGCCCATCCCGGTTAACGCTTCGCCCAGCGCCGGACCTACGCCAGAGTCAACCAGCACCTGTTTGAACACACCGCCCGCACCAATCACCAGCAGAATAATCCCCGCAGGTTGCAGCGCGTGACCGCAAATCTCCATCACTTTGTCTTTCGGCATACCCTGACGCATCGCCAGACCATAAATCGCCACCAGACAAGCAACCAGAATCGCGGTAAATGGATGGCCAACAAACTCAAACCATTCATAAGCCGTTGACCCTTCTGGCACAAAACGTGCAGCAATGGTTTTCAGCCCAACCAGTACTAACGGCAGCAGGATCAGCGACAAACTGAATCCGAAGGACGGCATTTTGCCTTCGCCAAGATACGGTTCACTGATGTCGTCAGGAATATGCAGCTCAACGTAACGGCTGATGAAATTACCCCACAGCGGACCGGCAATAATCATCCCCGGAATTGCCGCACACAGGCCAATCAGGATCATCCAGCCAAAGTCGGCATTCATCTGCGATGCCAGCAGCATTGGCGCTGGCCCCGGCAGCAAGAACGCCGCTGCCGCTGCTACGCCTGCAAACAGCGGGATAACCAGCTTTACCAGGTTTGTGCCCGTGTGGCGCGCCATTGAGAATGCAACGCTAATCAGCAGAACAATCGCCACTTCAAAGAACAATGGTAACGCACAGACCAGACCCGCAAGGCCAATGGCATAATGCGCGCGGCTGTGACCGAAGGATTTGAGCATTTTGACGGCAATCTGATCGACTGCGCCGGTTTCATGTAAGATCTTGCCAAACATGGCTCCCAGGGCGACAACCACCGCCAGGAAACCAAGGGTACCTCCCATCCCTTTTTCCATCGTCGCTGCGATTTTATCGAGCGGCATACCGGAAAAAAGGCCAGCCCCCATAGACACCACCATCAAAGCCAGGAAAGCATGCATACGCGCCTTCATGACTAAAAACAGCAGCAGTAAAACAGACCCTACTGCTGTTAAAACAAGCGTTAATGTAGTCACTACTTATTTGCCTTTTTTAATAACCTCAATGGTGCTTGCCACAACACCTTCCAGCGGCTGATCGATATCTACCACCAGTACATCGGTTTCGTCCGCACCCGGTTCCTGCAGCGTTTCAAACTGCGTCACCAGCATTTGGGTTTTAAAGAAATGGCCTTTGCGCGCTTTCAGGCGGCTTTCAATCACATCAAAATCGCCTTTCAGGTAGATGAAAGAGAGATTTGGATTACCTTCACGCAGCAGGTCGCGATAGTGCTTTTTCAGTGCAGAACAGACGATCAGCGACACTTTATTGGTACGCTGCATGGCAAACGCGGCGTCGTTCAGCGCCTGTAACCACGGTTTACGATCATCATCATTCAACGGTTCACCGGACGCCATTTTTTCGATATTGCGACGCGGATGGAGGAAATCGCCATCAAGAAACGCGGCATGAAGTTGATGCGCCACTTCACTGGCGACCGCAGATTTGCCGCTGCCCGATACGCCCATCAGAACGTAAATGTGGTGATCATGGTTAGTCGTGCTCAAAGTGGTGCCCCCACAGTACAAGAATTAAAAATGTTACGGGTAACTGTTATCGGTAACATTATCCGACCGGACAAAAACAGAAGCAATATCCATCCGTGCCTTAAGTGTATAAGTGTGAGCTACTTCAAATTTGTGAGCTTAAATAGATCCGCCCGGTGACAAGGTGAAACCTAAATCTAACATTTTCGGTGTCACCGCTTCGCCACGAATACGCGCCAGCAGGCGCTCAGCGCCAATGCTGCCCATCCGCTCACGCGGCGTCAGCACGCTCGCCAACCGTGGCTCCATCACCTGACCAATATCGTGACCGTGGAAACCGGCGATCGCCATATCATCAGGGATTTTCAGCCCCAGGCGCTGACATTCAAATGCCGCGCCAACGGCCAGGTCATCGTTGGTACAGAACACGCCATCTAACTGCGGATATTCCCGCCGCGCCTGGCGAATCAGTTCAATACCAGAAGAGTAAGAAGAGGATTGCTCGACCATCACGCTATACGGCACCAAGCCGGCATCCAGCATCGCCTGCTCATATCCCTTCTGTTTGATGATAGTACGTTCATCGAGGCGCGCACCAAGATAAGCCACATGACGATGCCCACGGGCAATGATAGCGGCGGTCATCTGCCGTGCCGCTTCAAAGTTATTAAATCCGACGGCGATATCGAGACACGGCGACTGGCTGTCCATCAGTTCCACCACCGGAATACCTGCCACTTCAATCATCTTTAATGTGCGCGGCGTGTGGGTACGTTCGGTGAGGATCAGCCCGTCGATATTCCACGAGAGCATCGATTCGAGGCGTTCTTGCTCCATTTCCGGTTTATAACCGTAGTGAGCCAACATGGTTTGATAACCGTGTGCGTCGGTAACGCTTTCAATTCCGCGTAACACTTCGGCAAAAACCTGGTTAGTCAGAGAAGGTAGCAGGACGCCAATCGCCCGACTGGTGGCGTTTGAGAGGATATCGGGTGCGCGATTGGGAATATAACCCAGTTCATCAAGAGCGGCAGCGATCTTGCCGCGCAGGGCGACGGAGACTTGCTCCGGGTTGCGTAAAAAACGACTGACCGTCATTTTAGTCACGCCTACACGATCAGCCACATCCTGAAGTACGGGTCTTTTCTTTTTCATCGTCCTGAAAGGTACAAAAGGGATAGATTCCTTTAGTTTACCACGGACGCATCAGAACCTTCCCGATTCCTCGGGAAGGTTTGTGAGATAAATTTAGACTGGCGGTAAATCGAACAGCAGAATTTCACTGTCGCTATCGGCGTGGATGGATATCGCCTGCTCATCCCAAATTGCCAGGCCATCGCTGGTCGAGGCTTTTACGCCGTTAATGGTGACGTTGCCTTTCACCACCTGGATCCAGACGCGGCGTTCAGCGGCAATCTGATGTATTGACTGTTCATCTTTCACCAGCGCCCAGCGGTACAGCTCCATATCCTGATGCACTTTCAACGAACCGTCACGCGCATCCGGCGAGAGCACCAGTTGTTTGCCCTGTACGGCATCGAAGCGACGCTGTTCATAACGCGGCGTAATGCCGTTTTCTTCCGGCATGATCCAGATCTGATACAGATGCAGACGCTCGGTGCTACTTGGGTTGTACTCTGAGTGACGAATACCCGTACCCGCACTCATAATCTGAAACTCGCCCGCCGGAACCTGTTCTTTGTTCCCCATGCTGTCCTGATGCTCAACCGCACCTTCCAGCACATAGGTCAAAATTTCCATATCTTTATGTGGGTGAGTGCCGAAGCCCTGCCCTGCTTCAATCACGTCGTCGTTAATCACACGCAGCGCGGAGAAGCCCATAAAGTTCGGATCGTAATAGTTGGCAAAAGAGAAAGTGTGCCAGGAGTCCAGCCAGCCATGATTCGCATGGCCACGTTCATTTGCTTTGCGTAAGTAGATCATTTGTATTCGCCCCCTGAATGATTTGATGGGCTTAGTGTGGACCCGATCCGTCCGGGATGATAGAGGGTGAAAATTGACCCCTCTGTTCAAAAAAATTGAACTATTTGAGGGGGCATAAAACTTACTTCGCGAGAGTTACCGTGGAGGGTGAAGCTTGCTCAAAACCGCGCTCAAGGATTTCCAGATTAGTAAGAACTTCAGATTCCTTGACGTAATTTGGCGCACCGGTAGTAATGGTTTGATACAGCGCATCGTAGACGCGTCCGTAATCTCCCACTTCCGGCTTCATTTCCTCTCTTACCGTAACGCCCTCGTCATTGACATACTCCAGCACACCGACCGAATCATCCGCCGCGAATCCCGCTTCGCCCGGCATAATATTAGCCTTCAGGCTGGTTTCCTGCTGGTCAATACCGTATTTAATAAATGTACCTTTCTTACCGTGAACGATAAATTTCGGATAATCGATTTTCACCAAATGGCTGGTTTTGACGATGGCTTTCAAATCACCATAAAACAACTGCGCTTCGAAAGTGTCGTCCGGATTGGCTTTATTACGCAGGCTGCGAATATCGTAAGCCACATGATCCGGGCGACCAAACAGTGAAATAATCTGGTCGAGGGTATGCACGCCAAGACCATAGAACGCGCCATCTTGCGGTAGTCCGGATTTAGTTTCTGCCACCGGGCGGTAGTAGTCAAAATGGCTTTCCACTTCGACAATCTCTCCCAGCTTGCCGCTTTCAATCGCTTTTTTCGCCGTCAGGAAGCAGGAGTCAAAGCGACGATTCTGATACGGCGTGACGGTCAGCCCTTTACTTTTTGCCAGCGCAAACAGCTCTTTCGCTTGCGCAAGCGTAGGGGTGAACGGTTTTTCGACCAGCACATTTTTTCCGGCCTCCAGCGCGCGCTTCGCATACTCGAAGTGGCTGTCAGCATGGGTGCAGACGACAACCAGCTTAACGTCGGGATCATTTAATACTTCGTCGAGATCGCTGGTGAAATGAATATGGGAATAGATGGGAGCCTGTTCTTCCGGCCTGGCATGGCGGCGAAAAATATGCGCGACATGCCAGCTATCCTTGCGGTTAAGTACATACGGCAGATGGTAACGGGTGGTGCTTTTACCGAAGCCAATGAAGGCGCAGTTAATGACCATAGTTTCGTCCTTTTTAAGGTGGTTAGTGACACCTTAGCGCAAAGCGGACGTGGTTCCTATGCCTGTGTTTCAGTACGTCAGATTGTTGGCAAAGTGCACTTTGATCATGCCGGATGCGGCGTGAACGCCTTATCCGGCCTACACAAAATGGCATCGGTTTGTAGGCCTGATAAGCGTAGCGCATCAGGCAATTTTGCATTTGTCTCAACACGAGCACTTCCCGTGGGCAAAATAGCAAGTCAGCCTGGCTGAAACGAAAGCAAAAAAAAGCCAGCACCCGGCTGGCTAAGTAATACTGGAAGCAATGTGAGCAATGTCGTGCTTTCAGGTTCTCCGCGAGGGTCTTCCTGATCGCGAGACAATAATAATCATTCTCATTCGCGCTTGTCCAACACTTTTTGCAAAAAAATGCATTTGACTCGCTTTTGAAAGTCAATGATGTTGAAAGGGACATTTACACCAAAGAGGACAGAGGAATGAATGAGATAGTGATACGCCACGCTGAAACGCGCGATTACGAGGCTATTCGGCAGATTCACGCCCAGCCGGAGGTGTATTACAACACGCTACAGGTGCCTCATCCTTCCGCTCATATGTGGCAGGAGCGACTCGTCGGGCATCCCGGCATCAAGCAACTCGTCGCCTGTATTGATGGAAACGTCGTAGGTCATCTTACCATTGACGTACAGCAACGCCCGCGTCGCAGTCATGTTGCCGATTTTGGTATCTGCGTCGACTCCCGCTGGAAGAATCGCGGCGTCGCCAGTGCCCTGATGCAAGAGATGATTGAAATGTGCGACAACTGGTTGCGGGTAGATCGCATTGAGCTAACGGTGTTTGTCGACAACGCCCCGGCAATTAAGGTCTATAAAAAATACGGCTTTGAGATTGAAGGAACTGGCAAGAAGTACGCATTGCGAAACGGTGAATATATTGATGTGTATTATATGGCGCGGGTGAAATAGAAAATTTGCAATCTAAGTTTGTCATTTAAGCCCTCACCTACCGGGAGAGGGCTTAACATATTAATACCCCGCCGTTAAATCATCTACCGAACGTGGATCAGATGCGCCGTACAACTCACCGTCCGGAGCAACCATAATGCTTTGCGTGCTGCCCATCGCTTCTTTCAGCGCCACTTTCTGGCCTTTTGCTTCCAGTAGCTTGAGCGTATCCGGGCTAAATCCTTTCTCCACTCGCAACTCGTCCGGCAACCACTGATGGTGGAAACGCGGCGCATTAGTCGCTTCAGCGACGTTCATTCCATAATCGATACTGTTCACTACCATTTGCAGCACGGTGGTGATAATTCGGCTACCGCCAGGGCTGCCAGTGACCAGCCAGGTTTTGCCATCTTTCACCACAATGGTTGGTGACATCGATGACAGCGGGCGCTTGTTCGGCCCTACAGCATTGGCATCACCGCCTACCAGCCCGTACACGTTCGGTACGCCCGGTTTGGCCGAGAAATCATCCATTTGGTTATTAAGCAAAATACCGCTCTCGCCCGCGACAATACCCGTACCGAAGGTGGTGTTCAGCGTATAGGTCACCGCCACCGCGTTACCGTCTTTATCCACCACTGAATAATGGGTGGTTTGATTACTCTCATAAGGCGCAAGCTTGCCGGGGCGAATTTCGCTGGACGGCTTCGCTTTATTGATATCAATTTGATCGGCAATAGATTTGGCATAGGCCTTATTCGTCAGCGCCTGCCACGGTACTTTGACAAAATCCGGATCGCCAAGGTATTCCGAGCGATCGGCATAGGCATGTTTCTCGGCTTCGGCCATGATTTGCATCGCATCAGCGCTACCAAAGCCATATTTCTTCATATCGAAGTTTTCCAGAATATTGAGGATCTGCACGATATGAATCCCACCAGAAGATGGCGGTGGCATGGAGTAAACCTGATACCCGCGATAATCGCCACTAATCGGTGTGCGTTCGACCGCTTTATACGCAGCCAAATCCTCTTTGGTAATCAAACCACCGTTTTTCTGCATCTCCTGGGCAATCTGCTCAGCTATTGTGCCTTTGTAAAACGCGTCCGGGCCATTTTCGGCAATCATCTCCAGGCTCTTTGCCAGGTTCGCCTGCACCAACTTGTCGCCCTTTTTCAGCGGCTCCCCCTCTTTCCAGAAGATAGCCTTGCTGTTTTCGTGATTCGGCAGCACTTCGCTACCATAGGTTTTGAGATCGTCAGCCAACGCATCGTTAACGATAAAACCATCACGCGCCAGTTTAAACGCGGGCTGAACCACTTTGTTCAGCGGCATGGTGCCGTATTTATCCAGCGCCAGCGAGAAACCTGCTACCGTGCCCGGCGTGCCGGAGGCCAGATGCGAAGTGAGTGATTTTTTACTGTCCGGGTTGCCCTGGTCATCGAGGAACATATCGCGGGTCGCTTTGGCAGGTGCCATTTCGCGGAAGTCGATAGCGGTGGTGTTGCCATTTTTAGTGCGGATCAGCATAAAACCACCGCCCCCCAGATTCCCCGCCTGCGGATGCGTTACCGCCAGCGCATATCCCACCGCCACGGCAGCATCCACGGCATTCCCACCCTCCTTGAGGATATCTACTCCCACCTGAGTGGCAGTGGCATCGACAGAAGCCACCATTCCCTGCTTCGCGCGCACCGGATGGAAGACATCCTCCTCCACGCCATACGAGACGGGCGGCGGCGCAGGTGGCGCGGCTGCCGCACTAAAACAACATCCTGAAAGTAAAGTAGCAATCGCCGCCCGGCGTAAAAACGTCGGTTTTATCATCGTTATTCTCCAGTTGTATGAGGGGCCTTCCCCACTTAAGCCTGGTGTATAACTCTGAAATAATCATCGTTTTGCCGGGAAGCGAGTAAACTTAAAGGATATCTTCAGAGGAGGATACGCGATGAAACGACTTCTGCTTTTGACGGCACTCCTGCCGTTTGTCGGCTTTGCACAGCCCATTAATACTCTGAATAATCCTAACCAGCCGGGATATCAAATCCCCAGCCAGCAACGGATGCAAACCCAGATGCAGACTCAGCAAATCCAACAAAAAGGGATGCTGAATCAGCAACTGAAAACTCAGACGCAACTACAACAGCAGCATTTAGAAAATCAGATTAACAGCAACTCGCAGCGGGTATTGCAGTCACAGCCGGGGGAGCTAAATCCCGCCCGGCAGCAAATGCTGCCCAACAACAACGGCGGGATGTTAAACGGCAACCGTAATCCGGATAGTTCGTTGAATCAGCAGCATATGCTGCAAGAGAGGAGAAACGGCGACATGCTGAATCCACCCAGCACATCGCAGCCTGACCTTCCGTTGAAAACTATTGGGCCGTAAAATTTGGCCCGATCACGTCAATCGCATCAGTACAGATGCAATCCACGCCCCAGCGCAGCAACTCTGCCGCTCGCTGGGGTCTGTTGACGGTATAAACCAGAATCCGCAACCCAGCGTCTTTCAACTGCATCACTCGCGCTTTATCGAGCAACTTATGATTGAGATGAATAGAGACGCAGCCCAGCCGCGTAGTCAGTTCGCGCCAGTCGTCGCGCCACTCATCAAGCAACAAACCGCGCGGCAGTTCCGGTGCTGCCAATTGTGCGGCTTCTAAAGCATCAATCTCAAACGATGACAGCAGCGGTGGGGTCATCTCCGCCCAAAGTTCGCGTGCCGCCAGTGCCACCATTTTACCCGTCGACGACCCGGTGCCGGTGGTGGGTTTGATTTCGATATTCGCCATCATCCCGTGTTCGCGACAGCGTTCCGCCACCTGCGAAAGCAACGGC
Source organism: Escherichia marmotae (assembly GCF_002900365.1). Taxonomy (NCBI): domain Bacteria; kingdom Pseudomonadati; phylum Pseudomonadota; class Gammaproteobacteria; order Enterobacterales; family Enterobacteriaceae; genus Escherichia; species Escherichia marmotae. The sequence goes on from NZ_CP025979.1 coordinate 2,917,746, forward strand.
AGCGGCTCACCTTTAAACGCTTTGCTGTACCAACTGCCTGCATCCACGCGCAGTAAATCCTGCCAGTTCAGTTCGCCCGCGACGCCCCAGCCGTTGCTGGTACGTTCGAGGTTGTCATCATGGAGCAAGAAGATCTCACCATCTTTCGATAACTTCGCATCAAATTCGATCATCTTATGACCGTATTTTGCCCCCACGTCGATTGCCGCCAGGGTGTTTTCCGGGGCAAGTTTACCGCCGCCACGGTGGGCGACGATGCGGGGATAAGGCCAGTTACTCATACTCGTTGTCCTGTTTCACCATCAAAAAGATGTAGCTGATTTTCCGGCAAATGCAGCCACAACATGCTGCCTGCCGTCGGGCGTTCCTGATGCGCCAGTCGTACCACCAGCTTCTGATCGCCCCAGCGTCCGTGCGCCAGATTATCAGCGCCGAGGATCTCCAGCGTGTCCATCACCAGCGGCACGCCGCCTTCTGCCTGCGAGCTTAACGCAATATGTTCCGGGCGGATACCGAGGGTCATTTTACGCCCGGCATACTGCCGATAATAACCGTTCAACGGTAGTACGATGCCGCCGTCCAGCTCGAAGTGCGTACCTTCGTTATTCACGCGACCTGTCAGCAGGTTCATCGCCGGACTGCCGATAAAACTCGCCACAAACAGGCTGGCGGGTTTTTCGTACACTTCAACCGGCGTGCCAATCTGTTCGGCAACGCCGCCGTTCATTACCATCACTCGCTGGGCGAGGGTCATCGCTTCAACCTGATCGTGGGTGACGTAGAGTGATGTCGTTTTCAGACGACGGTGTAACTGTTGCAACTCAAGACGCATCTGTACGCGCAGCTTGGCATCGAGGTTAGAGAGCGGCTCATCAAACAAGAACACCGCCGGATCGCGCACAATCGCGCGCCCCATCGCCACACGCTGACGCTGACCGCCAGAAAGCTCGCGTGGACGGCGCTTAAGCAAACCGTCAAGTTCGAGAATGCGTGCTGCTTCTTTGACACGTTCAGCAATTTGCTGCTTGCCCATACCGCGAATTTTCAGCCCCCACGCCATATTCTCCTCTACGCTCATATGCGGATAAAGCGCGTAGTTCTGGAACACCATCGCAATCCCGCGATCTTTCGGCTCCATTTCGGTTACGCGCTGCTCGTTGATCCAGATATCGCCCTCAGTCACCTGCTCCAGCCCGGCAACCATGCGCAGTAGCGTGGATTTTCCGCAGCCAGACGGCCCAACCATCACAATAAATTCACCGTCTGCCACATCAAGCGTCAGCGGTTTAATGACCTGGGTTTTGCCATCCCAGCTTTTGGTTACTGCCTGTAATTTCAGTCCTGCCATCTTATTTCTCACTATCGACCAGGCCGCGCACAAAGGCACGCTGCATCACTAAAACAATCAATACTGGTGGGATCAGGGTTAACAACATCGCAGCCATCACCGAGTTCCATTCTGTCGTGCCTTCGCCAGTGGCGATCATCCCTTTAATCCCCGCCACGGTGGTGCCGAGATCAACATCGGTAATAATCAGCAGCGGCCACAGATACTGGTTCCAGCCGTAGATAAAGGTGATCACAAACAGCGCCGCCAGATTGGTTTTTGACAGCGGAAAGACAATGTCGCAAAAGAAGCGCATCGGTGACGCACCGTCGATACGAGCCGCTTCCACCAGCTCATCCGGCAGCGTCATAAAGAACTGCCGGAACAGGAACGTAGCGGTCGCTGAGGCCATCAGCGGCAGCGTTAAACCTGCGTAGCTGTCGAGCATCTTCAGATTGGCGATCACTTCTACCGTCGGGAAAATACGCACTTCAACCGGCAGCATCAGAGTAATAAAAATCATCCAGAAGAAGAGGTTACGCAGCGGAAAACGAAACCAGACGATGGCGAATGCCGAGAGCATCGAAACGGTAATTTTGCCCAGCGTAATGCTGAACGCCATCACGAAACTGTTAAGCAACATCCGCCAGAATGGCGCGCTATTCGTGCCTACTCCGTTTACCCAAATGTTATGGATATTCTCCAGCAGATGCGTGCCGGGGATCAGCGTCATCGGCGCGGCGTAGACTTCCTGTTTATCCAGCGTCGCTGCGACAAACGCCACGTACAGCGGGAAGAGGATCACCGCAATCCCAAGGATCAGCATGGTATGGCTGAATATCGTCAGCCACGGACGGTTCTCAATCATTGGTAACGCACCTTGCTTTCAACATAGCGGAACTGCACCACCGTCAACACGATGACGAGGAACATCAACACCACCGACTGCGCGGCAGACGAAGCCAGATCCAGTCCGGTAAAGCCTTCGCGGTAGATCTTATAAATCAGCGTGGTAGTGGCCTGTACTGGCCCACCGGACGTAGCGGCATCAATCACCGGGAAGGTGTCGAAGAAGGCGTACACCAGATTAACCACCAGCAGAAAGAAACTCACCGGAGCGATAAGCGGTAACGCGATCTTAAAGAAGCGGCGAATCGGGCCTGCGCCGTCAATGGCCGCCGCTTCGATCAGTGAACGGGGAATGGATTGCAGCGCGGCATAGAAGAACAGAAAGTTGTAGCTGATTTGCTTCCACACCGAGGCGAACACCACCAGAAACATCGCCTGGCCGCTGTTTTGCGCGTGGTTCCAGTCATAGCCGAACTCAGCAAGAAAATGAGTGATCAGCCCGCGACCGGGGTTAAACAGGAAGATCCACAATACGGCGGCAACGGCGGGAGCCACGGCATACGGCAACAACATTAAAGTTTGATAGAAACGGCTGCCGCGCACGATGTACTCCACCAGCGCCGCAAAGAACAGCGACACCAGCAAACCGCTGACGGTGACAAAGGTGCTAAATTTTATCGTCGTCCAGAAGGAGTCGAGATAGTAACTGTCATGGAACAGCGTGACGAAGTTATCCAGCCCGACAAACTGGCTGGAGAAACCAAACGGATCGACGCTTTGTAGCGAGTACCACAACGCTTCGCCCGCAGGCCAGATAAAAAAGATAACGGTGATGATGAGCTGCGGCGCGACCAGCAAATAAGGCAGCCAGCGCGAGCGGAACACCGGACGGGATGATGACATTACGGTTAATTCCTGAACTGTGCCGGATGCGCTTCGCTTATCCGGCCTACACGCGATGCCAGGTCAGATAAGCGAAACGCATCCGACATTACACTGATTAAGACTTCGTCGATTTCTCAAAGCGGCGCAGCAACTGATTCCCACGCTCAACGGCGGTATCCAGCGCCTGCTGTGGCGTCTTCTTACCGGTCCACACGCTCTCCAGCTCTTCATCCACAATTACGCGGATCTGCGGCATATTGCCCAGACGTAGTCCTTTGGTATACGGCAACGGCGGCTTGTTCAGCATCTGACGCGTCGCAGTATCCGCTCCTGGGTTTTTCTCGTAAAAGCCCTGCTCACGGGTCAGGTCATAAGCCGCTTTAGTGATCGGCAGATAACCGGTTTTCTGATGCCACTCAGCAGCGTTTTCTGGCTTCGCGAGGAAGTCGAGGAACTTCGCCACACCGGTGTAAGTATCCTTATCTTTGCCCTGCATCACCCACAGGCTGGCTCCGCCGATAATGGCGTTTTGTGGCGCATCTTTCGCATCGGCGTCGTAAGGCATCATGCCTACGCCATAGTTGAATTTGGCATACTCTCGAATGTTGGCAAGCGAACCGGAAGAGGCGGTCGTCATCGCGCAATCACCGTTATAGAACTTCTCGGTGGATTCATCCTTACGCCCGACGTAGCTAAAATCGCCCTTCTTGTTCATCTCTTCCAGCATGGCGATATGTTTCACCTGCTCCGGCTTGTTGAACTCCAGCACCGCATCTGTGCCGTCAAACCCGTTGTTTTTGCTGGCAAATGGCAGGCCATTCCAGGCGCTAAAGTTTTCCAGTTGGATCCAGCCCTGCCAGCCGCTGGCGTAGCCGCACTTCATACCGGAGGCTTTCAGTTTTGCGGCATAGTCAGCCAAATCCTGCCAGGTTTTCGGCGGCTGCTCCGGGTCTAACCCTGCTTTTTTGAAAGCATCTTTGTTGTAATAGAGAACGGGAGTCGAGCTGTTGAACGGTTGGGAGAGTAAATGTCCGGTTTTGCTGTCGGAGTAGTAGCCTGAAACCGTCGGCACAAACTGCGACTCATCGAAGTTAATCCCCGCATCTTTAAATACTTCATACACCGGTTTAATCGCTTTCGACGCCATCATGGTGGCGGTGCCAACTTCATAAACCTGCAAAATAGCCGGCGCGTTACCGGTACGAAATGCTGCGATACCCGCGCTTAAATTCTGTTCGTAGTTGCCTTTGTAGGTCGGTACAATTTTGTAATCCGGGTTTTCGGCGTTAAAACGTTGAGCCAGAGAATCCACCTCTTTACCCAGTTCCCCTTCCATCGAATGCCAGAACGGAATAGTCGTCACGGCCTGTGCATTCCCCATTAACGCCAATCCGAGCGCCAGTGCTGAAGCTGTATAATGTAACGGTTTCATTGATTATCTCTCTTGTTGTACCGGATGCGCGAATTCACGCGTTTTATGCTCGCGGGGTAACATGACATGCTCGAATTACAGAAAAATAACTCTTTTGTTACATTTTTAAGATAGTAAGGTGTCAGAAAGATGACAAGGCGGTGACGGTACGGGTGAGGGAAAATGGGAGATGGGGCACGGATAAGCGGGAAAATAGAAGGTCTGAGTCAAACTCTACAGATTGTAGCTAATGTGCTTATCGTTTCATGCCGGATGCGGCGTGAACGCCTTATACGGCCTACAAGATCGTGCAAATTCAATATATTGCAACTCACCCAATAGGCCTGATAAGTGCAGCGCATCAGGCAATTTTACATTTGTCACCTGTCTCAAAGGAGTCTTTTGACTCCTTATCAATCAACGCGTTATTACCCGCCTAAATACGCGCTTCTCACCGCTTCGTTCGCCAGTAGTGCGTCGCCGGTATCGGAGAGCACCACATGACCGTTTTCCAGCACGTAGCCGCGATCTGCCAGCTTCAGCGCCTGATTGGCATTCTGTTCGACGAGGAAGATGGTCATTCCCTGCTCGCGCAACTGCTCGATGGTGTCGAAGATTTGTTGGATGATAATCGGTGCCAGTCCGAGCGATGGCTCATCAAGCAGCAGCAAACGCGGATTGCTCATCAGTGCACGACCAATCGCCAGCATCTGCTGTTCACCGCCGGACATGGTGCCCGCCCGCTGAATACGGCGCTCATGCAGACGCGGGAACAGCTCATAGACCCACTTTATGCGCTCCTGAAACTGATCTCTTTCGGCAAAGAAACCGCCCATTGCCAGGTTCTCTTCCACCGTCATCCGCGAGAAGACACGACGCCCTTCCGGGACAATCGCCACTGCTTCACGCATGATTTTCGCCGTCTGCCAGTCGGTAATGTCTTTATCATCAAACACAATTCGTCCGCTGGTGGCGCGCGGGTCGCCGCATAACGTACCGAGCAAGGTGGTTTTCCCTGCGCCGTTCGCACCAATCAAGGTAACAATCTCTCCCTGATTAATATGCAGGCTCACCTCATGCAGCGCCTGGATTTTGCCGTAGTGGGCGCTGACTTTGTCAAAGGACAACATGACTTTTTCCATCTTATGCCTCACCTAAATAGGCACGGATCACGTCCGGGTTATTACGGATCTGCTCCGGCGTACCATTTGCCAGTGGCGTCCCCTGATTAACCACGTAGATTCTGTCTGAAATCCCCATCACCAGCTTCATATCGTGCTCAATCAACAAGATAGTGGTGTTGTGATGATTACGCAGCTCGGCAATCAGCTCATCCAGTTCTTTGGTCTCTTTCGGGTTAAGACCTGCCGCCGGTTCGTCGAGCATTAAAATCTCCGGCTGCGTCACCATGCAGCGGGCAATCTCCAGACGACGCTGGTCGCCATAGGCCAGGTTGCTCGCCTGGCGGTTGGCGTGTTCCAGCAAACCAATGCGCTCAAGCCAGGTTGCGGCGCGGTCGAGCGCTTCACTCTGGGCGCGACGGAAAGAAGGCGTTTTCAACAGGCCGGAAAACAGCCCGGTTTTTAGTTGCTGATGCTGCGCCACCAGCAGGTTTTCAATCACTGTCATTTCACGGAACAGACGCACATGCTGGAAGGTGCGCACCACGCCCATGCGGGCAATTTGCTGGCCGGGCAAACCTTCCAGATGCTGATCGCGCAGTAAAATGGTGCCGCCGGTGGGTTTGTAGAATCCGGTCAGGCAATTGAAGACCGTGGTTTTTCCGGCACCGTTAGGGCCGATTAACGAGACGATTTCCTGCGGGTACAGCTCGAGATTGACGTTGTTCACCGCCAACAGGCCGCCGAAGCGCATCATCAGGCCGTTAACAGATAATAATGGCTGACTCATGCCTGCTCTCCTTTCGCTTCGCCGTTCTTCAGCTTCAGTTGCGGGCGTGTCATGGGCAGCAAGCCCTGTGGACGCCAGATCATCATCAGCACCATCAGGCCACCGAGCATCAACATGCTGTATTCGTTGAAATCACGCATCAACTCGCGCGACACCACCAGCAGAACTGCCGCCAGAATCACCGCAAACTGTGACCCCATGCCACCGAGCACCACAATTGCCAGCACAAATGCCGATTCGGCAAAGGTGAAGGATTCCGGGCTGACAAAGCCCTGGCGCGCAGCAAACAGCGTTCCGGCGAAACCCGCAAACGCGGCGCTGATGGTAAAGGCTGTCAGCTTGATACGGCGCGGGCTTAAACCCAGCGAACGACAGGCGATTTCATCTTCACGCAACGCTTCCCATGCGCGACCCAGCGGCATCCGCAGCAGGCGATTAATGACGAATAAGGAAAACACCACCAGCAACAAGGCCACCAGGTAGAGAAAGATGACGCGATCGGACGGATCGTATTTCAGGCCAAAGAAATTACTGAAGGTATCCCAGCCGCCTTCACGGGCAGTACGACTGAACTCGAGGCCAAAAAAGGTCGGTTTAGGGATCTGGCTGATGCCGTTCGGACCGCCGGTAACTTCAGTATTATTGAGCAGCAAAATACGCACAATTTCACCGAAGCCGAGAGTAACGATCGCCAGATAATCACCGCGCAGACGCAACACCGGGAAACCGAGCAGGAAGCCCGCCGCCGCTGCCATCAGACCGGCAATCGGCAGACAGGTCCAGAAGCCAAGACCATAATAGTGATTGAGCAGCGCAAAGGTGTAAGCACCAATGGCGTAAAATCCGCCATAACCGAGCACCAGCAGGCCGGAAAGCCCTACCACCACGTTCAACCCGAGGCCGAGGATAATATAGATCATGGTCAGAGTGGCGATATCCACCGTCCCTCGCGACACCATAAACGGCCACGCCACCGCAATCACCAGCAGCGCCACGAGGAACAGCTTCTGTTTCACCGTGGAACCATCAATCGCTGGCAGGATGAACTTCGGCCCGGAAACGCTTTTCAACCCTTTCTGGAAAGCAGGTCGCACAAGCTGAAAGAAAAAGACCACCGCCGTGCCGATAAACACCCATTCCCAACGGACATCCGAAGCCGTGTCGACCACCAGTTTGGTGCCGTTCAGCTCCAGTTGCACGCCCATAAAGACGCCCGCCAGGACAAAGAACATGGCGGCAGAGAGCAGCGCCATTGCAATATGCATCGGTTTCATACTTTCTCTACCTCCGGACGCCCCAGAATACCGGTCGGCATCACCAGCAACACCAGAATCAGCAAAGCGAATGAAACCACATCTTTATATTCCGTACTCAGATAGGCAGAAGAGAGCGCCTCCGCAATCCCCAGGATCAGCCCGCCAATCATCGCCCCCGGAATGCTACCAATCCCGCCGAGTACCGCAGCAGTAAAGGCTTTCATCCCGGCCATAAAGCCAATATAGGGGTTAATCACGCCGTAGAACTGACCGAGCAGAACGCCTGCCACCGCCGCCATCGCTGCGCCAATCACAAAGGTCAGCGCAATCACCCGGTCAGTGTTAATGCCAAGCAGACTCGACATTTTCAGATCTTCCGCGCAGGCACGACACGCGCGTCCCATACGGGAATAGCGAATGAAAATCGTCAGCGCCAGCATGGCGAGGAAGGTGACAATCCAGATCACCGCCTGCATGGTGGTAATAGACGCAGAGAAGTTTTCGCTATGACCCACTATCCACTGACCGTTAAACAGGCTGGGCAGCGCCACGTCGCGCGAACCTTCGGTCAGGCTGACGTAGTTTTGCAGGAAGATAGACATGCCAATCGCGGAAATAAGGGCAATCAGACGTTTAGAGTTACGCACCGGGCGATACGCTACCCGTTCGATACTCCAGCCGTAAGCGCTGGCAATGACTATTGCACCGACGAATCCCGCCGCCACCAGCAGCCAGCCGGTATCAATGCCCATCATCATCAGCGCAGCGATGATCATAAACGAGACGTAGCTGCCGATCATATAAACCTCGCCGTGGGCGAAGTTGATCATGCCGATAATGCCGTAAACCATGGTGTAGCCGATGGCAATCAGCGCGTAAGTACTGCCCAGCGTGACGCCGTTAAACATCTGCTGCAAGAAATACAAAAACTGCTCAGACATAAGGTAACCTTTCTAAACCTGCCCGCTTTTCACGGGCAGTGGGATGATTACTTGGCTGCCGTGGAAGAACCGTCGGCGTGCCACTGGAAGACACCAAAATCAAATCCCTTCAGATCGCCTTTTTCATCCCAGTTCAGCGGCCCAATCACGGTATTAGCACCGTTAGCTTTTAAATCTTTCACCAACGCCAGCGGTTCATCGCTGCCGGTACGCTCAAGGGCAGTCGCCAGAGATTGCACCGCTGCGTAGGTAATCCAGACATAGGGACCGGTTGGATCTTTCTTGTCGGCTTTCAGCGCATCAACAATGCCCTGGTTTGCCGGGTCCTGGTCATAGCGTTTTGGCATGGTGACCAACATACCTTCGGCAGCATCACCGGCAATGTTCGACAGCGACGCGTTACCGACACCTTCCGGCCCCATAAACTGGGTTTTCAGGCCGACGGAACGAGCCTGGCGCAGCATCTGCCCCATTTCCGGGTAGTAACCGCCGTAGTAAACGAAGTCGATGTTTTCTTTTTTCAGGCGGGCAACCAGCGCGGAGAAATCTTTCTCGCCAGCAGTAATGCCGTCGAAGAAGACGATATTGGCATTAGCCGCTTTCAACGCGTCCTGCACCGAACGCGCCAGCCCTTCGCCATACTGTTGTTTGTCGTGAATAATGGCGATGCGCTCGGGTTTCACCGTCTCAACAATGTATTTCGCGGCAGTCGGCCCCTGGGAGGAGCCCAGCCCGGCAGTGCGCATGATGTGTTGATAACCGCGTTGAGTCAGTTCCGGGTTGGTCGCCCCCGGCGAGATCATCAGAATACCTTCGTCTTCATAGATGTCCGACGCCGGCTGGGTAGAGGAGGAACAGAGATGACCAATAACGTATTTAATGCCGTCGTTAACGATTTTGTTGGCGACCGCAACGGCTTGTTTCGGATCGCAGGCGTCGTCATATTCCACGCCAACCAGCTTATCGCCTTTAATTCCTCCTTTCGCGTTAATGTCTTTGATTGCCTGGCGAGCACCGTTAAATTCCATATCGCCCCACTGGGCAACCGGGCCAGACATCGCGCCGACAACGGCAACTTTAATATCGTCGGCCAACGCGGTGTGTGATATTGCCAGTGCAATCATCCCTGCGATGATAGTTTTCGCATTCCGTTTCATTATTCAAAATCCCCACTCGTAATGTTGTGTTGCTTTGTTTTTATGTATTAAAAAATCTGGCTGTTCTTTTTTTATACTGCGCTGTTTTGCCTGTCTGATTAAGGGTTTAGCGCAGTATTTTGTGATAATAGCGATTAAAACCCCTATTTTTCAGTCGATTAAGAACAGATAATATTCTGAATTTATTGATAGATAAACAGAAAAAAGCGCCGTTGTCAGCATAAAATAACGACACAAAGGGCGGAATAATTCACTACCATTCAGGGGATTATGCTGGACAATTTTCATTCTCTAATGTTTTTAATTTGTAATTATTGCTGAAAAAAAATTAATCACCTGCCAAAAGAAATAAAAAAGAGAAAGCCTCCGATTAAATTATTTCGCTACACTGGTTCCACTTTTGTAATTTGTACGGGTTACCTATGAAGCTGACCATCATTCGATTAGAAAATTTTAGCGACCAGGACCGGATTGACCTGCAAAAGATCTGGCCGGAGTATTCCCCTGCGTCTTTACAGGTTGACGATAACCACCGTATCTACGCCGCGCGTTTTAACGAGCGCCTGCTTGCTGCCGTGCGAGTAACCTTAAGCGGCACTCAGGGGGCACTGGATTCCCTACGCGTGCGGGAAGTCACCCGCCGACGCGGTGTGGGGCAATATCTGCTGGAAGAGGTGTTACGTAACAATCCTGGCGTTTCATGCTGGTGGATGGCGGATGCCGGTGTGGAAGATCGCAGCGTGATGGCGGCGTTTATGCAGGCGTTGGGATTTAAGGAACAACCGGGCGGCTGGGAAAAGCATTAATATTCAGGTGTGATGACAAACGAGGGATTGCCTGATGCGCTACGCTTATCAGGCCTACAATGTGTATTTCAATTTACTGATTTCTGTAGATCTTGTAGGCCGGATAAGGCGTTTACGCCGCATCCGGCATGAAGCAATGAACTTGATATCAGCAATTTGACGGCAACCCTGGGTTGCCGATTAATGATTACTTCGCATCGGTCGCCGTGCCATTAGCGTGCCAGTCAAACACGCCGAACTCGAAGCCTTTCAGATCGCCTTTCTCATCCCAGGTCAGCGGCCCCATCACCGTATCAACCGGGTTCGCTTTCAGGTATTTGGCGATCTCAGCCGGATCGTCGGACTGGTTCAGACCCGCCTGTAAAGATTGCAGTGCCGCGTAGGTGGTCCACACGAATGCGCCGCTTGGATCCTGTTTTTTCGCTTTGATCGCGTCAACAATTGGTTTGTTCGCCGGAACCTGATCGTAGTTCTTCGGCTTGGTCACCAGCAGACCTTCCGCTGACTCGCCCGCGATATTAGACAGCGAGACGTTAGCCACACCTTCCGGCCCCATAAACTGGGTTTTCAACCCCGCCGCACGTGCCTGACGCAGGATCTGCCCCATTTCCGGGTGGTAACCGCCGTAGTAAACGAAGTCGATATTCTCTTTCTTCAGACGCGCCACCAGGGTTGAGAAGTCTTTTTCTCCGGCGGTGATGCCGTCAAAGAACACCACGTTAGCGTTACCTTTCTTCAGGCCGTCCTGCACCGCACGCGCCAGACCTTCACCGTACTGCTGTTTGTCATGAACGATAGCAATACGCTGCGGTTTCACTTTCTCAAGAATATATTTCGCCGCTGTTGGTCCCTGGTCAGAGTCCAGGCCAGTGGTGCGCATGATCAACTTATAGCCACGCGCGGTCAGTTCTGGCGCGGTTGCCGCTGGGGTGATCATTAAAATACCTTCATCTTCATAGATGTCAGACGCTGGCTGCGTTGATGAAGAACAGAGGTGGCCAATCACATATTTTATGCCGTCGTTAACAACTTTGTTCGCCACCGCTACCGCCTGTTTCGGGTCACAGGCATCGTCATATTTTACGATTTGCAGTTTGTTGCCTTTAACGCCGCCTTTGGCGTTAATATCCGCAACTGCCTGCTCTGCGCCAGTAAATTCCTGGTCACCATACTGGGCTACCGGGCCAGACATCGCTCCGACAACCGCGACTTTGATATCTTCCGCCAGAGCCATATTGCTGAATGCCAGCGCGATACATCCTGCCAGTAACGCTTTACCCTTTATATTCATCCTGAGAATCCCCATTCTTCTGGTTATTACGTGTATTGTGATGTTGTTGTGCAGCACTTTATTTCGTTTTGTGTATGACTACCCGTGCCTTAGCAGCATACTCTGCTAAAACATACCCGATTTTTATGATTTTGGAACGAGAAATTTAGACGAAACACCACAAATTCATAACAAAAATTACCATCATTGAGAACCATATCTTCGCTTAAATATTTATAAATACATGAAATGTATATTAATATATTATTTGCTATATTTATGGCATATCTTAAATAAGATATTCAGCTCAAGAATAAATAAAATATTAATCATCATCTAAAATAATAAAATATAACCTCCCCTTCCTCTTATTTATTACAAAAAGTTTATTAGCAATTTTAGCCAACGCTACCATCTGTGATCCTGTTAACATTTTAATTTATTCGAATTAATATAAAATCTTAGACCAAGGATTCATCCTTAATATGATAAGAAACATAGCATTCGAATTATGAATATTTATTTCTTATCAGCCGCGCCATAACTATAAAAGGAACTTATCATTTGAATCAGTTCGATATTATAATTCTGACACACGGTGAAGCTGGGAATTATTTATTATCCAGCAGCGAAATGATTGTAGGTAAAACAAAAAATTCCACGTCGCTTTCTCTGCAGCCTGGAATGTCACCTGAAACACTTATGCTACAAGTAAAAGCGGTACTCAGGCCTGGTATTGATACGATCATATTCACAGATATCTATGGCGGAACGCCATCAAATATTGCCCTCCTTCTTTCTAAAGATTTTCCCATTCGCTGTATCAGCGGTGTCAATTTGGCTATGTTAATCGAAGCCAACATGTTACAGGATTCTGACGAAATACTTACCTTTGAAGAATATGTTCAACATGTACATGATGCGGGTAAAGAAATGGTTCAAACTTATTACTTTAATAAAGGATGATAAACTATGAGTATAGTACATGCCCGTATTGATTACCGTTTAATTCATGGACAAGTTATAACAAAATGGTTAAAAAGAAGTGATGCTAATAAAATAATTGTCATTGATGACCCTTTATCACGCGATCCTTTTCTTGCCGAAGTCTATAAGATGGCAGCGCCAAGTGGCGTCGAAGTAATAATGACATCTATTGAAGATGTATTACAGCGCTGGAATAGCAATAACTTCTATGAAGGAAAGCTATTAATACTTTTCAAATCGATCGATTCTGCATTACAAACCATACAAGGTGGTTTAATGCTAGAGGAATTACAGGTCGGCGGCGTTGAAAACACTCCAGGAAGGAAAATAGTTTTCAATCAAATATCACTCAATCATGAAGATGCCAACAAACTTCAAATCATCGAAGATAAGAATATAAAAGTTTATTTCCAAACTATTCCTGAAGAAGATCCTGCCAGCCTACAAAAAATCAAAAATAAGTTACCTTAATTAAGGAGAGGAACTTATGTCTATTTTTACCGCAGCAATTATTGCCCTGGTATATTGGATATCCCAGGCAAAAGTATGGTACGGTTTTTCTATTATGCGTATGCCATTATCGATAGCGCCTATTATGGGACTAATCTTTAATGATATGCCAACCGCTTTATCTGTTGGGGCCACCTTACAGATGATCTATATCGGGAGTATTGCCCCGGGTGGAAACCCTCCTGCCGATGAAGGTTTAGCCTCATGTATCGCAATCCCAATTGCACTTACCGCAGGTATTAAACCAGAAATTGCTATCTCTTTAGCTATTCCTCTGGGATTGCTGGGCGTGGTTCTGGAAAACGTGCGCAAAACACTGAACACTACGTTTGTCCACATGGCTGACCGCTATGCAGAAAAAGGGGATATCAAAGGCATACAACGCGCAGCCACAATATATCCTCTCCTGTTAGCCTTTCCGATGCGTTTTGTACCGGTATTCATCGCCTGTTTGTACGGCCCGGATGCCATTGCCTCTTTTGTAAACCTGCTTCCCGCCTGGTCGACGAATGGACTGGCGATTGCCGGTAATATTCTGCCTGCACTCGGTTTCGCAATAACCATCATTGTCATCGGTAAAAAACAATATATCCCTCTGTTCATTATCGGCTTTTTCCTCGTGACCTATTCAGGTTTGAATACTATTGGCATCTCTATTTTTGGACTCTGTGCCGTCCTCTTATATATGCAGTCACAAAATGCAAAAGGAACGCAAAATGGATAATACAATTGAGTCAGGATACTCAGCATCCTCACCAATTACGCAAAGAGATGTTCAGATTGTTTGGCTAAAATGGCACGCATTCTCTGAAACATCTTTGAATTTCGAACGCTTGCAAGCGCTGGCATTTTGTAACGCAATGACAGGGGTATTAGCGAAATTATATCCCGATGAAAAAGATCTCGCTAAAGCCCTACAACGCCATTTAACCATGTTCAACACTCAGGCGAACTGGGGATCGGTTATCGCTGGTATTAGTATTGCGCTGGAGGAAAAAGCAGCTCAGGAACCAGAAGAACAACGTGAAGCAACAACGCAGCTCGTTACGGGTTTAAAAACGGGTCTTATGGGGCCTGTATCAGGTATTGGTGACACGTTAGACTTTGGTACATTGCGCCCCATTGTTATTGGTGTCTGTATCCCGTTTGTTATTCAGGGATACGTTATTGCCGCACTTCTCCCCCTGATTTACCAGGTTGTTTACATGTTTTTCGCCAGTCGATTTGCACTCAATATCGGCTATAAAAAAGGGAAAGAATCAATCCTGGAAATCCTGCATTCTGGTAGCATTCATCGAATCATTGAAGGCGCAGGAATGTTCGGGTTGTTGATGATGGGGGCGCTTTCAGCAACATATGTAAAAATTAAGACGCCATTGCACATTACAACCGGTGGCGGTAATACCATCGTCTTGCAGGATATGCTGGATAAAATTGTACCTAACATGTTGCCGCTTATTGCCGTGTTGGGTATTTATTTTTACATACAAAAGTGTGGCCCACATTTCTTGCGCATTCTGGTAACTATTCTGTTTTTAAGCCTGGCGTTTTCTTTCTTTGGAGTTTTATAAAATGAAAAAGATAACTATCACGCCAAGACCTTTTATTGATAAAGGCAAAGTCTATATTGAAAAACTACAATCTGCAGGTTATGACGTTGAATGTAATACCAGTGGAGGTCGATATAGCAAGGAAGAACTCATCGAGAAAATTAAATATGCAGATGCCATTATTACCGGCAACGATCCTTTAGACAGAGAAGTGATTGATCAGGCCAAAAACTTGAAGGTTATATCGAAATATGGTGTAGGGTTAGACAATATAGATGTCGATTACGCGAATAGAAAAGGCATCGTAGTGCACAAAGCTCTCAATGCCAATTCTATTTCCGTTGCAGAGATGGCCATCCTGATGATGCTCTCCAGTTGCCGAAAATATGTCGAAACCGAGAATCAAGCCAGAAATGGTCAGGATGTCAGGCTTGTCGGTCATGAGCTATATCAAAAAACGCTGGGATTAATTGGGCTTGGTGCAATTGGTCAGCATGTTGCCCATATTGCTCATTCTCTTGGAATGATTATCACCGCCTATGATCCCTATCTCGATAAAAATAAAGTTCCATCTTATATAGAGCTTAAATCACTGGATGATATTTATCATCATAGCAACATCCTTTCTCTACATTTGCCGTTACTGGATAATACTCGTAATCTGATCAACGAGACGGTATTCGATAAAATAAAACCCTCGGCCATTTTAATTAACACAGCAAGGGGGGGATTGGTTGATGAAGAATCTTTATATAGCGCACTTATTAATCAGAAAATAGCCTTTGCCAGCGAAGATATTGAGTTGAAGGAACGTTCAGCAAAAATTAAAGAACTAAAAAATTATTCTATTACACCTCATGCTGCTTCATTCACCAATGAGGCCGAGCATAACACCATGCAAATTTCTATTAAAAATGTCCTACAGGAACTGGAGAAAGAATAATGAAAGAGCTTAAAGGGATTATTACCGCAATGGTAACGCCTTTCGATGAAATGGAAAAAATGGACATTTCAGCAGCAAAAAAAATGGCACGTTGGTTAGTCGATAAAGGCGTACACGGCTTGTTTATTTGCGGAACGAACGGTGAGTTTCATTTGCTCTCCGATGACGAAAAAGTTGAACTAACAAAAGCCGTAGTTGAAGAAGTTGGCAATGAAGTGACTATTTGTGCAGGCGCGGGTTGCTGTAGCACAAAACAAACTATTGAATTAACAAGACGCTTAGTAGATGCAGGTGCCGATTACATTTCCGTTGTGACACCATACTACCTGGTGCCTAACCAGGAAGATTTATACCGCCACTATTATGATATTGCCTTAAGCACAACAGCCCCCATTATTCTTTATAACTTGCCGGGTCAGACCGGGTTGAGTATTGAATATGAAACGGCAAACCGTTTAGCCGATATTGAAAATATCGTAGCGATAAAAGATAGCAGTGGTAAATTTGAAGTTCAGAAACAATATCTGGAAATATCTAAACATAAAAACTTTAAGGTGTTAAATGGCTCAGACTCCTTAATGCTGGATGCATTTAAAGAAGGTTCTGTGGCTGCTGTTGCTGCAACGTCGAATGTTCTGCCTACTATTGAAGTCGATTTATATAACTACTTCATGGCCGGTGAACTGGATAAAGCACAGGAAGAGCGCAACAAGATGGATTCGCTACGCATGACCATTAAAAAAATGACTGCGCCTGCGGTAATGAAGGAAGCACTAAACCTGATGGGCGTGAAAGCCGGTATTACCCGTAGACCAATTCATATGCCAAACGACGCGATCGTCGAAGACATCAAGGAAATGCTAAAAGGCTATAAATTCCTGTAAATGATAAATGCCGGATGCACCTTATCCGGCAAGACAGCAGAAACAAAAACCCCCGGACTCGCTTCCAGGGATTATCAGGTACAGCTCAACGCGTTGTGCAGTTACGCTTCAATAGCAGCGCGAAGTTTTTTCATCGCGTTCTTTTCAAGCTGACGCACACGCTCGGCGGAAACGCCGTAACGGTCAGCCAGTTCCTGCAACGTAGATTTGTTGTCTTCGTCAAGCCAGCGCGCGCGGATGATGTCCTGGCTACGTTCGTCCAGACCTTGCATCGCGTCGGTCAGACGGTTTGCCGCCTGCTCTTCCCAGTTATCATCTTCAATGCCGTCGGCAAAGTTAGATGATTTATCCTGCAGATAGAGCACCGGAGCCATCGGTTGGCTATCGGAATCGTCGTCGGAAGACATATCGAATGTCATGTCTTGTGCCGCCATACGCGATTCCATCTCACGCACGTCTTTGCTGGTAACGCCCAGTTCGCGAGCCACCATTTCGACTTCATCCTGATTAAACCAACCCAGACGCTGCTTGGTTTTACGCAGGTTAAAGAACAGTTTGCGCTGTGCTTTGGTCGTCGCAACTTTAACGATACGCCAGTTACGCAGAACGTATTCGTGGATCTCTGCTTTGATCCAGTGGACGGCGAAGGAGACCAGGCGCACACCCACTTCCGGGTTGAAACGGCGCACTGCTTTCATCAGGCCGATGTTACCTTCCTGAATCAAATCCGCCTGTGGCAGGCCATAGCCCGCATAATTACGAGCAATATGAACAACAAACCGCAGGTGAGACAGGATCAGCGTTTTAGCTGCTTCCAGATCGCCATGGTAATGCAGCTTTTCAGCCAGCGCCCGCTCCTCGTCAGCCGACAACATCGGCCACGCGTTAGCTGCCCGGATGTAGGAATCCAGGTTGCCAACAGGGGCTAAAGCTAAACTTTGCATTTTGTCAGTCATTCAAATCCTCTCAATCGATATCTTCTGGCGCCTCAGTGGTAGCAACAACTGTGCCAGAGCTTAAGAGCAACGAGATTATCATTCACAGTTTTATCAGACCGTGATTTTATCCACAAGTTCAATGCTGGCTTGTGAATAAATTACGCACAAAATGTGACATAGAGATGAAATACCGGGAAGAGACAACGGGGTCTCTTTCCCTGCTACGGAACCCATTGCAGGGAAAGAGTATAGCACGCTTTTATTATTCCGGCGTAAAGTGGCGTAAATGCTGTACCGTGGCAAGCCACGCTGCCACCCAGCCAATCATCGAACACACCAGCAACAACAACAGGCATTCATCGAAAGATAACCCATTGATATCAAACTTCGTTCCGAATACCTGTGCCACTTCTGCAACCGCCGATGACAAACGTAGCACCAGGATTTCTGACAAAATTAATGACAGCAATGCGCCAGAAAATCCCAGCAGCGCACCACCGTACAGGAACGGGCGAAGGATGAAACCATCCGTCGCGCCAATCAGTTTCTGCACGTTAATAGAATCACGACGGGCAAAAATGCTCAGACGCACACTGTTGCCGATAACAAGGAACACTGCCGCCACCATCAGCACGCCGATCATTGCCGAAACACGCCCAACCAGCCCAGTCAGCGCGGTCAGACGGGCAAACCAGCTATCGTCCATTCGCACTTCATCAATGCCGTTAATCTGGGTAATACGGTCACGTAGCGTATTCAGTGACTCCGTACCCTGAAAATCGAGTTTCGGGATCACCACCGCTACTGCCGGAAGCGGGTTTTCCTCCAGCATATCCAACGCACCGCCAAAACCAGACCAATTACGGAACTCGCCCAGCGCGTCTTCACGAGAAAGATAATTCACTTTCTCCACGCCCTGCTCGGCCTGTAGCTGCGCAACCACCCCCGCTGCGGCATCATCGTCCAGCGTTTTTTGCAGATAAACGGTGATTTGCGGTGACGGATAATATTGCGTCGCCGCATGGTTGACGTTTTTGTACACCATATAACAAACGCTGGGCAGCGTCAGGGAGATGGCGATCACCATCACCGTTAAAAACGTGGCGAACGGTTTGCTTTTTAGATCCTGCAAAGCACCGTGGAACGCATAGCGCACCTGTTCGTTGAAAACATTGGTTTTGCGATTCGCCGGTTTCGGTGATGACTTCGCTCGTTTCGGCGCGTTACGACCACCGTCGCCAGAGCCGCCGACCGATTTACGGAAGCGATCCCGACGTCCACCGAACTGGCGAATATTATTAATTGCATCGCGCTTATTCATGGGTCACGCCTCCATGCAAGTGACCATCGCTCAGAGTGAGCATGCGATAGGAACGCCGCGAAATCAGGTTAATATCGTGCGTTGCCATTAATACTGTTACTCCAACGCGGTTAAACTCTTCAAACAAACGTAAAATCCCTTCTGACAGCGCGTCGTCCAGGTTACCGGTCGGTTCATCCGCCAGCAGTACCGCAGGTTTGTTAACCACCGCACGGGCAATGCCAACACGTTGTTGTTCACCGCCAGAAAGCTGAATAGGAAAGTTCTTCGCTTTGTCCAGTAGCCCGACTTTATCCAGCGCCGCCGATACACGGCGACGGATATCGTCACCACTGGCACCGGCGATAATCAGCGGGATCGCCACGTTATCGTAGACAGTACGATCCATCAGCAGATGGTGATCCTGGAAAATCATACCGATCTGGCGGCGCAGAAACGGAACTTCACGGTTTTTCAGACGCGTGATGTCATGGCCGCTAAACCAGATTTTCCCGGCGCTGGGCCGCTCAATCCCACAGATCAGCTTCAGGAGGGTACTTTTCCCTGCGCC
Source organism: Escherichia marmotae (assembly GCF_002900365.1). Classification (NCBI taxonomy): domain Bacteria; kingdom Pseudomonadati; phylum Pseudomonadota; class Gammaproteobacteria; order Enterobacterales; family Enterobacteriaceae; genus Escherichia; species Escherichia marmotae. The sequence goes on from NZ_CP025979.1 coordinate 2,937,242, forward strand.
GGAATGACCGGTCAGAAACGCCATCTCACCCGGCTGCATATGGAACGTCACGCCCTGCAGCGCCTGCCTCCCACCGAGATAAGCCTTGCTGACATGTTCAAAGCGAATCATTTTTAGTCCTCTCGGGCAAAAAGTGCCTCAATAAAGTCGTCCGCTTTAAACGGACGCAAATCCTCAATACGTTCGCCTACACCAATATAGCGGATAGGAATACCAAACTGGTCAGCCACCGAGAAAATTACCCCGCCTTTCGCCGTGCCGTCCAGTTTCGTCAGCGTGATACCGGTTAAGCCAACCGCTTCGTGGAACAGTTTGGCCTGGCTTACCGCATTCTGCCCGGTGCTGGCGTCGATAGTCAGCATAACTTCATGCGGAGCTTCAACGTCGAGTTTCTTCATCACGCGAACGATTTTCTTCAGCTCTTCCATCAGGTGCGATTTGTTCTGCAAACGTCCGGCGGTATCGGCAATCAGGACATCAACATTACGCGCCTTAGCGGCCTGAATGGCATCGAAGATAACAGAGGCGGAGTCCGCACCGGTATGCTGGGCAATCACCGGAATATTGTTGCGCTGTCCCCAGACCTGAAGCTGCTCAACCGCTGCCGCACGGAAAGTATCGCCTGCCGCCAGCATTACCGACTTGCCCTGCTGCTCAAACTGACGCGCCAGCTTGCCGATGGTCGTGGTTTTACCCACACCGTTGACGCCGACCATCAGGATCACGAATGGTGTTTTGCCTTCGACATTCAGAGGCTCATCAACCTTCGCCAGAATCTCACCCATCTCTTCTTTCAGCAGGCCGTAGAGCGCCTCAGCATCGCGAAGCTGCTTGCGTGATGCGCCTTCTGTCAGATTGGTGATGATTTTGCGTGTGGTTTCCACGCCCACATCGGCAATCAAAAGCTGTTCTTCCAGCTCTTCAAACAGATCATCGTCGATTTTTTTCCCACGGAACAGGCTGATAAATCCGGAACCGAGGTTTTCTTTCGTTTTTAACAGGCTGCGCTTCAGGCGCGCGAAGAAACCTTCTTTGGTTGGTTTTTCCTGTTCCTGAGCGATTTCTTTAACCGGCTGATCTTCTTCTGCCGGAGTAACCACCATCACCGCCTCTTCTACCGCTTCGGCGGCCAGTGCCTGCGCTTCCAGCTCTTCGTCAGTGATTTCTTCTTGCGCCGCTTGTTCTTCCGCCGCGTCGACAATCTCCACGGTTTCCGCTTCTGCCTGCCATTCTTCTGGCGAAACTTCCTGGGCTTTGACTTCTTCCGGCAGCGGCAGTTCTTCACGCTCAATAGCCACCGGTTCCGGCGTGACTTCAGGTTCAACTACCGGCGCTGGCGCTTCTTCAACTATAGATTCCGGCTCTGCAATAACTTCCGGTTCGCTAACAGCTTCAGGCTGCACTTTCTCACTTTCGACAACCTGTTCGCTTACTTCCACCACTTCGGCAGCAAAAGTTTCCGCCCCGGCTTCAGTATGAACCTGCGGCTGCTCTTCAACAGCTTGTTCAGCTACTTTCGCAGGCTCTTCTGCCTGAACGATTTCTTCTACAACCTGTTGTTCATTTTGGACTTCTGTCTCTTTTTCCGGGGTCTGCTCTTTTTGACCAAAGCCCAGCCAGGAAAAAAAGCCACGTTTTTTTTCTTTCGCCATCTGCGACTATACTCCTCGCTGTTGCTTCATGGCACAGCGTTCACGCTATGTACATAGCAGCTAAAAAAATGATGAAATAGTCTATCACTTAACTTATTCCACATCACCGCCTGCAATTATGTGTTATCTGGCGGATTGAGCACTTTATCATGAAAAAACCGAATCATTCCGGCAGCGGTCAAATCCGCATTATTGGCGGGCAGTGGCGAGGCCGTAAACTCCCGGTTCCTGATAGCCCAGGTCTACGCCCCACCACTGATCGCGTACGTGAAACCTTGTTTAACTGGCTAGCGCCGATAATTGTTGATGCGCAATGTCTGGATTGCTTCGCAGGTAGCGGGGCTCTGGGGCTGGAAGCCTTGTCACGCTACGCTGCGGGAGCTACGCTGGTTGAGATGGATCGTGCAGTATCTCAGCAGTTAATCAAGAATCTGGCGACGCTGAAAGCAGGCAATGCGCGAGTCGTGAACACCAATGCGATGTCTTTTCTGATGCAAAAAGGAACGCCGCATAATATTGTGTTTGTTGACCCACCGTTCCGCCGTGGCTTGTTGGAAGAAACCATTAATTTACTGGAAAACAACGGCTGGCTGGCTGATGAAGCCTGGGTTTATGTTGAAAGTGAAGTAGAAAATGGCCTGCCCACCGTTCCGGCAAACTGGTCGTTGTATCGCGAAAAAGTGGCGGGTCAGGTCGCTTATCGGTTGTATCAGCGTGAAACACAAGGAGAAAGTGATGCTGATTAATATTGGACGTTTGTTAATGCTCTGCGTTTGGGGATTTTTAATCCTCAATCTTTTTCAACCATTCCCACGCCCGCTGAATATTTTCGTTAATGTCGCGCTGATTTTTACGGTTCTGATGCATGGTATGCAACTGGCGCTGTTGAAATCGACCTTACCGAAAGATGGCCCACAGATGACCACTGCCGAAAAGGTGCGTATTTTCCTTTTCGGCGTGTTTGAACTGCTGGTCTGGCAGAAGAAATTTAAAGTTAAAAAATAACCTTATTGCTCGCCAACAAAGCTGACAAAACGCGTTCCTTTAAAGCTCAACGTACCTTTATCACCCACCGTCAGGGCATGGTACTGTTGAGCGTCAAGACGGAACGTCTGCTCCAGTCCGCCGCTTTGCGGTTTGAAACTCGCCTCATAACGCAGACTGGTGCCAGCCGGTATCACTTCCTGCTGACGCGAACGACGATCGTTAATCGGTGTTTCTCGCTTATTGCTCACCACCACCAGTTGTTGCTGGAGCGGTGCCATATCATTATCAGCTTTTTCCCGTCGCTGCTGCATAAAGCGAAACGATGCGGCGACAATGATTAAGCCAATGATAACAATAAAGAAAAGAGGTGCCTTGCTCATCTTTATCCCTCATCGGAAAATGCGGAAATAAGCATACCCTGCCAGTTATGGTGTTGTCATCCGTCCACCCTCGCCACTAAACTGGAAGCAAGACTGTAGGCATTCCGCTTACGAAAAAATAACGAATTCAAGGAACTAAGATGCTTTGGTCGTTTATCGCTGTCTGTCTTTCCGCATGGCTATCTGTGGATGCATCGTACCGTGGGCCAACCTGGCAACGCTGGCTATTTAAACCGTTAACCCTTCTTCTCCTGCTATTGCTGGCCTGGCAGGCACCAATGTTCGACGCGATTAGTTATCTGGTGCTGGCGGGGCTGTGTGCGTCACTGCTGGGTGATGCGTTAACCCTGTTACCACGCCAGCGTCTGATGTACGCCATCGGCGCGTTTTTCCTCTCACACCTGCTGTACACCATCTATTTCGCCAGCCAGATGACGCTCTCCTTCTTCTGGCCGTTGCCGCTGGTACTGCTGGTGCTGGGCGCGCTATTACTGGCTATTATCTGGACGCGTCTGGAAGAGTTCCGTTGGCCTGTCTGTACTTTTGTCGGTATGACGCTGGTAATGGTGTGGCTGGCAGGTGAGCTGTGGTTCTTCCGCCCGACCGCTCCCGCACTCTCTGCTTTTATGGGCGCTGCACTGCTGTTCATCAGTAACTTTGTCTGGCTGGGTAGTCACTATCGCCGCCGCTTCCGTGCGGATAACGCCATTGCAGCGGCTTGCTATTTTGCCGGTCACTTCCTCATCGTCCGCTCACTGTATCTCTGATAAAACTTGACTCTGGAGTCGACTCCAGAGTGTATCCTTCGGTTAATGAGAAAAAACTTAACCGGAGGATGCCATGTCGACTCCTGACAATCACGGCAAAAAAGCCCCTCAATTTGCCGCGTTCAAACCGCTAACCACGGCACAGAACGCCAACGACTGTTGCTGCGACGGTGCATGTTCCAGCACGCCAACACTCTCTGAAAAAGTCTCCGGCACTCGCTATAGCTGGAAAGTCAGCGGCATGGACTGTGCCGCCTGTGCGCGCAAAGTAGAAAATGCCGTGCGCCAGCTTTCTGGCGTGAATCAGGTACAGGTGTTATTCGCTACCGAAAAACTGGTGGTTGATGCCGACAATGACATCCGTGCGCAAGTTGAATCGACGGTGCAAAAAGCGGGCTATTCCCTGCGCGATGAACAGGCCGCCGAAGAGCCAAAAGAATCACGCCTGAAAGAGAATCTACCGCTGATTACGCTCATTGTGATGATGGCGATCAGTTGGGGACTGGAGCAATTTAATCATCCGTTCGGCCAACTGGCGTTTATCGCCACCACGTTGGTTGGGCTGTACCCGATTGCTCGCCAGGCGTTGCGCTTAATTAAATCCGGCAGCTATTTTGCTATTGAAACGTTAATGAGCGTAGCCGCCATCGGCGCGCTGTTTATTGGCGCAACGGCAGAAGCCGCGATGGTATTGCTGCTGTTTTTGATTGGTGAACGGCTGGAAGGTTGGGCCGCCAGCCGCGCACGTCAGGGCGTCAGCGCATTAATGGCGTTGAAACCAGAAACCGCCACGCGCCTGCGTAACGGCGAACGTGAAGAAGTGGCGATTAACAGCCTGCGCCCTGGCGACGTGATTGAAGTTGCTGCGGGCGGGCGTTTACCTGCCGACGGTAAACTACTCTCACCATTTGCCAGTTTTGATGAAAGCGCCCTTACCGGCGAATCCATCCCTGTGGAACGCACAACAGGCGATAAAGTCCCTGCAGGTGCCACCAGCGTCGACCGACTGGTTACACTGGAAGTGCTATCAGAACCGGGTGCCAGCGCCATTGACCGCATTCTGAAACTGATCGAAGAGGCCGAAGAGCGCCGCGCACCGATTGAGCGATTTATCGACCGTTTCAGCCGTATTTACACGCCTGCGATTATGGCCGTCGCCCTGCTGGTGACGCTGGTGCCACCGCTGCTGTTTGCTGCAAGCTGGCAGGAGTGGATTTATAAAGGGCTGACGTTGTTACTGATTGGCTGCCCGTGTGCGTTAGTTATCTCCACGCCTGCGGCGATTACCTCCGGGCTGGCAGCAGCGGCGCGTCGTGGGGCGTTAATTAAAGGCGGCGCGGCGCTGGAGCAGTTAGGTCGTGTTACCCAGGTGGCGTTTGATAAAACCGGTACGCTAACCGTCGGTAAACCGCGCGTTACCGCGATGCATCCGGCAACCGGTGTTAGCGAATCTGAACTCCTGGCGCTGGCGGCAGCGGTGGAGCAAGGGGCAACACATCCACTGGCGCAGGCCATAGTTCGTGAAGCGCAAGTTGTCGCACTCAGCATTCCTGGCGCAGAGTCACAGCGAGCGCTGGTCGGCTCTGGCATTGAAGCGCTGGTCAACGGCGATCGGGTGCTGATATGCGCCGCAGGGAAACATCCTGCCGAAGCATTCGCCGGTTTGATTAACGAACTGGAAAGCGCCGGACAAACGGTAGTGCTGGTGGTGCGTAACGATGACGTGCTTGGTGTGATTGCGTTGCAGGATACGCTACGCGCCGACGCCGCAACTGCCATCAGTGAACTAAACGCACTGGGCGTTAAAGGGGTGATCCTCACCGGCGATAATCCGCGTGCAGCGGCAGCCATTGCCGGTGAACTGGGGCTGGAGTTTAAAGCTGGATTACTGCCGGAAGATAAAGTCAAAGCCGTGACCGAGTTGAATCAACATGCGCCACTGGCGATGGTGGGCGACGGTATTAACGACGCACCAGCTATGAAAGCCGCAGCCATTGGGATTGCAATGGGTAGCGGCACAGACGTGGCGCTGGAAACCGCCGATGCAGCGTTAACGCATAACCATCTGCGTGGTCTGGTGCAGATGATTGAACTGGCACGCGCGACTCACGCCAATATCCGCCAGAACATCACTATTGCGCTAGGGCTGAAAGGGATCTTCCTCGTCACTACACTCTTGGGTATGACCGGCCTGTGGCTTGCGGTGCTGGCAGATACAGGTGCGACGGTGCTGGTGACGGCAAATGCGTTAAGGTTGTTGCGCAGGAAGTAAAGGTGTTGCCTGATAGCCTCTGGCTATCAGGCTTAGTGCTGAGGTGGGAACGGCGGCATGGTCAGGAAAGCGTAATATAGCGCTAACATCAGAATGACGGAGATAACACTGAATGCAGCAACCAGGCGGGATGCTAATGATGGCCTTTTGAACATCAACCACAGGGCATAAGCAAGCCCGACGCCGTTGAGTAAAGGTAAAAATATCATTAGCCAGAGCCAACCACAGACAAGTACCCCCAGCCATCCTCCCATGAGGATAAAAACAGGGAGCAGCCAATTGGGGGTGAATATCGCGAGTAATCCCAGCAATACCAGACAAACTGGAATTAAATAATCCATTTGTGCATTCCATTACACTTGCTTGCCGGATGCGGCGTAAACGCCTTATCCGGCCTACACAGAGCATCGAACTCGTAGGCATGATAAGACGCGACAGCGTCGCATCAGGCATTGTGCACCATATCGCCAGATGCAGCTTAAACGCTTTATTCGTTCTACAAGCCGGTTGCAAGCCGCAAAATTGAGCGCGATCGACCCCCTCGCCCCTCTGGGGTGAGGGTTAAGGTGAGAGGAAAAGGCGGCATCGAAGCCAATCTGCCCCCATCAGCCACCTTTGCGAATCAAATAACGATAAGGCAGTCCGTCCGTCTCTTTGGCCACCAGTTCGTGTTCCATAAAGGTACAAAACCCAGGAATATCGCGGGTCGTGGCCGGATCATCGGCAATAATCAGCAACGTTTCGCCAGGCTGCATATTACGCACGGTTTTACGCACCATCATCACCGGTTCCGGGCAGCGCAGGCCTAGTGCGTCAAGTGTGTGGTCAGGGCTGGAAAAGAGAGCGGTCATTTTCTTCTCGTCACATAAAAAAACGGCGCTAGTTTACGCCCTGCGAGTCCGTAAGCAAACCAGGTTAACGATTGCGTGAAAATTAACCATTGCATTGTTAACACAAAGCAGTATCATGCGGCGGCTCGAAAAAAGGGTAAGCACGTTATTATCTCACTATAAAATAACGTGCCGTACGTATTGGGTTCCCTCACCCCAATGGTTAATCAAAAAGGTACAATATGAACGCTTTCTCGCAAACTCAACGCTATAAGGCGTTGTTCTGGTTATCGTTATTTCATCTACTGGTGATCACCTCCAGTAACTATCTGGTACAGCTTCCGGTCTCTATTTTCGGTTTTCATACCACCTGGGGTGCGTTTAGCTTTCCGTTTATTTTTCTTGCTACCGACCTGACCGTGCGTATTTTTGGCGCGCCGCTGGCTCGTCGTATCATCTTTGCGGTGATGATCCCCGCGTTGCTGATCTCCTACGTCATCTCGTCGCTGTTTTATATGGGTTCATGGCAGGGATTCGGCGCTCTCGCCCACTTCAACCTGTTTGTCGCCCGTATCGCTACCGCCAGCTTTATGGCCTACGCGCTGGGACAGATCCTCGACGTACACGTCTTTAACCGTCTGCGTCAGAGTCGTCGTTGGTGGCTGGCACCGACGGCTTCCACACTTTTCGGTAACGTCAGCGACACATTGGCCTTCTTCTTTATTGCTTTCTGGCGCAGTCCGGATGCCTTTATGGCCGAACACTGGATGGAAATCGCGCTGGTTGATTACTGTTTCAAAGTGTTAATTAGCATCGTTTTCTTCCTGCCAATGTATGGCGTATTACTCAATATGCTATTGAAAAGACTGGCAGATAAATCCGAAATCAACGCTTTGCAGGCCAGTTAAAGGTTCGTTATCAGACTTGTGATAAGATGGATGAATGAGCCGTTATGGCCGTTTATCAAAAGGAAGATGTCAATGCGCAATCTGGTTAAATATGTCGGAATTGGCCTGCTGGTTATGGGGCTTGCGGCCTGTGATGATAAAGACACTAACGCTACAGCGGAAAGCACAGTCGCGGAAAGTAACGCTACCGCGAATACCGTCAACCTGCTTGATGGCAAGCTAAGCTTCTCGCTGCCAGCAGATATGACCGACCAGAGCGGTAAGCTGGGAACACAGGCCAATAACATGCACGTCTGGTCCGACGCCACTGGGCAGAAAGCAGTGATTATTATTATGGGCGATGATCCGAAAGAAGACCTGGCTGTGCTGGCGAAGCGTCTGGAAGATCAGCAACGTAGCCGCGATCCACAACTGCAAGTGGTGACTAACAAAGCCATTGAGCTGAAAGGTCACAAAATGCAGCAGTTAGACAGCATCATCTCCGCTAAAGGCCAGACGGCATACTCTTCCGTCATTCTGGGTAACGTGGGAAATCAAATGCTGACGATGCAAATCACGCTGCCTGCTGACGATCAGCAAAAAGCGCAGACCACCGCAGAAAACATCATTAATACACTGGTGATTCAGTAATTTTAAGATGATGAAACGGCCTCCGGTACTTGCTCCGGAGGCCGTTTTTTTAATCGCCACGTCAGCAATAACGCGATTGCTACCAATCCCGCCGCCGCCAGATAAATCACTGGCACACCTGCCCAACTCATCACCAGCCCAGCCAGCGGCCCGGTCACGCCCAGCGATAAATCCATAAACACAGTATAGGTTGCCAGCGCCGCCCCCTGATTCTGCTGAGGCACCGCTTTTACCACCACCACGCCCAACGCCGGGAACACCAGCGAAAATCCCGCCCCCGCCAGTAGGACGCCGATTTTCGCCATCCACGGCATGGTCGCCACGCCAACCAATAGCAGGCCGATAATCTCAACGCTAAAGCAGATCATCGCCACGTTTAAGCCGCCAATACGATTAATACCGTTAGGGAATAACAGCCGCGTACCGACAAATGCACAGCTAAACAGCGTCAGCGCGAAAGCTGCGCCGTCCCAACCTTTAGCGTCATAAAACAGTGTGATAAAAGTGGCGATGACACCAAATCCGGCGGAAGCTAACGCCAGTGCCATGCCGTATAGCCAGACGCGCCCAAGCACCGCGCGAAACGGCAGCGGCTTGCCTTTGTTGGCTTTCACTGAAGGACGCGGGATCGCCAACAGAATTGCCACCAGTGCCACGCCCATAATGATTAACGCCAGCGCCTGCAAACCGCCCCAGTGATAAAACAGCACGCCCAACGGCGCGCCCATAGCCATCGCCCCGTAAGTGACAATGCCGTTCCAGGAAATGACTCGCCCGATATGCAGCGAACCAACCACGCCAACGCCCCACAGTGTCGAGCCGGTTCCGGCAAAACTTTGTCCAATGCCGAGAATTACACGCCCCAGACACAGTAATAACAGGCTGATGACGGGCAGACTGGCGGTTAATCCTGCCGTCAGATACCCCAGACCACTCAAAAAGCAGCCGCACAGACCAAAGATGACTATCTTTTTTGGCCCCAGCAAATCGGCGTAACGGCCGGCATGAGGACGACTCAGCAAGGTGGCGAAATATTGCAGGCTGATAACCAGCCCCGCCCAGAAGGCGCTAAAACCCATCACATCATGGACATAGCCCGGCAATACAGCGAGCGGCAACCCGATGGTAAGGTAGCTGGCGAAGTTAAACATGACAATGGAGACAATGCGCAAATTCAGGCGCAATCCGTTAAATGCCGGTTCGGCAACGGGTTCGGGCATGAGGATCACCACGTTTTTACAACAGTGTTTCATTTTTACCACGTGCTGACGTGGAAATCAGCAGTAAGAATCAGAATATTGCTGGCGTGACTCCCGCTACACTTAATACAAAAAGTCACAAGGAAGCCCCAATGGAAACCCCTCAACCCGATAAAACGGGTATGCACATCCTGCTGAAGCTGGCCTCACTGGTGGTGATCCTCGCGGGTATTCACGCAGCAGCAGATATCATAGTGCAACTGTTGCTGGCGCTGTTTTTCGCCATTGTCCTCAACCCGCTGGTCACCTGGTTTATTCGTCGCGGAGTCCAGCGTCCCGTTGCCATTACGATTGTGGTGGTAGTAATGCTGATCGCACTTACCGCGCTGGTCGGCGTGCTGGCGGCATCGTTTAACGAATTTATCTCCATGTTGCCGAAATTTAACAAGGAACTGACGCGTAAACTCTTTAAATTACAAGAAATGTTGCCATTTCTTAATCTGCATATGTCGCCGGAACGGATGCTTCAGCGGATGGACTCAGAAAAACTCGTAACATTCACCACTGCGCTAATGACCGGACTTTCCGGGGCAATGGCGAGCGTGCTTTTGCTGGTGATGACCGTGGTTTTCATGCTGTTTGAAGTGCGCCACGTGCCTTACAAAATGCGCTTTGCGCTGAATAACCCACAGATTCACATCGCGGGATTACACCGCGCACTTAAAGGCGTTTCGCATTATCTGGCCTTGAAGACGCTGTTAAGTTTATGGACGGGCGTGATCGTCTGGTTAGGGCTGGCGCTGCTGGACGTACAGTTTGCACTGATGTGGGCAGTTCTGGCGTTTTTGCTCAACTACGTGCCCAATATCGGCGCGGTGATCTCCGCCGTGCCGCCGATGATTCAAGTGCTGCTGTTTAATGGCGTTTACGAATGCATCCTGGTCGGCGCACTGTTTTTAATCGTCCATATGATCATCGGCAATATTTTAGAACCACGGATGATGGGCCATCGCCTTGGAATGTCCACCATGGTGGTGTTTCTTTCATTGTTAGTCTGGGGATGGCTGCTCGGCCCGATTGGCATGCTACTTTCAGTACCACTAACCAGCGTGTGTAAAATCTGGATGGAAACCACGGAAGGCGGCAGCAAACTGGCGATTTTACTGGGACCAGGCAGACCGAAAAGTCGGTTACCGGGATGAGGCGACAAGTGATACGATACGCACTTTCCATCATAATTAAACGTTGGCCCTGATATGTATCGGATAGTTCTGGGGAAAGTTTCGACCTTAAGCGCAGCTCCACTGCCACCGGCTTTGCGCGATCAAGCACCGCAAGGCCCACGGCGAGAACGCTGGCTGGCGGGGCGTGCATTGCTTTCGCACACGCTTTCTCCACTACCGGACATCATCTACGGTGAACAAGGGAAACCCGCCTTCCCCCCGGAAACGCCGCTCTGGTTCAACTTAAGTCATAGCGGTGACGATATCGCCCTGCTGTTGAGCGATGAAGGTGAAGTCGGCTGTGATATCGAAGTGATTCGCCCGCGCGCCAACTGGCGTTGGCTGGCGAACACGGTGTTCAGCCTCGGAGAACATGCCGAAATGGACGCTGTGCATCCTGACCAACAACTGGAAGTGTTCTGGCGTATCTGGACACGCAAAGAAGCCATCGTTAAACAGCGTGGCGGCAGCGCCTGGCAAATCGTCAGCGTAGACAGCACCTACCAGTCATCGCTGTCAGTCAGCCATTGCCAGCTCGACAATTTAAGCCTGGCAATCTGCACCCCTACTCCCTTTACGCTCACCGCCGACAGTGTGCAATGGATCGATTCACTTAACTGATCCGCCCGTCCGACTGCCTATCTCTTGATCCAGAACAGGTTATCAGTATGACGAATACTTAAAATCGTCATACTTATTTCCGCCATCTATTTTAATCCATTGGGGTTACCATGTTCTCCACACTCCGCCGCACTCTGTTTGCGCTGCTGGCTTGTGCGTCTTTTATCGTCCATGCCGCCGCGCCAGATGAAATCACCACCGCCTGGCCGGTGAACGTCGGGCCACTAAACCCGCACCTTTACACGCCTAATCAGATGTTCGCCCAGAGCATGGTTTATGAACCATTGGTGAAATATCAGGCAGACGGTTCGGTGACCCCGTGGCTGGCAAAAAGCTGGACCCATTCGGAAGATGGCAAAACCTGGACCTTCACCCTGCGTGATGACGTGAAATTCTCTAATGGTGAACCGTTCGATGCAGAGGCCGCAGCAGAAAACTTCCGCGCAGTGCTCGATAACCGTCAACGTCACGCCTGGCTGGAGCTGGCAAATCAGATTGTTGGTGTCAAAGCACTCAGCAAAACCGAGCTACAAATCACCCTGAAAAGCGCCTACTATCCTTTCCTGCAAGAACTGGCTCTGCCGCGCCCTTTCCGCTTTATCGCTCCGTCACAATTTAAAAACCACGAAACCATGAACGGGATTAAAGCCCCGATTGGCACCGGGCCGTGGGTTTTGCAGGAATCGAAACTGAATCAATACGATGTCTTCGTCCGTAACGAAAACTACTGGGGTGAAAAACCGGCAATTAAAAAGATCACCTTCAACGTGATCCCCGACCCGACTACTCGCGCGGTAGCTTTCGAAACCGGTGATATCGACCTGCTGTACGGTAATGAAGGGCTGCTGCCACTCGATACCTTCGCCCGCTTTAGCCAGAACCCGGCTTACCACACTCAACTGTCACAACCGATCGAAACTGTGATGCTGGCGCTTAATACCGCCAAAGCCCCTACCAACGAGCTGGCAGTGCGGGAAGCGCTCAATTACGCCGTAAACAAAAAATCGCTGATTGATAACGCATTGTATGGCACCCAGCAGGTTGCCGACACTCTGTTTGCCCCTTCTGTGCCTTACGCTAATCTCGGCCTGAAGCCGCGTCAGTACGATCCACAGAAAGCGAAAGATTTGCTGGAAAAAGCAGGCTGGACGCTGCCTGCGGGCAAAGATATCCGCGAGAAAAACGGTCAGCCGCTGCGCATTGAACTGTCGTTCATCGGCACCGATGCGTTAAGCAAATCAATGGCAGAAATCATTCAGGCCGATATGCACCAGATTGGCGCTGATGTCACATTAATTGGAGAAGAAGAGAGCAGTATCTACGCCCGCCAGCGTGACGGTCGATTTGGAATGATTTTCCACCGCACCTGGGGCGCGCCATACGATCCACACGCTTTCCTGAGTTCGATGCGCGTACCGTCGCACGCTGACTTCCAGGCACAGCAAGGATTAGCCGACAAACAGCTGATTGATAAAGAGATTGGCGAAGTGCTGGCGACCCATGACGAAACACAACGTCAGGCACTATATCGCGACATTCTGACCCGTCTGCACGACGAGGCGGTTTATCTGCCAATCAGCTATATCTCGATGATGGTGGTGGCAAAACCGGAACTGGGCAACATCCCCTACGCGCCGATTGCCACTGAAATTCCGTTCGAACAGATTAAACCGGTGAAACCTTAATGTTGCGTTATGTATTGCGCCGCTTTCTGCTGCTGATCCCGATGGTGCTTGCCGCCTCGGTGATCATTTTTCTGATGCTACGCCTCGGCACCGGCGATCCAGCACTCGATTATCTGCGTCTGTCCAACCTGCCGCCGACGCCGGAAATGCTGGCTTCTACCCGCACAATGCTCGGTCTGGATCAGCCGCTGTACGTGCAATACGGCACCTGGCTGTGGAAGGCGCTACATCTTGATTTTGGTGTCTCATTCGCCAGCCAACGCCCGGTGCTGGACGATATGCTGAATTTCCTGCCCGCCACGCTGGAACTGGCAGGCGCGGCGCTGGTGTTAATTCTGCTCACTTCCGTGCCGCTCGGTATCTGGGCGGCGCGCCATCGCGATCGCCTGCCCGATTTCGCCGTGCGTTTTATCGCGTTTCTCGGCGTGTCGATGCCTAACTTCTGGCTGGCATTTTTGCTGGTGATGGGGTTTTCGGTGTATCTGCAATGGCTGCCCGCGATGGGCTACGGCGGCTGGCAGCACCTCATTTTACCTGCGGTATCCATCGCCTTTATGTCGCTGGCGATAAACGCACGTCTGCTGCGCGCCAGTATGCTGGACGTCGCCGGTCAGCGTCACGTGACCTGGGCGCGGCTACGCGGTCTGAACGACAAACAGACCGAACGCCGTCACATCCTGCGCAATGCCTCGCTGCCGATGATCACCGCCGTGGGGATGCACATTGGCGAACTGATCGGCGGGACAATGATTATCGAAAATATCTTTGCCTGGCCGGGCGTCGGCCGTTACGCCGTGTCGGCAATTTTTAACCGTGACTATCCGGTCATTCAGTGTTTTACGCTGATGATGGTGGTGGTTTTTGTGGTCTGTAATTTGATTGTTGATTTGATCAATGCTGCGCTGGACCCGCGTATTCGTCGTCATGAAGGAGCGCACGCGTGAACTTTTTCCTCTCTTCCCGCTGGTCGGTACGCCTGGCGCTGATCATTATCGCCCTGCTGGCGCTGATTGCGCTCACCAGCCAGTGGTGGCTACCGTATGATCCACAGGCGATTGATCTGCCTTCTCGCCTGCTTTCGCCAGATGCGCAGCACTGGTTGGGCACTGATCATTTAGGCCGCGATATTTTCTCGCGGCTGATGGCGGCGACTCGCGTGTCGCTCGGCTCAGTAATGGCCTGCCTGCTGCTGGTACTGACGTTAGGGTTGATTATTGGCGGTAGTGCCGGGCTGATTGGCGGGCGCGTCGATCAGGCCACCATGCGCGTTGCGGATATGTTTATGACCTTCCCGACCTCGATTCTGTCGTTCTTTATGGTCGGCGTACTCGGCACCGGGCTAACCAACGTGATTATCGCCATCGCCCTGTCGCACTGGGCGTGGTATGCACGTATGGTGCGCAGCTTGGTGATTTCACTGCGCCAACGCGAGTTTGTGCTGGCGTCACGGCTTTCTGGCGCTGGCCATGTGCGGGTGTTTGTCGACCATCTGGCAGGCGCGGTGATCCCTTCGCTGCTGGTACTGGCAACGCTGGATATCGGCCATATGATGCTGCACGTGGCGGGAATGTCCTTCCTCGGCCTCGGCGTGACCGCGCCGACCGCCGAATGGGGCGTGATGATTAACGACGCGCGCCAGTATATCTGGACTCAGCCGCTACAAATGTTCTGGCCGGGGCTGGCGCTGTTTATCAGCGTGATGGCCTTTAACCTGGTGGGTGACGCACTGCGCGATCATCTGGATCCTCATCTGGTGACGGAGCACGCACACTAATGCCGCAACAGATTGAACTGCGCGATATCGCGCTACAGGCCGCAAAGCCGCTGGTGCACGGTGTATCGTTAACCCTGCAACGCGGGCGCGTGCTGGCGTTAGTTGGCGGTAGCGGCAGCGGGAAATCATTAACCTGCGCCGCGACGCTGGGCATTCTACCCGCAGGCGTTCGCCAGACGGCTGGGGAAATTTTAGCCGATGGCAAACCGGTTTCTCCCTGCGCCCTACGCGGTGTCAAAATTGCTACCATCATGCAAAACCCACGCAGCGCCTTTAATCCGCTGCACACCATGCACACCCACGCGCGAGAAACCTGCCTGGCGTTAGGGAAACCCGCCGATGACGCCACGCTTATCGCAGCCATAGAAGCAGTGGGGTTGGAAAACGCTGCGCGCGTGCTGAAACTGTACCCGTTCGAGATGAGCGGCGGCATGTTGCAGCGCATGATGATTGCGATGGCAGTGCTGTGTGAATCACCGTTTATCATCGCTGATGAACCGACTACCGACCTTGATGTGGTGGCGCAGGCGCGCATCCTTGATCTGCTGGAAAGCATTATGCAAAAGCAGGCTCCGGGAATGTTGCTGGTCACTCATGATATGGGCGTAGTGGCGCGTCTGGCGGACGATGTAGCAGTGATGTCACACGGTAAGATTGTCGAACAGGGCGATGTCGAAACGCTGTTTAACGCACCGCAACATCCGGTGACGCGCAGCCTGGTTTCCGCTCATCTCGCGCTTTACGGTATGGAGCTGGCATCATGACTTTACTTAACGTTTCCGGCCTTTCACATCACTATGCGCACGGTGGATTTAGCGGTAAGCACCAGCATCAGGCGGTACTGAATAACGTTTCTCTGACCCTGAAAAGCGGTGAAACTGTCGCCTTGCTGGGGCGCAGCGGCTGTGGGAAAAGTACTCTCGCACGGCTGCTGGTGGGTTTAGAGTCGCCGTCGCAGGGCACGATTAGCTGGCGCGGTGAACCGCTGGCGAAGCTCAATCGCGCCCAGCGTAAAGCGTTCCGCCGTGATATTCAGATGGTGTTTCAGGACTCCATCAGCGCCGTTAACCCACGCAAAACCGTGCGCGAGATCCTGCGTGAGCCGATGCGTCACCTGTTATCGCTGAAAAAATCGGAGCAACTGGCGCGCGCCAGCGAAATGCTGAATGCGGTAGATCTCGACGACAGCGTGCTCGACAAGCGCCCACCGCAGCTAAGCGGCGGTCAACTCCAGCGCGTCTGCCTGGCGCGCGCGCTGGCAGTCGAACCGAAATTGCTGATTCTGGATGAAGCCGTTTCTAACCTTGACCTGGTACTGCAGGCGGGAGTGATTCGCCTGCTGAAAAAGCTGCAACAGCAGTTTGGCACCGCCTGCCTGTTCATCACCCACGACTTACGCCTGGTAGAACGTTTTTGCCAGCGGGTAATGGTGATGGACAACGGGCAAATCGTCGAAACCCAGGTGGTGGGAGAGAAATTAACCTTTTCCTCTGACGCCGGACGTGTGCTACAAAACGCGGTATTACCCGCATTCCCCTTGCGCCGTCGCGCCACAGAAAAGGTTTAACGCAAATGCAACGAGTCACCATCACGCTTGATGACGATTTACTGGAGACGCTGGACAGCCTGAGCCAGCGTCGCGGCTATAACAACCGTTCCGAAGCTATCCGCGATATTCTGCGTAGCGCTCTGGCACAGGAGGCTACCCAGCAGCACGGCACACAAGGTTTCGCGGTGCTGTCGTATGTGTATGAACACGAAAAACGCGACTTAGCCAGCCGTATTGTCTCCACGCAGCATCACCACCACGACCTTTCGGTCGCCACGCTGCATGTGCACATTAATCACGACGACTGCCTGGAAATCGCCGTGCTGAAAGGTGACATGGGCGATATACAGCATTTTGCCGATGATGTTATCGCCCAGCGCGGCGTGCGGCACGGGCATTTGCAGTGCTTGCCGAAGGAAGATTGATTTATTTCTGAAACGAGGAAAGAAAAGATATTAACTGAACTTAATTTATAAAATTAAGTTCAGTTGCATAGATAGATCCTGTAAAGGCAGATGTTCTGCGTAATGAACGCAGCTAAAATTTATGACTTCGCTTTATGACATCACAATATGAAGCCAGGTTTCCCTTCCTTACGCCATTGTCCCAATCGTCTTCCTGAATCGCAGTAGCGCGATGGTGAAAAACACGCCGCCAATTGCCATCAGCGTCAGGAACTGCGGCCAGACGATTTCGAATCCGGCACCACGGTAGAGAATGGCTTGCGCGAGGCTAACAAAGTGTGTCGTCGGCATGGTCAGCATAATATCCTGCACCATCTGCGGCATACTTTCGCGCGGGGTAGAGCCACCGGAAAGCATTTGTAACGGTAGCAACACCAGAATCACCAGCAGCCCAAGCTGTGGCATCGAACGTGCTATCGTCCCCATAAAAATGCCGATTGACGTGGTGGCAAACAAACTGAGCGCTACACCCAGCATAAACAGCGGGATCGAGCCTTCAATCGGTACGCCCAGCACACCTTTCACCATCAGCACCAGCGATAATCCCGACACCACCAACACCACCAGCCCCATCGACCAGACCTTCGCCATCATGATCTCAAACGGCGTTATCGGCATCACCAACAAGTGTTCCACCGTGCCGTGTTCACGCTCACGGATCAGTGCCGATCCGGTGAGCACAATCGCCAGCATGGTAATGTTGTTGATGATCGCCATCACCCCGCCAAACCACGCGGGGTCGAGGTTCGGGTTAAAGCGCATGCGGGTTTCCAGCGATACCAACGGTTCGCTGTTATCACGGTAGCGCGCGACAAAGCTATTCACTTCACCGTTGATAATATTCTGGATATAACCGTTGCCAGTGAATGCCTGGCTCATTCGCGTGGCATCGACGTTCACCTGAATATCTGGCTGGCGTCCGGCGAGGACATCACGCTGAAAATTTGGCGGAATATTTATCGCGAAGGTATAGCGTCCGGCGTCCAGTCCGGCATCCATCTCATCGGCGGTGATCATCTCCGGTGGCAAAAACCACGGGCGATAGAAGCTGTTAACGATCCGGTTCGACAATTGCGATTGATCCATATCGGCAATAGCGATCGGCGCGAGGTTCAACGATCCTGGCGTAACGGTTGCCGACGAGTACACCGACACCGTAAACGAGAAGACAATCAGCGTCAGCATCGCTTTATCACCGAGCAGACTGCGCAACTCTTTGATACCCAGATTAAAAATATTGCGTAAATGGCGCATCATCCCTCCTGTTTTTTCAGTAGCAGGATGCTTAAGCCCATCACCAGCGGTATGGCTATCAGCAACGGGATGAAAAGTTGCCACAAATCAGTCAGATCCAGCGCCTTCGAGAATGTCCCACGGGCGATAGTCAGAAAATGGCTGGTCGGATAAACCTCGCCAATCCAACGTCCCGGCCCTTCCAGTGAAGCTACCGGATCGATCATCCCGGAAAACTGCGTCGCCGGAATCAACGTGATTATGGCAGTACCGAAAATGGCGGCTATCTGGCTTTTCATAAAGGTGGAGATCAGCAGCCCCATTCCGGTGGCGATGATGATATACAGCAGTGCCGCCAGGGTGAGCGTCAGGAAACTGCCTTTATGCGGCACGCCAAACACAAACACCGACAGGCCGCAGAGCAGGAAAAAGTTCAGCATTCCCAGCGCGATGTACGGTAGCTGTTTACCGAGCAAAAATTCGCTGCGGGTAGTAGGCGTAACGTAGAGATTGATAATCGACCCCAACTCTTTTTCCCGTACCACGCTAAGGGCGCTTAGCATTGAGGGAATCATCATCAACAGAAGCGGGATCACCGCCGGAACAATCGCTGGCAGACTTTTTACGTCCGGGTTATAGCGATAGCGCGTCTCAATGTTCATCAGACCGCTTTGACTGGCTGGTGTCGATTGTTGGCTTGCCTCGTTCTGTAGCCAGTTCTGATGCATCGCCTGCACGTAACCTTTTACCGTTTCAGCGCGGCTGGGCATCGCGCCGTCGATCCAGACGCCGATTTCCACCGGCGTACCGCGTGCGATATCGCGGCCAAAATTGGGTGGGATCTCAATCGCTACCGTCACATCTCCTGCACGCATCCGGCGCTCAAGCTCATCGTAACTGGTGAGCGGCGGCTGTTCGATAAAGTAACGGGAACCGGAGAGATTGAGTGTCCACGCCTGGCTGCTGACAGTCTGGTCGCGGTCAAGCACCGCAAAGCGCAGGTTTTCCACATCCATACTGATGCCGTAACCCATTATCAGCATCAGGATCACCGTCCCCATCAGCGCCAGCGTTGAACGTACCGGATCGCGTCGCAGTTCCAGTGCTTCGCGGCGGCTGTAGCTAAACAGACGACGCAGGCTAAATCCCTGACGTGGCGCGTGAGTGGTGTCATGTCCCACGGGCGGTGCTTCAACTTCGTTGCTCTGCCCTGCCGCTTCCTGCAAATAGGCGATAAATGCCTCTTCCAGGCTGGCAGCCCTGCGTTTCTCAACCAGCTCCTGCGGCGTGCCGCTGGCGAGTACTTTTCCGGCGTGCATCAGCGAGATGCGGTCACAGCGTTCCGCTTCATTCATAAAGTGGGTGGAGATGAAAATGGTCACTTTGTCCTGGCGCGAGAGATCCACCATCAACTGCCAGAACATATCCCTCGCCACTGGATCGACGCCAGAAGTCGGCTCATCGAGGATTAACATCTCCGGGCGATGAATCACCGCCACAGCCAGCGAAAGTCGCTGACGAATACCGAGCGGCAGGGATTCCGGCAGTGCATCTTCAACATCATTGAGCTTAAAACGCTCGCTCATCTCAGCAACTCGCGCAGGAATGTCCGCTTCCGGAATGTGAAACAAGCGGGCATGTAACTCAAGGTTTTGCCGCACGGTGAGTTCGTTATAAAGCGAAAACGCCTGCGACATATAACCCACCCGCCGGCGGGTATCGATATCTTTTGGATCGACTGGTTGCCCAAACAACCACGCTTCACCTTCGCTGGCAGGCAGCAGCCCGGTGAGCATTTTCATGGTGGTGGATTTACCGCAGCCGTTCGAACCGAGAAACCCAAAAATCTCCCCGCGTGGAATGCGAAAATTAACGTGATCAACAGCGACAAAGGAACCAAAACGCATGGTCAGATCGCGCGCTTCGATGGCAATCTCTGCGTTTTCAGGTTGATACGGTGGGATGACTACCGCCTGATGCGCCTGGCGTTGCGCTTGCGGCAACAGATTTATAAATGCTTCTTCCAGCGTGGCGCTTTGCGTTTGCTGCCGCAGCTCTTCGGCACTTCCGGTTGCCAGCACTTCTCCGGCATTCATCGCTACCAGCCAGTCGAAGCGTTCGGCCTCTTCCATATAGGCGGTGGCAACCAGCACGCTCATATTACTCTGCCGCTGGCGGATGCTGTCGATCAGATCCCAGAACTGGGCGCGGGAGAGCGGGTCAACCCCCGTCGTAGGCTCATCAAGAATCAACAATTCCGGATCGTGGATTAACGCACAACACAACCCAAGTTTTTGCTTCATGCCGCCGGAGAGTTTACCCGCCGGACGATCGCGAAAAGGTGCTAACCCGGTACTGGTCAGTAGTTCATTAATTCGCACTTCCCGCTCCGCTTTGTCGTGACCGAACAAGCGGGCGAAAAAATCGACGTTTTCATACACCGACAAGGTGTGGTAGAGGTTTTTGCCCAGTCCTTGTGGCATCCAGGCGATGCGCGGGCAGACGTCGCGGCGATGCTTCGGGTCGCGCATATCGCCGCCCAATACCATCACGCTGCCCTGCTCAATGACGCGGGCACCAGAAATCAACGACAACAAACTCGACTTCCCGACACCGTCAGGGCCAATCAGCCCGACCATACAGCGGGCCGGAATATCGAGAGTGATATTGTTCAGCGCAACGGTTTTTCCATAATGCTGGCTCACGCCCGCCAGTTGCGCGACAGGCGGGACGGGAACCAGTTCCAGATGCGTCATTGCGGCAACCTCACCGCCAGGTCTTCAGGCCACGGAAGTTCTTCATTCACCCGCACCCACGCCACGCCCGGCAAGCCAGTTTTGACATATTCCAGATGCTGCTGGAGTAATTCCGGTGGGATACGCGCTTTGACGCGGAACATCAGTTTCAGCCGTTCATCGCTGGTTTCGACGGTTTTTGGCGTGAACTGGGCAACGCTGGCGACAAAGCTGATGGTCGCCGGAATACGCAGATCTGGCGCGGCATCAAGGATCAGACGCGCTTCCCCGCCCAGTTTCAGCGTGCCAGCCTGTTCGGTTGGCAGGAAGAAGGTCATATAGACATCGCTCAGGTCGACCATATTCAGCACCCGACCGCCTGCCGCCAACACTTCACCAGGCTCAGCAACCCGATACTGCACACGTCCGTCGCGCGGGGCTTTCAGTTCACTATCGTCGATATCTGCCGCGATACGCCGTTCAGTGGCTTGTGCGGCTTCGACACGCGTTTGCGCCTGAATGATATTGGTGCGTGCCGCTTCTATAGCGGCTTTAGAGGCAGAAACCTGGGCTTTTGCCGATTCCAGCGCAGCACGGGCGCTTTCGGCAGCGGCGCGGTCATCATCCAGTTGTTGCGCAGAAATAGCCCCACTATGGGCGAGCGAGCGGGAACGGGTATGACGTTTGGCAACGGAGTCCAGTTCAGCCTGGCGTTGATTGACCAGCGACTGCGCGGCGCGAGTTTCACTTTGCCTCTGCTCCAGCAAGGCCCGGGCGGCAGCAACGGCGCTTTGTGCTTCTTTGATTTGTGCGATGGCTTCCAGCCGCTGCTCCTGCAACACGCGGGTATCCATTTTCGCCAGCACTTCACCTTCGCGGACAAACTGGCCTTCTTTCACCAGAATAGTGTCGATACGCCCGGCGATTTTGCTGGCGATATCCACTTCCGTCGCTTCAATGCGCCCATTACTGACGGCAAAACCTTCCGGCACACCCGTCGGGCGCAACAACCACCATGCCACGACGGTAGCAACCGCCAGAACCCCGACAACCCACCACGCCAGATGGCGTTTACTCTTATCCATAATCGATCCGCCATAATCCCTGTAAGCAAACGAAACGTGTTACAACTGCCACTGAACGACGTTCAGCGGATTCTTCCATCCGGGATAAGAAGGAAACGGCATATGCGGCCAGGGCGCTGCAAGATGAGCACCAACGGGGAAGGCTTAGTGAAAACGGGTAGTAATGTTGTCATCATCAGCATTCCTGGCCGTAAATGAAACACGCATACTCATAATTGAAATCAATTAAATACTAACAGTTATATTCATGTTGTCTATTTGATTATTATCAGCTTGTGATACACCACGATGTTCTACATTTCGATTACGTTCTTAACCAAAAATCCTTTTTACAGGTTCTCAGGTTGTGCGACATAAATTTTCACAACAGGAAATAACGTAACTATCACACAGAGTTATTATCCCCTTGAGTACGAATATTTCCCGAATGTGAATACGTTTTTTACGAAAAGGTGATGAATGAGAAAAGACTGCACCTTACGCAACGATGAAAATAAGAAAAATATATTAATTCAGAATTCATCGTAGGATAAATATTTAATTACCAGCTTTAATCCATCTCTAAAAGCCGATACTTACAACAATAAATCCAGCTATAGTAAAGTCACTTTTTACAATTAGTGGTATCTCATTGTTATATTTAACTAGCTGAAAATACTACTTATACGTTTTCTGATATTAGCAGAAAAACATATGGAGATAGAGATGAATATCTATATTGGATGGTTATTTAAATTAATCCCTTTGCTAATGGGGGTAATATGCATCGCATTAGGTGAGTTTGTATTAGCAGGTTCTGGACAAAGTGAATACTTCGTTGCAGGGCATGTTCTGATTTCTCTCTCTGCAATATGTCTGGCATTGTTCACTACCGCATTTATTATTATCTCTCAGTTAAATCATGGCGTGAATAAACTCTACAACACATTATTCCCTGTTATTGGTTATGCTGGCTCCATTGCAACTATGATTTGGGGATGGTCATTTCTGGCCAGCGATAATGTGATGGCAGATGAATTTGTCGCCGGGCATGTGATTTTCGGTGTTGGCATGATTGCCGCCTGCGTATCAACCGTGGCGGCCTCTTCCGGGCATTTTCTGCTGATCCCGAAAAACGCAGCGGGTAGTAAGAGTGATGGAACACCATTGCAGGCGTATTCTTCAACTATCGGTAATTACTTAATTGCTATCCCCGTTCTGCTCACTCTCTTCGGTTTTATTTGGTCAATAGTGCTGTTACGCAGCGCAAATATCACACCACATTATGTTGCAGGCCATGTGCTCCTGGGGCTAACAGCAATTTGCGCTTGTCTTATTGGTCTGGTTGCTACCATCATCCATCAAACGCGGAATACGTTCTCAGCGAAAGAACATTGGCTCTGGTGTTATTAGGTTATTTTACTCGGTTCACTTACCGTTATTCAGGGCATCTACGTATTAATCAGTTCAGATGAAAATGCCCGTCTGGCTCCGGGTATTATTCTCATTTGTCTGGGGATGATCTGCTACAGTATTTTCTCCAAAGTGTGGTTGCTGGCGCTGGTCTGGAGACGCGCCTGTTCGTTAACCAACAGAATACCCATGATACCCGTATTTACCTGTCTGTTTTGCCTGTTCCTCGCGGCATTCCTTGCAGAGATTGCGCAAACCGATATGGTTTACTTTATTCCCTCGCGGGTTCTGGTTGGCTTAGGTGCAGTGTGTTTTACGCTATTTTCAATCGTTTCTATATTAGAAGCAGGGTCTGCAAAAAAATAATAGAAAAGACTTCAGATAAGACGCTGAGCGTCTTATCTGGGCTTTATTCAGGTTGATTCCCCCTGATTTCACTGCGAAAACGAGGGGGTACTTTACGTCTTATTCTGCCGCCAAATCCTGCGCACAAGCCCACGCGCTGGACCACGCCCACTGGAAGTTATAGCCTCCCAGCCAGCCTGTGACGTCCATCACTTCACCAATAAAGTACAGCCCAGACACTTTGCGCGCTTCCATCGTCCGTGATGAGAGTTCATTGGTGTCCACGCCGCCGAGAGTCACTTCGGCGGTGCGATAGCCTTCGGTGCCGTTGGGTTGTACGCGCCACTCGGTCAATGTGGTAATCAGCGCCTGTTGGTCACGCACGTTGAGCTGTTTTAGCGGGACGTCCGGGATTTGCCCAAGTTGTTGCAACCGTTCAACCAACCGTTTCGGCAGATGAACCGCCAACGTGTTCTTCAGGCTCTGATTCGGATGTGCACTGCGCTGCTCGTTAAGGAAGGCTTCCAGGTCGACATCCGGTAGCAGATTGATGCTGACAAATTCACCCGGTTGCCAGTAGCTGGATATCTGCAACACCGCCGGACCTGATAAGCCACGATGCGTGAAGAGTAAATTTTCACGGAACACCGTGCCGTTTTCAGCGGTGATCACTGAAGGTACTGCAACGCCTGCCAGCACCTGTAACTCTTCCAGCAACGGTTTATGCAGTGTGAATGGCACCAGACCAGCGCGCGTCGGCAACACGTTGAGGCCAAATTGTTCGGCAATCTTATAACCGAACGGCGACGCGCCCAGACCCGGCATCGAGAGGCCTCCAGTCGCAATGACCAGTTTATCGCAGCCGACGGTCATACCATTCAGTTCAAGCGTAAAACCCGTTTCATCCTTTGCCACACTCAGCACTTCGCTACGCAATCTGAAGGTCACATTACCCTTCTCACACTCTGCCACCAGCATGTCAACAATCTGCTGTGCGGAGTCATCGCAAAAGAGTTGCCCTAACGTTTTCTCGTGCCAGGCGATGCCGTGTTTATTGACCAGATCAATAAAATCCCACTGCGTAAATCGGGCGAGGGCAGACTTACAAAAATGCGGATTCTGGCTCAGATAGGCACCAGGCTCGACATAAAGGTTGGTAAAGTTGCAGCGCCCACCACCAGACATGAGGATTTTGCGCCCCGGTTTTTTACCATTATCGATCAGCAAAACTCTGCGCCCTGCCTGACCTGCCAGCGCAGAACAGAACATACCAGCCGCACCAGCGCCTATAATAATGGCATCAAACCTTTCCACGTTGCGCTCCTCTTAGAAAAAATGGGCGTGAATTGTAAAGATTCCTCAGTGGCCGCACCAGCATCAATATTACTTAGGGGAAGTATTTATATGAATTATATAAGATAATTATTTTTTGAGTGAAATTCATACAGGAGGCAAATCAAAAAAATCTATATTTCACTTTGCCCGCACCGCGAAAGTCACTGATAATGCGCCGCGTTCATGTCCTCAAAATGGCGTAACGTCCTATGCTACATTTGTTTGCTGGCCTGGATTTGCATACCGGGCTGTTATTATTGCTTGCACTGGCTTTTGTGCTGTTCTACGAAGCCATCAATGGTTTCCATGACACCGCCAACGCCGTGGCAACTGTCATCTATACCCGCGCGATGCGTTCTCAGCTCGCAGTGGTTATGGCGGCAGTGTTCAACTTCCTGGGTGTTTTGCTGGGTGGTCTTAGTGTTGCCTATGCCATTGTGCATATGCTGCCGACAGATCTGCTGCTTAATATGGGATCGTCTCATGGCCTTGCTATGGTGTTCTCTATGTTGCTGGCGGCGATTATCTGGAACCTTGGTACGTGGTACTTTGGTTTGCCTGCATCCAGCTCCCATACGCTGATTGGCGCGATTATCGGTATTGGTTTAACCAATGCGTTGATGACCGGTACGTCAGTGGTGGATGCACTCAATATCCCGAAAGTATTAAGTATTTTCGCATCTCTGATCGTTTCCCCTATTGTCGGCCTGGTGTTTGCTGGTGGTCTGATTTTCTTGCTGCGTCGCTACTGGAGCGGCACCAAGAAACGCGCCCGTATCCACCTAACCCCAGCGGAGCGTGAAAAGAAAGACGGTAAGAAAAAGCCGCCGTTCTGGACACGTATCGCACTGATCCTTTCTGCTGTCGGCGTGGCGTTTTCTCACGGAGCGAACGATGGTCAGAAAGGCATTGGTCTGGTTATGCTGGTACTGATTGGCGTCGCACCAGCAGGCTTCGTGGTTAATATGAATGCCACAGGTTACGAAATCACTCGTACCCGCGATGCTATCAACAACGTGGAAGCTTACTTTGAGCAACACCCTGCGCTGCTCAAACAGGCGACCGGTGCTGATCAGTTAGTGCCGACTCCGGAAGCAGGCGCAACACAGCCTGCGGAGTTCCATTGCCATCCGTCGAATACCATTAACGCGCTCAACCGCCTGAAGGGCATGTTGACCGCCGATGTGGAAAGCTACGACAAGCTGTCGCTTGACCAGCGTAGCCAGATGCGCCGCATTATGCTGTGCGTTTCTGACACTATCGACAAAGTGGTGAAAATGCCTGGCGTCACTGCGGATGATCAGCGTCTGTTGAAGAAATTGAAGTCCGATATGCTTAGCACCATCGAGTATGCTCCGGTATGGATCATCATGGCGGTCGCGCTGGCGTTAGGTATCGGGACGATGATTGGCTGGCGTCGTGTGGCGACGACTATCGGTGAGAAAATCGGTAAGAAAGGCATGACCTACGCTCAGGGGATGTCTGCCCAGATGACGGCGGCGGTGTCTATCGGTCTGGCGAGTTATACCGGGATGCCTGTTTCCACCACTCACGTACTCTCCTCTTCCGTAGCGGGGACGATGGTCGTTGATGGCGGTGGCTTGCAGCGTAAAACGGTAACCAGCATTCTGATGGCCTGGGTGTTTACCCTCCCGGCTGCAGTGCTGCTCTCCGGCGGGTTGTACTGGATCTCTTTGCAGTTCCTGTAATCGCACGCATAAAAACGAGCGGGTCAGTTTTCTGGCCCGCTTTTTTTATGCCTTATTGCCGTGGTACTTAATGCCAAATCATCAATGCAATCAGGCTTATCACCACCAGACCACACAATGCGCTGGTCAGGATAAACTGCCGACGCACACGCTCGCAGCGACGAATAAACTCATCATCGTGATGATCACGATACCTCTGAGCATAGATATACCAAACGAGACGAACCTGTTTGTTGGGTTGGCCATGTGAGGTAAAAAAGCCCCCTCCATCAACATATTGATAGAGCAATGGATCGCAATTACGCAGTACCACTAACAACGCGCGTAGTGATGAGAAATAGCGCGCCATGTTAACAATGCAAACGACACATAAAGCCCAAAATAATGCGACGGTGCTTATCATACCTCCTCCCCGGCGACCTGCCCACGGAGTTCCACCCCGGGGCTACCGCTCCCGATACGCTGCCAATCAGTTAACACCAGGTCCTGGAGAAACCGCTTTTGTCGTAACGAACATCCGAGCGGCTCTATAGATAGTGTAGGAGATCAGGTTGTTTTTTTTCCATAAGGTTAACCACTATCAATATATTCATGTCGAAAATTTGATTATCTGATTGGTAAGCAAGGCGGATTGACGGATCATCCAGGTCGCTATAAGGTAAGGATGGTCTTAACACTGAATCTTTACGGCTGGGTTAGCCCCGCGCACGTAGTTCGCAGGACGCGGGTGACGTAACGGCACAAGAAACGCTAGCTGGCCAGTCATCGACAACTTTATGGAAGGAGTAACACTATGGCTTATAAACACATTCTCATCGCGGTCGATCTCTCCCCTGAAAGCAAAGTTCTGGTAGAGAAAGCGGTCTCTATGGCCCGCCCCTACAATGCGAAGGTTTCTCTGATCCACGTAGATGTAAACTACTCTGACCTATACACCGGACTTATTGATGTAAATCTGGGTGATATGCAGAAACGCATTTCCGAAGAGACTCATCACGCGCTGACTGAGCTTTCCACTAACGCAGGCTACCCAATTACTGAAACTCTGAGCGGCAGCGGCGATCTGGGTCAGGTTCTGGTTGATGCGATCAAGAAATACGATATGGATCTGGTGGTTTGTGGTCATCACCAGGACTTCTGGAGCAAACTGATGTCTTCCGCACGCCAGCTAATCAACACCGTTCACGTTGATATGCTGATTGTTCCACTGCGTGACGAAGAAGAATAATCATTCCCCTCTACTTGCTCCTGAACGCCCGCTCATGCGGGCGTTCTGCTTTTTGTTTTGAGCCGATGTTAATCTGCAGTCAGAAAGCTCACTGCGTAGCGAGCAATTCAAATTTACACCCCATAAAAAAGCATGTAACGCCATTACACATAAAAACATCAGCATGATTGGCTGATTATTTTTGCTGTGATAGTGCATTAATGCATTCATTACATCAATATTAAGAATTTTAGACGCGTGTAAAATCTTTCGCGCGCAATCACTTACGCGTTCATACTTTTCAGGACGGTATTGGAAGGTTAATAAATATGAATACAACAACACCCACTGGGATGCTGCAGCAACCTCGCCCATTTTTTATGATCTTTTTTGTCGAATTATGGGAACGATTCGGCTACTACGGCGTGCAAGGCGTGCTGGCGGTTTTCTTCGTTAAACAGCTCGGATTTTCACAAGAGCAAGCCTTTGTCACCTTTGGTGCCTTTGCGGCGCTGGTCTATGGCCTTATCTCGATCGGCGGTTATGTTGGCGACCATCTATTGGGAACCAAACGCACCATTGTTCTCGGGGCAATTGTGCTGGCGATTGGCTACTTTATGACCGGGATGTCGTTACTCAAACCTGACCTGATCTTCATCGCGCTGGGGACTATCGCCGTCGGCAACGGCTTGTTTAAAGCCAACCCTGCCAGCTTGCTTTCTAAGTGCTATCCGCCAAAAGATCCGCGGCTCGATGGCGCTTTCACCCTGTTTTACATGTCAATCAACATCGGCTCGTTGATAGCATTATCGCTGGCACCAGTTATCGCTGACAGATTTGGTTATTCCGTCACCTATAATCTGTGCGGTGCGGGGTTAATTGTCGCGTTACTGGTCTACATCGCCTGTCGTGGAATGGTAAAAGATATTGGTTCTGCGCCAGACTTTCGATCAATGAGCTTCAGCAAACTGTTGTACGTGTTGATTGGCAGCGTGGTGATGATCTTCGTCTGCGCATGGCTGATGCACAACGTGGAAGTTGCCAACCTGGTGCTGATAGTCCTCTCCATCGTCGTCACCATTATTTTCTTCCGTCAGGCATTCAAGCTGGATAAAACCGGGCGCAACAAGATGTTTGTCGCCTTTGTGCTGATGCTCGAAGCGGTGGTGTTTTACATCCTCTACGCCCAGATGCCAACATCACTGAACTTCTTTGCCATCAACAACGTGCATCATGAAATCCTCGGCTTTTCCATCAACCCGGTCAGCTTCCAGGCGCTCAATCCGTTCTGGGTGGTCATTGCCAGCCCGGTACTGGCGACTATCTATACCCGTCTGGGCAGCAAAGGCAAAGATCTCTCGATGCCGATGAAATTCACCCTTGGCATGTTTATGTGTTCATTGGGTTTTCTGACTGCCGCCGCTGCGGGGATGTGGTTTGCTGATGCCCAGGGACTGACATCGCCGTGGTTTATCGTCCTGGTTTACTTGTTCCAGAGCCTGGGTGAACTGTTTATTAGCGCCCTGGGTCTGGCGATGATTGCTGCGCTGGTGCCGCAGCATTTGATGGGATTTATTCTCGGGATGTGGTTCCTGACGCAGGCAGCCGCATTCTTGCTGGGCGGCTATGTAGCGACATTTACCGCCGTGCCGGACAACATTACCGATCCGCTACAGACATTACCGGTCTACATCGATGTGTTTAGCAAAATTGGTCTGGTCACGCTGGGCGTTGCGGTGGTAATGCTGCTGATGGTGCCGTGGCTGAAACGGATGATTGAGACGCCAGAAAGCAATTAATTTTTCCTGCAGCAAACCGGGTAGCAGTAACGCTACCCGGTTTACTTTTACGCTGGTGTCCCGGCATAAATATCAAAGCGATGCCCTTTGGTAACGACCGCGTTAGGCGTGGCGACATTCGCCAGCGGCGGGGCGTAGTCCGGCCGTTTGACCACCACGCGTTTTGTCGCTAACTGGCGAGCAGGCTCCAGCAACCCATCCGCATCGAGATCCGGCCCAACCAGCGACTGAAACACGCGCATCTCTTTTTTCACTAACGCACTTTTCTGCTTATGCGGGAACATCGGGTCGAGATAGACCACCTGTGGGCGCGGGGTAATATCGGTCAGCGCCGTCAGGCTGGAGGCGTGAATTAACTGCAAACGTTCCTGTAACCAGCCGCCGATTTCCGCATCGGCATAGCCACGCGCCAGGCCATCATCGAGCAGCGCGGCAACCACCGGATTACGCTCCAGCATCCGCACGCGGCAGCCCACCGAAGCCAGCACAAAGGCATCGCGCCCCAAACCTGCAGTGGCATCGACTACATCCGGCAGATAATCACCCTTAATGCCCACCGCTTTTGCTACCGCCTCACCGCGTCCGCCGCCGAATCTGCGTCGGTGTGCCATCGCTCCACCAACAAAATCAACAAAAATACCGCCAAGTTTCGGCTCATCGCGCTTGCGCAGTTCCAGATGCTCCGGCGTTAACACTAAGGCCATCAGGTTGTCTTCATCGTGCTCCAGCCCCCAGCGGGTCGCCAGAACAGATAAGGCACCGTCTCCGGTGCCCGATTCATCAATTAAGCAGATTTTCACTGACTGATCAGCCCTTAATGCCGTAATGCTCCAGCATCGCATCCAGTTGCGGTTCACGACCACGGAAGCGTTTGAACAGCTCCATCGGCTCTTCTGAACCGCCACGGCTCAGAATATTGTCGAGGAATGACTGTCCGGTTTCACGGTTGAAAATCCCCTCTTCTTCAAAGCGTGAGAAGGCATCCGCCGCCAGCACGTCGGCCCACAGGTAGCTGTAGTAACCTGCTGCATAACCTCCGGCAAAAATGTGGCTGAAAGCATGTGGGAAACGCCCCCAGGATGGAGACGGCACCACGGCAACCAGTTTTTTGATTTCTGCCAGCGTTTCGAGGATCTTCGCGCCTTGTTCAGGACGGAACTCCGCGTGCAGACGGAAATCGAACAGGCCGAACTCCAGTTGACGCAGAATAAACAGCGCTGCCTGGTAGTTTTTCGCCGCCAGCATTTTATCCAGCAGCTCTTTCGGCAGCGGTTCGCCGGTTTCATAATGACCAGAGATAAACGCCAGCGCCTCCGGCTCCCAGCACCAGTTTTCCATAAACTGACTCGGCAGTTCGACTGCATCCCACGGCACCCCGTTGATACCGGAAACGCCTGCGGTCTCGATGCGGGTCAGCATATGATGCAGGCCGTGACCGAACTCATGGAACAGGGTGATCACTTCGTCGTGGGTAAACAGCGCCGGTTTACCATTCACCGGACGGTTGAAGTTACAGGTCAGGTAAGCGACCGGTTTTTGCAGCGAACCGTCGGCTTTACGCATCTGGCCTACGCAGTCATCCATCCACGCCCCGCCGCGCTTGTTTTCACGGGCATACAGATCGAGGTAGAAGCTGCCGCGCAGTTCGTTGTTCTCGTCATAGAGTTCGAAGAAACGTACATCCGGATGCCAGACATCGACATCCTTACGCTCTTTGGCGGTGATGCCGTAAATACGTTTAACCACTTCAAACAGGCCGTTAACCGCTTTGTTTTCCGGAAAGTACGGACGCAGTTGTTCGTCGCTGATGCTATAAAGATGCTGTTTTTGTTTTTCGCTGTAGTACGCAATATCCCACGGCTGCAACTCATCGACGCCAAATTCGGCTTTGGCGAAGGCGCGCAGTTGCGCCAGTTCTTTTTCACCTTGTGGACGTGCGCGTTTTGCCAGATCGGTTAAGAAATCAAGCACCTGCTGCGGATTTTCTGCCATTTTAGTGGCGAGTGATTTAAAGGCGTAGTTTTCAAAACCCAGCAATTGCGCCAGTTCATGACGCAAGGTGAGGATCTCTTCCATCACTTTACTGTTGTCCCACTTACCAGCGTTCGGGCCTTGATCGGAGGCGCGGGTGCTGTAAGCGCGATACATCTCTTCACGCAGGGCCTGGTTGTCGCAGTAGGTCATTACCGGCAGATAGCTTGGGATATCCAACGTCAGCAGGTAACCTTCCAGTTCTTTCGCTTCGGCCTGAGCTTTTGCCGCAGCCAATGCACTTTCTGGCATACCCGCCAGTTCCGCTTCGTCGGTGACGAGTTTAGTCCAGCCCATCGTCGCATCGAGGACGTTGTTGCTGTACTGGTTGCCCAGTTCGGAAAGACGGGTAGCAATCTCACCGTAACGCTGCTGTTTTTCTTTCGGCAGGCCGATGCCAGAAAGTTCAAAATCACGCAGTGCGTTATCAACCGCTTTTTTCTGCGCTGTGTTCAGCGTGGCGTAGTAATCGCCATCGCGCAGGTCACGGTACGCTTTATATAGCCCTTCATGTTGCCCTACCCAGGTGCTGTATTCCGACAGCAGCGGCAGCGTTTGTTCGTAAGCTTCACGCAGTTCCGGGCTATTTTTCACCGAGTTCAGGTGGCTAACCGGGGAGAAAATACGTCCCAGTACATCATCGACTTCTGCAAGCGGCTGGCAGAGATTTTCCCAGGTGTACGGTGCCCCTTGCGCTACCACGCGCTCTACATTTTCGCGGCAGTCGTTCAACGCCTTAGTGACGGCTGGAACCACATGTTCCGGGAGGATTTTTGAAAACGGCGGGAGTTCAAAGGGAGTCAGTAACGGATTCGTCATAGGTACAGTCCTGGTTAAATAGGGGGAACGAAACGCTCGCAGGCGCTTTCGCCGGATGCGACGCAGGCGTCTTATCCGACCTACTTTGGTAGGCCGATGCCATCCGACGCGTAATGGGTAATAGCATGGGGTTAAGTGTAGTGAATTTCAATGAGAAACGTTACGCTTTCGCGGCGGCGGCCTCTTTTCGGTATACTGTTCTGATACGCTTTTGTGCGCCCCGAATACGGGCCGATTTTTACTTACCGGAACACCTTTACCCATGCTCAGTTATCGCCACAGCTTTCACGCTGGCAACCACGCCGACGTCCTTAAACATACCGTTCAGAGCCTGATCATCGAGTCGCTGAAAGAGAAAGATAAACCGTTTCTCTATCTCGATACCCACGCGGGTGCGGGGCGTTATCAGTTAAGTAGCGAACATGCCGAGCGTACAGGCGAATATCTCGAAGGCATCGCCCGTATCTGGCAGCAGGATGACCTGCCCGCAGAATTGGAGTCGTACATCAATGTGGTAAAACACTTCAACCGTAGTGGGCAGCTACGTTATTACCCTGGTTCGCCGTTGATTGCCCGTCAGTTACTGCGTGAACAAGACAGCCTGCAACTGACCGAGTTGCACCCCAGCGATTATCCGTTACTGCGTTCTGAATTTCAGAAAGACAGCCGTGCGCGCGTAGAAAAAGCCGACGGCTTCCTGCAGCTTAAAGCTAAACTGCCGCCGGTCTCCCGCCGTGGCCTGATCCTTATCGACCCGCCGTATGAAATGAAAACAGACTATCAGGCGGTGGTCAGTGGGATAGCAGAAGGCTACAAACGTTTCGCCACTGGCACTTACGCATTGTGGTATCCGGTAGTGCTGCGTCAGCAAATTAAGCGCATGATCCACGATCTGGAAGCGACCGGTATTCGCAAAATTCTGCAAATTGAACTGGCGGTGCTGCCAGACAGCGATCGCCGTGGCATGACTGCTTCTGGCATGATTGTCATTAACCCTCCGTGGAAGCTGGAACAGCAAATGAATAACGTGCTGCCGTGGCTACACAGCAAACTGGTTCCGGCAGGCACCGGGCACGCTACCGTAAACTGGATCGTACCGGAGTAATTGCAGCCATTGCTGGCACCTTTTACGTCTCGCGCTACAATCGCGGTAATCAACGATAAGGACACTCTGTCATGACTAAACACTATGATTACATCGCCATCGGCGGCGGCAGCGGCGGTATCGCCTCCATCAACCGCGCGGCTATGTACGGCCAGAAATGCGCGCTGATTGAAGCCAAAGAACTGGGCGGCACCTGCGTGAACGTCGGCTGCGTGCCGAAAAAAGTGATGTGGCACGCGGCGCAAATCCGTGAAGCCATCCACATGTACGGCCCGGATTATGGCTTTGATACCACCATTAATAAGTTCAACTGGGATACATTGATCGCCAGCCGTACCGCCTATATCGACCGTATCCATACCTCCTATGAAAACGTACTCGGTAAAAATAACGTTGATGTAATCAAAGGTTTTGCTCGCTTCGTTGATGCCAAAACGCTGGAAGTTAACGGTGAAACCATCACTGCTGATCATATTCTGATCGCCACCGGTGGCCGTCCGAGCCATCCGGATATTCCGGGCGTGGAATACGGCATTGATTCCGATGGTTTCTTCGCCCTTCCCGCTTTACCAGAGCGCGTGGCGGTTGTTGGCGCAGGTTACATCGCCGTTGAACTGGCTGGCGTGATTAACGGCCTCGGCGCGAAAACGCATCTGTTTGTGCGTAAACACGCACCACTGCGCAGCTTTGATCCGATGATCACTGAAACACTGGTCGAGGTGATGAACGCCGAAGGCCCACAACTGCACACCAATGCAATCCCGAAAGCGGTGGTGAAAAATGCCGATGGCAGCCTGACGCTGGAGCTGGAAGATGGTCGCAGTGAAACGGTGGATTGCCTGATTTGGGCGATTGGGCGTGAACCTGCCAATAACAATATCAACCTCGAAGCTGCTGGCGTTAAAACCAACGAAAAAGGTTATATCGTCGTCGATAAATATCAAAATACTAACGTTGAAGGTATTTACGCGGTGGGCGATAACACTGGCGCGGTGGAACTGACGCCGGTTGCAGTAGCAGCGGGTCGTCGTCTCTCTGAACGCCTGTTTAATAACAAGCCGGATGAACATCTGGATTACAGCAATATTCCGACCGTCGTTTTCAGCCATCCGCCGATTGGTACTGTTGGTTTAACAGAACCGCAGGCGCGTGAGCAGTACGGCGACGATCAGGTGAAAGTGTATAAATCCTCTTTCACCGCCATGTATACCGCTGTCACCACTCACCGCCAGCCGTGCCGCATGAAGCTGGTATGCGTTGGGCCAGAAGAGAAGATTGTCGGTATTCATGGTATTGGTTTTGGTATGGATGAAATGTTGCAGGGCTTCGCGGTAGCGCTGAAGATGGGCGCAACCAAGAAAGACTTCGACAACACCGTCGCTATTCACCCGACGGCGGCAGAAGAGTTCGTTACTATGCGTTAAATGTTAAAGGGCAAAGAGTGGTGTGCTCTTTGCCCTTAGCTACGTTTCCGCTATCAGTTCAGAAGCTGAAGCAGGAAGCGGATCAGTTCCAGCAACGCAATTAACGCCCCAAGAACAATGATTGCTTTATCAATCACCCGTTTTCTCCATGCTATGGAGTGAGAATGCATCCGCTTACTCATCCATTGCCTGTCACGGCGCATGTCTCATTGTTAGATAAGAACTCACTCCGACCAGAGCATCAATTAACGGCACCACCCGTACCACTGATCAGGACTTTGAAAGCGTTTATGCGCATTGCCAGAGTGAAAATGCCTCAGAGCTAACTGGATAATTATACAGCACTTATAGGTTATAAAACCAGCATGTCCTTGCAATAGTTTCAGTATGGTATTAGCATTGATGCGTTAGATGATGACTATCTCACTCCAGCCAGAGCCTCCAACTCTGGGCTGGAAAGTAAAAAACCGACGACAAGTCGGTTTTTTTACGTCCTGATTCAGACAAGCCTTAGTACGGCGGCGATCAAGTGAAAGTATATCAATCGTCTTTCACCTCGGTATATACCGAAGCGCTCCCCCGCCAGTTGAAGAAATCGCTAACGCTTGCCTTGCAATGTTAGCCTCTGCCTAATAGTATTGAACTGTTAGATAAGAACTCACTCCGACCAGGGCCACCAACTCTGGGCTGGAAAGTAAAAAACCGACGCAAAGTCGGTTTTTTTACGTCCTGATTCAGACCCCTTTTCAAATAAATACCCAACTCTTAATTCACACCCATTACCTTCCTTTGCACCTATACATCCGTTAAATCATATATGTTTTTGACTTATTCATTTCGAAGATAGACACTACCTGCAACAATCAGGAGCGCAATATGTCAATTCTGTTACCCATCCAACTGTTCAAAATTCTTGCCGATGAAACGCGTTTGAGTATCGTTTTACTGCTCAGCGAGATGGGTGAGTTATGCGTCTGTGATCTCTGTACTGCCCTGAATCAGTCGCAGCCCAAGATCTCACGCCACCTGGCATTGCTGCGTGAAAGCGGCTTATTGCTGGATCGCAAACAAGGTAAGTGGGTTCATTACCGTTTATCGCCGCATATTCCTTCCTGGGCTGCGAAAATTATTGAGCAGACCAGGAGATGTGAACAGGAAAATGTTCAGGCAATTGTCCGTAACCTGGCCCGACAAAATTGTTCCGCAGACAGTAAGACCATTTGCAGCTAAAAAATTCACCCACACATATATGAATTTTCGCATATGTTATTTCAGGGAGGCATTATGTTACTGGCAGGCGCTATTTTTGTCCTGACCATCATATTGGTTATCTGGCAGCCGAAAGGTTTAGGCATCGGCTGGAGTGCGGCGTTGGGCGCGGGACTGGCGTTAGTTACGGGTGTGGTACATCCGGGCGATATTCCTGTGGTGTGGAATATTGTCTGGAATGCGACTACTGCATTTATTGCCGTTATTATCATCAGCCTGCTGCTGGACGAATCCGGTTTTTTCGAATGGGCGGCGCTGCATGTTTCACGTTGGGGTCATGGGCGTGGCCGCTTGCTGTTTACCTGGATAGTCCTGCTCGGTGCGACCGTTGCGGCTCTGTTTGCCAATGATGGCGCGGCACTTATTTTGACGCCGATCGTTATCGCCATGTTGCTGGCTTTAGGTTTCAGTAAAGGCACAACGCTTGCATTCGTCATGGCGGCTGGATTCATTGCCGATACCGCCAGCCTGCCGCTTATCGTATCCAACCTGGTAAATATCGTTTCGGCAGATTTCTTTGGCCTCGGCTTTAGCGAATATGCCTCGGTCATGGTGCCGGTGGACATCGCCGCAATACTGGCCACGCTGGTGATGTTGCATCTCTACTTTCGCAAAGATATTCCACAGAACTACGATATGGCATTGCTGAAACCTCCCGCCGAAGCAATTAAAGATCCTGCCACCTTCAAAACGGGCTGGGTTGTTTTATTGCTTTTGCTGGCGGGATTTTTCGTTCTGGAACCGCTCGGTATCCCGGTAAGCGCCATTGCGGCAGTGGGCGCGCTAATTTTGTTTGTAATCGCTAAACGCGGCCATGCTATCAATACGGGTAAAGTGCTACGCGGCGCACCCTGGCAGATTGTCATCTTCTCACTCGGCATGTATCTGGTGGTTTATGGCCTGCGCAATGCGGGGCTAACAGAATACCTTTCTGGCGTACTTAATGTATTGGCAGATAACGGTCTGTGGGCCGCGACGCTGGGCACCGGATTTCTGACCGCCTTCCTCTCTTCTATTATGAACAATATGCCTACGGTACTGGTTGGTGCGTTGTCTATTGATGGCAGCACGGCGTCTGGCGTGATCAAAGAAGCGATGGTTTACGCCAACGTTATTGGCTGCGATCTGGGGCCGAAAATTACGCCAATTGGTAGCCTGGCAACACTGCTCTGGTTGCACGTACTTTCGCAGAAGAATATGACGATTAGCTGGGGGGATTACTTCCGTACAGGAATTATTATGACCCTGCCGGTGCTGTTTGTAACGCTGGTCACGCTGGCGCTACGTCTCTCTTTCACTTTGTAATGAGATACTGATATGAGCAACATTACCATTTATCACAACCCGGCCTGCGGCACGTCGCGTAATACACTGGAGATGATCCGCAACAGCGGTACAGAACCGACTATTATCCACTATCTGGAAACCCCACCGGCTCGTGACGAGCTGGTCAAACTCATTGCCGATATGGGAATTTCGGTACGCGCGCTGCTGCGTAAAAACGTTGAACCATATGAGGAACTGAGTCTTGCAGACGATAAATTTACTGACGATCAGTTAATCGACTTTATGTTGCAACACCCGATTCTGATTAACCGTCCAATTGTGGTAACACAGTTGGGAACCCGGCTGTGCCGCCCTTCGGAAGTAGTGCTGGAGATCCTGCCGGATGCTCAGAAAGGGGCGTTCACCAAAGAAGACGGTGAGAAAGTGGTTGATGATTCAGGTAAACGATTAAAATAAACAAAGGGGGCGACTGTGCCCCTAATCGTTGACGCAGCGCGTATCATTTCTTAGCGGATGCGAGATCGTGCAATTTCAGTAAATTGCGCTTCCTGCCCTCACAGATAAATAGTTTCCCTTTTAATAAACAGTTATCACCATAATGATAATAATTAGCACTCTATGTTCCATAAGAGAAAAAACAATTTAATTAAAATAGTTAAATAAAGGACTAGTATTATAAATAGACGGGTAATAACATCACACAGCAATGCTCTCTCTGGGACTAATGTTCAAGATATAAATATCAGACAGGTTTACATTACTATCAGGCATATCACCTGAGAATTGGATGAAAACCATAAAGAAATATCTATTATGGTTTTAACATTTGTTGATAAGGATAGTAACATGAACAAGACAAAAGGTGCACTCATCTTCAGCCTTTCATTTTTTCTTGCCGCATGTAGTTCGATTCCGCAAAATATCAAAGGCAATAACCAACCTGATATTCAAAAAAGTTTTGTTGCTGTTCATAACCAACCAAATTTGTATGTTGGTCAACAGGCACGCTTTGGCGGTAAGGTTATCAACGTTATTAACGGCAAAACAGATACGTTGTTAGAAATCGCCGTATTACCGCTGGATAGCTATGCCAAACCTGAAATTGAAGCCAACTATCAGGGTCGCCTGCTCGCCAGACAAAATGGCTTCCTTGACCCAGTGAACTACCGTAACCACTTTGTCACCGTTCTCGGCACGATTCAGGGCGAACAGCCAGGTTTTATCAATAAAGTCCCGTATAACTTCGTTGACGTGAATGTACAGGGGATTCAGGTGTGGCATTTGAGAGAAGTGGTCAACACCACCTACAACCTGTGGGATTACGGCTACGGCGCATTCTGGCCAGAACCCGGCTGGGGCGCACCTTATTACACCAATGCGGTTAGCCAGGTAACGCCAGAACTGGTGAAATAATTTAGTTTAAAGATGCAGATATTTCCCAAATATCTGCATCTTTAATATGAATATTAATATACAACTATAATTATAAGTCCTGCCCTGTTTATTACCTTTGGCAACCTGATTATGAAGTTAATGCTCGCAACAGGAGTCGGTTATGTTTCTTATAATTACCAAAGACATCATATTTTTCACCGCAATGAAAAATATTTTGAGTAAGGGTAATGTCGTTCATATACAGAACGAAGAAGAGATTGACTTAACGTTACATCAGAGTGCTTTGGTGATTATTGATACGTTAATGAATAATGTATTCCACTCATCAATGCTCAACAAAATTGAACGTCTGCAACCTGTCCATGTCATTGTTTTCTCGCCGTTTAATATTAAACGCTGTCTGGGGAAAGTCCCGGTAACTTTTGTTCAGAGAAATATTACGATTATTGACTTTGTCGCGCTGCTCAATGGCAGTTACTGTTCTGCGCCAGAAGCGGATGTGTCACTCTCGCGCAAACAGCATCAGGTTCTGACCTGCATTGCAAATCAAATGACGACAGAAGATATTCTGGGAAAACTAAAAATCTCATTAAAAACATTCTACTGCCATAAACACAATATTATGATGATCCTCAACCTCAGGCGGATCAACGAACTGGTACGGCATCAACATATTGATTATCTGGTCTGAATTCTCCAGCCGATATTTATAAAGAGGCCCGGCGACAGCCAGACCTCCGGACAATGACACGTTACGCAGCAACGCCTTCTTGCGTCAGTGCCGCAATCTGTTTACGCCATTGCGCTTGCTCTTGTTCGCCTTCTGTACGTTGACCATAAAGTTGCGCAATCTGCGTACCATCATGGGCAAACAATTCCAGGCTGGTCACGTAGCCATCGCTGGTCGGTTTACGGGTAACCCAGGTTTCAGCGATGCTCTCTTCTAATAGATGAAGAGTAAATGTTGGGTTGAAAATATTCAGCCAGCCTTTCATTGGCACCACTTTTTCTACCACACCCGTGAAAATTTGTACGCAGCCACGGTTGCCAACAAACACCATGATCTCATTGCCATCTCGCTGGGCGGATTCCAGAATCTGCGCCAGCGCACTATTGGCGACTTTGCAGGCCAGATCGTCTGCCACCAGTTTAAACGCCTGTTGGCGCGTCAGGTTATGCCGCTTGAGCAGCGTAAAAAACTGATGAACATCCGTCATCGCACGCCACTCTTGCTCTACAGCACTGGCATCGACGTTGCTATGCGCAGCAGGTGCATCAACCGTTGTTAACTCAAGCGGCGTATTTTCCTCGACAATAAAACGCGCCAGAAGCTCGCTCCATGCCGCCATATCGGTATTGTCGGTGGCATAAACTTTCAGTAACGCATCGCCCTGATGATCAAAGAACTGAACACTCTGACGTTCGCCGCGAGCCGTGGTTTCTTTTATATGGAAAACACTGGCCCACTGGTTGAGAAACAGACGCAGATCCA
This sequence comes from Escherichia marmotae, assembly GCF_002900365.1. Taxonomy (NCBI): domain Bacteria; kingdom Pseudomonadati; phylum Pseudomonadota; class Gammaproteobacteria; order Enterobacterales; family Enterobacteriaceae; genus Escherichia; species Escherichia marmotae. The sequence continues at coordinate 2,977,845 of NZ_CP025979.1, forward strand.
GCGCGCGCGGATTGAGTATTAATCCGGCATGGCCGTTCAAATGCTGGTTGGTAAATGCCCCAACTTGCTCATGAACAGCATATTCATTACGACAGATACATTTGGTTTCGCCAACGCTTTCCAGCGCCGCGAGAATTTCACGAATATCGCCGCGCATCCGCCACGCATCGTGCGTGACACGGGCAAATGCCAGTTCTGCTTCGCTGATATTCATTAAACCTGCGATGTCACGCGCGTACTTTCCGGGATTTTGTTCTTTTAACTCAAGCCAGCGTGTGTAGTGGTTCATTGTCTCTCTTCCTTCCAGATAAATGCCCCGAAATATCGGGGCTGATGATTACCATTGATAACTCACGAAAATTTTTCCGTTACGACCATCCTGCGGGATACCCTGCGGTGACCAGTACTCTTTATCGAAGGCGTTGCCCAGTACCAGAGTGGTGGTCATGCCTTTGAGCGCCTGCTGTCCTTGATAACTAACGTAGAAATCATTCACGCCGTAGCCTGGTTGTTTGCTGTAACTGCTGCTGACATGTGTTGAGCGATCGGCAAACGTACCAACCCAGCCGACAGAGAAGCCACTGTGGGCGATCGGAATATTCAGGGTGCTGGTAACGGTATCCGGGTTAATGCTGGAGATATATTCTCCGGTATCGGTGTCTTTGCCGCGGGTACGGTTATAGGCCACATCAAGGCTAAACAGGTCAGTGGTATATTTCGTCATTACATCCCACCCCCAGATTTTGGCGTTCGGGACGTTATAAGACATGGTTGTCGCCGCCGCGAAATCGACGGTTGTGGAGATGTAATCCTTCGCTTTGGTATCAAAGTAGCTGGCTTTAAATTCCAGGGCATCATTGGACAACATCAGGTCATCAAAACGCAGCCCAAAGCCGTATTCCTGAGTTTCGTTGGTTTCCGGACGTAAGTTCGGGTTCGGCACCCAATAGTTGGTATAGAAGCGACCAATCGAGAAGTGCTTAGAATCGTTGTACATTTCACCCATCGTCGGCGCGCGGAATGCCTGGGCATACGAACCAAATAACATTAGCCAGTTGGTCGGGTTGATAGTCATCCCCGCGCGAGACGACCATTTGTCGGCATCAACATCTTTGTAACCATCACTGCTGCCGCGATAGCTGTCATAGCGGGTTCCGCCGAGCAGGGTAATCGGCAGATCGCGTAAGGTGATCTCATCCTGTAGCCAGCCGGAGCTGAAATCGATTTTCGCTTGCGGGAAGCCCGTTGTCGCACCGCCCGGATGCTGTTCCTGACGATAATACTCACCGCCATATGTCAGCAGGTGAGAAGCAAAACTATCGGCAAACAGCGTGGAGCGGTTCTCCAGTTTGGCACCTTTTGTTGTCTGTTCACGATATTCGCCGGAACTCCCCGTGTTCTGGGCATTAATACGGACTTCCGACCAGTAAACTTTTGCATCGGCATTTAACCAGTCGTTGCCCACTGGCGCGAGTTTATAAGCAAGTTGCGCATCACGTTGAATCGTTGAACGATCAACCATCGGATTACTGCTGTCAGAAGCTTCAACGGTCTGCGGATTTTTTGGTTCGCGCGCGTCGTTATTGTAATAACGCACTAATCCACTCAGAGCCTGGGCAGAATCAATTTGCCAGGTCCCTTTCGCCAACATGTTATTAATGGCCTCATCATTCGGCGCGGTTTCGCCATTGCTCTGGCGTAAATCACCACGATCGCGGCTGGACCAGGCCACAATACCATCCAGATTTTCCGTTCGCCCAAAAGCACTCGCGCCTAACCCCAGGCTATGATCTCCCGTGCCGCCAGTGCCAAAGACACGAAAACCGCTGCTTTGTCCTTCCTGCAATAAATCTTTTGCATCGACCGTATCGTAGGAGATAACCCCTCCCAATGCGCCACTGCCATACAGTAATGCCGAAGGTCCACGGACAATCTCAACACGTTTGATCAGCGCCGGATCGAGGAAAGTCCCATTCAGGTGCCCGGTATCAGTTCCCTGACGAACACCATCAACAAGGATCAACACACCGCGATGGTCATAGCCACGCATATTCACATCCTGTCCATTTGTACGCCCAGTACCATCAAGGGTAATCCCTGGAACATGACGCAGTAGATCGGTGGCTGACGTAGCCGTTTGGTTTTCAGGGGCGGAAGTGTCGATAACACTGACCATCATTGGCGCTTCGAAGGAACTGCGTGCATTCCCTGTTGCCGTAACGGTCATGGTTTCAGTAGCAAAAGCAATCGTCGGCAAGCTGGCAGAAACAGCCAAAGCCAACAAACTCAAGCGCAACGAGGTAAATTGCGGACGTGACATAGCGATTCTCCATGAGGAAAATAAAAAATGCTGGCTGCCTGGGTAAAAACCGGGGGGGCTGGCGAAAAATAAATTTATTTGTGATTCAACGCGATAGTATTAGCCGGGTGAGTTAATTGGCGTTTATATCCCGTGAAATTACCTGGTATTTCTGACCATTGCGCAAAAGCACGCCCTCTTTGTCAGGCAAAGTGGTACACCACGTCTGAAGTGAAGAGTGCTGTGCGTTATCCTTCGCAAAAGCTATGGTTTTGTTATCCATATAGTCATATTTTGTTAAAGCCAAGCGTGATAATGAGAATTATTATCTATCAATTTTTTATGATCAAGCTTTTTTTTAACCGCTATTAGCACAATAAACAGGGGGTTATGAAATCTATCTTGTCTCCTGGAAACCATCCTGTTCTTGTGGTAATTCCTCACGGCGTCATCACGAAGCTTTGTCGTTAACGGCAATAATTTCCCCATATCTTCGCTCTGTAAGCCGCAATATCCCTGAGATCTTCGCTTTTTCCCGCCCTGAAATTTAGTCGGCAACAATAACGTTAGCTGACGAAGCATCTTGATAAAAATCAAAAATAAATACGCTTGTAACACCTTGTGTATTGAATCGATGGTTGTGTTTCATATATAACTCAAATGATAATCATGATCATTCTCAATTTGATACTAGTTCTCATATGCTGCCAAGGATCACCAACAGGCTGTTTCTTTTTTCCCCACTAACGTTATGTATTTCAGTTATGGCCTCCACCGCGAAGACCACTGTAAAACGTATCCCCATGAAAAAACTGTTTACGGCAGTGTTGGCACTTAGCTGGGCCTTTAGTGCAACGGCTGCCGAACGCATTGTGGTCGCAGGAGGATCACTGACGGAGCTGATCTACGCGATGGGCGCTGGCGACCGCGTGGTTGGTGTCGATGAAACGACATCTTATCCACCAGAAACCGCCAAACTGCCGCATATTGGCTACTGGAAACAGCTAAGCAGCGAAGGCATTTTGTCACTTCGCCCGGATAGCGTAATTACCTGGCAGGATGCAGGACCGCAAATTGTGCTCGACCAGCTACGGGCGCAAAAGGTCAATGTCGTCACTCTGCCGCGTGTACCCGCCCCCCTTGAGCAGATGTACGCCAACATTCATCAACTGGCAAAAACGTTACAGGTTCCTGAACAAGGTGACGCGCTGGTGACACAAATCAATCAACGCCTGGAGCGAGTACAGCAAAGCGTGGCAGCAAAAAAAGCCCCGGTTAAAGCGATGTTTATTCTCTCTGCTGGCGGCAGTGCGCCACAGGTTGCCGGTAAAGGCAGCGTCGCAGACGCCATTTTGTCGCTTGCCGGAGCAGAAAACGTCGCTACCCACCAGCAATACAAAAGCTACAGCGCGGAATCGCTGATTGCGGCTAACCCTGAAGTGATTGTCGTAACCTCACAAATGGTCGATGGCGATATTAATCGTCTGCGTTCTATTGCCGGAATTACCCACACTGCCGCCTGGAAGAACCAGCGTATTATCACCGTTGATCAAAACCTGATTCTGGGAATGGGCCCGCGTATTGCTGATGTCGTTGAGTCGTTACACCAGCAACTTTGGCCGCAATAAATGGATTTGAATCAGACATATGAATACGAATACTACGTTAGATCTCAAGCCACATTTTGCTTTAGACGGTGCGCAGCCATTTAAAGACAGACGCGCCATGATGCCATTTCGCGGGGCTATTCCGGTCGCCAAAGAGCAACTGGCGCAAACCTGGCAAGCGATGATCAACCAAACAGCAACACCACGTAAACGACTGGTTTATCTGCACATTCCATTTTGTGCGACACACTGCACGTTTTGCGGTTTTTATCAGAATCGTTTTAATGAAGATGCGTGTGCTCATTATACCGACGCCCTGATTCGAGAAATCGAACTGGAGTCAGACAACGTATTGCATCAGTCCGCGCCCATCCATGCGGTCTATTTCGGTGGCGGTACGCCTTCCGCGCTTTCGGCACGCGATTTGGCCAGAATCATCACCACATTACGAGAAAAGCTGCCATTGGCACCTGATTGCGAAATCACGATTGAAGGCCGGGTGCTGAATTTTGACGCTGACCGAATCGACGCTTGCCTTGATGCGGGAGTAAACCGCTTCTCGATTGGCATTCAGTCATTTAACAGCAAAATCCGCAAGAAGATGGCACGCACCTCAGATGGCCCAACTGCCATTGCGTTTATGGAAAGCCTGGTCAAACGCGACCGTGCTGCGGTGGTCTGCGACCTGCTGTTTGGCCTGCCTGGTCAGGATGCACAAACCTGGGGAGAAGATCTGGCTATTGCCCGTGATATCGGCCTCGACGGCGTCGATCTCTATGCGCTCAACGTCCTTCCCAACACGCCGCTGGGCAAAGCCGTGGAAAACGGGCGCACTACCGTGCCCTCTCCGGCAGAACGTCGCGATCTTTACCTGCAAGGATGTGATTTTATGGAAGACGTGGGCTGGCGCTGCATCAGTAACAGCCACTGGGGCCGCACCACACGCGAACGCAATCTCTATAACTTGCTGATTAAGCAAGGTGCCGATTGTCTGGCCTTTGGTTCCGGCGCAGGCGGTTCGATTAATGGTTACTCCTGGATGAACGAACGCAATCTTCAGACCTGGCATGAATCCGTCGCGGCAGGCAAAAAACCGTTGATGATGCTCATGCGTAACGCCGAACGTAACGCGCAGTGGCGTCATACCTTGCAGTCGGGTATTGAAACGGCGCGTGTACCGCTGGACGAACTTACGCCACATGCCGAAAAACTCGCACCGTTACTGGCTCAGTGGCACCAAAAAGGCTTAAGCCGCGATGCTTCAACTTGCCTGCGGTTGACCAATGAAGGTCGTTTCTGGGCAAGCAACATTTTGCAGTCTCTTAATGAGCTAATTCAGATACTTAATGCGCCAGCGATTGCGCTTGAAAAACCATAACAGGAGTGACTTATGAGCCATGTCTCGTTACAGGAATTTTTGAAAACGGAGCCAGACGGTACGCTGGAGGCCATTGCCGAACAATACAATACCTCACTGCTGGAAGTGGTGAAAAACCTCCCCTCCCCGACAATCGTGCCAGGCGATAAATTCGATACTGTCTGGGATACCGTCTGCGAATGGGGCAAGGTCACCACGCTGGTGCATACCGCTGATGTGATCCTCGAATTTAGCGGCGAACTACCTTCCGGTTTCCATCGCCACGGCTATTTCAACCTGCGCGGAAAACAGGGCATGTCCGGGCATATCAAAGCAGAAAACTGCACGCATATTGCCTTGATCGAACGTAAATTTATGGGCATGGATACCGCCTCTATTCTCTTTTTCAATAAAGAAGGCAACGCCATGCTGAAAATTTTCCTCGGTCGGGATGAGCATCGTCAGCTCCTGAGTGAACAAGTCAGCGCCTTCCATACTCTGGCGGCATCTCTGAAGGAACACGCCTGATGACGCCCTGGCTACTCTTTGGCGCAGGCGGAAAGGGGGTTGGAGCCAGAACGCTCGAACTGGCACTGGCGGAACAACGTCCGGTCGTCGCTGTCGTTCGTCATGCCGATGCCGCCACGAGGCTGGCGCAACAAGGCGTACAGGTTTTTACTGGTGACGCTTGTGACGCCAGCATAGTCGCAGCCGCCTGTCGCGCTGCGGGTCCGGATGCGCTTGTCATCTCATCAATGGGTGGCGCACAGGATTATCTGGCGCACAGAACAGTGATTGATGAAGCCGAAAAAGCAGACATCAGACGCATGATTCTGGTGACTTCTTTGGGATGCGGCGATAGCTGGCCGTTCTTATCGGAGCGGGCAAAAGCCGCGTTTGGTCAGGCGGTACGGGAAAAAACACTGGCGGAAAGCTGGCTACAAACCAGCCGGCTTGACTACGCCATTCTCCGCCCTGGCGGACTGCTTGACGGCGCAGCAACAGGCAAAGCACAACGGATACAAAATCAGGAGTGTCATGGTTTTGTCCACCGTGCCGATGTTGCCGCACACATTCATGAACTGGCAAACGCGCCAGCACTCAATAAGCAGATCTACAGTCTGATTGAACCGGGCCTGAAACCGGCGTAATCCCATGCGGCGCAGGCTCTCCGCGCCGCAACGTCATAACGGAGTTTTACGTGCTCAAGGATTCATTTTCTTCCGCCAGTGTCTTTATGGGGCTATCACTATTATTGCTTGCCCTGGTGCTGTTCGGTGCCAGTCAGGGAGCGTTAAAAATCAGCTTTAGCGCCCTTCTTGATGAGGAATACCGCGATATCTGGCTGAATATTCGCCTGCCACGCGTTTTACTGGCAGTGCTGGTAGGCGCAGCGTTGGCAACCGCTGGGGTAATTATGCAGGGGCTTTTTCGCAACCCCATGGCTGACCCAGGATTGCTCGGCGTCAGTAGCGGTTCAGCATTAATGGTTGGCGTGGCAATTGTCCTGCCCTTTTCCTTCCCTGTGGTGCTGGTGCTCTATGAGCAAATGGTGTTTGCCATCGCCGGAAGTTTAGTGGTCTGCACCGTCATTTTTCTCATCACACAGCGCCATCGCGATGGCAGCATGATGCAATTGTTACTCGCCGGGATCGCCATCAACGCCCTGTGCGGTGCGGCGATCGGCATACTGAGCTATATAGGCGATGAGCAGCAGCTACGACAACTCACGTTGTGGATGATGGGCAATCTCGGTCAGGCGCAATGGCCGACATTATTGGTCGCCAGTTCATTCATTCTGCCAGCCATTATGGCAACAACCTGTCTCGCCGGGACGCTGAATTTGCTGCAACTTGGTGATGAAGAAGCCCATTACCTCGGCGTGAACGTAAAGCGTAAACGCCAACAATTACTGTTGATTAGCTCGCTGCTGGTTGGTGCTGCGGTATCGGTAAGCGGCATTATCGGTTTTATTGGCCTGGTGATCCCGCATCTGATTCGCATGACGACCGGGGCGAATCACCGCTGGCTAATCCCTTGCTCTGCCCTCGCCGGAGCCTGTTTGTTACTGATGGCAGACACACTTGCCCGCACGCTGGTACAGCCAGCAGAAATGCCCGTAGGATTATTAACCAGTCTGCTTGGTGGGCCTTATTTTATGTGGTTGATTCTGCGTAACCGGAGGATCGCATGATCAGCGCCAAAAACCTGGTTTATAGCCTTCATGGGCGACGTCTGACTGACAATGTCTCGCTGACTTTTCCCGGCGGAGAAATTGTTGCCATTCTCGGCCCTAACGGTGCGGGAAAATCCACGCTGCTTCGCCAGCTAACCGGCTATCTTCAACCTGATAGCGGCGAATGCCGGTTGTTTAATAAGCCATTAAATGAATGGTCAATTACCGAACTGGCGAAACACCGGGCCGTGATGCGTCAGAATAGCCATATGGCGTTTCCATTCAGCGTACAAGAAGTGATCCAGATGGGGCGACATCCTTATCGTACCGGTAATCAGGGTGATGAAACGGCACAAATACTGGCGTTATGTGACTGTCAGTCGTTAGCTAACCGCGACTACCGGCAATTATCCGGCGGCGAACAACAGCGTGTGCAATTGGCTCGCCTGCTGGTGCAACTCTGGGAAGCAATACCCTCGCCAAAATGGTTATTTCTTGATGAACCAACTTCGGCGTTGGATATTCACCATCAACAACATCTATTTCGTTTATTACGTCAGTTAGTTCGAGAACGGCAATTTAACGTCTGCTGCGTATTGCACGATCTTAATCTTGCTGCCCGTTATGCTGACCGTGTCGTATTAATGCAAAAAGGCAGAGTTGTCGCAAATGGCAAACCGCAAGATGTGTTGACGCAGCAGACGCTAACTACGCTCTACGGCGCGGATATTACAGTATTAAGCGATCCCGCTAATCATTCGCCACTGATCGTCCTCGATCATTAAATACGACGGGAGTGCCAGTCTGGTACTCCTGTCGAATTAACTATTATGAACATCAGCTAATTGAAACACCTTTCACCCCTGCCATTCCTTTTAGTAATCGCAACAGGTCTTCTATCGGCGTCGTAGCATGAAGCTGGATATCAATAGCAACCACCTCATGATCTTCATTTTCCTGCAACGAAACTAAATCTGTTTTTATTTTTTTCTGCTTAAACCAGTCGAGCATCGACACTGTATTACCGTTCACCAACGTAAGCTGCAAATGATAATTTTTGCTCATCAGGCGGAAGGTTAATTGATGGAAGACTTCCAGCACCAATAAGGTCATTACAGAACCGTAAATCCCCAGTTCATACATGCCGCTGCCAATCACCATACCGATCGCTGCTGTTACCCAAATATCCGCAGCGGTAGTTAAACCGACAATATTTTGATTACGAACGAGGATGTTCCCCGCGCCGATAAACCCGACGCCAGTGACGACCTGAGCGGCAATACGGCTGGGATCAAGCCCGACATGGTCGAACGCCAGCACATCAGCAAAACCATATTTCGACACAATCATAAACAGCGCACTGCCCATACCAATCAAGACATGGGTACGTAAACCAGCACCTTTGCCGCGTATTTGCCTTTCTATGCCAATAGCACCACAAACAATTGCGGCCAGGATCAAACGAATAATGAATTCGCTAGTCATATAAAAACGCAAAAAGGAGCAGCAAGATGGCTCAACTTGCTACTCCTTTTTGCTTTATTCCTGTTAATTCGGCAGGACATTTGCCAATTTATCTTTGAAGGTATACAAATTTTTCTGCGGATTTTTCTTACAGTATTCAATCACTTTAGGGATCTGAGTCAGGTCAGTTTCGTTTAAGGTTACAGTATCACCGCCTTTATAAACTGTTTCTTCATGCAGCATCCACCATGCAACAGGTGTCATTGCTTTTGGATTCAGGTCAATAAATTCCTGACAAGTCATATCTTTAGCAGATTCATTAGCAGCCAGTGCAGATTGCGCATTCACCAGTGACAGAGCTGCTACAGCGCCAACGAAAACAATGGCTTTACATAGAGATGAAATATTCATTTTACAACCCATTCAATAAATAATTTACATATGAACAGGAGGATCACCTGCTTTTAACGCAAGGTATTCCGGCCTGTTCAATATTTAAGGAAATACGATGTAACGCATTCCCTTAATTACATATCTTTCTTGATTTTGTCCCATTCGCCTTTAACTTTATCTTTAAAGCTGGCTTTTTTATCCTGGGTACAAGCCTGAACGATAGCAGGCGTTACGGTTGCAATACCCTGAACATCTAAAACCGCATCTTCTGGTTTGTCTTTATTATTCAGAGCCTCAGCAAAACCGACTGCAGTCGGCTGGAAGGATTCGTCTACAGCCAGGAAATCTTCACAGGTCCAGGAGTTGACCGGTTTTTTATTGTCGGCTGCTTTTTGCGCATCGGCTGCATTGCTCACTACAGGCAGAAGAAGCAGACCACCTAGAATAACGCCTAATACTTTTTTCATCGTAATATCCTCAACTATAAAGTGAAAGAGCCGTCACGAATCAATTTCGACATTGAGGTTATAACCTGGTTTTCTGGGTATGTCATGTTGAGACAAAATATCAAAATCAGATATTTTTATTATAATACAATAGGTTACATAGTCATCAAGCACAGTAATTAGGAAATTTTTATTAAATCAACTGCATTCTCTGATGCATTTTTGGCATAGATTGATAGCAGGGGTTTTCCTTCTTAAATTTATAGGGTGGTTCTATGTTATATATAGATAAGGCAACAATTTTAAAATTTGATCTGGAGATGCTTAAAAAGCACCGCAGAGCGATCCAGTTTATTGCCGTGCTGCTGTTTATCGTCGGTTTGTTATGTATCAGTTTCCCGTTTGTTTCTGGCGACATTCTAAGCACAGTCGTTGGCGTATTATTAATCTGTTCGGGTATTGCGCTTATTGTTGGATTATTCAGCAACCGCAGTCATAATTTCTGGCCTGTATTATCGGGTTTCCTCGTGGCGATAGCCTATTTATTGATCGGCTATTTCTTCATCCGTGCACCAGAATTGGGGATTTTCGCCATTGCGGCGTTTATTGCAGGATTGTTCTGTGTCGCAGGGGTTATTCGCCTGATGAGTTGGTATCGCCAGCGCTCAATGAAAGGCAGTTGGTTACAACTCGTTATTGGCGTGCTGGATATCGTCATTGCCTGGATCTTCCTTGGCGCAACGCCAATGGTTTCTGTGACATTGGTGTCAACCCTGGTAGGGATCGAACTGATATTTAGCGCTGCCAGCCTGTTCAGCTTTGCTAGTTTGTTCGTAAAAAATAATAACTAGCAGACCTATCTCTGCTCCATTTTTTAGCCAGGATCATAGTTACGTATGATAACTATGATCCTGGCAATATTCACATCACCGTATTAATCCTTTGATAAATTACGTACTATTGTTGAAATAACTATCACACAACGATTAAACCAACCATTTGAAAATTTTATATTTTTCTTTATTTTGCAGCAAATTAGCCATTTCAAACATTATCATGGCTGATATTTTTCGTTGTCAGGTTTAATGTTTTAGAAGTGCTGTGAGAAAGTGAACTGAAGGTTCCATAAACATCGATACTATGGGTACAGTCTGGGGTTTGTTTTTGCACTATCAATGCACTAAAAGAAAGCTGGCAATCCAATTGCCAGCTTAAATAGAAACAAGGAGACTCAATATTTAAATCGGATTACGCTTTAACTTTAGTAATATTCTTCAGAGATCACAAACGGATAAATTATAACTTATTCTTGGGTAGATTCCTGCAAACTGTTAATATTCTGTTTACTAATCACAAATTGATAACAACCAGGAATATTACCTAGGATCAATATATGGAGTACGTAATGGATAAATCTGAAGTTTTGATTAGTGTTAATAGACGTATTAGTTCACGAAGGGCAAAGTTCTTATAGGCGTTTACTATATTGAACACCATATTCGGACATGGATATAAATAATGAAAAGGACAACATGTTCGAAACGATAACGGCTAAGGAGCAAGTTATGATTTTTCTCATGACGAAGGATTCTTTTCTTTTACAGGGCTTTTTGCAGTTGAAAGATAATCACGAAATGATAAAAATCAACTCCCTGTCAGAGATAAAAAACATAGGCAACAAACCATTCAAGGTGATCATTGATACCTATCATAATCATATCCTTGATGAAGAAGCGATTAAGTTTCTTGAGAAATTAGATGCCGAAAGAATCATTGTTCTGGCACCTTATCACATCAGTAAACTTAAAAGTCAGTCACCTATTTATTTTATCAGCCGCAAAGAAAGCATTAACACTCTGCTTGATATTACCTATGGAAAACACTTGCCCCATAAGAATTCTCAATTATGTTTCTCGCATAATCAATTCAAAATCATGCAACTGATTCTGAAAAATAAAAATGAAAGTAATATCACGTCAACACTGAATATTTCTCAACAAACATTAAAGATCCAGAAATTCAATATCATGTACAAGCTGAAACTTAGACGTATGAGCGACATCGTGACTCTGGGGATCTCTTCTTATTTCTAAATAAGGAGTCGATGTGGCCCAGCGATAATTGCCTGAAATTAATGGCTGGCATGACGAGGGATGCAAATGCTGACTCCATTACTCCCGGTGATAACCAAAGGAGAAGCAAAAACGAGCTTATTCCCCTGGTATGTGTATCCACCAGTAGAAACCTTCGTTGCCCGGATGCAGGCAGAGACTGTCGGCAGAACGGCAACATTTTTTTTGCCATTCGCGTCACTATATTGGTCGCTCTGCCTACATGCTCCCTCGCTGGCTTACAACCCCATGGCTTGCATTATGCCGCTGGTCTGTAAATCCCTCATACCTCTCCCCGCGCGTAATTCAAAGAACCGTTATTTCTCACGAATTTTCAGGGACTAAAATGAACAGAAAAAGAAAACTGTTAATACCGTTGTTATTCTGCAGCGCGATGCTCACCGCCTGCGATGACAAATCGGCGGAAAATGCCGCCGCTATGACGCCTGAAGTGGGGGTAGTGACGCTCTCCCCCGGTTCGGTCAATGTGATGAGCGAACTGCCCGGCAGAACCGTTCCTTATGAAGTTGCCGAGATACGCCCCCAGGTGGGTGGCATTATCATTAAACGCAACTTTATCGAGGGTGATAAGGTCAACCAGGGGGATTCACTTTATCAGATTGACCCTGCTCCATTGCAGGCAGAGCTGAACTCCGCGAAAGGTTCGCTGGCGAAAGCCCTCTCCACCGCCAGCAATGCCCGCATCACCTTCAATCGCCAGGCATCGTTGCTGAAAACCAACTATGTCAGCCGCCAGGATTACGACACCGCGCGCACCCAACTGAATGAAGCGGAAGCCAATGTCGCCGTCGCCAAAGCGGCTGTTGAGCAGGCAACCATCAATCTGCAATACGCTAATGTCACCTCGCCCATTACTGGCGTCAGCGGAAAATCGTCGGTGACCGTCGGCGCATTAGTCACCGCTAATCAGGGAGACTCTCTGGTAACCGTGCAGCGTCTGGACCCGATTTATGTCGACCTCACCCAATCAGTGCAGGATTTTTTGCGCATGAAAGAGGAAGTCGCCAGTGGGCAAATCAAACAGGTTCAGGGCAGTACGCCAGTGCAGCTTAACCTGGAAAATGGCAAACGTTACAGCCAGACCGGCACGCTGAAATTCTCCGACCCGACAGTGGATGAAACCACCGGCTCCGTCACGTTGCGTGCAATTTTCCCCAACCCGAATGGTGACTTGCTGCCTGGTATGTACGTCACGGCTTTGGTGGATGAAGGTAGTCGGCAGAATGTGTTGTTAGTACCGCAAGAAGGCGTTACCCATAACTCCCAGGGCAAAGCAACGGCGCTCATTCTGGATAAAGACGATGTTGTACAGTTACGCGAAATTGACGCAACCAAAGCCATCGGAAATCAGTGGGTTGTTACCTCTGGTTTGCAAGCTGGCGATCGGGTGATCGTTTCCGGTTTGCAACGCATTCATCCAGGTATCAAAGCACGCGCAATTTCCTCCAGCCAGGAAAACGCCAGCACCGAATCGAAACAGTAACGTTGCAGGCTTAAGGGGACTTTCATGGCTAACTATTTTATTGATCGCCCGGTTTTTGCCTGGGTACTTGCCATTATTATGATGCTCGCGGGTGGGCTGGCGATCATGAACCTACCGGTTGCACAGTATCCGCAGATTGCGCCGCCGACCATCACCATCAGCGCTACCTATCCGGGGGCTGATGCGCAAACGGTAGAAGACTCGGTCACTCAAGTGATCGAACAAAATATGAATGGGCTGGATGGCCTGATGTATATGTCATCAACCAGCGATGCGGCAGGCAATGCTTCCATCACCCTGACCTTTGAAACGGGAACATCGCCCGATATTGCGCAGGTTCAGGTGCAGAATAAACTGCAACTCGCGATGCCTTCGTTACCAGAAGCGGTGCAGCAACAAGGGATCAGCGTTAATAAGTCGAGCAGCAACATCCTGATGGTAGCGGCGTTTATTTCTGATAACGGTAGTCTCAACCAATACGATATCGCGGACTATGTGGCTTCTAACCTCCAGGATCCACTAAGCCGTACCGCGGGCGTCGGTAGCGTGCAGCTCTTTGGGTCAGAGTACGCCATGCGTATCTGGCTGGACCCACAAAAACTCAATAAATACAGTCTCGTTCCTTCTGATGTTATTTCCCAAATCAAGGTACAGAACAACCAGATTTCCGGTGGTCAACTGGGGGGGATGCCACAGGCGGCAGACCAGCAACTGAACGCCTCAATCATTGTGCAGACGCGTCTACAAACGCCGGAAGAATTTGGCAAAATCCTGCTGAAAGTGCAGCAAGATGGTTCGCAAGTATTGCTGCGCGACGTTGCCCGCATCGAGTTGGGAGCAGAAGATTATTCCACTGTGGCGCGTTATAACGGCAAACCTGCTGCCGGGATTGCTATCAAGCTGGCTGCCGGAGCGAATGCCCTTGATACCTCGCGGGCGGTAAAAGCGGAGTTAAACCGATTATCAGCCTATTTCCCCGCCAGCCTGAAAACGGTTTACCCTTACGACACCACACCATTTATCAAAATTTCAATTCAGGAAGTTTTCAAAACGCTGGTTGAAGCTATCATCCTCGTCTTCCTGGTCATGTATCTGTTTTTACAAAATATTCGCGCTACGATTATCCCAACTATCGCCGTGCCGGTCGTTATTCTCGGCACATTTGCGATTTTGTCGGCGGTCGGTTTTACCATCAACACCCTCACCATGTTTGGGATGGTGTTAGCTATAGGGCTTTTGGTGGATGATGCCATCGTGGTGGTAGAAAACGTTGAACGCGTGATAGCGGAAGATAAACTGCCACCGAAAGAAGCGACGCATAAATCGATGGAGCAAATCCAGCGTGCGCTGGTCGGGATTGCCGTTGTTCTTTCTGCGGTATTTATGCCGATGGCCTTTATGAGCGGCGCAACCGGGGAAATTTATCGCCAGTTCTCCATTACGCTGATCTCCTCTATGTTGCTTTCGGTGTTTGTGGCAATGAGTCTGACCCCAGCCCTTTGCGCCACCATTTTGAAAGCCATACCGGAAGGCGGTCACAAACCGAACGCCTTGTTCGAACGCTTCAACCATCTGTTTGAGAAATCGACTCAGCACTATACCGACAGTACCCGCTCACTGTTGCGCTGCACTGGTCGCTATATGGTGGTATACCTGCTGATTTGTGCCGGGATGGCGGTGCTGTTCCTGCGTACACCGACCTCTTTCTTACCGGAAGAGGATCAGGGGGTATTTATGACCACGGCGCAGTTACCGTCAGGTTCCACAATGGTTAACACCACTAAAGTGCTGCAACAAGTAACCGATTACTATCTGACAAAAGAGAAAAATAATGTCCAGTCGGTGTTTACCGTTGGCGGCTTCGGCTTTAGCGGCCAGGGGCAAAACAACGGTCTGGCATTTATCAGCCTGAAACCGTGGTCTGAACGCGTCGGTGAGGAAAACTCGGTGACCGCAATCATTCAGCGGGCGATGGTGGCTCTGAGCAGTATCAATAAAGCGGTGATTTTCCCGTTCAACTTACCTGCGGTAGCGGAGCTGGGTACAGCATCAGGTTTTGATATGGAACTACTGGACAACGGCAACCTGGGGCACGAAAAGCTGACCCAGGCGAGAAACGAGCTGCTGTCACTGGCAGCACAATCGCCTGACCAGGTAACGGCGGTTCGCCCGAACGGCCTGGAAGATACGCCAATGTTCAAAGTGAACGTCAACGCCGCGAAAGCCGAAGCGATGGGCGTGGAGCTGTCTGATATCAACCAGACCCTCTCTACCGCCTTCGGCAGTAGCTACGTGAACGACTTCCTCAACCAGGGGCGTGTGAAAAAAGTGTATGTCCAGGCAGGAACACCGTTCCGTATGCTGCCGGACAACATCAACCAGTGGTATGTACGCAACGCCTCCGGCACGATGGCACCGCTTTCCGCTTATTCTTCAACAGAATGGACCTACGGTTCGCCGCGACTGGAACGCTACAACGGCATTCCGTCGATGGAGATTTTAGGGGAGGCCGCTGCTGGAAAAAGTACCGGTGACGCGATGAAGTTTATGGCAGAACTGGTGGCTAAACTTCCGGCGGGCGTCGGCTACTCCTGGACTGGGCTGTCGTATCAGGAAGCGTTATCGTCCAACCAGGCACCCGCGCTGTATGCCATTTCACTGGTCGTGGTGTTCCTCGCCCTCGCCGCGTTGTATGAAAGCTGGTCAATTCCATTCTCGGTGATGTTGGTTGTTCCGTTGGGCGTTATTGGCGCATTACTGGCAACTGACCTGCGCGGCCTGAGCAATGACGTCTACTTCCAGGTCGGTTTGCTGACCACCATCGGGCTTTCAGCCAAGAACGCCATCCTGATCGTCGAATTTGCGGTTGAGATGATGCAGAAAGAAGGGAAGACACCGGTAGAGGCGATTATCGAAGCGGCGCGGATGCGTTTACGCCCGATCCTGATGACCTCTCTGGCCTTTATTCTTGGCGTACTGCCACTGGTTATCAGTCATGGCGCAGGTTCCGGCGCACAAAATGCGGTCGGTACAGGCGTTATGGGGGGGATGTTTGCAGCAACCGTGCTGGCGATTTACTTCGTTCCCGTCTTTTTCGTCGTTGTGGAACATCTCTTTGCCCGCTTTAAAAAAGCGTAACGTATGAATGAGAGTAAGGCTGAACGTGAATGTTCTGCCTTACTCTTTCCTGACAACCATTCACTACTCAACAACCAGCTAACCATCAGGAATACCAGACTTAGCAAACAGCATTGAAAGTAGAAACCACTCCAGCCATTGGTCATCAACTTGAACAGTACGACACAAACCAGCATTCCCGTAATTATATGAATAATCAGCTTAATAACTCCAAACATGCTGCACCTTTTCCTCCTGAAAATACTAATATCCGTTTGCGAACTGCCAAAGAGAACTTGCCGGTGCCCCCGGCAAATATGGATGGGAAAAGATTTTTACATGAAGCGTAAAGCAGATCCTGACCGACTTTCGAATGATAGATGAAGTCAGGAAAAAGTCCCTGTTGACTGTTGCGCAAACTGGTGTGGTGTTACGCCATAATACTGGCGGAAAGTGTTAATAAAGTACGACGTACTGCTATAGCCACATTTTTCTGCGATCATCGGTAGCGGGAATTGTCGTAACTCGAGCAATTGTCTGGCCATCGACATTCGCGAGGCCAGTAATATTTTACTAAAGCAGGTGTTTTCATCCTGTAGCTTCTTTTTGATTAGGCTTTCACTGGTATACATCTTTTCTGCGATATCACGCAGGTACCAGCGTCTGGCAATATCAAAGCTAATAATGCGTTCAACTTTTCCTGCAATGGTACTAATGCTATTAAAAAGGAATGGAATCAGCTCTTTATTTCGTGAAAACATCGAAAGGCAGGAGAAATAGAGCATATTATTTAATGTCGTTGAAGCAATGTCCTCTTTAGTAAAACTATCGAATATTGCTGTAACCAACGGCATCGGTGGGGTCATGTTAACTAACAGCTTTTTTTTATTGTGCAATCCTAAACACCGGAACGGTGGACGGACATTGTGTAAGTAATGAGTAATTATTCGTTCATCAATATCCAGCCTGCGGACATTTGATTCATTAAAGTCAAAACTCTCCGCCATATTTTTTTCTATCAGTAGAATACTATCTTTATACAAAGATAGTTTTTGCTGCTCATGGTATATATCAAATGAGCGACAGGTGAGGATCACCGAACAAACATGTGCCATGACAAGCCCTTATATTCCATTACCACGAACATTACAATTTCAGTATACAAATGAAATGATGAATGATTCACTCCGTGAGCCAAAACTGCCAAAATTGGTAGGACCAAAAGCCAGCCATAGCGCAGTGTACATAACAGCTAATTACTAATAAGTAAATGCGTCAGCAATATATTTTAAGAAAGCGTATAGCTTATGTTTATAAAAAAATGGCTGATATTATCGACAATTAAAGTTATATTTTATTTACTGAGAGCACAAAGTTTCCCGTGTCAACAAGGAGCGTTATAACGGTTTATTAGTCTGGAGACGGCAGACTATCCTCTTCCCGGTCCCCTATGCCGGGTTTTTTTTATGTCTGAGTAAAGAATCAGAGTCTTATCCCTTCAGCATGGTGTTCAGAACTGTAAAAATTTCCCTGCCCAACAAAACTTGCTATCGGGTCACCATTCAGTATTCCCTGCGCTATTCGCTCCTGATACTCTGTCGGCGTCATACCATAATAGTTTCGAAAGACATAAATAAAATACGACGCACTGTTATAACCGCAGGATACGGCTACTCGTTTTATTGGAAAACCATGAACAACAATCAGTTGCAACGCCCGCTGCATTCTACATTCAGTCAGTAACTGTGAATACGATGTCTCTTCTTCACGCAATTTTTTCTTTAACAAACTCGGACTCACCAATAACTCACTGGCAATCTGTGCTAATGACCATTCATGAGCAATATTATTATTGATGACCGTGCAAACCCGCGTTCGCATATTCGGTCGCAAAATATTCATAAGCAGTGGTATAAACTGTTTATCTTCAAGAAAAATAGACAATAACGCAAATGTTAATGCTCTTTTACGTAATATCTCACCATAGCGGAGATCTTTATTTTGCGAAAGATGTACAACTTCCTGAAAAACAGGGATCTCTCTGGAACAATGATGAACAACTAACGAAGGAGCTTTTTTATAGGTATAAAGATTTAGCGTCTCCTCCTTGAGCATCGGGAGAAATAGTGAAAGTGTGTCCTTCGTGACTAATACGACGTTACCTACACACTTATCAATCAAGATCTGGCTTGCATCCGCAAAAACCACATCACCACCATTAAAGCAGCGATATTCACCATTCAACATAGTGAGAATAAATTTATGTTTTGCGTACGCAATTAAACAATTCCCATATTGTGATTGCATAGTTGACTTAATATAACATAAATATATTACTGATTATTAATGTAGCACACCGCTATCTTAAGTCAAATTTATTGGTAAATAAATTTAAACAATTTTGACAGGGGAATTGATTAAATGTGAAGGAAAATTGTGTAAGAGCATTGAATTTATAATAAAAAATCGAAAGTACCAACGTAAGGAGATTAATACAAAACAAATGATCTACTGGCGTCATTTTGTTTGATTTTAGAAAGATTTATATTAGATACAACTTAACAACGCCATGAATACAAAATCAATATAATATTAATATTGCGCTAATGAACGTATGCCCCGGTTTTCAAACCGGGGCAAAGATTATTATAACGCCCTGTTATCAGGTATGTTTAAAGCTGTTTTGATGAGCAATACCCTGCAGTTTCGGGTGATCGCTGAGGTATTTCAGGGAGGCCTTGTAGTCTTCCAGCAACAGTTCAGCGAAGTCCATTTCGAAGCCACGACGACACATAATACGCATCACCACGATGTCAGTGGCTTCACCGCCAAGGGTGAAGGCTGGAACCTGCCAGCCGCACAGGCGCAGACGTTCAGAGAGGTCATACAGGGTGTATCCCGGATCTTCCCCGTCTTTCAGTTTGAAGCAAACCGCCGGGATACCTTCGTCCGGGCGACCGGTGCAGATGAACTCATACGGTCCCAGTTTAGCGATTTCATCCGCCAGGTAAGTGGCGACCTGATAAGAGGCGTTCTGCACTTTGGTGTAGCCTTCACGACCGAGGCGCAGGAATTCATAGTACTGGGCAATCACCTGACCCGCCGGACGCGAGAAGTTGATGGCAAAAGTCCCGATTTGCCCACCGAGATAGTCAACGTTAAACACCAGCTCTTTCGGCAGTGCTTCTTCGTCACGCCAGATAACCCAGCCGCAGCCCAGCGGAGCCAGACCAAATTTATGACCAGAAGCACTGATCGATTTCACGCGTGGCAGGCGGAAGTCCCAGACGATATCCGGGGCGACGAACGGTGCCAGGAAGCCACCGCTGGCAGCGTCGATATGCATATCGATGTCGATACCGGTGTCGGCCTGGAACTTATCCAGCGCATCGTGCAGCGGTTGCGGAAACTCATAGTTACCGGTGTAGGTCACGCCGAAAGTCGGCACCACGCCGATGGTGTTTTCGTCGCAGGCCTCAATCATCCGTTTCGGATCCATAAACAACTGACTGGGGCGCATAGGGATCTCGCGCAATTCCACATCCCAGTAGCGGGCGAATTTATGCCAGCAGATTTGCACCGGACCGCACACCAGGTTTGGTTTATCGGTCGGTTTACCTGCGGCTTCCATACGCTTGCGCCAACGCCATTTCATCGCCATCCCGCCGAGCATACAGGCCTCGGAAGAACCAATGGTGTTGGTGCCAACGGCCTGACCGTTTTTCGGCGCAGGCGCGTGCCACAGATCAGCAACCATGTTTACGCAACGCAGGTCAATTGCTGCAGATTGCGGGTATTCTTCTTTGTCGATCCAGTTTTTATTTATCGACAAATCCATCAATTTATGGACATTTTCATCGTCCCAGGTCTGGCAGAAAGTCGCCAGATTCTGACGGGCGTTACCGTCGAGAAATAATTCATCATTGATAATCTGGAATGCGATGTCATCGCGTATTTCATGCAGCGGAAAACGTTTCGATTCCGCGATAGTGGAAATTGCCTTTGCGCCAAAACGTGAATCTAGTAGTTCTGAGCGGAAATCCGTTAACAACTTCTGATCCATTTCGAACTCCTTAAATTTATTTGAAGGCAATAAAAAAGTAGGATTTATCTGTAATAGACGCAAGGAGTTGCCGGTGTAATTTAAATAACAAAATCCTAAGAGTGAAATAACGTTATTTATATAATCAGTTATCGCTAATAATATTATATTTATAGCTTATTAAAACAAATGTATATTTTGGCATTTCTTTATTAATTTTTATTTTAATTACAAAAAAGTTGGTGACCTTCTGCATTGTTACACAGGTAGCCGCTACTCTTATTCGTAACAACAATGACATATCCTGATTTCTCAACAGATTACATGAATATTCCGAAAGTGAAGAATGACGGGAAACAACATATATAATATTCTCTTTGAATATTAGTGAGTTATATTTTTTCTCCATTAATAAACGTGATCTACCGCACGCTTTGTCGCCCACCAGGCGGAACGAATGACTACCCTTAAAGGAAAGCCCGATAATTAGCGACGAATTTCGGAGGTCGGATCCTTATGCTCAATCAGAAAATTCAAACCCCTAATCCAGACGAACTGACGATCGAAGTCGATCTCTGTTATGAGCTGGATCCGTATGAATTAAAACTGGATGAGATGCTCGAGGCAGAGCCAGAACCCGAAATGATTGAGGGATTGCCTGCCTCTGACGCGCTAACGCCTGCTGACCGCTATCTCGAACTGTTCGAACATGTTCAGTCGGCAAAAATTTTCCCCGACAGTAAAACCTTTCCCGATTGTGCGCCGAAAATGGACCCGCTGGATATATTAATCCGCTACCGTAAGGTTCGCCGCCACCGTGATTTTGACTTGCGCCGATTCGTTGAAAATCACTTCTGGTTACCGGAAGTCTACTCCAGCGAGTATGTATCGGACCCACAAAACTCACTAAAAGAGCATATCGACCAGCTATGGCCAGTGTTAACCCGCGAACCGCAAGATCACATCCCGTGGTCTTCTCTGCTGGCGCTGCCGCAGTCGTACATTGTCCCCGGAGGCCGTTTTAGCGAAACCTACTACTGGGATTCCTATTTCACCATGCTGGGGCTGGCGGAAAGCGGACGCGAAGATTTACTGAAATGCATGGCCGATAACTTCGCCTGGATGATCGAAAACTACGGCCACATCCCCAACGGCAACCGCACCTACTATTTGAGCCGCTCACAGCCACCGGTTTTCGCTCTGATGGTGGAGCTGTTTGAAGAAGATGGGGTACGCGGCGCACGCCGTTATCTTGATCATCTGAAAATGGAATATGCCTTCTGGATGGACGGTGCAGAATCGCTGATCCCCAATCAGGCCTATCGCCATGTCGTTAGGATGCCGGACGGTTCGCTGCTTAACCGCTACTGGGATGACCGTGACACACCGCGCGACGAATCCTGGCTTGAGGACGTAGAAACCGCAAAACATTCCGGTCGCCCCCCCAACGAAGTGTATCGCGATTTACGTGCGGGCGCGGCTTCTGGCTGGGATTACTCCTCCCGCTGGCTGCGTGACGCGGGTCGTCTGGCGAGTATTCGCACCACCCAGTTCATCCCCATCGACCTGAACGCTTTCCTGTTTAAACTGGAGAGTACCATCGCCAACATCTCGGCGCTGAAAGGTGATAGAGAGACAGAAGCGCTGTTTCGCCAAAAAGCCAGCGCCCGCCGCGATGCGGTAAACCGTTATCTCTGGGATGATGAAAACGGAATCTACCGCGATTACGACTGGCGGCGCGAACAACAGGCTCTCTTTTCCGCTGCGGCCATCGTGCCGTTATATGTCGGCATGGCAAACCACGAACAGGCCGATCGTCTGGCAAATGCCGTGCGAAGCCGTTTACTGACACCAGGCGGGATTCTGGCAAGCGAGTATGAAACCGGTGAGCAGTGGGATAAACCCAACGGCTGGGCACCGTTACAATGGATGACGATTCAGGGATTTAAAATGTACGGAGATGACCATCTGGGTGATGAGATCGCTCGTAGCTGGCTGAAGACGGTAAATCAGTTCTACCAGGAACACCACAAACTGATCGAGAAATACCATATTGCCGATGGTATCTCCCGCGAAGGCGGCGGCGGTGAATATCCGTTACAGGACGGGTTTGGCTGGACCAACGGTGTGGCACGCCGTTTAATTGGTTTATACGGCGAACCGTAATATTTTTTACAGCCAGCCGCTAATATCCTGCTGGCTGTAAAATTATCCTCTTCAGGAGGAGTAATGCCAGTCAGTTAAGCAACTGACTGGCTCTTTTTCGGGGCTGTGGGGGATTTCCAGGGCCTCTCCTTTACCACTCTCGGGAAGGCTCTTTCCCTTCTTGTCGGTAATTTCACAAGTTGTCCCATACTTGCAAGATCGCGCATCAGCTCCGGTATACGTCCCGGTGAAGCGCCCTGCAATGTCATCAGCATTCTCATCACCATTCCGCATGATTCTGAGAAACTCAGTTGATTCGGCCAGTAACCTTTCAGATGTTCTGCCATTTTAATCATCTGATATCTCACCAGATTATAAGCCAGTAAGACACCCCACAGCTCTTGCTCCACAAGCTCCGGCTTTTTACTTCTCAGCGTCAGCCTGCTCAGTTGCATCGTCTGTTTTATCTCCCTGTATCCCAGTTCGATTTCCCAGCGATGACTGTACAGATCCGCCATTTCTCCTCCGGGGAAGCGCATGGCGTCCGTCATCGACGTCAGCAGATGGCAGACTTTTCCTTTGCGCGTCACGGTCAGCAGGCGGGCTGTCACCTCATTTCCCAGCCCCGGCCACTTTTTTCGTGCCTGCGGGCTGGTTTTCAGCTTCACCAGATGATCGCCTTTACCCAGTTTTCTGATCTCTTCATATTGCGCTCCCTTTCTGAGAGGGATCATCCAGTGGCGGTGTTCTCCCGCCTGGCTCCAGGCATTTAACAGTCCCAGTGAGTAATAACCTTTATCCATTAACGTCAGGGTGTTATCGCCGGTTTGTTCTATAAGTTGCTCAGCAAGCTCATTTTCGCTGTTCTTCATCGTGCCGAAGGCTGCAGCCGTCAGCAGATGGCTGGTCAGTTCCATCTGGCAGACCATTTTGACCTGCGGGTAGAGCGCCGGGTTCCCGGCATGTGTCTGGCGGGGGAAGGCTGCATCGTTCTCTGGTGTATCCGGTGTGCGCCAGAACACACCATCGATGGCCAGCAGGGTCAGGCCGCACCAGTGCGGATGCGGCGTGGTGTTATGCCAGAGCTGCGCTGTTTTCGTGAACACGCGGCGGACAGCCTCACTTCCCAGACGCTGGCGGGCCTGAATAACGGCACTGGGGGCAACGAAGGGGCGATTGCCCGGTAGTATGATGTCCAGGCGATTCACAATCTGGTGAAGAGGTTCTTTACGCTCAAGCGCCATGCCAACAATACACCAGACCATCATTTCGAGGGGAAGACGGCGCTTGCGTAGCGTTACAGTACCTGATTCGGCAAGGCAACGAGAGATGAGTTCGGGGTCGAGGTAATCCCCCAGAGAAGTCAGTGGGTTACGCAGAGAATCGTAACGGGATACCAAATCAAGGGCCTGTCCAATGAGCATAAAAAAATCCGGAAACGAGTGAGCGTTTCCGGATTCTTACACAGCCACTGGATCGGTCAACTGATCCTTAACTGATCGGCATTACTTCAGG
This sequence comes from Escherichia marmotae, assembly GCF_002900365.1. Lineage (NCBI taxonomy): Bacteria > Pseudomonadati > Pseudomonadota > Gammaproteobacteria > Enterobacterales > Enterobacteriaceae > Escherichia > Escherichia marmotae. The sequence continues at coordinate 3,002,021 of NZ_CP025979.1, forward strand.
AGGAGATATTTAACATCATTGCCGCCTGGGTTCGGTTTTTCACTTCCAGACGTCGATAAAGCGATTCCAGATGCGCCTTTACCGTTCCGGTGCTGATATTTAACGCCCGGCCAATCTCTTTATTCGATTCGCCTGCCGCCAGCATGGTTAAAATTTCCCGCTGGCGGGCGCTTAATGATGCGAGATCTTTCGACTCTTTTTCCGGCGCTGTTCGCCAGTCGCCGGGCAGGAACATCATGCCCATCACCGCACTATTTACCGCCAATACGAACGTCTCAACGGTTGAATCACGCGGCACAATGGCCATCACATTAAAGTGGATAACCTCCTGCAACCATCGTTTGTTGCAATCCGTCGCCGTGATTAACACTTTAATATCAGGAAATTGCACCACGGTTTTTTGCAATAACCACTGGCAAAATTCACCGTCTTGATCGCCATCCAACATCACTAAGGCTTCGGGATAGCTTTCAAGTTTTTGCCATAGCTCATCTGCCTGACTGACGCCCTGAATACCTACCCCCGGAATACGCTGTTGTAAACTGATTTTCATTCCATGAATAAATATTGACTGCCTGTCAAACATGATTATTTGCATTACTGAATCTCCACCTGAATACGTTAAAAAGACTTAAGTAGTGGAAGGGTATTACCCGAGAGACAAAATAAGAATTCGCCATTTGGCGGTGGCCATTCTACAGAGATGAAACGTAGAAAATAGTTACCGATATAAATAGTTACAGCTAAATGCCCGAAATTACATGTCGAGGGCACTATTTAAAAAATTCTTAAGGAATTCCTTATATTTTGCACCGCATTCAGGCAAGTAAAGTAGATTTATCGCTCGTTTTAATAACGTCTACGGTTAAAGAAAATGATTAGATTGCGCACTAATCCGCAATACGCTGTTTGTGCATTTTATGAAATGAGTCAAAATTATGACCTTCTGCTGGTTATTTCTCTATTCAGGGAACGCTAATCCACCCTTTATTCTCTAAAATATCCTCACTTTCTGCGTTGCACCGTTGTGAAATCATGCATTAGATGTTAGAAAAAACAATAAATAATGCGATATGCGCGTTACTGTTTCGCTGTGAACAACAATCGGTCAAAGAAATGGATAAAATTCACGCAATGCAGTTGTTCATCAAAGTCGCGGAGCTGGAAAGTTTTTCCCGCGCGGCAGATTTCTTTGCTCTGCCGAAAGGTAGCGTCTCGCGTCAAATCCAGGCACTGGAAAACCAGCTTGGCACCCAGCTCCTCCAGCGTACCACGCGGCGGGTACAACTGACGCCGGATGGTATGACCTATTATCAACGGGCGAAAGATGTGTTGAGTAATCTCAACGAACTGGACGGCCTGTTTTTGCAGGATACCACCAGCATCAGCGGTAAATTGCGCGTCGATATCCCGGTCGGAATGGCGAAAAATTTGTTGCTGCCGCGGTTACCCGATTTTCTGTATCAGTATCCGGGTATTGAACTCGAATTAAGCAGCAGCGACCGTCAGGTAGATATTCTTCATGATGGCTTTGATTGTGTGGTTCGCACAGGTACGTTACCCGACGATGGACTCATCACCCGTCCACTCGGCAAACTGACGATGGTCAACTGTGCCAGTCCGCACTATCTGACGCGCTTTGGTTATCCGCAAAATCCCGACGATCTGACTTCACACGCGGTAGTGCATTACACGCCACATCTGGGCGTGCACCCATTGGGTTTTGAGGTTGCCAGTGGTCATGGCGTCCAGTGGTTTAAGTCCGGCGGCATGTTGACGGTAAACAGTAGCGAAACCTATCTCGCCGCCGGTCTGGCGGGGCTGGGGATTATTCAGATCCCCCGTATCGCCGTGCGCGAAGCCCTGCGCGCCGGACGGCTTATTGAAGTGTTGCCCAGCTATCGCGCCGCTCCACTCTCCATTTCCCTGGTTTACCCTCAGCGTCGGGAGCTTTCCCGCCGTGTAAACCTGTTTATGCAGTGGGTTGCAGGCGTAATGAAAGAGCACCTGGACTGACCGACTATACTTTTTAAGACAGACAACGACTGAAGGACTAAAGAGCGGATGACGCAGGAAAACGAGATCAAACGTCCCACCCAAGATCTGGAGCATGAGCCGATTAAGCATCTGGATAATAGCGATAAAGGCGGCAAAGTCAGCCAGGTGCTGGAAACTGTCACCACCACCGCCGAAAAAGTCCAACGCCAACCGATCATCGCGCACCTGATTCGCGCGACTGAACGCTTTAACGATCGACTGGGTAATCAGTTTGGCGCAGCGATCACCTATTTCTCGTTTTTGTCGATGATCCCGATTTTGATGGTGTCGTTTGCTGCTGGGGGTTTTGTGCTGGCTTCGCATCCGATGCTGTTACAGGATATCTTCGACAAAATTCTGCAAAACATCAGCGATCCAACGCTTGCCGCCACGTTGAAAAACACCATCAACACCGCTGTTCAGCAGCGTACTACCGTAGGTCTTGTTGGCCTGGCGGTGGCACTTTATTCCGGCATCAACTGGATGGGCAATTTACGTGAAGCGATTCGCGCCCAGTCGCGTGATGTCTGGGAACGTTCGCCGCAAGATCAAGAAAAATTCTGGGTTAAATATCTGCGTGATTTTATTTCGCTGATTGGCTTGTTGATTGCGCTGATTGTGACGCTCTCAATCACCTCCGTTGCCGGTTCTGCGCAGCAAATGATTATTAGCGCATTACACCTTAATAGCATTGAGTGGCTGAAACCGACGTGGCGATTGATTGGCCTGGCGATTTCCATCTTCGCCAACTATCTGCTTTTCTTCTGGATCTTCTGGCGGCTGCCGCGTCACCGCCCACGGAAAAAGGCGCTAATTCGCGGGACATTCATCGCAGCTATTGGTTTTGAAGTGATTAAAATTGTGATGACCTACACCCTGCCATCGCTGATGAAATCCCCCTCCGGCGCAGCCTTTGGTTCCGTGCTGGGGCTGATGGCATTTTTCTACTTCTTCGCCCGTCTGACGCTGTTTTGCGCGGCGTGGATTGCCACCGCCGAGTACAAAGATGACCCGCGAATGCCGGGTAAAACACAACATTAAAATATGCCGGATGCGGCGCAAACGCTTTATCCGACCTACGAATTTATTCGGTCTGGTTCCCCCCTGGCCGGGTAAGATGCTCCAGCATCGCATCCGGCTATAACGCGCACATAACCTCCTGAAACTCTTCCCCCTGCGCCTCTTCAGTATCGCTTCAGGAGCAAACAATTTCATGCCAACTCATAAGCTCAGCATATAAATCCAGTTGGTAACTTTTATTTAACCTAAAACCAGTTTTATCGACTATTTATGAAATTATGTGAAGAATTTCATAGAAGAAAAATCACCAGCCTAAACATTATCCCCTTTTTGCCTGGTTTTTAGTCGTTTTCGTGGTTTGTTACACATTGAAATATCACTTTTGCTGTGCGTAATATGGCTATTCGTTAGACAAAAAATAAGAAAAGATTATGCAAGCAACAGCCACAACACTCGACAACGAGCAAGAATACACGCCGATCAACTCGCGTAATAAAGTCCTTGTCGCCTCCCTCACTGGCACGGCCATTGAGTTTTTCGACTTCTACATTTACGCCACTGCGGCCGTTATTGTATTCCCGCATATCTTCTTCCCGCAGGGCGATCCGGCGGCGGCGACACTACAGTCGCTCGCGACCTTCGCTATCGCTTTCGTCGCGCGCCCCATCGGCTCTGCCGTGTTTGGTCATTTTGGCGATCGCGTTGGGCGTAAAGCGACGCTGGTCGCCTCTTTGCTAACGATGGGAATTTCGACGGTAGTCATCGGCCTGCTGCCTGGCTACGCAACGATTGGTATTTTCGCCCCGCTGCTGCTGGCGCTGGCTCGATTTGGTCAGGGCCTGGGATTAGGCGGTGAATGGGGCGGCGCAGCGCTGCTGGCGACCGAAAATGCGCCGCCGCGTAAACGTGCGCTGTATGGCTCCTTCCCGCAGTTGGGCGCACCGATTGGCTTCTTCTTTGCCAACGGCACTTTCCTGCTGCTTTCCTGGCTGCTAACCGACGAGCAGTTTATGAGCTGGGGCTGGCGCGTGCCGTTTATCTTCTCGGCGGTGCTGGTGATTATCGGCCTGTATGTTCGCGTGTCGCTGCATGAGTCGCCGGTGTTTGAGAAAGTCGCTAAAGCGAAAAAGCAGGTGAAGATCCCGCTGGGTACGCTGCTGACCAAACACGTACGCGTTACGGTACTCGGCACCTTTATCATGCTGGCGACCTATACGCTGTTTTACATCATGACCGTCTATTCAATGACCTTCAGTACCGCCGCCGCGCCAGTCGGGCTTGGCCTGCCGCGCAATGAAGTGCTGTGGATGCTGATGATGGCAGTAATCGGTTTTGGCGTGATGGTGCCGGTAGCCGGATTGCTGGCTGATGCCTTTGGTCGTCGTAAAAGCATGGTAATCATCACCACACTGATCATCCTGTTCGCACTGTTCGCCTTTAACCCACTGCTCGGTTCTGGCAACCCGATTCTGGTTTTTGCCTTCCTGCTGCTGGGGTTAAGTCTGATGGGGCTGACCTTCGGGCCAATGGGCGCGCTGTTGCCAGAGCTGTTCCCAACGGAAGTGCGTTACACCGGAGCATCATTCTCTTACAACGTATCGTCGATTCTCGGGGCTTCCGTTGCACCGTATATCGCGGCCTGGCTGCAGACTCACTACGGGTTAGGTGCGGTAGGGTTATATCTGGCGGCGATGGCCGGCTTGACGCTAATCGCTCTGCTGCTGACGCATGAGACGCGACATCAGTCGTTGTAATAAGAGTGAAAAGCCTGATGCGCTACGCTTATCAGGCCTGAATTTCCATACAATGTATTGAATTCGCAAGGATTAGTAGGCCGGATAAGGCGTTCACGCCGCATCCGGCATGAACAAAGCACACTTTGCCAACAATCTAAATCTGTTTAATTGCCGGATGCCAGACATCCGGCAATTATCATCACTTCTTCATCTGCGACAAAATCATCCGGCACTGATTAGCTTCATCTTCTGAAGGTGATATCAACGCCAGTAATGCCGCCGCAGGTGTCACCAGCGTTGCCAGTGCTGCCGCAACAGCACCACGGGCAATCAACGGCCCTGCTTTCACCCCTGCCTGCGGATTTTTGAACGTTCCGCGGACATACAGCGGCGAACGCAGCGTGATAATCCGAATACCTTTGCTCTCTGGATCGACAGTTAAATCCAGTTGCTCCGAAGCAAAACTTGCCGTGCCGGTAACATTAATCAACGCATTCTCAGTATCGAAAGCAAAAATCTGCGGACGCGCCACGCCGTTGGCAATATCCAGATTCGCCGCCGCGCAGTTCACCCGCACCTCGTCATCACCAAAAATCGCACCGACAATGTAGTTACCGACGTTCAAGCCGACAATCTCCATCAGGTTACGGCTCACCAGCCCGTCATTCATCAACAGTTTCAGGTTGCCATTACTATTTCCCAGCAGCGCCGCCACCGAGTTGCCGCTACCGCGCAGTTCAGCATCGCCGTTCATTTCACCCAGTGTTTTCTGCATCAGCGCCACATCCGGCATCAACGCTTTCAGTTTCATCCGACGAGCCTGAATATCCGCCCGACCCTGCATCGGTTTTTTATCCCCTTCCAGATGAATGTTCGCCGCAATACTGCCGCCCGCCATGCCAAATTTCAGCGGTTGCAGGCGCAGGTCGGCGTTTTTGAGGATGATATGGGTAGAAAGATCGCTAATCGGCAGACTGCTGCCATGCTCAATGCGCCGACCTTTAAAACGGACATCGGCATCCATCGCATCCCATTTATCGGTTTCGAAGCGGTCATATGGCAGCACTTTGCCCGCAGGCTGAACATTCTTTTCGCCCTTCTTCTGTTCAGACCGTTTCGACTTTTCCGCACCTTTCCCGGAATCAACGCCAATCAACGGCCCCAGATCTGCCAGCCGTAACTGCCGCGACTCGACGTCACCTTCCAGTTTTGGTCGTGGTTTGCCGGTGGTGTAGACCAGAGAACCGTGAATATCGCTATCACCAATGCGCCCGTTAAAGCCGCGATAATCAAAGACCGACGATTTTTCAGTGTCGATTTTCGCTACCAGTCGGCCATCGGTTTCAAACGGCGGCGTATCGGGCAACAGAACGCCGGTCAGTTCGTAGAGATCACCCAGCGAATCGCCAGAAAATTTAAGCCGTAAATCGACGCCGCCCATTTTCATTGGGTCATTCACCACGCCATCAAAAGCGACACGGGTGTTACCGGAGCGAAAATCAGCCTGTACCGGAAACGGTGTCCCTTCACCACGCAGCGCTAGCATACCGCCAATTTTACCCGTCCCCATGAGTGGTTCGCCGTTATAGCGCCCTTGTGCTTTCAGGCCAAAAACGTAATCGCCCACCTTTTCTTGATCCGTTTTACCTTTCGATCCGGTCACTTCGCTGAACGGCAACGGCTTGCCTAACGGATCAACAAAAATCTCCAGATCCGCTTTGCTTACTTTGTCATCAATAGCGATCCGCCCTTGATCGAACAGAATATTATCCAGCCGAAACGACCACGCCGACGGTTTTGCATTCGCGTCTTTGTTGTCATCGTTGCCGAGGTTGAACGTCCAGTTGTTGTTCTTTTCAGAGAGGCGAATCAGGCGCGCATCAGGCTTTTCCAGCTTGATCCACGGCAACCAGACCGTTTTGGTCAGCAGCGCCAGCGGAGCCAGCGTTGCTTCTACGCGCGGCAAATGCACCATCGTTACTTCGGGAATATCCGGCGGGTTGCCGAGAATGATGTCTTCTGCGTGCACATGAGGCCACGGCACCCAGCTACGCCAGCCGGTTTCTTGTTTTTGCCGCTCCCACACCACGCCCAGATCGCCACGAATAGCGAAGGGGCGATTCAATTCCGCAGAGACTTTCTGGTTGATGGTCGGTTTGAGACGATTCCAGTCAAAAGTCGCAATCAAAATGATCGCCACGACGACCAACAACAAGAAAGCCCCTGAAATCGCAGCGGTTATTTTGCCTACCTTGCTCATAGTTCGCTTCCTCATGTTCTTCCTGTGCCAGTCCTAAAGATAGTCCAGCCAGGCGAAAAATGAGGCGGCTTACAGAGCCAGCGCCACTGAATCCAGCGTTTCTATCGGCGCAGGGCGCGAAAGAAACCAGCCTTGTGCAGCGAATGCGGGAGAATTTTGCACATCGCCCCATTCTTCCTCAGTCTCGACACCTTCGACAATCACGCCGCGGCAGTAGCGGTTCATCAAATGCAAAAGCTGGGAAAAGAGCGTGCGCCCTTCCGGCGACTGGCGCAGCATCACAAACAACTCGCGAGCGATTTTGATGTAGTCATAACGCACTTCACTTAGCGCAGAAAAGTTTGCCATCCCGGTGCCAAAATCATCCAGCCACAGCGGGCCAAATTCGCACATTGAGGCAAACGTTGAATCTTTCGGCAGGCGGATGTGTTCCACCAGTTCAAAACGCAGCCAGGGAAGACGGTCAATCTGGCGTAAAATCTCCGGCCGCTGACGCAGGGCGAGAAGTGTAGGACCATCAATATTAACCGATGCCAGCAGACCGTGCTCAGCAAAGAACGCGGCTTTTTTCGCTAGTAAATCAATCTGTTCTTTCACCACATCCATCCGATGCCTGACGGTGATTTCGGCAAAATAACGATCTGGCGGCAGTCGTTGCAAAGGATTATCGGGATGCGTGACAACCGTTAAAAGCTCCACGGCCATCAATCGCCCGGAAGTCTGGTAAATCGGCTGCCAGGTGTAAGCTCGCTCACATTGCAACCAAAAACGCCGTTCCTGCAAGCTCTCGATGCTTGCTTCAGGGTTGCTTATTCGCTGGATAACCTGCCTTATCATCGAAGATGTCCTGTGTTTAAAAGTGATACTGGCCGGACTCGACAAATATTATCGGCGCGCTACGGCAGAACTTTACCGCCAGAGAGGAGTTAATTTGCCCGCGCAACGACGGAATTTCTCAGGAATACGTTCTGGCTCAAAAAAATAATGGAACAGTGTTTTAATATAGTTGACCAACAAACCACCGCAGCGCAAACTAACGCTAATTTTTTACAGATCAGGTTCACGACTATGTCCAAAAAGATTGCCGTGATTGGCGAATGCATGATTGAGCTTTCCGAGAAAGGCGCAGACGTTAAGCGCGGTTTCGGCGGCGATACCCTGAACACTTCCGTCTACATCGCTCGTCAGGTCGATCCTGCGGCATTAACCGTTCATTACGTAACGGCGCTGGGAACGGACAGTTTTAGTCAGCAGATGCTGGACGCCTGGCACGGAGAGAACGTCGATACTTCCCTGACCCAACGGATGGAAAACCGTCTGCCGGGTCTTTATTACATTGAAACCGACAGCACCGGCGAACGGACTTTCTACTACTGGCGTAACGAAGCCGCGGCCAAATTCTGGCTGGAGAGCGAGCAATCGGCGGCGATTTGTGCAGAACTGGCGAATTTTGATTATCTCTATCTGAGCGGCATTAGCCTGGCGATCTTAAGCCCCACCAGTCGCGAAAAACTGCTTTCTCTGCTGCGCGAATGCCGCGCCAATGGCGGGAAAGTAATTTTCGACAATAACTACCGTCCACGCCTGTGGGCCAGCAAAGAAGAGACGCAGCAGGTCTACCAGCAAATGCTGGAATGCACGGACATCGCTTTCCTGACGCTGGATGATGAAGATGCGCTGTGGGGTCAACAGCCGGTGGAAGACGTCATTGCGCGTACCCATAACGCGGGCGTGAAAGAAGTGGTGGTGAAACGCGGCGCAGATTCTTGCCTGGTGTCCATTGTGGGCGAAGGGTTAGTGGACGTTCCGGCAGTAAAACTGCCGAAAGAAAAAGTGATCGATACCACCGCTGCGGGCGACTCTTTCAGCGCCGGTTATTTGGCGGTACGCCTTACCGGCGGCAGTGCAGAAGAAGCGGCAAAACGCGGGCATTTGACTGCCAGCACCGTGATTCAGTATCGCGGCGCGATTATCCCGCGTGAGGCGATGCCAGCGTAATGGTTTTTGGCGGAGAACGGGCAGATATTCGTTCTCCGTTAATAGTTTCGGCAGTACACTATCGTCCTGTTGGTAATCTTTATGCCGTGACAATATGCCATTTTGCAAAAGGATTTTTGCAGCTTCACTTCTTCTGATCTGCCTGGGTTACGGGCTGCATATTTTATTTCCCCCCTCACAGCCGCTTCGCTTTGATCAGCAAGTCTATATCTGGCAACGCATCTGGACGGCAGAACATAACGAGGCATTAAAACGAAGCCACCCACTTTTCTCTACGCTGCGCATACTCGGGATGCAATTTCATCCGCAGGAAGGAATCCGACATTTTGCGGTGAATACTTCGCTTATTCAGCAAGATGGTCGCCCGGTCTGGCTGGTTGCGAGACTCGACGGTCAGCTTACACAGCTTAATAACCAGCAAATTATCCAGCATATTCAACAAACCCAACGTGAGTGGCAAAAGGCAGGAATTACGCTGGCAGGCGTGGAAATTGATTATGACGCGCCAACAGCAAAATTGCCGGACTATCTGATACTACTTAGTGCGTTACATCAGACGCTTCCCACAAATATAAAACTTAGCGTAACCGCCCTGCCCACCTGGCTTGAATCACCACATCTCGCACGATTATTGCGCATTGCGGATACTTCGGTTTTGCAGGTACATAACGTGCTGTCGCCCGAAAAAGGCTTGTTCGATGCCAGCCTGGCGCAACGTTGGGTAAAGCAATATGCCAGGCAAACTACGCATCCTTTTTTCATTGCATTGCCCGCTTACGGTTCCGCGCTCACCAGTGATAATCGCGTTGAGAGCGAAGCTCCGTTATATGTTGCTGGGGAGATGCGTGAACTCAGTGTGTCGCCGCAGACACTTGCCGATTTCATTCAATATTTAAAACAGCAACCGCCACGTGGATTACAGGGCCTGGTATGGTTTCGGCTACCGTTAGCAGGCGATCGTCGCGCCTGGTCACTAACGACGCTGGAAGCCGTGATTCGGCATAAACCACTGACGCCACGCTGGTCGTTAATAATTACTCAACATGCAGACGAGCAACTTTTTGATCTGGCTATTAAAAACAGCGGAAAAATTGATGCGCCGTTGCCGAAACAAGTAATTCTGCCCAATGCCGATTGCCCATTCGTTGATGGAGCCAGCCACTATCAGGTGCAACCTCACTCATCCAGCCTGCATTTTGTAAGGATAAGCGCCAGGCAACTGCGCGCCGGAGAAAGCAGCCCGCTGGGATGGGCGCGCTGCAATCAAAGACTACAAGGAGAGTTTAATGTTATCCCCTAAAATATCGCAGCTTTCCGTTGTTGTATTGCTCTCACTAATTAGCACAAACGTTAATGCCTGTGGACCATTTATTCCCAATCATCTGTTAACTGACCGCAATAACGCACTGCTGGAAATGCCAAATGGCAGTTTTGTCTTTGAAGTACAACAATTGGTTAAACGCGATCCTGGTTTACCAATATGGCAGCCCGTTGAGGCAATGAAGACAGATTCAGATAATGATGCTGAGCCTCCTGCGCAAAATCGGACACTGGAAATCGCACAAAAATTGCAGACGCCATTATCTGATGCGCAGAGACTTTATTATTCAGGAGCTCAGGATTTTCATCAGGGAAAATACGATAGCCCATACTTTCAGCAACTATTGGCCTTGCCGAAAACAGAGCAAGGGGAATGGCGGCTTGCTACGTTATATAGTCTGGCAAGAGGGGGATTTGATGCCGCTGGCGACGATCTCGATCTTATAATCAATAAAGGTGGTTTTAATCAGCAGATTGCTGAGCAGGCCGTACAGCGTTATCTGCAAATCATTGAAGAAGTCCGTAGTGGAGCAGCCGATCCTGAACTGCTCTCTCTCGCCAGTCTCGGTCAGCTTGGGCATTATTATCTGAGAAAAGGCAATATAGCTGCGGCAGTAAAAATTTATGCCCAACAAGCGGCTCAGGGTTCGCCCTCCGGGAAAACTTCGCTACGGATGATTTCGCTGTATATAACCAGGGAGAAAAATTTATCACTGCTGGAGTCGGTTATTGATGCTCCACTGGTTCAGCAACTGGTAATCGCAGAGCTATTTATTCGTCAAGACTGGGGATATGTCAGTGAAGCCTGTACTAAAGACCTTGTAGATTATACCTGTCCGACGCATCGCGACCGTTTAATTAAGTTGCTAAGTCAACACAGGGTTAAAGGATTTAGTTATAGCGATCGACTGGCAGCACTGGCGTATCGGGCAGGAAATTATTCGTTAGCACAAACGCTGTTGCAGGATGCACCAGAAAGTGGCTTAAGCGAATGGTTAAAAGCAAAACTGGCATTACGAGCCGGAGATATTCCACTGGCAACGCGTCACTATGCTCGCGCAGCCCCGCTGTTCACTACCGATGAAGTCTGGGGAAGTATGAACCCGGAAAGCCCTTATTATCATGGTGATAAAGTTACCATCCCATCTTGCCGTATTGCCAGTGAGCAAGCGATTGTGGCATTGAAACGCGATGATTATCTTCAGGCCACCGCATTGTTTTACCAGGCTAAAGATCTCTATTGGGCCGATTTAGCCTGGGTTGCAGAAAACGTTTTAACCTTGCCGGAGTTACAGACGTTTGTTGAAAAAAACGTACCAGCACCTCGGCACCCTTTAAAGCCTGTAGATTTAAATAATAGCCGTTACGATTATTATCTTTCGCCAGATATTATTCCAACGGACGTTAAAGTACGTGCGCTATTAGGTAGACGATTAATACGTCATGGTCAATATCAGAAGGCCATCAATTGGTTTGATATTCCTGATCATCGCCAGGGCGCACAAAAACTGGCTGATTTAATGGCAATAGCAAAAAATAAAAATATCCCTGATAAGCAACGCGCGCAGGCGCAATACGAGGCTGCAAGATTATTACGATATAATGGCATCGAACTTATCGCCTACGAAATGTATCCCGACTATGCTATTACCAGTGGCGCATATTCAACACCCTATACCTACACTAATAATGGCAGTTGGATAGGCGAGAAAGAAAACCGTCGTGTTGCTAATGCAGTGCCTGACAAAAATAATCACTTTTTGCATTACCGCTGGCAAGCTGCGGAATGGGCCGGACAATCTGCCAGGTTACTTCACCCCAAAACCCAAGCATGGGCCGCCGTGTTATGCCATGCTGCAAGTTGGGTCAGATATCTTGATCCAGAAACTGAAGCATTAATTTATCAACGCTACGTGAAAAATGGTAAAGCTTTTGACTGGGCGGCACATTTTGGTCGTGATTGCCCAGAACCGGTATTCAGGAAGGAACTGAAGAAATAACCTTGCAGAGATGAGAAGTACTATCTTTATAGGTTAGCGAAAACTGCTGACGCATATCATTCATGCTACGCGTAAATTTAAGTGGATTTTCGCCTTTAATTTCGACCGTGACGAAGGCATTCCCATTATTGTTAAAGAAGTCAAAATAATAATCATGCTGATGTCTACGGTTGGTTTTAAATTGCCGAAATGATAAATAGCAGCGGTCATCGAAGGTAATTAGAAAATCATTTTCGCCGTACTCGTTTATCATCCTGTTTTTCAGGTTACCGCCGAAGAGAATTGTATACTTCGCTCTGTCAGCAAATAATTCAGCATCCGTTTCTCGGTTGATCGTGTTGACGCTGATACCGAATTCTATTTTTATCTTGTCTTTATCGATATTATCTCTTGTACTGACATAAATATTATTCGCATCCCATAGCAAGAGGAAGTTTTTGTTGCAGGAATAGAGACCCGTTAAGCTGAGAATCATTATCAGCAAGAATAGTGTGGCTTTGTAGCGCATTTATATCCCTTTAGCACGTTACGTTCACAAACGTGTGGTTGCTTACTTTTACATAAACCACAGCCGTCAATGATTATCCGCACGCTACCACCGTGCCAGGAAAAATATCTGCGGGTATATCACGGTAACTTATTCGTCACCGTTAATCCCGGCAGCCAGAAGAAAGGCTGCCGGGTTATTTATCACTGTGCGGGTGGAATATCCGTCACTTCAGGATGCACATCATCTGCGGCTACAGATGTGGCGGCAGCCGCAGTAGATGGTGCCATGATTTGATCCCAGGCGGCCTGCAATCCTTTCATGTTAAATTCCGGCTCACCTTTCGGCTGCAGCAGAATTAATGCCATGTCGTTCGACAACTGCTGACGCAGATCCTGATTTAACATTTCTACCGTCAGGCTGTTAAGAAAATCCTGACGCAGTTTCTGATATTGCTCTGGCGCGATATCGACGACCTGATTTTGCAGTGAACGCATCCGCTGCCCCATCAGAATATCGGTATCAGCTCGCGCATAAGCAGCAAACAGTTTCTGTAACTCCAGTTTCTTTTGCGCAACCAGAGCGTTGAACTCTTCTTCTGGCAGGCCTTTATCACGAACTTTCGCCAGTTCACGCGCAACCAGATTCAGGTTGCTGTTCAGTTTGTCGTTTGGCGACTCGATGTTGATGGCACATTGCGCACGCTGATACAGCACACGGCAGTCAAAACCGAGGCCGATATCTTTGCTGTTATTGGCGCTTAGTGCTTGCTGAACATGCCAGAACAGCGCCTCACGGGCCAGATCAGCACGCCAGTAGCGCAGGAGCGCCGCTGACTCACGAATCGGCTGCCACGGCGTATCCCACATAATGGATAACCGGTCCTGACGCACTGCGTCAGTCATAATGCTTACCGCTTCGGCGTGCAGCGGAGAAAGCGTCGGCACTGGTGCCGGTGTTTCACGTTTGCCTTTCAATTCGCCAAAGGTTTTGTTGATTTGGTCGACAACCGAGCGCGCATCAACATTACCCACCACCAGCAGCGTCATAGCATCTGGGGTGTACCATTTCTGGTAGAAATCTTTAATTTTCGCCGCCTCAACGGGTTGTTTCAGCGAATCAGCAGGATCGTGACCTAGCAAGGTAGATCCTTTCAAACGATAGCGCCACCAGCCTTCTTTGGTGTCGGCTGGCCAGGTTGCCACCATGTCCTGGCTTTGCAACGCATGGTTTACCGTTTCTGGCGTGATGGTCAGCTTGCCGGTCGTATTCGCCAGATAAGAGAGCGCTTCTTTCAGCAGGTCGTTACGGTTATTTGGCAAACTAAGATTAAACAGCGTGGTGTCATAAGAGACGATCACCGGCGGCATTGGACGCTTAGGGTCGATCCCCTGTTGCCACAATGAACGTGCCTGTGCTGCTTCCAGGCCACCGCTTTGCGTTAGCGCAATACGAGGAATAGCGTGGCTGTAACCGCTCTGTTGTGTACTTTCAGCGAGCGAACCGGTATTAACCAGCAGGCGAATTTCAACACGATCGCTGGGACGCTGAGGCGTGGTCAGCACTTGCCACTGTAAACCGTTGGAGAGCGTCCCCTGTTGCCATGCTGGATCAGGCTGGAGCGCATCTGCCTGCACATAGCCAGCAGTGGCCATCACCAGCAAACCGCCCGCTAAAAGTCGAATTTTTGTGCCCTGCATGTGAACCCCTGATCAACTATCCTGGTAATAAAAGACTGCCCGTTGTCGGTCAGTCTGAATGACGTTAAAAACACTTCGTGTTAGACCGCAAGAACATGAAAATGTCACGGAGGAAGTGAAATAAACCCGAACTCACCCAGGGGGTCAGTTCGGGCACAGGGGTCAATTATGCGCAAACACCCGCACTCGGGGAAGGGAGTGCGGGCATAAGTAGTGAGATTAAGAGGATAATTCGTGCGTTTTGCCATCCGGCGCACGATTATTCAGCACATCATCCAGTTTTTTGTGGTCCAGTTCTTTAACCCACTTCGCTACCACGATAGTTGCGACACCATTACCGACAAGATTAGTCAGCGCACGAGCTTCCGACATAAAGCGGTCGATGCCGAGGATCAGCGCCAGACCAGCCACCGGTAAATGACCCACGGCTGAAAGCGTCGCCGCCAGCACGATAAAGCCACTGCCCGTTACCCCTGCAGCCCCTTTGGAAGAAAGCAGCAACACAACTAACAGCGTGATTTGGTGGACGATATCCATCTCACTGTTGGTGGCCTGGGCGATAAACACCACCGATTTCCGGCAACCGAGTTTCTCCATCTTGTCGAGCATACGCGGCAGCGCTGACTCGGAAGAAGACGTCCCCAAAACAATCAGCAATTCTTCACGGATATAACGGATAAATTTGAAGATACTGAAACCGGTCGCTTTAGCGATTGAACCCAGTACCAGCACCACAAACAGGATACAGGTGATGTAGAAGCAGATAATGAGCTGCCCCAGTTGCACCAGTGTGCCGACGCCGTATTTACCGATAGTAAACGCCATCGCCCCAAACGCACCAATGGGTGCCAGGCGCATGATCATATTGATAATGCCGAAGATGACCTGCGAGAAACTTTCGATAACGTTAAAAATCAGTTGGCCTTTGCTACCCAAACGATGGAGCGCAAAACCAAACAGGACGGCAAACAACAGCACCTGCAGGATGTTACCGCTGGCAAATGCGCCAATAACACTCGCCGGGATGACATCCATAATGAAGGCGACAATGCCCTGATCTTTCGCCTGCGCGGCGTAAACCGCGACCGCTTTCGCATCAAGACTTGCCGGATCGACGTTCATTCCGGCACCAGGCTGCACGACGTTAACGATGATAAGACCAATAATCAGCGCGATGGTACTGACAACTTCAAAGTAAAGCAGTGCGACAGCGCCGGTACGACCGACCGCCTTCATGCTTTCCATGCCCGCAATGCCAGTTACGACAGTACAAAAGATGACGGGAGCGATGATCATCTTAATGAGCTTAACGAATCCGTCGCCAAGCGGTTTCATTTGCTCGCCTATTTCAGGATAGAAATGGCCAAGGAGAATACCAATGGCTATCGCTGTCAGGACCTGAAAGTAAAGGCTTTTAAACAGAGAGGTCTTCATAGGGTGTCCTTTAGTAAAACCACAGGTCTTGTAAGGTTATGGTGTACCTGCGGCCTTCAAATAACACCCAGACAACATCACAGAAATGTACCTGGATCATAATTGAAACAAAAAGGTTAAAAAGTTTGAGCTGGCTCGCACAAACCAGCACTTTTTAAAGTTTTGTAATCAGTTTGGGGTAGTTATTTATCTTCCAGGTAACTCTCTTCGAAGATTTCAATGGGGAGTGGCCGTGCAAAAAGGAAGCCCTGGGCAATACCCACGCCCGCTTTTGCCAGCCAGTCGCGTTGCGCTTCAGTCTCCACGCCTTCGGCAATCATTTGTAGGTTCAGACTTTGCGCCAGCATGATAATTGCGGTAATCATGCTGCTATCTTCTGGCAAGCCTTCAACGAACATTTTGTCGATTTTCAGCACGTCTATTGGCAACGATTTCATATGCTGCAACTGACGTAGCCCTGCGTAACCCATGCCGAAATCATCCAGTGCCACCTGTACTCCGGCATTTCGCAGCGGACGGAGGATCGCCACCGCCGCTTGCGGGTCATCAATACGTCGACTCTCTGTCACTTCCAGAATCAGCGTTCCCGGCTGAATGCGATAGCGGGTTAACAACTCCAGCATATCCGGCACCATATTCGGGTGCATAAGCTGTAGCGCCGAGAGGTTCACCGACAACGGCAGCATAATGCCGCGCTCTTGCCAGGCGGCAAGCAGCCGACAGGACTCCTCCAGCACCCAATGACCAACGGTAACCATCAGTCCACAGGACTCAATTCGATCGATTAGCCCATCCGGCAATTCCCAACTACCATCCGGTTGCTGGATACGCAACAACACTTCCGCACTGACTAATTTGCCACTGGTCATCTCCACCTGTGGCTGCAACCAAATAGCAAACTGATGATTTTCCAGTGCATTAAGGATATCGCTCTCTTCCGTCAGCCGCTGTTGAGCTTCTTCCATCTGCTGCGGATCATAGAACTGAATTTGATTCTTCCCTTTATGACGAGCAGTAAACGCCGCTGAAATAGCACGACCATAAAGTTGTTCGGCAGTAAGATCGCCATAGAACATCGCCACACCAATGCTACAGTGTGGACGCAGTTGAATACGTTCAATTGGCAAACGCTCGCTCATGATAGTAAGCACTTGCTGACCTAATGTGATAGCGTGCCACGGCTCCTGTACGCCGTTAGCGATAACAGCGAAGTCATAGCCGCTGACCTGTGCGAGGATCATGCGTGGCGACAGCACAGATTTGATTTTCTCCACCAGCGTCAGTAGCAGGATTTCCCGCTGCGCCTCTTTCAGCACGCCTGCGGTATCACGCAGCGTTTCACAAGTGATGATCATCAGTGCGGTGGTTTGTTTACGTGCAACCACCTGCTCCAGCATCTCCATCAGCAAGGCTTTGTTTGGCAAATCCGACACCGGGAAGCGCATCGCGTTTTCGCACTGTTCTTCATAATGGCGCTGCAACAATTGCTGATTAAGGTTGTAACTGCGCACCAGCATACCGATTTCGTCGTCCTGATGCAGACGCGGCAAGGCCAGTTGATGACCAACAATCTCTTGCGGTGGAATGGCGTTTAGTTCGCGAGCAATATTACGTAAAGGATGTAATATCAGTCGGTTAATGCACCAGCTAATCGCCACCGTCAGGATGAGTGACAAAAGTAAGTAAATGGTCACTAACGTAGAGACGGTGCTCATCACGAACTTGTACATGCGGAAGGAATCTGCCTGTAACACCAGATAGGCAATCGGCTGCGGGGTGGCCGGACGCTCCAGCGAGTAGACGCCCAGCGAGATTTGTACCGGTAACTCAAACAATCGGGTGAACATCACTGGCACCGGGCGCTCTGGAATAAAACTTTTACGTAGCGCCTGGAACTGGTTAGGTAATACAACATCGGCGCGGCTGACCACACCCGCCGGTTTTATGCTGGCAAGAATAGCTTCCGCCTGCGGAATATCACCTTTCAAAATGGCGGAAGATAAGGGTTCGCGGACAGAGCGAGCAATGCTTTCCAGTTGCGTAGCCGTGTTATAGCGGTTCTGCTGTACCAGATGAAACAGCAAAACAGTGCAAAAAACAAAAACGAATACCATGACAACGGCCGCCACCATTGCCATCTGCTTAATTGTTAACGAGCGACTAACGCGCAAATTGTCTCCCCCCGGAAATCCCAGATTGCCGCCCGAGTATACCCGATCGCAGCGGCATTAAGAGAGGCGCTATCTGAAAACTTACCAGTCGGCGTAAGGTATCAGCGGCTGCGGCGGTAAATCCATGTCGCCCTGCCATCCGGCGGCGGAATACCGTACATAGAGCAGGAAATGGCTGGGCGCATAATCTTTCGCCTGCTGGATATCGATTGCCGTACCGACAAACCAGTTGGATGTGACGCGGCGTTCAAGTAATGCCCGCGCCGTGTAGCCAAAGCCCTGACTGCTGCCACCGTCGTTGGTCTGGCCGGCTGCATCGTCTTTCCAGTCAGTCGGGATCAGGTTCATCAGCGGATAACGCGGCATGGTTTTGGTTCGTGAATGCGACCACGAGCCAGACGCCCCCAGCTCCCACGACCAGTTTTCCGTCCGCTCACGCCACATCACCGGTACGGCAAACGACAGGTATTCCTGCGGGCTGTAGTAACCGCCCTGACCGAGTGAGTACCCACTCAGGTCTTTGTCGTAATGCCAGATCATATTGTTCAGACCAATGGTGACGCGGCGATTGTTCTGGTTGATAACTTTATAGTAATAGCCCGTCATCCAGCGCACGCGCCAGTTATCTTCAACATTTTTACCGGTTAACTGGTCGCCGCTAAGCGATGCCCAGACGCCGTTCGCTTCACCTTTATCGTAGCTCAGGCTTAGCCCCACGCCATCAGCACGCACGCCGCCCCATTTTTTCCCGGTGTTGCCCGGGGAGTCTTTTTGCCCGCCAAAGGCCAGCAAGGAACTGGAGATGGGGCGACGATGGGCGTTAATGGTGTAACCAAGCGGCCCCACGTCGTCGCTGTAACTGATGCCACCAACGACATCCACCACGTTGAAGCCCATCGGCGTGGTGCCGATATCCCAGCTCCAGACGTCATTGCGCCAGCCGACAGCAACGCTGGCACCGGAATCCGACTGACTGCGATTGCCGCTACAATCCTGTAACGTACAGGTGCCCCAGTTGTTATCCCATTTACCCTCAGCGTCGGCGGAGAAACTGCCAACGTTCATATTGACGAAATCACTGCGGAAGAACATTCGCCCGTCGGAATACGGCGCATCCACCTGCAACATGGTGGTGTGCGCTTTCAGATCAGAATAGCCACCAGTACCGCTCGAACCCCAGTAATCATGTTCGAGGGTGACGTTGAGATCCTGCTGACGATAGAGGTCCGCCGCATCGCTGCGCACGCCGCGTTTCAGCCAGTCGTCCTTCTCGTCATTGCGGGTCAGACGGGTAAAGGTGTCGTTATCCTGCGGACGCGTTGTCGCCACACCGGATGCGACCATTGCGTCTTTGTAGGTTTCCAGCGCCTGCTGCGGTTCCCCTGCCTGCGCTTCAAAACTCGCGCCATCGCGCAGAACCATCGCGCTTTCCATCGACGGTGGTTGAGATTTTGCCTGTGGGATCAGCCTGTTAAACGTCTGCTGCGCCGCCGCGGTATCGCCAAGCTGTGCCTGCACCAGCGCCACACGCCGTTGCGTGTTCAGCGACGCGTTATCGGTGGCGGGCAGTTTCGCCAGTTGGCTGCGCGCTGCCGCTTTGTCGCCTGCAGCAATATCCACTTCCGTCAGGCCAAGAATGGCATCGATGTTATTCGGCTCGCGCGTCAGGACATTCTGATACGCAGCGCGGGCGGCGGTGTAATCACGCCGTTGCTGCGCCCAGTCGGCCAGCGTGAGGTCAATGCGCGTGGAAGGTGGTTGCTGGCGCAGCATCGCTTCCGCTTCGGCCTCTTTGCCGCTTTCCCGCAGACGGTTAGCGGTTTCCAGCACCTGATCGCTTTGCAGCCGATTAACCAGCTCCTGAATATTGCTGTTCCACTGCGCGCGCGGCAGGCTGTTGATATGCGCCAGCGCCGCCCGCTCCTGATCGTGACCGGAGAGATACAGCCCGTAAGCGTAAACCTGCTCCGGATCGTCTGGTTTCTGCTGTGCCAGATTGCGCATCAGGGTATCGGCCTGGCTACGTTGCCCGGCCTGCCAGAGATCCTGCGACAGCCGGTAAGTAATCCATACACTGCCGGGATCCAGCGCCAGCCGTTGCCGCTGAAGCGCTGCCGCCTGCGCCCATTTGCCCTGATTTTCCAGTGCCTCCGCCTGCTGTGCCAGACGATCGTTTTGCAGGCTGCGTTCGATGTCATCAACGCTGCGCCGCTGGCTGGCCGGGAGCGAGGCAATAAACGCTTCGGCTTTTTCCGGTGACTGCTGGCGATAAATATTCGCCAGTCCGCGCACGGCGTTGGTGTTGCTGCTGTCCATGCGCAGCGTCTGCTGATAATAACGTTCCGCGGCGGGGTAATCTTTGCGCGCCATTGCCACATCACCCAGTCCCAGCACTGCATAGCTGTCGGCGTTATCAACACTGCGCGCCTGCCGGAACAACCGTTCGGCCTGCTCTGGATTATTGGCTTTCAGCGCAGCATCACCCTGCTGGATCGCCAGCCAGTAGCGGTTCACTTTCAACAGGCTGTTCCACTTGTCATTGTTGCTGCTGTGCGGGTCCAGCGCGAGGGCTTTTTCCAGATTCACCACCGCATTCGCGCGATCGCCTTTCTGGGAATACGCCTGGCCCAGCGCACCCAAAGCTTCACTGTCTTTCGGGTTAGCGCGCACCGCCTGTTGCAGTTCGGGAATAGCTTTACCCGCCATGCCTGAATCCACCGCGGCTAAACCTTGCGCACGAGCGCGGAAATTAGGATCGGCCAGTTGTTTTTGTTGTTCTGCCAGTTGCGATTGCGCCAGTGCCACACTATCGCCATCGCTAAAGATTGAGAGATATTTTTTCAGCGCCTGCACGCTGGCATCACTGACAGGCATGTCTTTTATCTGTGCGTACCAGATTTTAGCGGCACCCTCTCGCCCGGCGTTGGATTTCGCCATCTGTTCCAGTACGGCAAAACCTTCGTCACGGCGATCGCTGCTAAACAGCAATAACGCCAAATTGTTTTGCAACCCCGTATTGCCCGGTGTATCCGCATTGATGCGTTTTAGCTGATTAATCGCTTCGCCACGACGCGCCGGAATTTTCGCCACTGTACTCCAGTACTCGACGGCAATATCACCTTCCGGCGGCGCTCCGTTAAACAGTTTGTTGTAACCTGCCACGGCTTCTTCTGCGTGCCCCGTGGTGGCCTGTAAACGCGCCTGTTGCAGTGCCTGACGGCCATCTGCCGTGGAAAGCAGCATGATGGTACGCGACGATTTATACGCATTTGAACTCGGCGCTAATTGCGACAGTCGGTCGAGCTGTTTTTGCGCCCCGTCAGTGTCTCCCTGACGTAATAATGAACGAAAACGAGCAGCAACCACATCCGGGTTATTCGGATCGATAAGCTCCAGACGATACAGCGACTGCTGCACCAGGTCTTCACGATGGGTAGCTTCGCCCACCCGAACCTGCTCCAGCAACTGTTGCTGGGCGGTTGGTGCCGCCTCGACCATCGGCATCATAGCCAGACCGAGGGAAAGCGTAAGGATATTTAGTGTGAATTTGCGCATTCCAGGCCCCAGTCAGGTAATAACTCCCCCTTTGTCGAGAAGCGAAAACGGTGTTGATCCCAGCCTTGTCCAAACAGGGTCAACACATAGTTGTAATAGGCATCGCTACCAGGAAAGTTATCGGCTACGCGCTGGCGCTGTACAGCCTGCGCATCACGGTTCTGAAGAAACGGCAACATAGCCGCAGAAAAACCGACTGGCCCTTTACCCTGCGCTTTCCCCGTCGCGACATCAACTTTCTCCGGTGGATAACCATTTTTCTCGGTAAATGTTGCCATCGGTTTAAAACGGTTGAGCATCCGCGCTTTTTGCGGATCGCTATCCGGCATCATGCCGACCCACATATAGACGCGAATAGCGTCGTAACTGCTGATCAACGTTTTCTCCGGCTTTAACTGCCAACCTTTGTCTTTCTCATAGCGTACCCAGTCTGGTGAAAAACCTTTCGGTGCAGTTTCCAGCAGTAAGCGCTGATTGGTTTCGCGCAGCGTAGTCCACGGCGCGCCAAAGCGGGTGAAATACTGCGCCAGCGTTGGAGGCAGGTAACTCGGGTTAAAGCGCCAGGTGTTATCCTCAGCAAAGCCCACTTTGCCCGGTAACAGCATGGAACCCAACCCTGGCACCGTCACCACTTCTTCTTGCGCAATGCGTTTTAACAACGCGCTACCGATGTCGGTATAGCGTTGCTCTTTCCACAATCGTCCTGCTTCCAGCAGTGACCAGGCCATCCAGATATCGCCGTCAGAGGCTGAGTTACTGTCCAGCACTTCCCACTTCGTGTTCTCTTTCTTGCCCCATAGCCAGGCGGGCAAATGTTCTTTTAATGACCCCTGGGCGAGATTGTTCTGCGTCCAGTCGAGAAGGTTGTCGAAAGCCGCACGGTCGTTAGCCGCCAGGGCAAAGAACATGCCGTAACTTTGCCCTTCGGAGGTGGTAATTTTGCGCGCATCACTGGGGTCAATGACGCGCCCCTCCTGACTGATGTAATCCTTTTTGAACTGCTCCCAGGCAGGCCAACTGCAGGCAGCCTGAACACTAAAGGCAGCCAGCAGCAGCATCGTCACGATTCCACTACGCAAAACATTCATCATCAATTACTCATTATCCGGGTTAAGACGACGACGGCTGATGATACGCAGCAGACGCCACAGTACCCAGGCCAGCAACACCACGCTGATTGCCGCCAGCACCGCCAGCAGAATCGGGTGATTCGCCAGTGCATACCACAAGCGTTCGAACCACGGCAGATGTCCGACGTAATAGATATCACCGACACGCAAACTGTTTACGCCAGATTCACGGATCACCGCTACCGAGCCAAACATGGTGGCGCGTTTGCCGCTGTCGTTCACCGCATCGTTAAGCATTTCATAACCGCGAGGGCTGTCCGCCAGCAGCGCAATCACACTGCGCTGGTCGTTATACGGTGACTGGAAGCCAATCACCGCCGCCATCGCGCCGGAAGACGTCAGCGTTGACTGGGTTTCTGCCGCGCGGTCGTTTTCGTCCGGCACAATCCCCGGGAATGGCGTCTGACGCATCGGCGTTTTCACCCAGCTTTCTGTGGCCTGTACCAACATATCGATCTGCTTATCGTCTTTCAGTTTTTCAGGGATACCGCCGATGATCATGATATCGGCGTCTTTCCCCTGAATGGCGCTGCCGTCATCGGTCACCGTCAGGTTAATCGCCGGGAAGCCCGTCTGTGCGCCAATAAAGCCAACGGTATTGAGCAGCGTTTCCATCTGCGCTTCATTTGGCGTTTTTGGCATCACGGTGATGGTTTGCGACAGATCCGCCATCCGGCTGAACGGGAAGCCCGCGTTAGCAAACGCGCGCAAATCCGGCATCGGTATAAAGTGGTAATACTTCGAGAAGTCGATGGTGGAGTCATCGCCAATCACCGCGTGATTCTGCACCGGCTGGAAGGTAATACAGTTATTCACCGAACCGCCCGGCATCGGGTTCATGTATTCAAAGTCAAAGCGTAACTGGTTGGTGGCTCCCAGTTTCAGCGCCGGAATCGAGACATCGGTTTTACCATCCAACAAGCCTTGTAACACAGGTATACGCAGCAGCAGGCGATTTGCCTCCTGTTTGCTACTCAGATTGAAGGATTGCAGGAACTGGTTGTTCAGGCTGATATCCATCCGTGAACTGTCTTTCACCGGCGGCGTGGTGTAGCGATAGTTGATATCCATATCGATACCGGTACTACGCATCAGATAGAGATCCGGCGGCAGGTTTAGCGAGACGTTAATCGCTGCCGGTTCCAGACCGCTGGACTGTAACTGTTCTTCATAGGTTTTCAGCTCGCCAAAGGTGACCGGACGATCGGTACGCACCCAGTTCGGCGCATCGTACGGCTTACGTGGCAGCAGCGGTTTGACTTCTTTCACTTCTACGCTGTCGCCGCGGAACAGAATATTGCCCTGGGCGATACCTTTCGCTGCCTGCAACAGGTCTTTGTCGTCACGACCAAAAACCACCAACAGCTTGACGTAAGGATTTTCCGGATGGTTGATCATCTCAATCACCGGGGCTTTTACTGCCGGATGATCGCGCAGGAAGTCCGGGCGTTTGTCGTTAGTGGCAAAAACAATGGCATTGCGCTCAGGAAGTTGATTATAGAGTACCGGGAAGTTCTGCCCACGCCAGCCGGAACGGGAACCAAACCACGAGGCAACAATGGCGGAAGCCTGTTGCAGCCCCACATCCGGCGCACCGGCAAAGACCATCGGGAGCGTATTAGTACGGTTATCGCGTGGGTCGAAGAACGGTATCGGGAAGTGCGACAGGTCATTTTTCACATTCAGTGATTGATACGTCAGATCCAGCCCACTACTGCGTCCGACATCCAGCCAAAGTGTGGTGCTGGCCGGGTTTTCGCACACATCCTGATAATGACCGACAAACTCCAGCCGCACGCGGTTGAAGTCGGTAATAAACAGCGGATTAATCGGCATTTGCGCCAGTGTCTTTTTACCCAACTGTTCTTTGGTCACTGGCAGCACACCCATCAGTTCATCATTCAGATAAACCTTTAACTGCGACTGGACAGGCAGCAATGACGGCGACGGCGTATATTCAAGGTTAAGCATCGCCTTCGTTACCACTTCGTCGCTGCGCATACCAAACTCAATACTGCCGTTCGGGTTGATGCCACGCAGCACCATGCTGCCCGGCGGCGGCGCGATTTGCGCAAAAGTCAGCTTCACATCCCGTGAAGGGCCGTTCTGCGCGACGACTGGCGCATCCGCTCCCTGCACGCCCGGCATCACCTGCCCCACCTGCGGGCTCTGCTCCGCCTGAGTAGGTACGGCTGGCTCAGCATTGATCAGTGGTTGCGTTGCAGGCGTCGCATGCGTCATGTAAGAAGGGAATGCACTCATCCCCATTGCCACTGCACAAATCCAGAATAGTTTTCTTTTCATCGCGTTATCATCATTGTTGAGCCAAAACCTGATCCGATGGTTGTACCGTTTCGCTCCGCTCCGGGCGGCGCGGAATGAACGAAACAACCCAGGAAACCAGAGAAGTCAGCGCGCGGAAAATGCCCTTCACTGAAGAAGGCGCAAACTCCGCCAGATGGCGGTAGCCACGGAAGCCGAGCTTCAGAATATCCCGCAGACTTTCCAGCGGCTTATCTTCCGGGTAGCTGTCCTGCCAGAGCGCCCATGTATCCGCACGGGCAAACGTACACTGCACAAAATCGATATGTTGCTGGGTAGTAAGCGGCATCAATTGCAGCCCAACTTCGTTACCCATCACGCGCGCCACCTGAGTCGGGAAGACATATTCCTGCTGACCGCGTTTGAGCAGTAAGTTCACCTTCTGTCCTTCCAGAATCTGCGCCTGACCGTTGATCTTGATCCCCAGACCGCCGTCAGAGAAGTCCTGAACAGTGCAGGAGAAAAGGTGGCCGTCTTCGCGAGCAATGGCCGCTGGCATCGTCATTTCTACACGATGCGAACGCCGTACCTGTTTACTTTCAACCGATACCGCTACCGCGCCGCCGAGAATAATCAGGTTGTAGAACACCCACACCATACTGACAACCACGGTGAGCATTTCAGTTGGCGGGCCGTAGAAGTAACGCCAGATGCCAACAGCGACACCAAACAGGTTGAGCAGGACGAGGAAGATGTACGGTCGCGAGATCACCCAATCAACATATTCTTCCTCCACCAGGCCGCCTTTGGCGGTGACGTTAAATTTGCCTTTATGCGGGTTAATTAACGCCACCAGCGTCGGCGGCGCGATATACCACGCCAGCACTGTTTCGTAGATTTCACTCCAGAACGAGTGGCGATATTTACCCTGAATCTTCGAGTTGGTCAGGCTGGCATGGATCATGTGCGGCAGCACAAACAACGCGATCATCAACGCGGGTGCGTAGATGATGTAAGCATGAAGCAGCAGGAACGCCAGCGGCGCGGTCAGGAAGATCAGCCGTGGAATGCCCGACAAGAAGTGGAACATGGCGTTGACGTAACACAGCCGTTGCGCGAACTTCAACCCTTTACCGGTAAGCGGGTTATCAAGACGGAAGATTTGCACCATCCCACGCGCCCAGCGAATACGCTGACCGATATGTGCCGACAGGCTTTCGGTCGCCAACCCCGCCGCTTGCGGAATACGCATATACGCAGAGGTGTAGCCACGACGGTGCAAACGCAGAGATGTATGCGCATCTTCAGTCACGGTTTCGACAGCAATGCCGCCGATCTCATCTAACGGCTTACGGCGAATCACCGCACAAGAACCGCAGAAGAAGGTGGCATCCCACATATCGTTACCGTCCTGTACCAGACCGTAGAACAGCGTGCCTTCATTCGGCGTTTTACGAAAACGCCCCAGGTTGCGTTCAAATGGGTCTGGTGAGAAGAAATGGTGCGGTGTCTGCATCATCGCCAACTGCTTCTCTTTCAGGAACCAGCCCATCGTCATTTGCAGGAACGAGCGCGTCGGTACGTGGTCGCAGTCAAAAATCGACACGAACTCGCCTTTGGCATATTTCAGTGCGTTGTTGATATTTCCGGCTTTAGCGTGTTCATGAGTTGTTCGGGCGATATATTTCACCCCAACATTTTGTGCAAACTGACGAAACTCTTCCCTGCCGCCATCGTCGAGGATCCAGATATTGAGTTTATCTTTCGGCCAGTCGATACCCAGCGAGGCGTAAATCGTATTTTTCACCACGCTAAGATCTTCGTTGTATGTCGGCACAAAAATATCCACCGATGGCCATTGCGACATATCTTTTGGCAGCGGTACTGGCTGACGGTTCAGCGGCCATACCACCTGGAAGTAGCCAAGCACCAGCACAATCCACGCGTAAGTTTCCGCGAACAGCAGAATTAAGCCACACACCAGGCTAATCGGATCGTCCCAGTTCAGCGTGGAAGTGTAGCGCCACCAGATATAACGGCACGAAACGGTGAGCGACAGCACAATCAGCATCAGTGCAGAGAAGCGTCCCGGTAAACGCCGCACCATTAGCGCTACACCCCACAGCAACATCAGGAAGATAAACTGTGACAGTGGGTTAAACGGCTGGGTGACGCAAATCAGCGCCAGAATCAGCGAGAACGTCACGATGATGCCAAGAATAAAGCGCCGTGCTCCGGCGCTTATATGGCCCAGCTCTTTTTTCTCATCAAGATGTTGCGTGTTATGACTGAAGCGAGCCGGAAGCTCATCCATCCATTGATGATAACGACCACGAATATTCTGCAAGCGTGAAAACGAACGCCAGCGCGGTTTCGCCGTTTCTCTGCGTGAAGCACTGATTAACAACCAGCAGGTCTGGATTACATAGCGGACCGGATCCAGCGGACGCGGGCGCGCGGCGTTGATATGCGGATAAAGGTTTTTATGTTCTGCTCGAATACGCTGCCAGCGCGGATGTTCCAGCGGAATAAATACCCAGGCGAGAATCAGCCAAAAACAGCCGAGCGTCGCGCTAAAAGGCGACGCGCCGTGACGACGATATTCCCGATAACGCCCGATAAGACGTGCGTTGACCGGCGGGATAAGCAACCACCGGGTCAGAATACTCATGATTCGCTCCCGGCTAACGCTTTCAGCCCGGAATAGTTCAACAGACACCAGTTCGCCAGCGTTAGAATCTCTTCTGCCGCCAACGCATCGCTACGGTATTCGCCCAACGGTTGTTTTGCCGCCAGACATTCAGCCATCGCTTCATCACGATGGATCAACATCGGCAACAAGCGCCGCTGGCTTTGCAACCATAGTTGGTAAATATCATCCTGAACCTGGCTACCTACGCGAAAATCATTAATTAAAATATGCGCGCCAGCAGGTAGTACCTGCTGATGCAGCCGAATATGACAGTTGGCATCCACTTTAACGATTGCCAGGGTGTGATCGCACAGACTCAGCAACTGATGCGTTATCTGCGAGGCGTCGCGTGGTAAATCGATCAAAATCCATTGATAACGCCCGCTAGCTTTCAGTTGCTGAATACCGGTGCAAATCTCGCCCAATCGCGTTTGCCAGTGTTGGGGATTTTCATGTTCTTCGAGAGTCAGTTGACCAAAGGGCAGCAGATCGAGCTGCGAGGTATAACGTAGCCCGGCATCACGCCAGTCCTGACCATCCAGCATGGCTCTTGCCCAGCCCTGACGGTGAGAAAAATCAACGTTAAATGACAGGCGCAGCAAATTGTCCGGGCAGGCATCGACCACCAGGACATTTTCTCCTAACATTTGCAATGACCAGCCTAACGCGGCAGTGATGGTTGTAGTACCCACGCCACCCCGCACCCCCTGCAATCCCAGTACGGCCATTTACCACTCCCCTACTTCTGCTGCGCAAACTCAGCCAACAGCGGCCAGCGTTTTAATGCTGCAGCCAACTGTTCGCGTTGAGAAATATCGGCATAATTAATATCAGGCAGTGAAAAAGCCTGTTTTAGCGCCAAAATATCATTCTGGAAGATATAGCCTATCGCGGGATCAGGCAGAATATCGGGTTCATTGTTATTCATTATGGATGATCCCTATGAAATAAACATATTACACAGTAAGACACTTTCACCGCTTTATTGCTAACGGTGGCACAGAAGTTCGCTCATTTTTTGGCTTTCCGTTACGCAACAGAAAAACTAAAAAACGAAAAGGCTGATATCACAAGGCTTCTGACCTGCTAAATTGATTCACATGCTAAATCTGATAAGTTTTAATTTCAATGGTAGGTTTATTTCTTAGCTTTCGCTAGTAAACTGATAATCAGACAAAATGGCGACTTGAGGGACACTGTGGACCCTGTATTCTCTATCGGTATCTCATCCTTATGGGATGAGCTGCGACATATGCCAGCAGGCGGCACCTGGTGGTTTAACGTCGATCGCTATGAAGATGCTATCAGTCTGGTGAATCAAACCATTGCATCTCAGGCCGAAACCGCGAAAGTCGCGGTCATTAGCATGGACAACGATCCTGACAAATACTTCAAATTAGATGATTCTCAAGGACCAGAAAAAATAAAATTATTTTCGATGCTAAATCATGAAAAGGGCCTATACTATTTGCCACGTGATTTACAGTGTTCTATTGATCCTCAAAATTACCTTTTCATTCTTGTTTGCGCAAATAACGCATGGCAAAACATTCCTGCCGAGCGGCTTCGCTTATGGCTGGAGAAAATGAACAAGTGGAGTAGATTAAACCATTGTTCACTGCTGGTAATTAATCCTGGAAATAATAACGATAAACAATTTTCATTGTTGTTGGAGGAGTACCGTTCGCTTTTTGGACTCGCCAGTTTACGTTTTCAGGGTGATCAGCATCTGCTGGATATCGCCTTTTGGTGTAACGAAAAAGGCGTCAGCGCCCGTCAGCAACTGACCGTCCAGCATCAAAATGGCATCTGGGCGTTAGTTCAGCGTGAAGAGGCAGAAATCCAACCACGCAGCGATGAAAAACGTATTCTCAGTAATATTGCTGTACTGGAAGGCGCGCCACCGCTATCGGAACACTGGAAGCTATTCGACAATAACGAAGCCTTGTTCAATGAAGCCCGTACCGCTCAGGCAGCAACGGTCGTTTTCTCTTTACAGCAAAATGGACAAATTGAACCTCTGGCCCGCAGTATTCATACTCTGCGCCGCCAGCGTGGCAGCGCATTGAAAATCCTCGTGCGGGAAAATATCGCCAGCCTGCGCGCCACCGACGAGCGTTTATTGTTGGCCTGCGGCGCAAATATGGTTATTCCATGGAACGCTCCACTCTCTCGCTGTCTGACGATGATTGAAAGCGTGCAGGGGCAGAAGTTCAGTCGCTATGTACCGGAAGATATCACCACACTGCTGTCGATGACTCAGCCGATTAAACTGCGGGGGTTTCAGAAGTGGGATGTGTTCTGTGATGCGGTTAATAACATGATGAATAACACCTTGTTACCTGCTCACGGTAAAGGCGTTCTGGTGGCTCTGCGCCCGGTGCCTGGCATCCGTGTCGAGCAAGCACTGACGCTGTGCCGCCCTAATCGTACCGGAGATATTATGACGATTGGTGGCAATCGACTGGTGCTGTTTCTCTCTTTCTGCCGGATTAATGATCTGGATACCGCGTTGAACCATATTTTCCCACTGCCTACTGGCGATATTTTCTCCAACCGCATGGTCTGGTTTGAAGATGACCAAATCAGCGCCGAGCTGGTGCAAATGCGCCTGTTAGCGCCGGAACAATGGGGTATGCCGCTGCCTTTAACGCAAGGCTCCACGCCAGTCATTAATGCCGAACACGATGGTCGCAACTGGCGACGCATACCTGAACCACTGAGATTGCTGGATGATGCTGTGGAGCGTTCATCATGATGACCATCAGCGATATCATTGAAATTATTATCGTTTGTGCACTGATATTTTTCCCGCTGGGCTATCTGGCTCGACATTCTCTGCGGCGTATTCGTGACACTTTGCGTTTGTTATTCGCTAAACCTCGTTATGTAAAACCGGCCGGTACATTACGCCGTGCGGAAAAAGCCAGGGCAACCAAAAAATGACTCAATTTACCCAAAACACTGCTATGCCTTCTTCCCTCTGGCAATACTGGCGCGGCCTTTCTGGCTGGAACTTCTATTTTCTGGTTAAGTTCGGCCTGCTGTGGGCGGGCTATCTTAACTTCCATCCGCTACTAAACCTGGTATTTGCCGCGTTCCTGCTGATGCCGATTCCACGCTACAGCCTGCACCGTCTACGTCACTGGATAGCCCTGCCAATCGGTTTTGCATTGTTCTGGCACGACACCTGGTTGCCTGGCCCGGAAAGCATCATGAGTCAGGGTTCGCAGGTCGCCGGTTTCAGTACCGATTATTTAATCGACCTCGTCACTCGCTTTATTAACTGGCAGATGATCGGAGCCATTTTTGTATTGTTAGTGGCCTGGTTATTCCTGTCGCAATGGATTCGCGTCACCATTTTTGTCGTCGCCATTCTGGTGTGGTTGAACGTACTTACCCTGGCGGGTCCAAGTTTCTCCCTCTGGCCAGCCGGTCAACCGACCACGACGGTGACAACGACAGGTGGCAACGCAGCAGCAACTGTCGCTGCCGCAGGCGGTACGCCAGTGGTTGGTGATATGCCTGCGCAAACCGCGCCGCCGACAACCGCAAACCTTAATGCCTGGCTGAGTAATTTCTATAACGCCGAAGCGAAACGTAAGTCAACCTTCCCATCTGCTCTTCCGGCTGATGCACAGCCATTTGAATTGCTGGTCATCAACATCTGCTCACTCTCCTGGTCGGACATTGAAGCTGCCGGGTTAATGTCGCATCCGTTATGGTCGCATTTTGACATTGAGTTCAAGAACTTCAACTCCGCCACCTCATACAGCGGTCCGGCGGCAATTCGTCTGCTGCGCACCAGTTGTGGGCAGACTTCGCACACCAATCTGTATCAACCAGCCAATAATGACTGCTATCTGTTCGATAACTTGTCAAAACTGGGCTTCACCCAGCACTTGATGATGGGGCATAACGGCCAGTTCGGCGGCTTCCTGAAAGAAGTGCGCGAAAATGGCGGTATGCAGACAGAATTGATGGATCAAACGAACCTGCCGGTTATTTTACTGGGCTTTGATGGTTCGCCAGTTTATGACGATACCGCCGTGCTTAACCGCTGGCTGGACGTAACCGAAAAAGATAAAAACACCCGCAGTGCCACGTTCTACAACACGCTTCCACTGCATGATGGCAACCATTATCCGGGCGTCAGTAAAACAGCAGACTACAAAGCGCGGGCGCAGAAGTTCTTTGATGAACTGGACGCCTTCTTTACCGAGCTGGAGAAATCGGACCGTAAAGTGATGGTCGTCGTCGTGCCAGAGCACGGCGGCGCGCTGAAAGGTGACAGAATGCAGGTATCAGGTCTGCGTGATATCCCTAGCCCATCAATCACTGATGTCCCCGTTGGCGTAAAATTCTTCGGCATGAAGGCACCGCATAAAGGCGCACCGATTGTTATCGACCAACCCAGCAGCTTCCTGGCAATTTCTGACCTGGTGGTTCGTGTTCTCGACGGTAAAATTTTCACCGAAGACAATGTTGACTGGAAAAAACTCACCAGCGGATTGCCACAAACAGCGCCGGTATCTGAGAATTCAAACGCGGTGGTGATTCAATACCAGAACAAACCTTATGTTCGGTTGAACGGTGGTGATTGGGTGCCATACCCGCAGTAAACTCGAAAAAGGCCGCAGAGTTTTATCCCTGCGGCCTGGTCCGGGCGCAAATTGCCATTACGGCAGCCGACGCCCGCATGGCATGTTACTTCCGCTTATTCAGCCAGCTCACGATCAGGCTGGCGAGAATGCCAGCAATGACCGGAGCCGCTAAATCGTGCCAGAAGGCCATGCCTAACTGCGCGAGCGTCATATAGCCGCCTGTGTTGTAATGACAACGTTTCGCGGCTATTCTTGAATGGGCTAGAGTCAAGAATGGCCCCCGTCATATTGTCAGGTATATACCTACAACGTGCGGGGGTTTTCTCTTTCCAGCAACCAATGCCACCAGGGATAAAGCCCCCGCAACATTGCGCCTCACCGGAACCCTCCGGCTTGCCGCTGATTCTACGGCAGCGTATCTGTCCTGAAATCTCTCAATTTTTCACTCTGTGCTGCGCATTCCGCAGAATATTATCGGCTTGCAGCCGTTGCATTTTTCTCACGAAAAAGGCCGCAGAGTTTTATCCCTGCGGCCTGGCCCGGGCGCAAATTGCCATTACGGCAGCCGACGCCCGCATGGCATGTTACTTCCGCTTATTCAGCCAGCTCACGATCAGGCTGGCGAGAATGCCAGCAATGACCGGAGCCGCTAAATCGTGCCAGAAGGCCATGCCTAACTGCGCGAGCGTCATATAGCCGCCTGTGTTGTAATGACAACGTTTCGCGGCTATTCTTGAGTTGTTTGGGTTCAAGAATGGCCCCCGTGATGTTGTCAGGTATATATCTGCAACGTGCGGGGGTTTTCTCTTTCCAGCAACCAATGCCACCAGGGATAAAGCCCCGCAACATTGCGCCTCACCGGAACCCTCCGGCTTGCCGCTGATTCTACTGACGCTTTCTGCCCCTGGCATCTGCCTGTTTTTCACTTTGCGCGATGCATTCCAGCTTATTTTCATGTTTGCAGAATTTTCACTGTCCGCATTACCCGCGATCTGACACCAGGCTGGTAGTGAAATGCGCAA
Organism: Escherichia marmotae; assembly: GCF_002900365.1. Taxonomy (NCBI): domain Bacteria; kingdom Pseudomonadati; phylum Pseudomonadota; class Gammaproteobacteria; order Enterobacterales; family Enterobacteriaceae; genus Escherichia; species Escherichia marmotae. The sequence goes on from NZ_CP025979.1 coordinate 3,035,449, forward strand.
TTTTGTAGAATTGCGCCTCCTCGCGATTCTCCCCGGTGAATCTGTTGCCTCATTCTTAGCACACTGCGTATTCGACTTCTCCGCCTGTTGCGCAAGAGAAACGGGGGATAACCATCTTTGCGGGGCTGACTTCTTTCTGGACAGGACTTTATGCAGGACAACACATTACAACTACGCGATCAGAAATTGCCATTTACGCGATACGACTTCGGCTGGGTTTTATTATGCATAGGAATGGCAATTGGTGCCGGAACGGTGCTGATGCCAGTACAAATTGGGCTGAAGGGAATTTGGGTATTTATCACCGCAGCCATTATTGCTTATCCGGCAACCTGGGTAGTACAGGATATTTATTTAAAAACACTTTCTGAAAGTGACTCCTGTAATGACTACACCGATATTATCAGTCATTACCTGGGGAAGAACTGGGGAATATTCCTCGGCGTCATTTACTTTTTGATGATTATCCACGGAATTTTTATCTATTCCTTATCTGTGGTTTTCGACAGTGCTTCATATCTGAAAACCTTCGGGTTGACTGATACCGATCTTTCACAATCTTTAGTCTATAAAGTGGCTATTTTCGCCATACTGGTCGCTATCGCTTCCGGTGGAGAACGGTTGTTGTTTAAGATTTCCGGGCCAATGGTAGTGGTCAAAGTGGGCATTATTGTGGTGTTCGGTTTTGCAATGATCCCCCACTGGAATTTCGCCAATATAACCGCTTTTCCGGAGGCTTCTGTCTTCTTCCGCGATGTCCTGCTCACGATTCCTTTTTGCTTCTTTTCTGCGGTATTTATTCAGGTGCTTAACCCGATGAATATTGCCTACCGTAAACGGGAAGCAAATAAAATACTGGCAACACGACTCGCACTGCGTACTCACCGGATTAGCTATATCACGCTCATCGCAGTAATTCTGTTTTTTGCCTTTTCGTTTACCTTTTCGATTAGCCATGAAGAGGCGGTTTCCGCGTTTGAGCAAAATATCTCAGCACTGGCGTTGGCCGCTCAGGTGATCCCCGGGCATATCATCCATATCACCTCTACGGTGTTGAATATCTTTGCTGTACTTACCGCTTTCTTTGGCATTTACCTTGGATTCCACGAGGCCATTAAAGGCATTATTATCAATCTGTTAAGCCGAATTATTGATACCCAGAAAATTAACTCACGCATGCTGACACTGGCAATTTGCGCTTTTATCGTCATTACGTTGACCATTTGGGTTTCATTTCGGGTATCGGTGCTGGTGTTCTTTCAGTTAGGAAGTCCGTTATATGGCATTGTGTCGTGCCTCATTCCGTTTTTCCTGATCTATAAAGTCGCACAACTGGAAAAACTTCGCGGGTTTAAAACCTGGCTGATTCTGCTGTACGGTATTTTGCTGTGCTTGTCGCCACTGTTGAAGTTGATTGAGTAAAAGCAACGGGGCTGCTCACAGCAGCCCCAGACGATGTCGATAGCATTGCAGTACAGCCTGGATATGCTCCTGAGTCACAAAAAGGGTCAAAAAAGACATGTATTCGATATGTAAAACACTAAAAGATTATTTTTGATATGAGACCGGCATGAAAACCGGTCTCATCGGGTGGGTTATACAACTGGCTTCTGCGGATTTTCATCCTGATCAACAGCAAAGCAGGCCACCAGTTGACCGCCATAGTCTTTTAGCTGCGGCTGCAACTGTGTGCAGAGGCCGAAACGTCTACGACAGCGAGCGTTGAAGGCGCAACCCGGCGGTGGATTCAGTGGGCTTGGCAGTTCACCGGTGAGCTTGATGCGTTCGCGACGATCGTCCGGGTTCAGGCGCGGCGTCGCAGAGAGCAGCGCCTGAGTGTACGGATGACGCGGGTTATTGAAGATTTGCTCCTTCGTTCCCTTCTCCACGCAGCGCCCCAGGTACATCACCATCACTTCATCGGCAATGTGCTCCACCACCGACAGGTCGTGCGAGATAAAGACATAAGAAAGCCCCAGCTCTTGCTGTAGGTCCATCATCAGGTTGAGCACCTGCGCACGCACCGAGACGTCCAGCGCGGAAACCGGTTCGTCGGCAATCACCACGTCCGGGTCAAGCATCAACCCACGGGCGATGGCGATGCGCTGACGCTGTCCGCCGGAGAACATATGCGGATAGCGGTCGTAATGCTCGGTTTTCAGGCCGACTTTCGCCATCATCGACAGGGCTTTTTCCCGACGCTGTTCTTTGCTTAAGTTGGTGTTAATCAGCAGCGGCTCTTCGAGAATTTGCCCGACTTTTTTACGCGGATTCAGCGAACCGTAGGGGTTCTGGAAGACGATCTGGATTTTCTGCCGACGCAGTTTCTGCGCCTGCGGATCGTGCTTGAGCAGATCCTGCCCCTGGTAATACAGTTCGCCGCCGGTCGGCGTTTCGATCATCGTCAGCAACCGACCGAGGGTCGATTTACCGCAGCCAGATTCTCCCACCACCGCCAGCGTTTTGCCGCGTTCAAGGGTAAACGAAACGCCGTCCAGCGCCTTCACCAGACGTTCCGGCGCGAACATACCTTTCTTCACCGGATAATGCTTTTTCAGGTCGATAGCCTGCAACAATGGCTGTTGCGAGGTGGCCTCTTGCGTACTCATAGTGTGGGCCTCCCGGCATCATCAAGTGGGTAATGGCATTTGGACTGACGCCCGTCAGCGAGCATATTCAGCGCCGGCTCTTCAGCGCGGCATTTGTCAGTGGCATAGGGGCAGCGCGGATTAAGCAGGCAGCCGTTCGGGCGGTCGTATTTTCCGGGAACCACACCAGGTAACGACGCCAGACGTTCTTTGTCCTGGGCAAATTCCGGCAACGCACGCAACAATGCCTGGGTATATGGATGACGTGGCGCACGGAAGATAGCGTGGGCATCACCCGTTTCCACCACCTGACCGGCATACATCACGATGATTTTATGCGCCGCTTCCGCCACCAGCGCCAGGTCATGCGTAATCAATACCAGCGCCATGTTCTCTTTCTGCTGTAACTCCAGCAGCAGTTCGATGATTTGCGCCTGAATGGTCACGTCCAGCGCGGTGGTCGGTTCATCGGCAATCAGCAGTTTTGGCCGACAGGCAATTGCCATCGCGATCATTACACGCTGGCTCATCCCGCCGGAAAGTTGATGCGGGTAAACGTCCAGACGCGATGCCGGATCGGGGATGCCGACCAGATTCAACAGGTCAATCGCTCGCTGACGGCGGGTGCTTTTGTTACCCCCCTGATGCACCTTAATCGCTTCCATAATCTGGAAACCAACGGTGTAACACGGGTTGAGACTGGTCATCGGGTCCTGGAAGATCATCGCGACTTCGGCACCGACCAGGTTGCGGCGCTCTTTTTCCGAAATACGCTGCAAATCCTGACCGTTAAATTCCAGCTTTTCTGCCATCACGCGACCGGGATAATCAATCAGCCCCATAATCGCCAGCGAACTAACCGATTTGCCAGAACCAGACTCGCCAACAATGCCAACCACTTCGCCCTGTTTCACGCTGTAGCTGATGCGGTCTACGGCGCGGAATGGTGCGCTTTCATCACCGAAATGCACCGATAATTTATCTATATTTAATAACGCCATCTCGAACCTCTTACTGCTTCAGTTTGGGATCGAGCGCGTCACGCAGACCGTCACCCATCAGGTTAAATGCCAGCACCGTCAGCAGGATCGCCAGCCCCGGGAAGGTCACGACCCACCAGGCACTTTGCGCGAACTGCAATACATCGGAGAGCATGGTGCCCCATTCCGGCGTTGGCGGTTGCGCGCCCATGCCAAGGAAGCCGAGGGCAGCCATATCGAGAATGGCGTTAGAGAAGCCGAGCGACGCCTGAACAATCAGTGGTGCAAGGCAGTTAGGGAGAATATTGACGAACATCTGGCGCAGCGCCCCAGCCCCCGCCACGCGGGAAGCCGTCACATAGTCGCGGTTCACTTCCACCAGCACGGCAGCGCGCGTCAAACGGACGTAATGCGGCAGGGCGACAAAGGTTAATGCCAGCGCGGCGTTGCCGATAGATGGGCCGAAGATAGCCACCAGCACCAGCGCCAGCAGCAGGCTTGGCAGCGCCAGCATGATATCGACCACGCGCATGATGATGTTATCGACCAGACCGCCAAAGTAACCAGCGATCAAGCCGAGAATAACGCCCATAATCAGCGACAATACCACCACCAGACAACCGACCAGCAGTGACAGCCGGGCACCATACATCAGGCGCGACATCACATCGCGACCGACGTCATCGGTGCCGAGCAAATGCGCCATGCTGCCGCCTTCCTGCCAGGCTGGCGGGGCGAGCAGCGCATCGCGGAACTGCTCCGCCGGGTTATACGGCGCAATCCAGTTGGCAAAAATCGCGATAAACAGCACGATGACCACGTAAACAAGCCCGACGACTGCGCCTTTGTTGCGTTTAAAATAGTGCCAGAACTCCTGTAACGGGGTCATCGGCACCGGTGCAGTAATCACTTTATTTTCAGTAACCTGTGACATGATGTTCCCTTACTTCTTATGACGAATACGCGGGTTCACCACGCCGTACAGCAGATCGACCAGCAGATTGACGAGGATAATCATCGTCGCCACCAGCAATACGCCCCCCTGCACTACCGGATAATCGCGGCGTTGCAGCGCGTCAATCAACCAGCGCCCCAGACCCGGCCAGGAGAAAATGGTTTCGGTCAGAATCGCCCCCGCCAGCAGCGTGCCCACCTGCAGGCCGATCACGGTCACCACCGGCAGCATGGCGTTGCGCAGCGCATGGACGATAATCACCCTAAGGCGGGTCAGGCCTTTGGCGCGAGCGGTGCGGATATAGTCTTCGCCCAGCACTTCCAGCATCGAGGAGCGCGTCATACGAACGATAACCGCCAGCGGAATCGTACCCAGCACCATCGCAGGTAAGATCATATGTGCGACGGCGTCGATAAAGTTACCGTCTTCACCCCAGATGGCGGTGTCGATCAACATAAAACCGGTTAATGGATTAGCGTCATCGAGGAACACCATGTCGCTCACGCGACCGGAGACCGGCGTCAGGTTCCAGTGCACTGACACCAGCATGATCAGCATCATGCCCCACCAGAAGATCGGCATTGAATAGCCGGTCAGCGCCAGACCAACCGCCGTGTGATCGAAAATGGAACCCCGTTTAACTGCCGCCAGCACACCAACCGGAATGCCGACCGCGGTCGCAAAAATCATCGCGCAGACGCCAAGTTCCAGCGTGGCCTGGAAGCGCGGCACGAACTCTTCCCACACCGGGATGCGACTTTTCATCGAAATGCCTAAATCGCCATGCATAACGCCCCAAATGTAGTGGAGGTACTGCTGCCACATCGGTTTATCTAAGCCGAGTTCAGCCAGCAGTTGTGCATGACGTTCTGGGGAGATCCCACGTTCGCCCGCCATGATCATCACCGGATCGCCGGGGATCATGTGGACAAAAGCAAAAGTGAGAAGGGTAATACCGATAAACGTGGGGATGACGAGTCCCAAACGTCGGAGAATAAACTGCAACATAACCCGGATTCTCTGTAGTGACGCACAGCCTGGAACTGCGTGTCTGCATTGCTCACCAATCAATTCCTGTCCTTATCGGACAGGGAATGAAGTATTGCTACCGGATGGCGCTGTGCGCAGAGGCCAGCGCCACCGGGTATACAGATTGTTGACAAAGTGCGCTTTGTTCATGCCGGATGCGCCGTTAACGCCTTATCCGGCCTACAAAATCTTGCAAACTCAATGCATTGCAAAATTCTCGTAGGCCTGATGAGCGGAGCGCATCAGGCAGTTTTGCGTTTGTCATCAGTCTCGTATGGCTTTTAATTATTCAATAGAGACGTTTTCGAAGTGATGTTTGCCTAATGGATCAACCACATAGCCTTTAACTTCTTTACGTACCGGTTCAAACACGGTGGAGTGAGCGATGATCAGTGCCGGAGCCTGATCGTGCATGACCACCTGCGCTTGTTTATACAGTTCAACACGTTTGTTGTGGTCGTCGGTAGCACGCGCCGGTTGAATCAGATCTTCAAACGGTTTGTAGCACCATTTTGAGTAGTTAGAGCCTTGTTCAGAAGCAGCGCAGCTAAACAGGGTGGCGAAGAAGTTATCCGGGTCCCCATTGTCGCCAGTCCAGCCCATCATTACTGTCTGGTGCTCGCCATCTTTTGCACGCTTGAGGTACTCACCCCATTCGTAAGTGACGATTTTGGCCTGTACGCCCACTTTCGCCCAGTCAGCCTGAATCATCTCTGCCATGCGACGAGCATTCGGGTTATACGGACGTTGTACTGGCATTGCCCACAGATCGATGGAGAAGCCTTTTTCCAGACCCGCTTCTTTCAGCAAAGCTTTCGCCTTTTCTGGATCGTAGGTGTAGTCCTGAACGTCGTCGTTATAGCCCCACATAGTTGGTGGGATCAGGTTTTTTGCTGCCACGCCAGCGCCCTGATAAACCGCTTTGATGATCGCGTCTTTGTTCACCGCGTAGGTCAATGCCTGGCGAACTTTCACGTCATCCAGTGGTTTTTTCTGCACGTTATACGAGAGGTAGCCAACGTTCAGCCCCGGCATCTCCATCAGGTTGATGGATTTATCCTGCTTCATGCGGGCGATATCTGCCGGGTTCGGGTACGGCATCACCTGGCATTCGTTCTTCTGCAACTTAGCGTAACGCACGGAAGCGTCAGGGGTAATAGAGAAGACCAGCGTGTCGATCTGCGGTTTGGTGCCCCAGTAGCCATCAAACGCTTTGTAACGAATACGGGAATCTTTTTGATACTGCTGTAACTGGAACGGGCCGGTGCCGATTGGGTTGAGGTCCAGTTTTTCCGGCGTACCGGCTTTCATCATCGCGTCAGCATATTCTTTTGACAGAATAGAGGCGAAGTCCATTGCCAGGTCAGCCAGGAACGGCGCTTCCGGGCGAGTCAGCACGAACTGAACGGTGTTGTCATCCACCTTTTTCACTTCGCTGATCAGCTCCGGCAAGCCCATGCCTTCGAAGTATTCGTAGCTGCCGCCAGAAACTTTATGGTACGGGTTTTGCGCATTTTTCTGACGATCGAACGAGAACACCACGTCATCGGCGTTCAGTTCACGCGTCGGTTTAAATTCTTTGTTGTCGTGCCACTTCACACCTTTACGCAGATGGAAAGTATAGGTTTTACCGTCGTCGCTGACTTCCCACTTTTCAGCGAGGCCGGGGATCACTTCGGTGGTGCCGATTTTAAATTCAACCAGGCGGTTATAAAGCGGTACAGAAGAGGCGTCATAGGTGGTGCCAGAGGTAAACAGTTGCGGGTTAAACCCTTCCGGAGAACCTTCTGAACAATAAACCAGAGTTTTAGCCTGAACACTTGCTGCAACGGTCATAGCCACCAGGCTGAGACCAAGCTTCAGCATCCCTGACTTTTTCAAGGAAATACGCATTATTCTGCTCCAATTGTGATGTTTGTTGTTTTAACCCTTTGCAGTGGGTTGTCGCTGCCTGACCTTTTTTGTTTTTTGCCCGGTCGGGTCAACGTAAAGAGGTGGGGATGCCGTACTTATTTACATCAGTGTAACAGTGCGGATCCTCCATAAAATGCCCCTCATGACCTACAATCTGTCAACAGAATGTGAAAACGTCAATACAGCCAACCGGGATTTACAACAACGGTGAGATTCCACAAACAAAGATTAAAAAAACTTCGCAAGGCTATTTGCAGCAGAGAAATTTGTGCTATGCCAACATAACCAGAACAATCACCTTAATATTTCGCAACAACTGGTGATTAAGTTTTAGGCAGATAATGAAAAAAATCTGATGGAATGGTGGTTATCTGAGCGATTAATACCGCGAACGTTAAAGCGCACAGCGGAAAATGCCAGCGCCAGCCATAAGTAACGCAAGAAAAGATTTAAGCAAATATAAAAAAAGACAATGGAATATGTCACAAATCCGTTAATGGATAGTGAGATATGGGGCGCAAATTTGGCAGTGAAATGCGTGGTGTGTAGATTGGATAAAGCGTTTACGCCGCATCCGACAATGGGCTGACACATTTGCCTGATGCGACGCTGGCGCGGCTTATCTGGCCTGAGTTCGAGCGGGCACAAATGCAAAAAAGCCTGCTCGTTGAGCAGGCTTTTCGAATTTGGTCGGTGATAGAGGATTACTCGCCACTTCGTGGCTTGCCCTGCGGGTCGTTGCTGGCGCAACGTTCTCTCGCTTCGCTTGAGTCGAACCTCTCTGCCCCCGGAGGTTCTCATCCTCTTCAAACCGCAGAAAGCAAAAAACCAGCCCGTAGGCTGGTTTTTCTAAATTGGTCGGTGATAGAGGATTCGAACCTCCGACCCCTTCGTCCCGAACGAAGTGCGCTACCAGGCTGCGCCAATCACCGATTGCGGGGCGCATCTTACTGCGCAGATACGCCCTCGTCAATCCCTTAATAGCAAAATGCCTTTTGATCGGTGAGAAAGTCGGCAGACCATTTAGTTGGCCGCAACGTCCTTCGCCTGCGGGATATGACACCAGTTGTTGTTTTCGTTAATGCCACCGTCCGGTGAAGTATAACCAAGACAGCCCATGATGGTATCGTACAGCTCTACATGGCGGCGCGGTACTTTCATTTCCGCTTCTTTTTTCAACTGTGCAAATGCCTGCGCGTTGGCCGGATTTTCCAGATATTTATCCGACATCCAGACCATCATCGGTACACGGAACTGTTCCGGCGGTGCATATTCGCGTGGTGTACCATGCAAGTGTTCGCGCTCGTTAATCGACTCACCGTGATCCGCCGCGTAGAAAATAATAGCTTTCTTATCGCGGAATTTGTCAATCACTGTGTCGATAAAATGATCAACGTAGGTTATAGAGTTATCGTATGAGTTAATCATCGGTGCTCGTGGACATTTACGATCAACTGCATAGCACTCTGGTTTCCACTGGGCAAACTGACGGGGATAACGCTGAGTATAGTTGTAGTGCGACCCTTTGGTATGCAGCACAATCAGATGCTTGCCTTCTGGCTTTTTCTCCAGAGAACGCTCGATTTCATTGACCAGCAACATATCGTCCACCGCTTTCCCGCGGTTACGTGGCTCAGCCGCAATTTGCTCACGATAGGCAATGTTGTCGGCCATGGTATTGCTGTAGAACCACATCTCGCTCTGCATGGCGTACAAATCCGAGCTAAAGCCTAACTGCTTGAGAACTGCGAATACGTTCTGCTCTTTGAGCGTACGTTGTGGGTTATCTTCCGTTCCGCCTTCGCGGACAAACATACAGCGTAGTGATAATTTAGTCGCGGTATCACAAGAATAACCACGGTACATCACCAGATTTTTCTCTTTTGCCAGCTTCGGCGTGGTATCACGCTCGTAGCCCAGCATCCCCATATGATCCCAACGCGTGGTTTCACCAATAATAAAAATTACATAGGTGTCGTCGAGATTTTGCGTCGGGGTATAAGTGAATTTTTTCGCCGGATTCATCAGCGAACGATTATCTGAAGATTCATCCACCTGTGCCCAGGCGTACAGTCCCAACGCAGAAAGCCAGTTCGAAGGTAAATACGAGTTCGCCAGCACCCCACCATAACTTGGCATATCCACCCCAGCCATGCGGTCTGCACGCTTTTGAGCGACGTCCATCAGACGGATAGGTCCCCATACCAGTAGACCCGCCAGCAGCACGGTAAGCGCACTACGCCAACGTGTTTTCGGTGTACAAAGCTGACGCCAGAAGGTGTCTTGTGAGCGGTTCATCCAGATAAGTATCAACGGGATAATACTCACCAGTACAATCCATGCGATAAGCGACCAGCCAACTACTTCTTTCGACAAATCGATATCGGTAGTCATCACCGAAGCGACAATCCCATAGCCAATCATGACGTTCATAAATGTCATGTAGTAGCTGGCTCCGGCAGAGACCAGCACCAGCAACGAGGCCAACACTTTCCAGACTGTTCTGCCGAAGAGTGAAATTAAGCGTAAAAAGAAGAAGGTAGCCAGGACAGTACCGGCCAGTTCGATAACCGCCGATACACCATTAAGAAAAGTAAAATTGTGCGCATAACCATCGAACCGACGGAAATAGACTGCGCAATTCATAAACAGACCGATATAGACAGCGAGCAAAAAGCTTAGCTTTTGCTGCGTTATCGTTTTGATATATCTCATGCAAACAAACCCTGGAAAAACAGGTGATAACACCCTGCATAATAGCTTTTCAGGCCAGGCAGGGGAAAAGTGCGGAGGTTGTCAGATAAAGAAAATCTGCACACGCAGACAAGTAAACCACAGCAAAAGGAAAAAGTGTGGGGAAAGAGTGTACATGAAGCACAAATTTACAAAAATACAAGTATGAAAGGATACTTTTTGTAAATTGAACGCTTAAAAGGACCAGCTAGCTGGCCCTCGATTTTATCAATGACTCATCCTGAATTGTGCCGATACATTTGATTCATACACAATGAAAAAATACGCCACGCTATCTCAGGACGAGTCTGAAACCCGTCGTTAAACTTAACCATGTACCTCACGAAACGTTCTGAATTCAGGCTGGCGAATGGTCGTTGAAAGCGCCAGCGAAAGAATCAGCAAGGCGAAAATGACGTAGAAGGTTACATAGAAGCCGCCAAACAGTGAGGCGATAATCGAGCCGCAAATACTACCGATACCAAACCCGAGGTAAATCACACCGTAGTTTTTCGCCAGGTTATTAAGCCCGAAGAACTCACTAACCAGTGACGGGAAGACGGTAATGGTGCCACCGAAGTTAAAGGCCACACAGGCAATCGCCGCAAAGAATGTCAGCGCATTGAGTGGAGCAAACAACAGCGCTGCCATACCCACCAGCGAAATCACCTGACCAATGGTGATGACACGAATACGGGCAATTTTGTCAGACAGAATGCCCAGCACCAGACGACCAGAAAGGTTAGCAATAGAAATAACCGTCACTGCGTTAGCTGCTGATACTGCATCAAGATGCGCCAGGCTCTGGGCGATATCTTTCGCCACACCAATGACATACAAACCGCTCATACAGGCAGTCAGGAACATCACCGCCAGCATCCAGTATTGCGGTTTACGCATCGACTCTGCCAGAGTGAAATCATTTTCCACCACGCCATTATGGGTTTTGACTTCCTGCTTCGGCGCGTCTTTCATTAAGGTTGCGCCAAAGACAATCATCACCAGCACAATCGCGCCCCAAATCAGAAAGGTTTTTTCCAGACCGACCGTCTCCAGCAGATGCGAGTCGATAAATTTGAATCCCAGGCTACCCAAACCATAGGAACCAATGGCGAACGCGGAGATCAAACCTTTACGCTCCGGGAACCACTTCACGCAGTTAGAGAGCGTCAGCAGGTAACCCGCGCCATCTGCCAGACCGACCAGCACACCAGCGCTCAACCACAGCATCATCAGACTGTTGGAATGCGCGGTAAGGAAGAAACCCAGCCCCAGTAAAATGCCGGACGCCATAGTGACGCGTTTTACGCCAAAACGTTCCTGCAACTTACCAGCCACAGAAGATGAGATAGCCAGTCCCAGACTCAACAGGCCAAAGGAGAAAGCGACCTGACTTATCGGCGCATCCAGCTTGGCGGAAAGCGCGCCGTTAAACAGGCTCCAGGTATAAACCGAACCCAATGCAAACTGGGTAATGATAGTACCAATGAGTGTCAGCCAGCGGGTACGCTGATAGTTTGAAGGTGTCATGGCAGTATTCCTGCATTAATAAAAAGGAAAATTCTCTGCTGACAACCATAACGAAGTGCATTTTATGCCAGGGGGAAAACGGCATGAAATGCCATCAGAACGGAATGAAATGCCTCAGTTCAGGAATGAATGACGTGACAAACATTCACAACAATAATTATTAAGTCAGTTAGCACCCACTATCAATACAATGATTGTTATAACCGATCCCGCATTGTAAAAAACAAGTTAAAACCTGGCACTAACCCCCATGGTATACAAATAATCACTATCATTGGCGCTATTCTCTGCCTGGGATAACGCAGCATAAGCGGCAATATTTTGGTTAAGCAGCATATCGGCTCCCACCGTCACATCAAGCCAGTTGCCGTTCTGATTTGTCGCCGTCATGCGGCTCAAACCTGATTGAGCCTTCCAGAGATTCTCGCCAAATTGCTGGTTATAGCTGATTTGCGCCCAAGGGCGGAAATCACCAAGCCGGGAATCAACACGCCAACCCAACGTACTGACGCTGGCATGCCATAACGGATCGGTCAGTGTTGCAGTGCTGTCGCCAAACTCGTTATACATCGAAGTGGTCGTTCCGTCGTAATGCAATGCGGCGACCGGGCCTGTTGTAACGTGTTCATATAAAGGGAAGTTCCAGCCCATACTCATGCTGCTGGTTACATCCGCGGGAGTTTCTTCCGCCAGATTAACTTCCAGTCCCAGCGCCCTTTGGCTACTTTGAATACGTTGCGACAAAATATCGTTGTAATCAGGTTGGTGATCACTATCCCAGGTATAACGCTCTGTGGTATGTCCTGGCTGCGTATCAACGATATATTCTTGTTGCCAGGCGTAAGCGGTGTTGAGAAAAAAAGAACTGATTACCACGCTCGCCAGCAGACTTAGGGGCCAGCGACCACCGCATTTTTTTATGATCATTAACACGACTCCAGGGAAGAGCCGAATTCGGCATTATTATTGTCATTGTATGAAGGATATCGGGCATATTAGTCCTGTATTAAATATTGACTTTTTCGCCGGTGCGTCAAGAAAAGCAGGTGAAATTTTTACGAACAGGTGCATAGAGAGGGAAAGTATGGAACGTTGCGGCTGGGTGAGTCAGGACCCGCTTTATATTGCCTACCACGATGAAGAGTGGGGCGTGCCTGAAACTGACAGTAAAAAACTGTTCGAAATGATCTGCCTTGAAGGGCAACAAGCTGGGCTGTCCTGGATTACCGTCCTCAAAAAACGTGAAAATTATCGCGCCTGTTTTCATCAATTCGATCCCGTGAAGGTCGCTGCAATGCAGGAAGAGGATGTTGAAAGGCTGGTGCAGGACGCCGGAATTATCCGCCATCGCGGGAAAATCCAGGCCATTATTGGCAATGCGCGCGCATACCTGCAAATGGAACAGAACGGCGAACCATTTGCCGACTTTGTCTGGTCGTTCGTAAATCATCAGCCGCAGGTGACACAAGCCACAACGTTGAGTGAAATCCCCACATCAACGCCCGCCTCCGACGCGCTTTCTAAAGCATTGAAAAAACGCGGTTTTAAATTCGTTGGATCAACGATTTGTTACTCCTTTATGCAGGCATGTGGGCTGGTGAATGATCATGTGGTTGGCTGCTGTTGCCATCCGGGGAATAAAGCATGATTAGACAAGCACAACGTTCGGAACTGCCCGCAATCCTTGAACTGTGGCTGGAAAGTACAACCTGGGGACATCCCTTTATAGAAGAAAGTTACTGGCGTGACTGCATTCCGCTGGTGCGTGATGCATATCTTGCCAACGCGCAAAACTGGGTATGGGAAGAAAACGGTGAATTTCTCGGTTTTGCCAGCATTATGGAAGGGCGGTTTCTGGCAGCAATGTTTGTCGCACCGAAGGCTGTCAGACGCGGTATCGGTAAGGCTTTGATGCAACATATGCAACAGCGCCATCCTCATTTATTGCTGGAGGTTTACCAGAAAAACCAGCCAGCAATAAGTTTTTACCATGCGCAGGGTTTTCAAATTGTCGACTGCGCATGGCAGGAGGAAACCCAACTCCCTACCTGGATTATGGACTGGCAGGCGGATCAAACGCCGTAAGTTTAAGTTCAGGCCCCGTGTATTTTTCCAGCCACGCCAGCGCCGTGTTACCCGCACAACCATTACCCAGCCGCGAGCTTGGGAAGTCTTTGGTCAGCACATTCACCGCGCCATTTTTACAAATGCCGCCAGCAGTAAAATCCAGATCTGGCCATGCCCCTTCGTGAATGCAAATCACACCAGGCCTGATGCCTTCACTAATCACCGCTCCGGCAAGAATTTGCCCGCGCGAGTTCCACAACCGAACAGTATCGCCATTTTGTATGCCGCGTGCCTTTGCATCGTCAGGATGAATGGTGACAGGCTCACGGTTTGCCACCGCATACAATTCGCGAAGTGAACTGTAATTCAACTGACTGTGCAGGCGATGCGCCGGATGGGCTGAAAGTACCTGCAACTGCTCTGCTTCGGCGTTGCCCCACCACTCATTGGGTTCCAGCCACATCGGATGGCCTGGACAATCCCGATAACCGTAATCCGCAATGCGCTGCGAGAAGATCTCAATCTTACCACTGGTCGTCTTTAATGGGTGTGCCTGCGGGTCGCGGCGAAAATCCGCGAAACGGATAAACCGCTTGCTGTCTGGATTTTCTGGCATCTCAATTAACTGATTGGCTTCCCAGAACTCGTCAAACGGCGGTATTTCAACCTGCTGATTTTCTCCACGCTGCCGCGCAACGTTATAGAACGTTTCCAGCCATTGCAGCTCACTCTTCCCTTCCGTAAACCGGGCATAGCCGCCCTTCTCCCAGCGCTCACTTAACTCAGCAAAAACATCAAAATCATTACGCGCTTCACCACGCGGTGGCACCACTTGCTTCATCGGCACCAGATGTTGATTGCTGTAATCGCCGGTCATAGTGAGATCGTTACGCTCAAACGACGTAGTCGCAGGGAGGACGATATCGGCATGTTTCGCCGCCGCCGTCCAGAAACATTCCGATATCACCACCAGCTCCGGTTTTTGCCAGGCGCGAATCAGACGATGAGTATCCTGATGATGGGTGAAGTTAGCGCCGCCAGGGTTTTCTAATGCTTCGACAATGCGGGCTACGGGGATTTTATCTACCGCATCAGTGCCACCCGGCAAACTGCCCTGCATGGAAGGCAGCACCGCAGCGCGGCGGGTCGGGTTGCCGCCATTAGCAAAATGGTAAGAAAGACCAAAACCGCCACCGGGCGTGCCGATTTGCCCTAACATTGCCGCCAGCGTGACTATCATCCAGTGTTTTTGCTCACCAAACTGCTGGCGCTGCATTCCCCATCCAGCCATCAGCATAGTGGTATTTTGGTGGAAAATAGTTGCCAGCTCGCGGATTTTCTCTGCGCCAACACCGCAAATCTCCGCGGCCCATTCGGCATTTTTTGCAATGCCATCACTCTCGCCCAACAAATAAGAGGCGAAGACGTCATAACCTGTGGTGCAACGCGCCAGAAATGCCTCGTCGTGCCAGCCGTTTTCCACCAGCGTGTGAGCTATCCCCAGCATCAGCGCCACATCAGTCCCCATATGCGGAGAGACCCATTCCATTTTATCGCCAAAGAAATCGACGGTTTCCGATCGCATTGGATCAATGCAGATCAGCTTTTTCCCGCTGTCACGCAGTGCGGCAAAGTAAGAAAGTCCCTGCTCATCGGACGCATTCCACGCAATTTTCAGCGTGTTTAATGGGTTAGCACTCCACAGCACCACCACGTCGCTATTTTCCAGCACCAGCGGCCAGCTAGTCTGCTGCTGATAGACTTCGCTGCCACCCACGACATACGGCATGATCGCCTGTGCCGCGCCGGTTGAATAATCGCCCAGATGGCCGGTATAACCGCCTGCCAGCGCCATATAGCGTTGTAACAAGGTTGACGCTTTATGCAGCACACCGTTTGAACGCCAACCGTAGGAACCGGCAAAAATCGATGCCGGACCATAAGCCTCACGAATGCGTTTATGCTGATGGTGGATGAGATCCAGCGCCTCATCCCAACTCACACGAACAAATTCATCCTGCCCGCGAACGCCTTGTGGTTTTTCTGGCGATGCGAGGAAACCTTTGCGCACCATCGGAAATTGCACTCGCGTGTTGCTATGAACCTGGTCACGAACCGCGCTCTGCAAGGAATTTTCCATTTCTGTGGCTAACGCACCACGCGAGCTGAAGACTGTTTCACCGTCGGTTTCAACCAACATGGGCCCCCAGTGGGCGGCAGTAAGAACGGAATAACGTGAGGATGAGATGGCCAAACCGAAGGCTCCTGAAAGGTTAGATGTATTGAGCAGTTAAATATTACTTACAAATTTCCGAGTATTCCCAGGAATAATCTTCATGTTCACACGGCATAATCTCCCGCCACGAAACCCGTGACCAAGAATAAAAAGGTTATTAAGGATTAACAATGAAGAAACGTGTTTATCTTATTGCTGCCGTAGTCAGCGGCGCTCTGGCGGTATCTGGTTGTACAACTAACCCTTACACCGGCGAACGCGAAGCAGGTAAATCTGCTATCGGTGCAGGTCTGGGCTCTCTCGTTGGTGCGGGTATTGGCGCTCTCTCTTCTTCGAAGAAAGATCGCGGTAAAGGTGCGCTGATTGGCGCAGCGGCAGGTGCGGCACTGGGCGGCGGTGTTGGTTATTACATGGATGTGCAGGAAGCGAAACTGCGTGACAAAATGCGCGGCACCGGTGTTAGCGTAACCCGCAGCGGAGATAACATTATCCTCAACATGCCGAACAACGTGACCTTTGACAGCAGCAGCGCCACCCTGAAACCAGCAGGTGCTAACACCCTGACCGGCGTTGCAATGGTGCTGAAAGAGTATCCAAAAACGGCGGTTAACGTGATTGGCTACACCGACAGCACTGGTGGTCACGACCTGAATATGCGTCTGTCCCAGCAGCGTGCTGATTCCGTTGCCAGCGCATTGATCACCCAGGGCGTGGACGCCAGCCGTATTCGTACCCAAGGTCTTGGCCCGGCTAACCCAATCGCCAGCAACAGCACCGCAGAAGGCAAAGCCCAAAACCGTCGCGTAGAAATTACGTTAAGCCCGCTGTAATCACTGTCATGCCAGGTGACGAAGAAATCACCTGGCATTCTTCGGTTTTCCTGCTTCATTTTTCAGGCTAAGGTGATCGCCTTATCAGTGAATGGAGAGAAGAATGAAGCCGTCCGTTATCCTCTACAAAGCCTTACCTGATGATTTACTGCAACGCCTGCAAGAGCATTTCATCGTTCACCAGGTGGCAAATCTCAATCCACAGACCATCGAACAAAACGCGGCGATTTTTGCCGAAGCTGAAGGTCTACTGGGTTCAAATGAGAATGTTGATGCCACGTTGCTGGAAAAGATGCCGAAACTGCGTGCCACTTCAACTATCTCTGTCGGCTATGACAATTTCGATGTCGATGCGCTTAATGCCCGGAAAATCCTGCTGATGCATACGCCAACCGTATTAACGGAAACAGTAGCCGATACGCTGATGGCGCTGGTGCTGTGTACCGCGCGTCGGGTTGTGGAAGTCGCGGAGCGCGTAAAAGCGGGCGAATGGACCGCCAATATCGGCCCGGACTGGTACGGCACTGATGTTCACCATAAAACACTGGGGATTGTCGGAATGGGACGGATCGGAATGGCGCTGGCGCAACGTGCGCACTTTGGCTTCAACATGCCAATTCTTTATAACGCTCGTCGCCATCATAAAGAAGCTGAAGAACGCTTTAACGCCCGCTACTGTGATCTGGATACATTGTTACAAGAATCAGATTTCGTTTGCCTGATCCTGCCGCTAACTGAAGAAACTCATCACCTGTTTGGCGCTGAACAATTCGCCAAAATGAAATCTTCCGCCATCTTCATTAATGCAGGGCGTGGGCCGGTAGTTGACGAAAATGCACTGATTGCCGCATTACAGAAAGGGGAAATTCACGCCGCCGGGCTGGATGTCTTCGAACAAGAGCCATTGCCCGTAGATTCACCGTTGCTATCAATGACCAATGTCGTTGCAGTACCGCATATTGGTTCGGCCACTCATGAGACGCGTTATGGCATGGCTGCCTGTGCCGTGGATAATTTGATTAATGCGTTGCTGGGGAAGGTTGAGAAGAACTGTGTGAATCCGCACGTCGCGGGCTAAGCCGCGACTGCGTAGATAAAAGCCCGATAACTTCTCGGGCTTTTACCGTTTATTGGGTTGCAGTTACTGCTGCGGTCCAGGCCTGATTAAACGCCTGATGCTGTGCCGGTAATGGCGCGATCAGTTTGTTATATTCACTTGCCTGCTGGGAAGTCGGGAACTGAATGCCGTTCGATACAAAGCTCACCTGAGTACCTTGCTGAGCAATGTAGTCTCCAACCATCACCAGTTGTTGCGTGAAGGTTTGTGCCGCTGGAATCAGCGGTTGCAAGGCATCGGCCGGAGTAGTCACCACTTTAGTGAATGCCTGATCAAAGACCGGTTTCAGATCGTCAGCTTGTTTTAGCGCAGAGTGCGCGGCATCTGCCTGCAACTTCGCATTTTGCAATTGTTGCGCCAGTACGCCCAGAGAACCGTTCATTTCACGCAGTGGACCACTTTGCGTGACGTAATCCTGCGGTACACGAATCGCGTTAACGCTGTCTACAACCGGACGCAGACCGGAATCCATCGCCTGATTAACCTGTTGGGAATAGCCATACAGGATCGCGTAATCAGAGACAAAAGGACCAAATTGTTTTTTCTGATCGGCAGTCAGGGTTGGTAGACGTTCACCGCTACGCATCACAGTATTCTGCAGGAAGTCGATAAACGCTTTACGCTGATCGCCTTCTTTATCAAAACACCCACTCAGGCTAACTACCATTAATAACGCCGCAAGAGGCGCAAACCAGCGAGAGCAGGACTTTCCTGTCGCCATTTTCTTACTCCTTTCACCCAAAAAAAGCGCACAACGACACACGCGTGTCTGACGCAGACAAGGATAGTCCAGGACAGGCCTACAGGATACCCTTTATGTATAATCTTCCTGGGAAAATGATGGAGAAAATGAAGTAAGGTTAATTTGTTGTTTCATTGTTAAAAATTGATATTGCCATTGTGTTTTTGTTGCCAGGACTTTCCTTCTCGTTGGGAGGCCAGATTTTCGAAATCTTTACAAATCACGGCCAGTACGAGATATATCTGCATATATCAGATCGTTAGGTGACTATAAGTCACGGTGACTGACGGGCTGAATCGAATCACACTCAAAGCATGTCTAACTTCTCCCCGCTATGCCTGTTTTCCCGACTATTCTTAATAAGCTTCGATGAAATTCACGATCCCGCAGTGTGATTTGAGGAGTTTTCAATGGAATATAAAGATCCAATGCATGAGTTGTTGAGTAGCCTGGAACAGATTGTTTTTAAAGATGAAACACAGAAAATTACCCTGACACACAGACCAACACCTTGTACCGAAATTGAGCAATTACGCAAAGGGACAGGGTTAAAAATTGATGATTTCGCCCGGGTTTTGGGCGTATCTGTTGCCATGGTAAAGGAATGGGAATCCAGACGCGTGAAGCCTTCCAGTGCCGAACTAAAACTTATGCGCCTGATTCAAGCCAACCCGGCATTAAGTAAGCAGTTGATGGAATAGGTTTTTATTCCCTTTTTTGATGATGACGGTCCTGCTGACAGGGCCGCTTTCTGAACGATTAATCATAAATTTGAAAAATAAATGTTGCATCACCACCCAATGCGTGGCTTAATGCACTCAACGGTTTGACGTACAGACCATTAAAGCAGTGTAGTAAGGCAAGTCCCTTCAAGAGTTATCGTTGATACCCCTCGTAGTGCACATTTCCTTTAACGCTTCAAAAATCTGTAAAGCACGCCATAACGCCGAAAGGCACAATTAATTATTAAAGGTAATACACTATGTCCGGTAAAATGACTGGTATCGTAAAATGGTTCAACGCTGACAAAGGCTTCGGCTTCATCACTCCTGACGATGGCTCTAAAGATGTGTTCGTACACTTCTCTGCTATCCAGAACGATGGTTACAAATCTCTGGACGAAGGTCAGAAAGTGTCCTTCACCATCGAAAGC
Organism: Escherichia marmotae; assembly: GCF_002900365.1. Classification (NCBI taxonomy): domain Bacteria; kingdom Pseudomonadati; phylum Pseudomonadota; class Gammaproteobacteria; order Enterobacterales; family Enterobacteriaceae; genus Escherichia; species Escherichia marmotae. Next base: position 3,055,323 of record NZ_CP025979.1, read on the forward strand.
GGCGCTAAAGGCCCGGCAGCTGGTAACGTAATCAGCCTGTAATCTCTGCTTAAAAGCACAGAATCTAAGATCCCTGCCAATTGGCGTAATGCCAGTCAGTTAAGCAACTGACTGGCTCTTTTTCGGGGCTGTGGGGTATTTCCAGGGCCTCTCCTTTACCACTCTCGGGAAGGCTCTTTCCCTTCTTGTCGGTAATTTCACAAGTTGTCCCATACTTGCAAGATCGCGCATCAGCTCCGGTATACGTCCCGGTGAAGCGCCCTGCAATGTCATCAGCATTCTCATCACCATTCCGCATGATTCTGAGAAACTCAGTTGATTCGGCCAGTAACCTTTCAGATGTTCTGCCATTTTAATCATCTGATATCTTCACCAGATTATAAGCCAGTAAGACACCCCACAGCTCTTGCTCCACAAGCTCCGGCTTTTTACTTCTCAGCGTCAGCCTGCTCAGTTGCATCGTCTGTTTTATCTCCCTGTATCCCAGTTCGATTTCCCAGCGATGACTGTACAGATCCGCCATTTCTCCTCCGGGGAAGCGCATGGCGTCCGTCATCGACGTCAGCAGATGGCAGACTTTTCCTTTGCGCGTCACGGTCAGCAGGCGGGCTGTCACCTCATTTCCCAGCCCCGGCCACTTTTTTCGTGCCTGCGGGCTGGTTTTCAGCTTCACCAGATGATCGCCTTTACCCAGTTTTCTGATCTCTTCATATTGCGCTCCCTTTCTGAGAGGGATCATCCAGTGGCGGTGTTCTCCCGCCTGGCTCCAGGCATTTAACAGTCCCAGTGAGTAATAACCTTTATCCATTAACGTCAGGGTGTTATCGCCGGTTTGTTCTATAAGTTGCTCAGCAAGCTCATTTTCGCTGTTCTTCATCGTGCCGAAGGCTGCAGCCGTCAGCAGATGGCTGGTCAGTTCCATCTGGCAGACCATTTTGACCTGCGGGTAGAGCGCCGGGTTCCCGGCATGTGTCTGGCGGGGGAAGGCTGCATCGTTCTCTGGTGTATCCGGTGTGCGCCAGAACACACCATCGATGGCCAGCAGGGTCAGGCCGCACCAGTGCGGATGCGGCGTGGTGTTATGCCAGAGCTGCGCTGTTTTCGTGAACACGCGGCGGACAGCCTCACTTCCCAGACGCTGGCGGGCCTGAATAACGGCACTGGGGGCAACGAAGGGGCGATTGCCCGGCAGCATGATGTCCAGGCGATTCACAATCTGGTGAAGAGGTTCTTTACGCTCAAGCGCCATGCCAACAATACACCAGACCATCATTTCGAGGGGAAGACGGCGCTTGCGTAGCGTTACAGTACCTGATTCGGCAAGGCAACGAGAGATGAGTTCGGGGTCGAGGTAATCCCCCAGAGAAGTCAGTGGGTTACGCAGAGAATCGTAACGGGATACCAAATCAAGGGCCTGTCCAATGAGCATAAAAAAATCCGGAAACGAGTGAGCGTTTCCGGATTCTTTACACAGCCACTGGATCGGTCAACTGATCCTTAACTGATCGGCATTACTGCCAATTGGCGGGGATTTTTTTATTTGTCTTGGACTGACCCCATAAAGTTGGACAGTTCATGTTAAGCGGCTTTCAGGGTCTGGGTTCGGTATTCTACCGGACTCAGGCCTTTTAATTTCAGGCTGATCCGCTCGTTGTTATAATAATGGATATAGTCCTCTATCGCCTTCCTCAGTTCATTCAGTCCGGCATGCCTGTCCACTCGCTTCAGGGCATTCATATTGTGATACCACGTACTGCGGGACATACCCGCTGCACGCAGAAGATCACCGAGCGCATGCTTAAGCCTTAGCTCACTGATTATCCGGGCTTTCTGCCGTTTTTCTCGCTTTGAACTAAGGCCTTCAGCTTTTTTAGATAGGCATTCTCTGCGCGAAGGTAACGGAGTTCCGCCCGCAGTTCTTCGGGAGATAACTTTTCCAGTTCTGCATCGGTAATTGGAGGTGTTTTTTGAGGTTTTGTCATGTCCTTGCTCCGACCTGGTTTTATGTTCAGAAGTCCTTCTTCACCGGTGTCTTTGTAAACCTTCACCCAGTGCCGGACCACGGATTCATTTGAGATATTAAACCGTGCGGCGGCCTCGCGCATGGTAAGTTCTTCACTCAGAGCCTTCAGAACAACCGTCAGTCGAAACTCAGGAGAGTGGCGGTCATTTTTCCATGTAATATCATCAATACCGTGGAGTTGCCAGGCTCTTACCCAGCGTCGCACAAGTGTTTCTTCAACACCAAAACGTTCAGCGGTACGACGTGCGCCATCGTGTCCGGCAAGATAATGATTAACGACAGCTAATCTGGTTTCGAGAGAATATTTTGGCTTTGCCATAAAAAACTGCACCTTAATCAGTTGGGTGTCCAACTTTTGGGGTGCAGTCCAATCTGGCAGGCTTCTTATTAAAGGAGTTATTACTGCAACAACGAAATATCCGCAACGCGCAGGAACAATTCGCGCAGTTTTTCCAGCATGGTCAGACGGTTGATACGCAGATCTTTATCATCAACCATAACCATCACTTTATCGAAGAAGGCGTCAACCGGTTCACGCAGTTCAGCCAGTTCGACCAGCGCATCCTGGTAACGACCTTCAGCGAAGTATGGCTCCAGCTTGTCGCGCAGTACAACCACCTGCATCGCCAGCTTAATTTCTTCCGGCTCTTTCAGGGTAGATGCGTTCACACGATCGCTCAGGACTTCGTCAGATTTCGCCAGAATGTTGGATACACGCTTATTCGCTGCCGCCAGTGCTGCCGCTGCTTCCAGAGTACGGAAGTGCGATACGGCCTTCATACGGGCATCGAAATCTGCCGGACGAGTTGGGCGGCGCGCCAGAACGGCCTGGATGGTGTCGACGGTATAACCTTCGTCCTGATACCAGGCACGGAAACGGCCAAGCATAAAGTCGATAACGTCATCGACCACATTAGCGTTGGTCAGCTTATCGCCGTACAGACGCACCGCTTCTTCGGTTAGCGTTTGCAGATCGAGGTTCAGGTTCTTCTCGACGATAATACGCAACACGCCGAGTGCCGCACGACGCAGCGCAAACGGGTCTTTATCGCCTTTCGGATGCTGACCAATACCGAAGATACCAGCCAGAGTATCCATCTTGTCAGCGATCGCCAGCGCACAGGCCACCGGGTTAGACGGCAGAGAATCACCAGCAAAGCGCGGCTGATACTGCTCGTTCAGCGCGACAGCCACATCTTCCGCTTCGCCATCGTGGCGCGCGTAGTGCATACCCATCACGCCCTGAGTGTCAGTGAACTCGAAGACCATATTGGTCATCAGGTCACACTTGGACAGCAGCCCCGCACGGGTCGCGTGGTTGACGTCAGCACCAATCTGTTCAGCAATCCAGCCAGCCAGCGCCTGAATGCGGTCAGTCTTGTCGCGCAGCGTACCTAATTGTTGCTGGAACAGCACGGTTTGCAGACGCGGCAGGTTATCTTCCAGACGTTTTTTACGGTCGGTATTAAAGAAGAACTCCGCATCCGCCAGACGCGGGCGAACGACTTTTTCATTACCGGAGATAATTTGCTGCGGATCTTTTGATTCGATGTTGGCAACGAAGATAAAGTTCGGCAGCAATTTGCCGTCATTCGCATACACCGGGAAGTATTTCTGGTCACCTTTCATGGTGTAAACCAGTGCTTCAGACGGCACCGCGAGGAATTTCTCTTCAAATTTCGCAGTCAGAACGACAGGCCATTCCACCAGCGAAGCCACTTCTTCCAGCAGGCTTTCGCTTAAGTCAGCGTTACCGCCAATCTTACGCGCGGCTTCTTCGGCATCGGCTTTAATCTTCGCCTTACGTTCTTCGTAATCAGCGATGACTTTACCGCGCTCACGCAGAATTTCCGGATATTGATCGGCATTATCGATAGTAATTTCCGGCTCGCCCATAAAGCGGTGGCCGCGAATCACGCGATCGGACTGAATACCCAGAATGGTTGCCGGAATGACTTTATCGCCCAGCAGCAAAGTCACAGTATGAACTGGACGCACGAAGTGTACGTCGCTTGCGCCCCAGCGCATCAGTTTCGGAATCGGCAATTTCGCAAGCGAAGTAGCTACCATGTTCGGTATCAGCGCTTCGGTGCTTTCGCCCTTCACGTGAGCGCGATACAGCAACCATTCACCTTTGTCAGTAGTCAGACGCTCAGCCTGGTCAACGGAGATCCCGCAACCACGCGCCCAACCTTCTGCAGCTTTGCTCGGTTTGCCTTCGGCGTCAAATGCCTGGGCAATTGCCGGGCCACGTTTTTCGATTTCACGATCAGGCTGTGCTTCCGCAAGGTTAGCCACTTTCAGCGCCAGACGACGCGGAGCAGCAAACCATTCAACAGTACCGTGTGCGAGACCGGCGTTATCCAGCTCCGCAGTAAAGTTCGCAGCAAAGGACTCTGCCAGGCTGCGCAGTGCTTTTGGTGGCAGCTCTTCAGTGCCAATTTCCACCAGAAAAGTTTTCTCAGACATGGCCGCCTCTTACTTGTCTTTGTTGCACATCGGGAAGCCGAGGGCTTCACGGGAAGCATAGTATGCTTCTGCCACTGCTTTGGTCAGGGTGCGAATGCGCAGAATGTAACGCTGACGCTCGGTGACAGAGATGGCTTTACGCGCATCCAGCAGGTTGAAGCTGTGGGCGGCTTTCAGAATACGTTCGTAGGCTGGCAACGGCAGCGGATTTTCCAGCGCCAGCAATTGCTGTGCTTCTTTCTCGTACTGCTCGAAGCAGGTGAACAGGAAGTCCACATCCGCGTATTCGAAGTTGTAGGTGGATTGCTCCACTTCGTTCTGATGGAAGACGTCACCGTAGGTGGTTTTACCCAGCGGGCCGTCGCACCAGACCAGGTCATAAACGCTATCTACGCCCTGAATATACATCGCCAGACGTTCCAGACCGTAGGTGACCTCACCGGTAACCGGTTTACACTCCAGACCACCAACCTGCTGGAAGTAAGTGAACTGCGTTACTTCCATGCCGTTCAGCCACACTTCCCAGCCCAGTCCCCAGGCACCCAGCGTCGGGTTTTCCCAGTTGTCTTCCACGAAACGGATATCGTGGATAGTCGGATCCATGCCCAGCTCTTTCAGAGAACCGAGGTACAGCTCCTGGATATTGTCCGGTGATGGCTTAATCACCACCTGGAACTGATAGTAGTGCTGTAAACGGTTGGGGTTTTCGCCGTAACGACCATCGGTCGGGCGACGAGAAGGCTGAACATAAGCAGCCGCCATCGGTTCTGGCCCCAGCGCGCGCAGACAGGTCATTGGGTGAGAGGTTCCCGCGCCGACTTCCATGTCCAATGGTTGAACAATGGTGCAGCCCTGGCGAGCCCAGTAATCCTGTAAGGTCAGGATCAAGCCCTGGAAGGTCCTGGTATCAAACTTTTGCATATTATTTCGTGCTGGATACGTGTGGATTTAAAGGAAGGGATCAGTATACCCGCTGGATGGAAGATATACAGTACGAAACGGGAAAAAGGCTGCGCTTAACGCATGGAAAGATGCAAAAAATGGCCATCCACGTCAAAAGAACAGACAAACTGTTCTTTCCTGAAGGTATAACCGCGCATTTCATAGCTCCCCTGGAACTGTTCAAACGCGATGATGTCGTTTTTTTGCTCGCCAGTGTTATAACGTTTTGCCACCTGATCCTTGCACAAGATTTCCATATTCAACGAACGCAGCGGTTCAACCTTTACCCGTTGCGCTTTCTGTTCGGGTGGTGGTGCCGAACATCCCACTAACACAATGAGCGTCATTGCCGGAAAGAAATAGTTCATCATCGTTAAATTACCGTCTGGTTTGCAGGTGAGTCTTATTATTAATATCGGTATAGTGGCTGGATCTTATAAATTTTCTCAAGCATCTCTAAGATGTAGTGATCAAACTCAGATTATTCCAGTGCATCAGCCGAATGATTTATCGGTCAGACTTTTTTTAACCAGATACAGAGACACAGATGCAGCCCAAAATTTATTGGATTGATAACCTGCGAGGGATAGCTTGTTTAATGGTGGTGATGATTCATACCACTACCTGGTATGTGACCAATGCCCATAATGTTAGCCCTGTAACCTGGGATATCGCGAATGTTCTAAATTCGGCCTCTCGTGTCAGCGTGCCGCTATTTTTCATGATTTCCGGCTATCTCTTTTTTGGCGAACGTAGCGCCCAACCGCGTCATTTCTTGCGTATCGGCTTGTGTCTGCTGTTTTATAGCGTCGTCGCACTGCTCTACATTGCGCTGTTTACCTCCATCAATGTGGAGTTATCGCTGAAAAAACTGCTGCAAAAACCGGTGTTTTATCACTTATGGTTTTTCTTCGCGATTGCGGTGATTTATCTGGTTTCGCCACTGGTTCAGGTAAAAAACATCAGCGGTAAAATGTTGCTGGTGCTAATGGTGGTGATTGGCATCATCGCCAACCCAAACACAGTGCCCCAGAAGATCGACGGTTTTGAATGGTTACCAATTAACTTATATATCAATGGCGATACTTTTTACTACATCCTGTATGGCATGCTGGGCCGCGCCATTGGGATGATGAACACACAACATAAATCTCTATCGTGGATGAGTGCCGCACTGTTTATAGCGGGAGTATTTATTATCTCTCGTGGGACATTATATGAATTACAGTGGCGCGGAAACTTTGCCGATACCTGGTATCTTTACTGTGGACCGATGGTTTTTATCTGCGCAATCGCGTTACTGACTCTGGTAAAAAATACTCTGGATACGCACACTATTCGCGGGCTTGGGCTGATATCCCGCCATTCTTTAGGTATATACGGATTCCACGCGTTGATTATCCATGCGCTGCGTACCGGTGGTATTGAGCTTAAAAACTGGCCAATACTGGATATTATTTGGATCTTTTGCGCGACGCTGGCAGCAAGTTTGTTACTTTCTGTGCTGGTGCAACGAATCGACAAAAACAGATTAGTGAGTTAAGTAAAAACCCGGTCAGTGTGACCGGGCTTACGTGGGTTATTCGCTATATTCTTCCTGCACAGTCATCGTTTCTTTTGATGCGTTGATTCCGGCATCACGGATATTCTTCTGCACCGCTACCGTACCAAACAAGCTTAAAAAGAAGGCCAATCCATAAAAACCTTTTTCACTAAGTAATAACGTTGCATTCCACAGACCTACCATCAGTAAAGCGACAGAGATGATAAAGACCACCAGGCAGGTCATATAATAAATAGACGTAGTAGGAATGCCTTCATATTTATCCCGAACGGTCTTTTGATAGGAAGCTGCCGAAAACAGCCCTAACACCAACACGGCAAAATAATACCCTTTTTCATTTAACTGCATCTCTGCATTCCATAGCCCTAACAGATAGGTAACGATACCGCCTGCGAGAGCTATCCATGACACAATACCGAATGCTGGAGAATAGGTTGATATTTTGTTTTCCATCACAGATTTCCTTTCATTCCTGAATCATTAAGAGCTTTATGTCGATCATACCGTGCGGAACAAGCGCATTTGACCAAACAAGCAGACGAAAAAGGCGAGCGGATAGATCACCATCTCATACGCGTTAATGGGCGCATTTAAAACACCGATAAACAAAAGACCGATAGTGATTAACGCAACTAACTGGCAGACACGAATAAAGAATTCATCCAGTTGCCCAAGTTTTTCTGCGCGCAGATAGGCATAGTTGCCAAAAGTCCCCGTCATTAACACGCCAAGAAAATAGCCTTTGCCGCTTAACAATGGGCATGAGATCCATAGTCCAATCAGATAAACCAGCGCCCCGATAACAAATAATAGTTTTGCCACAGTCTTTGAGGTTTTCATAACGATCTCCATATCTACCTGCGATACATTACGAGTAACCAACAAAAGACAAAACTGAAAAACACCATTAACAAATGATTTTCAGAATAAATTCATATAAAAAATTAATAAATTATAAATATACATAGTTGTGAATTATCCCCCGTCACATAAGACAGGGGAAAATATTATGTCATCATCGGCAGAAGTTGCTGATAGAGACGACGGAAAGTTTCTCGTCGTGGCTGATAAGCAGCATAATGTTGTGCATCCGGCTGATGCGACTGTTCCAACGGCAGTTGTGGTAACAGTTCAGCGAGTGATTTATCTGGATTCATCGCAATCTGAGCCAGCCTCGCTGCGCCCAATGCAGGCCCCACATCGCCGCCTGTGCGGTAATCTAGTTGCTGACCACTGATATCCGCCAGCATCTGGCGCCAGTACTCGCTACGTGCGCCACCACCAATCAATGTAATACTTTGCGGTTGAATGCCGCAGGCATGTACGACATCCATACCATCGGCTAACGCATACCCCACGCCTTCCAATACGGCACGCGCCAGTTCCGCGGGGCCGTGCTGATGGGTCAGACCGAAGAAAACGCCCTTTGCCTGTGGGTTATTGTGCGGCGTACGCTCGCCGGAAAGATAAGGTAAAAACCAGACAGGATCGACACTCTCATTAGCCTGCTGCGCTGCAGTAATTAAAGCGGGAACATCACCCATGCCGGTTAATTTCACCGCCCAGTCCAGACACGATGCCGCACTCAACATTACAGACATTAAATGCCAACGCTCCGGTAAAGCATGACAAAAGCTGTGTACAGCACTTTCCGGCTTGCTTAAGAACCCTTCGCTTACTGCAAAATAAACCCCCGAAGTTCCCAACGACAACATTGCCTGGTTGGCATCCACCATACCCACACCAATCGCACCTGCCGCATTATCACCGCCGCCCGCGACAACTGGCACCGCCGCCATTCCCCACGCTTTTGCAACCTCGGGTAGCAAAGTGCCAGTAATATCGCTGCCTTCGTATAATGCTGGCATCTGATCACGAGATAGCTGGCAAGCCTCCAGCATGACATCACTCCAATCTCGCTTTGCGACATCCAACCACATGGTGCCAGCCGCATCAGACATATCACTAACAAACTCCCCCGTCATACGCAGACGCAAATAATCTTTCGGTAATAATACTTTGTCGATTTGATGGAATATCTCCGGCTCATGCCGCTGAACCCACAGCAATTTAGGCGCAGTAAATCCGGGCATCATAAGGTTGCCGGTAATCGTCCGCGATTGCGGAACTCGCGATTCCAGCAAAACGCACTCCTCTGCACAGCGCCCGTCGTTCCACAAAATGGCAGGACGTAGCACCCGCTGTTGAGCATCAAGTAAAGTTGCACCGTGCATTTGCCCGGCAATACCCAATGCTTTAACGTCTCGCAGAGAATGCTGCTCACCCAGGGTTCTCATCGCGCGATCAGTCACCTGCCACCACTGTTCCGGATCTTGCTCCGACCAGAGTGGATGCGGACGCGAAACGGTCAGTTTTTCCGTTTGCGAAGCGACCACCTCACCTTGCTCGTTGAGCAAAATAACTTTTACGCCCGATGTGCCAAGATCTATCCCGATATACATAGCGATCGTTCCTTAAAAAAATGCCCGGTATCGCTACCGATAACCGGGCTTGAGACTGCGCAATTAGCCGTTATCTGTCGAACAGATAATGATTTACCAGGTTTTCCAACTGCTCCTGGCGTCCACTCTGATGCACCGGAGCCAGATTATGTTCCTGAGCATATTTTGCTAAATCCACCAGTGACATTTGGCCTTTCAGGATTTGCTGACCCAGTTCGCTATTCCAACCGGAATAACGTTGCGCTACGCGTTTATCCAATTCGCCGTCTTCAATCATGCGTGCTGCAATTTTCAATGCCAACGCCATCGTATCCATCGCCCCAATATGACCGTAGAACAGATCATACTTATCAGTACTCTGACGACGTACTTTGGCATCAAAGTTCAGACCGCCGGTCGTGAAACCGCCTGCTTTAAGGATTTCATACATTACCAGCGCGTTCTCTTCCACACTGTTCGGGAACTGGTCAGTATCCCAGCCAAGCTGCGCTTCGCCGCGGTTAGCATCGACTGAGCCGAACAGACCAAGCGCAATGGCGGTGGCAATTTCATGGTGGAAAGAGTGACCCGCCAGCGTCGCGTGGTTAGCTTCAATATTCAGTTTAATTTCTTTTTCGAGACCAAACTGTTTCAGGAAGCCATAGACCGTCGCGGCATCGTAGTCATATTGATGTTTAGTCGGCTCTTGCGGTTTCGGTTCGATAAGTAATGTGCCCTGGAAGCCTATTTTATGTTTATGTTCAACAACCATCTGCATAAAGCGACCAAGCTGTTCACGTTCCTGACGCAGGTCAGTATTCAGTAAAGTTTCATAACCTTCACGACCGCCCCACAATACATAGTTTTCACCGCCCAACTTATGCGTCGCTTCCATCGCGGTAACAACCTGAGTTGCCGCCCAGCTAAAGACTTCGGGATCTGGATTCGTCGCCGCGCCCGCGCCATAGCGAGGATGAGTAAAGCAGTTAGCGGTTCCCCACAACAATTTCACACCGCTCTCTTCTTGTTTGCCAGCCAGCACATCAACCATTTGCGCAAAGTTATTGATGTACTCTTTTAACGACGCGCCTTCCGGAGAAACATCCACGTCATGGAAGCAATAAAATGGCACATGTAATTTGTGGAAGAACTCGAATGCGACATCAGCTTTATGCTTCGCCAGTGCCAATGCCTCGCCAGGTTGCTGCCACGGACGGTTAAACGCGCCTACACCAAACATATCCGCTCCGTTCCAGCAGAAGGTATGCCAGTAGCAGGCGGCAAAACGCAAGTGGTCTTCCATACGCTTGCCCAGCACCAGTTCGTCGGGGTTGTAATGACGGAATGCTAACGGGTTAGAGGATTTTGGACCTTCGTAACGAACGCGATCGAGCTGGTCAAAATAGGCTTGCATAATGAACTCCATAATCAGGTAATGCCGCGTGTGATGGTTGATGTCGTAATATTGGGCACTCCCTTTCAGTTGCTCAATTATGTTATTTCACACTGCTATTGAGATAATTCACAAGTGTGCGCTAGCTCGCAAAATAATATGGAATTATGAAACTGGGTAATTCCTCGAAGAGAAAAATGCAACAAGTACAATTAAGCAACAAAAGTAAGATCTCTGTCATAAATCAAGAAATAAACCAAAAATCGTAATCGAAAGATAAAAATCTGTAATTGTTTTCCCCTGTTTAGTTGCTAAAAATTGATTACGTTTATCGCGGTGATTGTTACTTATTAAAGCTGTCCTCTAACAAAAGAAGGCCTCTACACCATGAAAATAAAGAATATTTTACTCACCCTTTGCACCTCACTCCTGCTTACAAACGTCGCGGCGCACGCCAAAGAAGTCAAAATAGGAATGGCAATTGATGATCTCCGTCTTGAGCGCTGGCAAAAAGATCGTGATATCTTTGTGAAAAAAGCGGAATCTCTCGGTGCGAAAGTATTCGTGCAATCTGCAAATGGCAATGAAGAAACCCAAATGTCGCAGATTGAAAACATGATTAACCGGGGCGTCGATGTTCTCGTCATTATTCCATATAACGGTCAGGTATTAAGTAACGTTGTAAAAGAAGCCAAACAAGAGGGTATTAAAGTATTAGCTTACGATCGCATGATTAACGACGCGGATATCGATTTTTATATTTCTTTCGATAACGAAAAAGTCGGTGAACTGCAAGCAAAAGCCCTGGTCGATATCGTCCCGCAAGGAAATTATTTCCTAATGGGCGGCTCCCCGGTCGATAACAACGCCAAACTGTTCCGCGCCGGGCAAATGAAAGTATTAAAACCCTATGTTGATTCAGGAAAAATTAAAGTCGTTGGCGACCAATGGGTTGATGGCTGGTTACCAGAAAATGCGCTAAAAATTATGGAAAACGCGCTGACAGCTAACAATAACAAAATTGATGCAGTTGTCGCTTCAAACGATGCTACCGCCGGTGGGGCAATTCAGGCATTAAGCGCGCAAGGTTTATCAGGGAAAGTGGCTATTTCCGGCCAGGATGCGGATCTCGCGGGAGTTAAACGTATTGCCGCGGGAACGCAAACCATGACGGTGTATAAACCTATTACTTTGTTGGCAAATATCGCGGCAGAAATTGCCGTTGAGTTGGGCAATGGTCAGGAACCGAAAGCAGATACTACGTTAAATAATGGCTTGAAAGATGTTCCATCCCGCCTGCTGACACCTATCGATGTGAATAAAAACAACATCAAGGATACGGTAATTAAAGACGGATTCCACAAAGAGAGCGAGCTTTAAGCGTTACCTCCCCGGCGCTGGCCGGGGGTGTGATTTCTCTCCATGCCGCGTGAATTGATTGGTTTAGGTGGAGTCGTTATGTCTTATCTACTTGAAATGAAGAACATTACCAAAACCTTTGGCACGGTGAAGGCAATTGATAACGTCAGTTTGCGGTTGAGCGTTGGCGAAATCGTCTCACTCTGTGGTGAGAACGGTTCGGGTAAATCAACATTAATGAAAGTGCTGTGCGGAATTTATCCTTTTGGTAGTTATGAAGGTGAAATTATTTTTGCAGGTGAAGTAATCCAGGCGAGCCATATTCGCGATACCGAACAAAAAGGTATCGCCATCATTCACCAGGAATTAGCGCTGGTGAAAGAATTGACCGTGCTGGAAAATATCTTTCTGGGCAATGAAATAACCCATAATGGTATTATGGATTATGACCTGATGACGCTACGCTGCCAGAAGCTATTAGCACAAGTCAGTTTATCCATTTCACCAGATACCCGCGTTGGCGACTTAGGGCTTGGGCAACAACAACTGGTTGAAATTGCCAAGGCGCTAAATAAACAGGTACGTTTGTTAATTCTCGATGAACCGACAGCCTCATTAACCGAGCTGGAAACTACGGTTTTACTGGATATTATTCGCGATCTGCAACAACACGGCATAGCCTGCATCTATATCTCGCACAAACTCAACGAAGTCAAAGCAATTTCCGACACGATTTGCGTTATTCGCGATGGTCTGCATATAGGAACCCGCGATGCAACCGGAATGAGCGAAGACGATATTATCACTATGATGGTAGGGCGAGAATTAACAGCACTTTACCCTAACGAACCACATACCACTGGTGATGAAATATTACGCATTGAGCACTTGACGGCATGGCATCCGGTTAATCGTCATATTAAACGGGTTAACGATGTTTCTTTTTCTCTGAAACGCGGTGAAATACTGGGTATTACAGGGTTAGTCGGCGCCGGGCGCACCGAGACCATCCAATGTCTGTTTGGCGTCTGGCCCGGACAGTGGGAAGGGAAAATATTTATCGATGGTGAACAGGTAGATATTCGTAATTGCCAACAAGCCATCGCTCAGGGTATTGCGATGGTGCCGGAAGACAGAAAGCGCGATGGCATCGTTCCGGTAATGGCAGTTGGCAAAAATATTACCCTCGCCGCACTCAACAAATTTACCAGTGGTATTAGCCAACTTGATGATGCTGCAGAACAAAAATGCATTCTGGAATCAATCCAGCAACTCAAAGTGAAAACGTCGTCACCGGAACTTGCTATTGGACGTTTGAGCGGCGGCAATCAACAAAAAGCGATCCTCGCACGCTGTCTGTTGCTCAACCCGCGTATTCTCATTCTTGATGAACCCACCAGGGGTATCGATATTGGCGCGAAATACGAGATCTACAAATTAATTAACCAACTCGTCCAGCAAGGCATCGCCGTTATTGTCATCTCTTCTGAATTACCTGAAGTGCTTGGTCTTAGCGATCGTGTACTGGTGATGCATGAAGGAAAATTAAAAGCCAACCTGATAAATCATAACCTGACTCAGGAGCAGGTGATGGAAGCCGCATTGAGGAGCGAACATCATGTCGAAAAGCAATCCGTCTGAAGTGAAATTAGCCGTACCGACATCCGGTGGCTTCTCTGTGCTGAAATCACTGAATTTACAAGTCTTCGTGATGATTGCTGCAATCATCGCCATCATGCTGTTCTTTACCTGGACTACTGACGGTGCCTATTTAAGCGCCCGTAACGTATCCAACTTGCTCCGTCAGACCGCGATTACTGGCATCCTCGCAGTAGGGATGGTGTTCGTCATTATTTCCGCTGAAATCGACCTCTCGGTCGGTTCCATGATGGGGTTGCTAGGTGGCGTCGCCGCTATCTGTGACGTCTGGTTAGGCTGGCCGCTGCCACTCACCATCATTGTTACGTTAGTACTGGGGCTGCTTCTCGGTGCCTGGAATGGTTGGTGGGTAGCTTATCGCAAAGTACCTTCTTTTATTGTCACCCTGGCGGGCATGTTGACATTTCGCGGCATCCTTATTGGCATCACCAATGGTACGACCGTTTCACCCACCAGCGCCGCGATGTCACAAATTGGGCAAAGCTATCTACCAGCCAGCACCGGTTTCATCATCGGCGCGCTTGGCTTAATGGCTTTTGTCGGCTGGCAGTGGCGCGGAAGAATGCGCCGTCAGGCTTTGGGTTTGCAGTCCCCGGCATCTACAGCAGTAGTCGGTCGCCAGGCATTAACCGCCATTATCGTTTTAGGTGCAATCTGGCTGCTGAATGATTACCGTGGCGTTCCCACACCTGTTCTGCTGCTGACGTTGCTGTTGCTCGGAGGAATGTTTATGGCAACACGAACAGCTTTTGGGAGACGCATTTACGCTATCGGTGGCAATCTGGAAGCCGCGCGACTCTCTGGAATTAACGTTGAACGCACCAAACTTGCCGTATTTGCTATCAACGGTTTGATGGTGGCCATCGCCGGGTTAATTCTTAGTTCGCGGCTTGGCGCTGGTTCACCTTCTGCGGGTAATATCGCTGAGCTGGACGCGATTGCAGCCTGCGTGATTGGCGGTACTAGTCTGGCAGGTGGTGTGGGGAGTGTTGCCGGAGCAGTAATGGGGGCATTCATCATGGCTTCACTGGATAACGGTATGAGTATGATGGATGTACCAACCTTCTGGCAGTATATCGTCAAAGGTGCGATTCTGTTGCTGGCAGTATGGATGGACTCCGCAACCAAACGCCGTTCCTGATTTTGATAAAAATTTTCTCAAAGCCGGTAACTTATTGCCGGTTTTGAGTTTTTTGCATGATTCAGCAGGAAAAGAACCATGTTTACTAAACGTCACCGCATCACATTACTGTTCAATGCTAATAAAGCCTATGATCGTCAGGTAGTAGAAGGCGTAGGGGAATATTTACAGGCGTCACAATCGGAATGGGATATTTTCATTGAAGAAGATTTCCGCGCCCGCATTGACAAAATCAAGGACTGGTTAGGAGATGGCGTCATAGCCGACTTCGATGATACACAAATCGAGCAGGCGCTGGCTGATGTCGACGTCCCTATTGTCGGAGTTGGTGGTTCGTATCACCTGGCAGAAAGTTACCCACCCGTACATTACATTGCCACCGATAACTATGCGCTGGTTGAAAGCGCATTTTTGCATTTAAAAGAGAAAGGCGTTAACCGCTTTGCTTTTTACGGTTTGCCGGAATCTAGCGGCAAACGTTGGGCAGCCGAACGCGAATATGCGTTTCGCCAGCTTGTTGCTGAGGAAAAGTACCGCGGAGTCGTTTATCAGGGGCTGGAAACCGCGCCAGAGAACTGGCAGCACGCGCAAAACCGACTGGCCGACTGGCTACAAACGCTACCACCGCAAACAGGGATTATTGCCGTCACTGACGCCAGAGCGCGGCATATTCTGCAAGTATGCGAGCATTTGCATATTCCCGTACCGGAAAAATTATGCGTGATTGGCATCGATAACGAAGAACTGACCCGTTATCTTTCGCGTGTCGCCCTCTCTTCTGTCGCCCAGGGCGCGCGGCAAATGGGCTATCAGGCGGCAAAACTTCTGCATCGGTTATTAGATAAAGAAAAGATGCCGTTGCAGCGGATTCTGGTTCCGCCTGTACGCGTTATTGAACGGCGCTCTACGGATTACCGTTCGCTGACCGACCCCGCTGTTATTCAGGCCATGCATTACATCCGCAATCACGCCTGCAAAGGCATAAAAGTGGATCAGGTACTCGATGCAGTTGGCATATCGCGCTCCAATCTTGAGAAGCGTTTTAAAGAAGAGGTGGGTGAAACCATTCACGCCATGATTCATGCCGAGAAGCTGGAGAAAGCGCGCAGCCTGCTGATTTCTACTACCTTGTCGATCAACGAGATATCGCAAATGTGCGGTTATCCATCGCTGCAATATTTCTACTCTGTATTTAAAAAAGCGTATGACACGACGCCTAAAGAGTATCGCGATGTAAATAGCGAGGTAATGCTGTAGCGAGAGTGAAAAAGCGGTCAGGCATCATGAGAAGCGTTAACGTCGCATCAGGCAATGTTGCACAGCCACCTGACGCAGAGCAAAAGCCTTATCCGACCAACAAGTCGGATAAGGCTGAAAGGAATGCAATTACATATGTGCGGCGATTAACCGCTGGTTATCCTGGTACATCGCGAACAGGTAGTTGTTATAACTCTGCCCTTTCGTTGAATAACCTTTCAGCTTATGAATCATCGCTGTAGCGGTAACTTCCTGATCCGCTTTACGCAATTGCGCGCGCGATTTACGGAACGAAGCGTAAGCCGGGTGCGTATTCAGGTTAGTGACATAGGCGCTCACCGATTCTTTGACAGAACTAAATTGTGAGTATCCCTTCACTTTACCCGGTGCATTGGTGCAACGCCCTTTCATGCATTTCATGCCGAACAGGTTGTTGTTGCTACGCGCCAGTTTTGACGTACCCCAACCGCTTTCTGCCGCAGCCATCGTCGCCACCATGCTGGTAGGAATAATATCTACACGTTCAAGCAGCGTATTCCACGGGATTTTTCGCGTATTACCAGACCACTTCACCTTGTAGCGTTTGGCGATATCTTGCAAACGCGCACGCTCTGCAGGTGACCATTGTCCCTGGTATTGTTTTGAAATCAGCCAGTTACGTTCCGCCGTAATGGCAGCATTTTGGCTGGTAATATAGGGCATCACGGTCCGGAGAAACGCTTTTTTTCTTGGTGTTCCGGAAGGGTATTTTCGCAAATCAGGAAGTGAACTGCTCTTTGCACTATTGCGAGAATACTCTTGTTTACTGCTTACCTGTTTATTACTAGCTTTAGTTAAATGGGACTTCTGACTCGCTGTTGTTGTATGCGTCTTCGCTAACACCTCACTCGAAAACACCAGAGTGAGTAACATAAGAATCATCGCCCCATATCGTCGTATGGGAGTCAAAA
Source organism: Escherichia marmotae (assembly GCF_002900365.1). Taxonomy (NCBI): domain Bacteria; kingdom Pseudomonadati; phylum Pseudomonadota; class Gammaproteobacteria; order Enterobacterales; family Enterobacteriaceae; genus Escherichia; species Escherichia marmotae. Next base: position 3,072,521 of record NZ_CP025979.1, read on the forward strand.
TCATCAGGTCTCCTGATCGGATTTAATCATTCAAACACCTTATACTCGTCATAGTTCAAGTTGCATGTACTGCGCAAACGCTGTTCAAAACACCCTCGGTGTTTTGTCCTGCAACTCGAATTATTTAGAGCAATATTTTTCCCAAATTTGAGAGTTGAATCTCAAATCATATCAAAAATAGCGGCCAAGAGCACCCCAAGGAATAGTCCAAATCTGAAACTATGTCACGCGGTAATGGTTCAGATTGGTGCTAAATCGCAGAAAATGTGGGGGTTATCGCAAAAAATAAGCTTAAATCTCAGGTGAAATACTCCCCCTTTCGTCTCATCCTGGCGCAATCCTCATCAGGGAGGAGTTTTACCAGTATTATCACTGGCAAACTGGTGAAATTCGCAGCAACAAGGACTCATCCGTTATGAAACTTGCCGTCTGTTTTCTGACACTCATTCCCGGCTTTGCCGTTGCCGCTGGCTGGACTTCTCAGGGATTTCCCACCTTTACTGAAGAGAGCACAGGAACATTTGTCAGCCACGCACCGCTGACCAAAGGTACGCGTTCGTTGACGCTGAATTTTAATCAACAATGCTGGCAGCCTGCGAATGCAATAAAACTCAATCAGATGCTTTCTCTGCAACCTTGTAACAACACACCGCCACAATGGCGATTGTTCAGAGATGGTGAATATAAGCTGCAAATAGACACCCGCTCCGGCACGCCAACATTGATGATTTCGATCCAAAACACTGCCGAACCAATAGCAAACCAGATCCATGAATGCCCAAAATGGGATGGACAGCCATTGACGCTTAATGTCAGCGCTACCTTCCCGGAAGGTACGGTAATCCGTGATTATTACAGCCAACAAATCGCGACGGTGAAGAACGGTCAAATAACGTTACAACCTGCCGCCACCAGTAATGGCTTGCTGCTGCTGGAACGGGCAGAAACCGACACGTCCGCCCCCTTCAACTGGCATAACGCCACGGTTTACTTTGTGCTGACAGACCGTTTCGAAAACGGTGATCCCAGCAACGACCAGAGCTATGGTCGTCATAAAGATGGCATGGAGGAAATTGGTACTTTTCACGGCGGAGATTTACGTGGCCTGACCAACAGACTGGATTATCTCCAGCAACTGGGCGTCAATGCCCTGTGGATCAGCGCCCCCTTTGAGCAAATTCATGGCTGGGTTGGCGGCGGTACAAAAGGCGATTTCCCACATTATGCCTACCACGGTTACTACACCCAGGACTGGACGAATCTTGATGCCAATATGGGCAACGAAGCCGATCTGCAAGCATTGGTTGATGGCGCGCACCAGCGAGGTATCCGTATTCTCTTTGATGTGGTGATGAACCATACCGGCTATGCCACGCTGGCGGATATGCAGGAGTATCAGTTTGGCGCATTGTATCTTTCCGGCGACGAGTTACAAAAAACGCTGGGCAACCGCTGGAGCGACTGGAAACCCGCAGCCGGGCAAACCTGGCATAGCTTCAACGATTACATTAATTTCAGCGACAAAGCTGGCTGGGATAAATGGTGGGGAAAAAACTGGATCAGAACGGATATCGGTGATTACGACAATCCAGGATTCGACGATCTCACCATGTCGTTGGCCTTTTTGCCGGATATCAAAACAGAATCTACCACTGCTTCTGGTCTGCCGGTGTTCTATAAAAACAAACCGGATACTCACGCAAAATCTGTCGACGGCTTTACCCCTCGCGATTATTTAACCCACTGGTTAAGCCAATGGGTTCACGACTACGGTATTGATGGTTTTCGGGTCGATACCGCCAAACATGTTGAGTTGCCAGCCTGGCAGCAACTGAAAACCCAGGCCAGCGCCGCCCTGAAAGAGTGGAAGAGCGCTAACCCTGGAAAAGCGTTAGATGACAATCCTTTCTGGATGACTGGCGAAGCCTGGGGTCACGGCGTGATGAAAAGTGACTACTATCACCACGGCTTCGACGCGATGATCAATTTCGATTATCAGGAGCAGGCAGCGAAAGCGGTCGGTTGCCTGGCGCAGATGGATACGACCTGGCAGCAAATGGCAGAGAAACTACAGGATTTCAACGTGCTGAGCTACCTCTCCTCACACGATACCCGCTTGTTCCGCGAAGGGGGCGATAAAGCCGCAGAGTTATTGTTACTGGCGCCAGGTGCGGTACAAATCTTTTATGGCGATGAGTCCTCGCGTCCATTCGGTGCCACTGGTTCTGATCCGCTGCAAGGCACACGTTCGGATATGAACAGGCAGGATGTTAGCGGTAAATCTGCCACCAGCGTTGCGCACTGGCAACGCATCGGCCAGTTCCGCGCACAGCATCCAGCCATTGGTGCGGGTAAACACACCGCATTGTCACTGAAACAAGGTTATGGATTCGTCCGTGAATACGGCGACGATAAAGTGATGGTCGTCTGGGCGGGGCAACCGTAACTTTTCCGGCTTCCCGCTTGCAGTATGCCGGGAAGCCACCTTTTAGTATAAAATGCCAGCATAAATAAAAAACTCAGCATAACACGCCAACCTCTTGCAGAAGCCCGATTTGCACCCTGGCAAATGTAGCGTTATTGTTACTTTCCTTGCTTCAGAGTTCGAATGATATCCCGCTATGACATTCTCCCTTTTTGGTGACAAATTTACCCGCCACTCCGGCATTACACTGCTGATGGAAGATCTAAACGACGGTTTACGCACACCCGGCGCAATTATGCTCGGCGGCGGAAACCCGGCGCAGATCCCGGAAATGCAGGACTACTTCCAGACACTGCTGTCCGACATGCTGGAAAGCGGTAAAGCAACGGATGCGCTGTGCAATTACGACGGCCCACAAGGAAAGACGGAGCTACTGTCGCTACTTGCCGGGATGCTACGTGAGAAACTAAGTTGGGATATCGAACCACAGAATATTGCACTAACAAATGGCAGCCAGAGCGCGTTTTTCTACTTATTTAATCTGTTTGCCGGACGCCGTGCCGATGGACGGATCAAAAAAGTGCTGTTCCCGCTGGCTCCGGAATACATTGGCTACGCGGACGCCGGACTGGAAGAAGATCTGTTCGTTTCTGCGCGCCCAAATATTGAACTGCTGCCAGAAGGTCAGTTTAAATATCACGTCGATTTTGAGCATCTGCACATTGGCGAAGAAACGGGGATGATTTGCGTCTCCCGACCGACGAACCCAACAGGCAATGTAATAACCGATGAAGAGTTGCTGAAACTAGATGCGCTGGCAAATCAGCACGGCATTCCGCTGGTGATTGATAACGCTTATGGCGTCCCGTTCCCTGGCATCATCTTCAGCGAAGCGCGCCCGCTGTAGAATCCGAATATCGTGCTGTGCATGAGCCTTTCCAAGCTGGGTCTGCCGGGTTCGCGCTGCGGCATTATCATCGCCAATGAAAAAATCATTACCGCCATCACCAATATGAACGGCATTATCAGCCTCGCACCTGGCGGTATTGGCCCGGCAATGATGTGTGAAATGATTAAGCGTAACGACCTGCTGCGCCTGTCAGAAACGGTGATTAAACCGTTTTACTACCAGCGTGTTCAGGAAACTATCGCCATCATTCGCCGCTATTTACCGGAAGATCGCTGCCTGATTCATAAACCTGAAGGGGCAATCTTCCTCTGGCTATGGTTTAAGGATTTGCCGATTACCACCGAGCAGCTTTATCAGCGCCTGAAAGCGCGCGGTGTACTGATGGTGCCGGGGCATAATTTCTTCCCCGGGCTGGATAAACCGTGGCCACACACGCATCAATGTATGCGCATGAATTACGTGCCGGAACCGGAAAAAATTGAGGCGGGTGTGAAGATTCTGGCGGAAGAGATTGAACGCGCCTGGGTTGAAAGCCATTAATGAGACTGATGGCAAACGCAAAATAGCCTGATTCGCTACGCTTATCAGGCCCACACGAATTATACAACATATTGAATTTGTGTGATTTTGTAGGCCGAGTAAGGTGTTCAGGCTGTATCCGGCATAAACAAAGCGCGCTTTGCCAACCCTCTGATTAATACGTTATTCCGGCGTTGAGAAGCGCCGGAATAACGTCTCAAACAGGTTGCTGCTGTAGTCGTTGACGCTGGATTTTCTCGACATCCATACATTGCAACGCCTGTGTCGGGCAGGCTTCAACACAAGCCGGTCCCGTCGCCCGATGCCAGCAGAGATCGCACTTAATCGCCCTCGCCTTTGCGCGCGATGAAACGACTTCCATCGCACCAAACGGACATGCCAGCATACAGCTTTTACAGCCAATACAACGTGATTGTTCCACGAAGATATGTCCATGTTCGCGGCGAATCGCGTCCACAGGGCAGACATTCGCGCACGGCGCATCTTCACACTGATGACAGGCTACTGCCGTGGTACAGGTATGGTCTTTGATGACACGAATACGCGAAATAAACTCGCCTGGTGACAACGCAGCACAATCCTGATTCTCCTGATGCGACACTGCGCAGGCCACTTCACAGGTACGGCAACCGATACATTTCGTCGCATCCGCAATAATAAACCGGTTCATGATCACTCCTTTGCACTAAAACCGCAGCGTGCCAGAAAGCGCGCCATTATTGCTTTGATCCAACAAAGGGATTGTTACAGTTTTGTCACTTATCCCGGATATTATGTGATCACGCCCTGCTCCCGGACGGTAAATCCCAGCTCATTGGAGATAGCCTGGGCAGTTTCACGCAGTGGTTTCAGGAGATTCTTCTCCCCCACCTGTTTCAGACGCGACGTAGAAAGAGAGATAGATACGGCATACGGCACCCGTCCGTGAATATCAAATACTGGTGCAGCAACACAGGAAACACCGAGTTCATTCTCTTCTCTGTCCATCGCCACTCCACTTTCACGAATCTGCGCCAGTTCGTCAAACATCGCGGGCAAATCGATAATGGTATTGCGGGTTAGCGGCTGGATCTCATTCAGATGGCTTTCCCAATACGATTTCACGTAATCCTGGTGACCAAATGCCATATAGATCTTACCCATCGCAGAGCAGTAGAGCGGCATATGCTGACCGATATAGGCGCGGGTTCGCAGCATACCGGTGGTAGGTTCGAGTTTATAAATCAAGATCGCGTGATCATCTTCGCGGCTGGAGAAGTTAATCGTTTCACCGGTGGCGATGTTCAGCGTCTCAAGATGCGGCGCAGCAATATGAATGATATTTAGCGATGACAGCGCCTTTTGCCCGACAGCAATAAATTTGGTCGTCAGGCGATAGCTGCCTGCTGCGGGCGCGGTGGTCACATAGCCACAGGACTGTAACCCCTGCAATAAGCGATGGACGGTGCTTTTATTCAGTCCAGCCAGTTCCGAGAGATGCGCCAGCGGACAACCGTTTGGGTAGTTGCTCAGGATCTCAATCAACATCAACCCCCGAAACAAGCTCTGACTTCCGGCAGGCCGCTCTTTATCCTGCGCTATCTCGTGCTCTTTTTTTCCCATCGCTTACCTCCCCTTTTTGGCGCGCCCTGATGGTAGCGCAAAGTGTGTCGCAGTTCACGATCTCAACAGATAAATTATAACTTTTTGATTTTTATGATTTTTGAAAATCATCAATCAGATTGCTTTGTTAAAAAGTGATCGATATATTTGAAATCAAATTTCGCATAGTGGAATTTTAAGCTAAAAAAGCGTTCAAAAAAACAAGGAAACCAGGGATGAAAGTGACATTTGAGCAGTTAAAAGCAGCCTTTAACCGGGTATTAGTTTCACGCGGCGTTGACAGCGAAACCGCCGATGCCTGTGCAGAAATGTTTGCCCGTACCACCGAATCCGGCGTTTATTCTCACGGCGTTAACCGTTTCCCGCGTTTTATCCAACAACTGGATAATGGCGATATCATCCCTGACGCCGGGGCCAAACGTATCACCAGCCTTGGGGCAATTGAGCAGTGGGATGCCCAGCGCTCAATCGGTAACCTGACGGCGAAAAAGATGATGGATCGCGCCATTGAACTGGCTGCACATCATGGGATTGGTCTGGTAGCGTTACGCAATGCCAACCACTGGATGCGCGGAGGCAGCTACGGCTGGCAGGCAGCGGAAAAAGGCTATATCGGCATCTGCTGGACCAACTCTATCGCGGTGATGCCACCGTGGGGTGCGAAAGAGTGTCGTATTGGCACCAACCCATTAATCGTCGCCATTCCTTCCACGCCGATCACCATGGTCGATATGTCGATGTTCTCCTACGGCATGTTAGAGGTTAACCGTCTGGCGGGTCGTCAGTTACCGGTTGATGGTGGCTTTGACGATGAAGGCAATCTGACTAAAGAACCTGGCATAATCGAGAAAAATCGCCGCATTTTACCGATGGGTTACTGGAAAGGGTCCGGTATGTCGATTGTGCTGGATATGATCGCCACTCTGCTTTCCGACGGTGCCTCCGTTGCCGAAGTAACCGAAGATAACAGCGACGAATACGGTATCTCACAAATCTTCATCGCCATCGAAGTGGACAAACTGATCGACGGCACCACCCGCGACGCCAAATTGCAACGCATCATGGATTACGTTACCACCGCCGAGCGTGCTGACGAAAACCAGGCAATTCGTTTACCAGGCCACGAATTTACCACCCTGCTGGCAGAAAACCGCCGTAACGGCATCACGGTTGATGACAGCGTGTGGGCAAAAATCCAGGCGTTATAAGGAGACAGACCATGATATTTGGACATATCACGCAGCCTAATCCGTGCCTTTTACCCGCTGCCATCGAAAAGGCACTCGGTTTTCTGCGCACCACCAATTTCAATGCTCTGGAACCGGGCGTTGTTGAAATCGACGGTAAAAATATTTATGCGCAGATTATCGATTTAACCACTCGCGAAGCAGTAGAAAACCGCCCTGAAGTTCATCGTCGCTATTTGGACATTCAGTTCCTGGCGCGGGGCGAAGAGAAAATAGGTGTAGCCATTGATACCGGAAATAATAAAGTCAGCGAATATCTATTAGAACAGCGCGATATTATTTTTTATCACGACAGTGAGCATGAGTCATTTATCGAAATGATACCGGGTAGTTACGCTATTTTCTTCCCGCAGGATGTTCACCGCCCGGCATGTAATAAAAATGCCCCAGCGGCAATACGGAAAATCGTGGTTAAAGTAGCCCTCTCTGCTTTATAAAAAAGTTATTACTGGAGCACAAAATGAAAGCGAATAATGCCGGTTATATTATCGGCGCGTATCCCTGTGCACCTTCTTTTCACCAAAGAAGTGAAGAGGAAGAGAAGGAATTCTGGCGACAATTATCAGAGACCCCTGATATTCGCGGTCTGGAACAACCCTGCCTGGAAAATTTCCATCCTCTTGGCGATCAATGGTTACTCCGTCATACGCCAGAGAGTTGGCAATTTGTCGTCACCGCAGTAATGGAAACCATGCGTCGCCGCAGCGAAAACAACGGTTTTGGTCTCGCCTCCAGCGACGAAGAACAACGCAAGGCGTGCGTGGCGTACTACCGCCACCTGTTCAATAAAATCAACTCATTACCGGCTAATAAAGTGCTCGCACTTGAGATCCAGGCTGCACCATTAGCAACCAATCCCAATGTTATGCAAGCGACAGACGCTTTTGCCCGCTCGTTGAAAGAAATCGCCAACTGGGACTGGCCGTGCAAACTGGTGCTGGAACACTGCGACGCCATGACCTCCCCCGCTCCGCGTAAAGGTTTTTTGCCGTTAGAAAATGTTCTGGATGTCATTGCTGATTATGACATCAGCGTCTGTATCAACTGGGCACGTTCGGCCATTGAAGGACGCAATACCACATTACCGCTTACCCATGCCCTGATGGCAAAACAGGCCGGGAAACTCGGTGCGCTGATGTTCTCAGGAACAACACTCAACGGAGAATATGGTGAATGGCAAGACTTACACGCGCCATTCGCTCCTTTCTGCCCGCAAAGCCTGATGACCACAAAACATGTTAGCGAGTTATTTAATGTGGCAGAACCATCAACATTGCAATTTTCTGGCATCAAGTTATTAGAAATCCATGCTACTGCTGATGTTCATCACCGTATCGAAATATTACGTAACGGCATTCACTCTATGAATGAATGTCGTTAAATCGTTTCACTCATATATCGCATTAAATCTCTAATTAGTCGTTTCCAATAATTATTACGAATACCTACAACATTAATTAATGAAAACATATGACATAACAAGAAGGACTCGTTATGAAACGGATGCTCGAAGGCATTCTTGCGGTCATCATCGCAATACTGTCTTGTATTATTTTTATTAATATAATTCTTCGATATGGATTTCACACAAGCATATTATCGATTGATGAATTATCCCGACTTTTATTTGTCTGGTTAACATTTATTGGCGCTATCGTGGCGTTTATGGACAACAGCCATGTACAGGTTACTTTCTTAGTCGAAAAACTCTCACCCACTAATCAACAACGTGTTTCGCTGCTAACCCATACGCTTATTTTATTGCTTTGCCTGGGCCTGGCCTGGGGGGCAATAGAAAAAACAGCGCAAGACTGGAGTAACTTATCGCCCATTCTCGGCGTACCTGTTGGCTTAATGTATGCCGCCGCAATCCCCACTAGCCTGATTATCGCATTGCTGGAATTGCGCCATTTATACCGGCAGTTAACAAGTGCCCCCAGCCGAAACCAACAAGGAGCCTGACGATGACAATCCTTATATTTATTGTCAGTTTGTTAGGGGCTATCGCCATTGGTATTCCCATCGCCTGGGCATTATTACTGTGTGGCATTTCATTGATGTTCTGGATGGATATCTTTGATGTGCAAATTCTGGCGCAAACACTGGTCAATGGTGCAGACAGCTTCTCCCTGTTAGCCATCCCCTTCTTTGTACTGGCGGGTGAGATCATGAACGCGGGCGGCCTGTCGCAACGTATTGTCGACTTGCCGATGAAACTGGTAGGCCACAGACCGGGAGGTCTGGGTTACGTCGGCGTTCTTGCTGCGATGATCATGGCAAGCCTTTCTGGTTCTGCGGTTGCCGATACCGCTGCCGTCGCGGCACTGTTGGTACCGATGATGCGTCAGGCCAACTATCCGGTAAACCGCGCCGCCGGGCTTATCGGATCGGGCGGTATTATCGCGGCCATTATTCCGCCATCTATTCCACTCATTATCTTCGGTGTCTCCAGTGGGTTATCCATCAGCAAACTGTTTATGGCTGGCATTGCGCCGGGCATCATGATGGGCATCACGCTGATGATTACCTGGTGGTGGCAGGCAAAACGGCTAAACCTGCCTTGCCAGCCGAAAGCCTCGCTGCGGGAAGTCTGGCAATCTTTAGTTTCCGGTATTTGGGCACTCTTTTTGCCAATAATTATTATTGGCGGTTTCCGTTCGGGATTATTCACACCAACAGAAGCTGGCGCGGTTGCGGCATTCTACGCCTTGTTTGTCTCGGTGGTGGTCTATCGCGAAATGACGTTCGCCACGCTTTACCATGTTTTGGTTAACGCGGCGAAAACCACTTCCGTGGTGATGTTCCTGGTGGCTTCCGCAGCGGTATCCGCATGGCTAATCACCATTGCTGAACTGCCGATGATGGTATCGGAGTTATTACAACCGTTGGTTGACTCGCCTCGCTTATTATTCATCGTAATTATGCTCGCCATTATGGTGATCAGTACAGTCATGGATTTAACTCCTACCGTATTAATTCTTACGCCGGTATTAATGCCATTAGTAAAAGAAGCGGGAATAGATCCTGTCTATTTTGGCATTATGTTTATTATTAACTGCTCAATTTCGCTAATTACGCCCCCGGTTGGTAACGTACTTAACGTCATATGCGGTGTTGCGAAGCTTAAATTTGACGATGCTGTAAAAGGCGTTGCGCCTTACGTCATGGTTTTATTCATGTTGTTAGCATTATTTATTTTTATCCCAGAATTAATTACCGCCCCACTAAAATGGATGAGCTAAAAGGAAAATATTATGAAATTACGTTCTGTAACCTACGCTTTATTAATTGCCGGAGTGGCTACATTCAGTACATCTTCTCTGGCGGCACAATCATTACGTTTCGGTTATGAAACATCACAAACCGATTCGCAACATATTGCGGCAAAAAAATTCAATGAATTATTGCAAGAGAAAACCAAAGGTGAGCTGAAATTAAAACTGTTCCCGGACAGTACCCTCGGCAATGCACAGGCGATGATCAGTGGTGTGCGCGGTGGCACCATTGATATGGAGATGTCCGGCTCGAATAACTTTGCGGGACTCTCACCCGTGATAAACCTGCTGGATGTACCTTTCCTGTTCCGCGATACCGCCCACGCGCATAAAACCCTCGATGGCAAAGTGGGCGACGAGTTGAAAGCCTCCCTCGAAGGCAAAGGACTGAAAGTACTGGCGTACTGGGAAAACGGCTGGCGTGATGTGACTAACTCTCGCGCGCCGGTAAAAACCCCTGCAGACCTGAAAGGACTGAAGATTCGCACCAACAACAGCCCGATGAATATCGCCGCATTTAAAGTGTTCGGTGCCAACCCAATCCCGATGCCATTTGCTGAAGTCTATACCGGCCTGGAAACTCGCACCATCGACGCGCAAGAGCATCCGATCAACGTCGTCTGGTCAGCAAAATTTTACGAAGTACAAAAGCACCTTTCTCTGACACATCACGCTTATTCACCGCTTCTGGTGGTGATCAACAAAGCGAAGTTTGATGGCTTAAGCCCGCAGATGCAGGAAGCTCTGGTCTCCTCCGCGCAAGAAGCGGGTAGCTACCAGCGCAAACTGGTTGCTGAAGATCAGCAAAAAATCATCGACGGTATGAAAGACGCCGGTGTAGAAGTCATCACCGATCTTGACCGCAAAGCCTTTAGCGACGCCCTGGGTACTCAGATCCGCGACATGTTTGTTAAAGATGTTCCGCAGGGTGCTGATCTGCTGAAAGCCGTGGATGAGGTGCAATAAACCATGACGCAATACTGGCTGGGGTTAGATTGTGGCGGTAGCTGGCTAAAAGCCGGACTGTATGACCGCGAAGGCCGGGAGGCGGGCGTGCAGCGCCTGCCGCTGTGCGCATTAAGCCCGCAGCCAGGTTGGGTAGAGCGCGATATGGCAGAACTGTGGCAATGCTGCACTTCCGTCATTCGCGATCTGCTTGCAAATACCGGTGTCAGTGGTGCTCAAATTGTCGGCATCGGCATTTCAGCACAAGGTAAGGGATTGTTTCTACTAGATAAAAATAACAACCCGCTCGGTAACGCCATTTTATCCTCTGACCGCCGGGCGATGGCAATCGTTCGTCGCTGGCAGGAAGAAGACGTACCGGAAAAGCTCTACCCACTGACCCGACAAACGCTGTGGACCGGGCATCCTGTGTCGCTGCTACGTTGGCTGAAAGAGCACGAACCAGAACGCTATGCACAAATTGGCTGCGTGATGATGACACATGACTACCTGCGCTGGTGTTTAACCGGCGTAAAAGGCTGCGAAGAGAGCAATATTTCGGAGTCCAATCTCTACAACATGAGCAGCGGGCAATATGACCCACGCCTCACCGACTGGCTGGGGATCAGTGAAATCAATCACGCCCTGCCGCCTGTTGTCGGTTCAGCCGAAATTTGCGGGGAAATCACCGCTCAGACAGCCGAATTGACCGGTCTGGAAGCGGGTACGCCCGTTGTCGGCGGTCTGTTTGATGTGGTTTCCACCGCGCTCTGCGCCGGGATCGACGACGAATTTACCCTCAACGCAGTGATGGGCACCTGGGCGGTGACCAGCGGTATTACATCAGGTCTGCGTGACGGCGAAGCGCATCCGTATGTCTATGGCCGCTACGTCAACGACGGTGAGTTCATCGTTCACGAAGCCAGCCCGACCTCCTCCGGCAATCTCGAATGGTTTACCGCGCAGTGGGGAGGAATCTCATTTGATGAAATCAACCAGGCCGTTGCCAGCTTGCCAAAAGCCAATGGCACTCTCTTTTTTCTGCCATTCCTGTACGGCAGCAACGCCGGACTCGAGATGACCAGCGGTTTCTACGGTATGCAGGCGATACACACCCGCGCACATCTGTTGCAGGCCATTTATGAAGGTGTGGTGTTCAGTCACATGACGCATCTCAACCGGATGCGTGAACGTTTTACCGATGTGCATACCCTTCGCGTCACTGGTGGCCCTGCGCATTCTGATGTCTGGATGCAAATGCTGGCAGATGTCAGCGGCTTACGCATTGAACTGCCGCAGGTAGAAGAAACCGGATGTTTTGGCGCGGCGCTTGCCGCCCGCGTCGGTACGGGGGTTTATCGCAATTTCAATGAAGCCCAGCGCAGCTTGCAGCATCCGGTACGCACACTGCTACCGGACATGACCGCACATCAGCATTACCAACAAAAATATCAACGCTATCAACATTTAATTGCCGCAATTCAGGGCTATCACGTCCATATCAAGGAGCATCATTTATGAGCCAACCTTTTCTACAACTGGCCCTCGACCACTCATCGCTTGAAGCCGCACAGCGCGACGTGACGCTGTTAAAAGACAGCGTCGATATCGTCGAAGCGGGCACCATTCTCTGCTTAAACGAAGGGCTTGGCGCGGTGAGAGCCTTGCGTGAACAGTGCCCGAACAAAATCATCGTCGCTGACTGGAAAGTTGCCGACGCCGGTGAAACGCTCGCTCAACAGGCGTTTAGCGCGGGAGCCAACTGGATGACCATTATCTGCGCCGCACCGCTCGCCACGGTAGAAAAAGGCCATGCGATGGCGCAACGCTACGGCGGTGAAATTCAGATTGAACTATTCGGCAACTGGACGCTGGACGACGCCTGCGACTGGTATCGAATTGGCGTGCGACAAGCGATTTATCATCGTGGTCGCGACGCGCAGGCCAGCGGGCAGCAGTGGGGCGAGACCGATCTGGCACGTATGAAGGCACTTTCTGATATCGGCCTCGAACTTTCTATTACCGGCGGAATTACCCCTGCCGACCTGCCGCTATTTAAAGATATCCGCGTGAAGGCGTTTATTGCCGGGCGAGCGCTGACGGGCGCAGCAAATCCGACACAGGTTGCTGCCGATTTCCATGCGCAAATCGATACTATCTGGGGAGGCGCGCGTGCGTAATCATCCGTTAGGTATTTATGAAAAAGCACTGGCAAAAAATCTCTCCTGGCCAGAGCGGTTGGTGCTGACAAAAAGCTGCGGTTTTGATTTTGTCGAAATGTCGGTGGATGAAACTGATGAGCGTCTGGCGCGCCTTGACTGGAGCGCCGCACAAAGGGCTTCGCTGGTCACCGCGATGATCGAAACAGGCGTTGCCATTCCATCAATGTGCCTTTCTGCCCATCGCCGTTTTCCTTTTGGCAGCCGTGACGAGGCGGTACGCCAGCGAGCACGGGAGATCATGAGCAAAGCGATTCGTCTGGCACGCGATCTCGGTATTCGTACCATTCAACTGGCGGGCTACGACGTCTATTACGAAGACCATGACGAAGGCACACAGCAACGGTTTGCTGAAGGGCTGGCGTGGGCGGTTGAACAGGCGGCGGCATCGCAAGTGATGCTGGCGGTGGAGATTATGGACACCGCGTTTATGAACTCCATCAGCAAGTGGAAAAAATGGGATGAAATGCTCGCCTCGCCGTGGTTCACCGTCTACCCGGACGTCGGCAACCTTAGCGCCTGGGGCAATGATGTTCCCGCTGAACTGAAATTGGGGATTGACCGTATCGCGGCTATTCACCTGAAAGACACTCAACCAGTCACAGAGCAAAGCCCTGGTCAGTTTCGTGATGTGCCGTTTGGCGAAGGCTGCGTTGATTTCGTTGGCATCTTTAAAACGCTGCATGAACTGAATTATCGCGGTTCATTCCTGATTGAGATGTGGACAGAAAAAGCCAATGAGCCGGTGCTGGAAATTATTCAGGCGCGGCGCTGGATTGAAGCACGTATGCAGGAGGCCGGATTTATATGTTAGAGCAACTAAAAGCCGAAGTGCTGGCGGCGAACCTGGCGCTTCCCGCTCATCATCTGGTGACGTTCACCTGGGGCAATGTCAGCGCGGTAGACGAAACGCGACAATGGATGGTGATCAAGCCTTCCGGTGTCGAGTACGACGTGATGACCGCCGATGATATGGTGGTGATTGAAATAGCCAGCGGTAAGGTGGTGGAAGGCAGCAAAAAGCCCTCTTCCGACACGCCAACGCATCTGGCACTCTACCGTCGCTATGCAGAAATCAGCGGTATTGTGCATACCCACTCGCGCCACGCCACTATCTGGTCGCAGGCCGGGCTGGATCTCCCCGCCTGGGGCACCACGCACGCCGATTACTTCTATGGTGCCATCCCCTGCACGCGCCTGATGACCGCAAAGGAGATCAACGGCGAGTATGAATACCAGACCGGCGAAGTGATCATTGAAACTTTCGAAGAACGCGGCAGGAGTCCAGCGCAAATTCCGGCGGTGCTGGTGCATTCTCACGGCCCGTTCGCCTGGGGAAAAAATGCCGCCGATGCGGTGCATAATGCCGTAGTACTGGAAGAATGCGCCTATATGGGACTGTTCTCACGCCAGCTCGCGCCGCAGCTTCCTGCCATGCAAAACGAACTGCTGAATAAACACTACCTGCGTAAGCATGGGGCGAATGCTTATTACGGGCAGTAATCTCTCACGCCGGGGCTTCATCGCCCCGGAACGATGAATTGATATGCTTCCGTATCCGCACAACACCGCCACTTCGATTAGCAACTCGTCTGTTGCGCTGGCTCAGTCAGGCTGATGTCCACTGCCGTATCCGACATTACATTGATCAGCAAAATCAAAAATGTTTAGCGCAGGCGATTATAGTCATCAACCATTTCGTTGTACTCGCGTAATGCTCTCGGGAAAGAGTCTTCGACCATCCAACTTGAGTTTGCATCCTGAAGTTGCTCTTTATCCCAGTCAGAGTACGGGACTTTATCTCTGACGCGGCGAACATATTTTTTAGCCTCGAGCTGATATTGATCTGCCGAATTAATGAACGAGAAATTCATGCCGCCTTTATCCGCTTCTTTGGCCTGCGCCACCAGCGTTTCAAGTTCAGTCACTTTCTTCATTGTCGCTTCGGCATCAAACTTATCTTGCGATATCAGGTTATTAATTTGTTTCGCTGAAATCATGACCGCCAGAGAGTAGTAGTTGAATGTTTTCCCTTCTCTTTGTTCAATATTTTTCAGTTCCGCAAGCTGGCGCTTATCATTAATTTCCTGAATTGCCGCATGATAAGATTCTGCTACAGGCTCAAAGGCTTCAATATTTTTTAAGAATGTCTGGTGCAGCGTTTTCCCTTTGGCAAACGCATCGTCTTTATAATTTTCCTGGGTGTAATATTTATCCATTTCGTTAATAGTATTACCCAACGCCACGGCAGCATCGATATAACCCACCGCCACGCCATCAATAGGTTGCAGCGCAGGCGTTAACGCCACAGCACTTTTTACGCCTTTTTCACACTCAGAGAGATTGGATTCACTGATGCCGTAGATGCCATAAACAGTTCTCTCTTTACTGGTAGGCCCCTGTTTAAAATCTTTCAGCCAGTCAGCGTAACGTGCCAGACTGTTCTGCACAGGGAGCTGTAACTTGTTGTAGCACTTGATATAGATATCCATTTTTTCGTTAAAAACCGCTTGTTCATCGACCACCGGTTGCGCAGGTGTTTCAGGTTTAGCTTCTGCTTTTGCAACGGGGGCTTCTGTAGGTTTCGCTTCAGGAGCTGGTGTGGCAGGTTGACTATTGGCGGGCGGGGGAGTTTCTGTTTCGGCTTTTTTATCATCACAGCCAGTGATACCGAGAGCCATTATAGCGACTATAATAGCGGAAGATAATAAATTCCTTTTCATTTAATTGCCTTATAAATAGATAAATAAGAGAGTAAATATAATAAATAAAAAAAATAAAATGTCACTACACGCGTTTTGTTTATAAATAAACACATATAATTCACAGAATGAATAAGCTCTGCAATTTAATATATAAATCGCAGAACTTAATTTAATTAACAGTTCAGCCGTTGCGGAGGGGGAGTTTCCTGCTCCCCATTATTTAAGCCCCGATTACATCCCATAACGTTCAGAAATAGCAGCATGCTTCTCTTCATTCGCACCGGCTTCTTTGGCAAGACGCCACCAGCACAACGGATGTTCCCAGTCAGCGGTCAATTCACTCAGGCTCTTATCGATATCACCTTTAGAAACTGAACGCGGTGCACTGATGACAAAGTAGAACGCAGACAGCGGCTGTGCATCTTCTCCCTGATGACTGTCCGTTAACGTATAGTCATCATTACTGTTGCTCCAGTAGTACCAGTTTCGTTCACGGAGCGCCTCACGGAAGGTATTAAACTGTTCTTCACCAGGCATAACACCTTCGCAGAACCAGGACTCGCCGTACCCGGTCGGGATAATGGTTTGCAGGCACCCATAGAGCGGAGTGAAATTCTTCTGCTCTTCTTCGTCTTCTGGTCGGGTATTCAACATTTCCGCATCGAAAACGACAATTTCATCAACATGTTGCGGGAAATCGGTCCGGTAAGTCGGCTCTATAATCCTTGCCGTTACCGGCCCAATCCGCTGGGCATAGTAATAGCGGTATTCGAAGTTTTCCCGGAAACGGATGTTCAATAACCCCCATTTTTCGTCGATAAAACCTTCGCCTTCCGTAAGTTCTATTTCCAGCTCGGCTGCAATAGCACGCACCAGATCCCATTGTTGTAAGATGCTGGCGGTCGCCATGATATCCCACTGGAGATTGCGAATATCTTCTTCACGGCTAATCAAAAGCTGCTGTAATTGCTGTAAATAATCCAGTTGCCGATCCCAGGCATCCTGTTTTTGCGCCGCCCAGGAGCACATACGATAAACGCCTGGCCACTCGCGCCCTTTTGCGTTTTCCAGCAATTGTTGACCAATTGTCTCCAGTTCACTCCAGTCTTCCTGTTGGTTGATCACTCGCGCGCGGAACCACAGCGCCATATGTAGCAGCCCCGCCTGTTCATACAGCTTCGCCAGGTGCTCAATGGTTTGCTGATCGCCACGGTTAAGCAACAAATCCAGCAGGTCGAAACAGAGACCGTTATCTTCCTCAATATGACTTTCAACGTAACATTGCAAAAGTTCGATCGACTCATTGATCGCATTACAGGCGTTTAATGCATTGACCAGTTTGCCCAGCAATTCAGTATCATCTGGCGTGTTCAGGTAAGCACGGCGGAATACCTCTACGTCTTTTTCTGGGTCTGGCTGCGTTTCTTCATCGCTATTTTCAGATGCTTCCACTATCGGGCGAGCAAGCAACTCCGCCTCTTTGGCGGCGATTTTTTCGCTGAGTTCGAGAAATTCACGATCGACACCCAATAACGCGCGTAATTTCGGCATGTGCCGCTGGGCCAGTTTCATCGCCATTTTAGCAACCCAGACAGATTCACGTTCCAGCGCGAGGGTGATTTGCAGTTTTGCCAGATCAACCACTTTGCGGTGCGCCCCAGCCTGCGAACGATGCTCCAGCATTTGTTGGATAATGCGCGCCAGTTGCCAATGGTTTCTCTGCGGATGGCGAGGAAGCAGTACGGTAATAATCTTTACCCACATGCCCCATGAATAGGGAGTCAGATCTGACCAACGCGGCAATTCCTTCCAGACTTCTTCGTCCTGTCCGCATAACGCCATGATGTACAGTTTTTTCAACTGATAACTGATACGGTCGCGTCCCCAGTAATCATTTTCTTCTGCCAGTTCATCAATCAATTTGCGTGCTTCATCGTAACGCTGAAGGGCAACCAAAATATCGGCACGGGTCGCCAGCAGCGCTTCTAAATATTCACTCCCCGCTGCGTTTACCGCGTCGATTTGCCTGTCGATATAAACCAACGCCTCTTCTGTTTTGTTGGAATCCATCAGTGCGCTGGCATATTCGCAGGATAAACACATAAAACAGCTCCAGGTCGGATCAATGCGCGCGATGGTCTCTTCACATACCGCCATGCGTTCATTAGCCCAGCCTGGGGCATCTATATTCTCGTAGCAGGCGGATAAATCCTGCGTAACGCAGATAGATTGCGGGCAATCTTTCGCCTCTTCCCGATGTGCTTTTTCAAACAGCGCCACCACATCAGGCAGCACTTTTTCGCCTTCTTCGTGGTTAGTCAGACGATGGCGCATTTCCCAGTGTCCGATAAATATTTCCAGCCACGGATTTTTTGCCACCTGATTAAGTGCTTTCATTTCCGGTAATAATGAATCGCACTTTTCCATTTGCAGATGCAAAACACCTTCTGAAAAATCATCAATAAGTTGCGGAATATATTCTTGCCCGGCATCGCGCAACTCCTAACTATATTTATTGTACCACTCCCATGTATCCATTTTATTTTCCTTGATTAATTAAAACAGGAATAACCTGAGTAAAATCTTCCAGTGCCTGGTGTAAATCCCACTGCTGCTCTTTATTACCGCTGGAACACAAAATCACTTTTAGCGATTTTAATAATCGTAATGCCGCCTCTGGTTGCTGTTGATGTTGTAATGCCGTCACCAGTTGCATGACGCAGGGATTATTAAGGTTGATATACAGACTTGATGTTTTGGTCTTTTGGATTTGCGAGGTAAATTGCCGCGCCAGCATTAACGCCGCGGTGCTGATGCGCTTATCGGCATCATCCTGCTCAAGAATTTGTTTTAATTCCGCTTCCCGGTCTGGCGTGACGACTAACGGTAAAACGGCCGGTTCGAAGCGGGAAATAATTAATTGCTCACCATCGCAGAGCTGCTCTTCCAGATACGCAACCTGCTCTTCGGGCAACTCCGCCAGGCTGAACAACTGCTCATTACCCGTTTGCGTACCGACTTCGATAATCCGGCAGTGATATAACAGCGCCCAACGGCGTAAAAATGGCACCACGGCATAGCGATCGCCACGCGCAACGGGTCGTTGCAGAATGTGGAACAACATCTCTTCAAAACCGCCGTCGCGGCTTAACAGAATATGAATGCTGTTATTGATGCGTAAATCTTTCGCCAGCAACGCTCCTTTTGAGGTTGGCACCTGCAAACGGTCTTTCAGCAAATCAAACAGACGATCATCACACAATGCCGCACCCAGTAACGCCTCGTTATGGCGCATTAATACCCGTCGCCATATTTCTGGCTGGTTTTGTGCGAGATCGGACAAACCAGAGATCAGCGACTCTTTTAACGCCTCCTGCACCGCAACCCAGGTTTCATCTCGCTGAAGATCTTCCCGGCTCGCCGTCGGCGTCAGTTTCGATGATTCAATCACACCGCCAATAAAACCGGCCCAGGGCGGTAACAGCTCACGCGCTTCGTCATCGAGTAACATGCCGCGCAAAAACAACGACAGGTTGCGGTTATCGCTGGTGCCATAAGTTGCACCATCCTGAATCCATAAAATCCCGACGGCATCGCTCATCCCCGCCGGTACTACCGGAATGGTACAAATCGGTTCGAAGGAGGATTCAAACTGGGCGGCAAAGGCGAGATTTTTACGCTGCACCAACGCGCGGTGCATGGTTACGCCTTCGGGGGCAACTTCACGCCACGGCGGCTGGAGTTTATTCACCGGCTCGCTGGTATCGCCCACATAGACCGGCTCGTGCAGCAATATGCAGTAGCGGGAAAGAACGCGGTTCAGCAAATTGTTACTCGCCAGATGGCTGTACTCTTCTTTGAGCGTCAGAATGACCTGCGTACCCGGAGCCGAGTTTTGATGCGGGGTAACGGTGTATTTTTGCCCGTCGGTAGAGTGGTATTTCCAGCTCTGATCCGGCGTTTGCCAGGATGTGGTCAACACCGTGACCTCTTTTGCCAGCACAAAGGCCGACAAAAAGCCGAGGCCGAACATGCCAATGAGCCCCGTATCGTCATCCTGCTGGCGCAACATTCGGGTATAACCCACACCAACCGTTGCCAGAAAGCCATGAATTTCACTTTCCGTCAGGCCTGCG
This sequence comes from Escherichia marmotae, assembly GCF_002900365.1. Taxonomy (NCBI): domain Bacteria; kingdom Pseudomonadati; phylum Pseudomonadota; class Gammaproteobacteria; order Enterobacterales; family Enterobacteriaceae; genus Escherichia; species Escherichia marmotae. Next base: position 3,092,525 of record NZ_CP025979.1, read on the forward strand.
CCGGTATCGCTAATGGTGATGGTGGACTTCGCCACGTCAGCTACCACACGGATCAGATTGTCCTTTGGTGCATCAGGTTGCTCAATCCTGCGACGCACAATTGCATCATGCCCGTTCTGCACCAGTTCGCGCACGGCAACCACAGGTGTGGAGTAAAGATGCTTGCTGAGCACCTCAATTAAGCCGTTTAAATTAACTTCTGTTGAATATGAACTGCCTGGTAACTGTAATGTACTCATTTTTCAATACTCATAATCCATCACCCACTATTGAAAATACATTGAGGTTGACAACAAACACGAAATTGCCTGATGCACTGCGCTTATCAGGCCTACGGAATTCATTAAATCTGTACGATTTACAGGTCGGATGAGGCGTTTACGCCGCATCCGACAAAAATATTTTGCATTTTGTCAGTAATACTTATTGCTGTTTTTAATGCTGGAATAAAATTGTTGTTTCCCTTTACTCATTAGTTACACGTCTTTATTTATTGATACGATGATTAGTTCAAAACGTCCATATAAATAATATCATTAATTCATCGCGTAACGTGAAAGAAGTATATCTTTAACCGCCGGAGTTAACGAGTATATTTACTACAAATAAATAGTAATTATATTTAAATGCTGAATAATATGTTGAGGATTATTTAATAAAAAAATAAAACCGCAACCCGTAATCAGAATTGCGGTATTTTTTAATGATGAATTAAACGCTGAGGATGGGTATAAACCGTTGCCCTGCCTGGCTTACAAAAGCCCACTAATGTCAGGTTACAACGCTCAGCAACTTCCACCGCCAGCGTTGTCGCGGCAGACACCGCAAACAAAATCTCTACGCCGCACATCGCTGACTTTTGTACCATTTCATAACTGGCACGACTGGAAACCAGCACCGCACCTTGCAGCCAGCTTTCGCCTTCCCGCGCCCGGCGACCCAGCAGTTTATCCAACGCTACATGGCGACCCACGTCTTCATGTCCGCCCACCAGTTCACCAGAAGGCAGCATCCAGGCGGCGGCGTGCGTACAACCGGTCAATTGCCCCACGGGCTGGAAGTCATTGAGATGACGTAATGCGTCATCCAGTTTGTTGAGATCAAAGGTCTGGGTGAACGGCAGTGGCTGCACCGGTTTACCAATGTCATTAAGTTGCTCTACGCCACAGACACCACAGCCCGTGCGCCCGGCCAGCGCCCGGCGGCACTCTTTCAGCCCCATAAAGCGGCGGCTGGAAAGCTCGATTTGCACTTCAAGACCGTTACAGGAAGGAACAACGTCCATACCGAAGATATCACGCGGGTTTTCGATAATTCCTTCTGAAAGCGAAAAACCGAGCGCAAAGAGCTCAAGGTCTTTTGGCGAGGCCATCATCACCACATGCGAAATACCGTTGTAGACCAACGCAACGGGAACTTCTTCCGCGACTTCATCAAGCCGGGAATGTTGTAAATCATCACGCCGCCATAACTCAATTTGACGCATCCCTGTGATATTTGTCACATTTTTGATTTCTTTTTGCTGTGTTTTTTTCACTTTCTCTTAACCAGATAAGAACACACACACCAAGATTATGGTATTCTGTTACAACCCCTTCCTGGATGGAGGGAAATTGAGCCAATTCTGGACCTTTGCGGCCTCTTCCGCAAAGAAAAATAACTCCCACTCCCTGCACGCGCAGCAAGCGAATGTAAATGGGACGTGACAATGTCGAAACAAGGAGCAATCCATGCAGGTCAGCAGAAGGCAGTTCTTTAAGATCTGCGCTGGCGGTATGGCAGGCACCACGGCAGCGGCACTGGGTTTTGCACCCAGCGTAGCACTCGCGGAGACAAGGCAGTATAAACTGCTGCGCACCCGCGAAACCCGTAATACCTGCACCTATTGTTCTGTTGGTTGTGGGCTACTGATGTACAGCCTCGGTGACGGAGCAAAAAACGCCAAAGCATCTATCTTCCATATCGAAGGTGACCCGGATCACCCGGTCAACCGCGGTGCGCTTTGTCCGAAAGGCGCTGGCCTGGTGGATTTCATCCACTCCGAAAGCCGTCTGAAGTTCCCGGAATACCGTGCACCTGGTTCTGATAAATGGCAGCAAATCAGTTGGGAAGAGGCGTTTGATCGCATCGCCAAACTGATGAAAGAAGACCGCGATGCTAACTACATTGCGCAAAACGCCGAAGGCGTGACTGTTAACCGCTGGCTCTCCACCGGGATGCTGTGTGCTTCCGCGTCGAGTAACGAAACCGGCTATTTAACGCAAAAATTCTCGCGCGCGCTGGGTATGCTCGCGGTCGACAACCAGGCGCGTGTCTGACACGGACCAACGGTAGCAAGTCTTGCTCCAACATTTGGTCGCGGTGCGATGACCAACCACTGGGTCGACATCAAGAACGCCAACCTTGTTGTGGTGATGGGCGGTAATGCCGCTGAAGCTCACCCGGTCGGATTCCGCTGGGCGATGGAAGCCAAAATTCACAACGGCGCGAAGCTGATTGTGATCGATCCTCGCTTTACGCGTACGGCAGCGGTGGCTGACTACTATGCCCCTATTCGTTCCGGTACTGACATTGCTTTCCTGTCAGGCGTATTGCTGTACCTGCTGAACAATGAAAAATTCAACCGCGAATACACCGAAGCCTATACCAACGCCAGCCTGATCGTGCGTGAGGATTACGGCTTTGAAGATGGCCTGTTCACCGGCTACGACGCGGAAAAACGCAAGTACGATAAGTCTAGCTGGACTTATGAACTGGACGAAAACGGCTTTGCCAAACGCGATACCACGTTGCAACACCCACGTTGCGTATGGAACCTGCTGAAACAGCACGTTTCCCGTTATACGCCAGATGTGGTTGAAAACATTTGTGGTACGCCAAAAGACGCGTTCCTGAAAGTCTGCGAATACATCGCAGAAACCAGTGCTCACGATAAAACCGCCTCGTTCCTCTACGCGCTCGGCTGGACGCAACACTCCGTTGGTGCACAGAACATCCGCACGATGGCGATGATCCAGTTGCTGCTCGGCAATATGGGGATGGCAGGCGGTGGCGTTAACGCCCTGCGCGGTCACTCCAACATTCAGGGACTGACGGATCTGGGGCTGCTGTCGCAGAGCCTGCCGGGTTACATGACGCTACCGAGCGAGAAGCAAACCGATTTGCAAACCTACCTCGCCGCCAGCACGCCGAAACCGCTGCTGGAAGGTCAGGTCAACTACTGGAGCAACTACCCGAAATTCTTCGTCTCGATGATGAAAGCATTCTTTGGCGATAAAGCAACGGCGGAAAATAGCTGGGGCTTTGACTGGTTGCCGAAGTGGGATAAAGGCTACGACGTCCTGCAATACTTCGAGATGATGAAAGAGGGCAAGGTCAATGGCTATATCTGCCAGGGCTTTAACCCGGTTGCCTCATTCCCGAACAAAAACAAAGTGATCGGTTGTCTGTCGAAACTGAAGTTCCTCGTGACCATCGACCCGCTGAACACTGAAACCTCTAACTTCTGGCAGAACCACGGTGAGCTGAACGAAGTCGATTCTTCGAAGATCCAGACCGAAGTGTTCCGTCTGCCATCGACCTGCTTCGCGGAAGAAAACGGTTCTATCGTTAACTCCGGTCGCTGGTTGCAGTGGCACTGGAAAGGCGCGGACGCCCCGGGGATTGCGCTGACTGATGGCGAAATCCTTTCCGGTATCTTCCTGCGCTTGCGCAAGATGTATGCCGAACAGGGCGGCGCAAATCCGGATCAGGTGCTGAACATGACCTGGAACTACGCCATTCCGCATGAGCCATCTTCAGAAGAAGTGGCGATGGAGAGCAACGGTAAGGCGCTGGCCGATATTACCGACCCGGCAACCGGAGCGGTCATTGTTAAAAAAGGCCAACAACTTAGCTCGTTTGCCCAACTGCGTGATGACGGAACAACCTCCTGTGGCTGCTGGATTTTCGCCGGTAGCTGGACGCCGGAAGGCAACCAGATGGCGCGTCGTGATAACGCCGATCCGTCTGGCCTCGGTAACACGTTGGGCTGGGCATGGGCATGGCCGCTTAACCGCCGCATTCTGTATAACCGCGCCTCCGCAGACCCGCAGGGTAACCCGTGGGATCCGAAGCGTCAGTTGCTGAAATGGGACGGCACCAAGTGGACCGGCTGGGATATTCCAGACTACAGCGCAGCGCCTCCGGGCAGCGGCGTCGGGCCGTTTATCATGCAGCAGGAAGGCATGGGTCGTCTGTTTGCCCTCGATAAAATGGCGGAGGGTCCGTTCCCGGAACACTACGAGCCGTTTGAAACGCCGCTGGGGACTAACCCGCTGCATCCAAACGTTATCTCAAACCCGGCTGCGCGTATCTTTAAATATGACGCTGAAGCATTAGGTAAAGCCGATAAGTTCCCGTATGTCGGAACCACCTATCGTCTGACCGAGCATTTCCACTACTGGACTAAACACGCGCTGTTGAACGCGATTTTGCAGCCAGAGCAGTTTGTGGAAATCGGTGAGTCGCTGGCGAACAAACTTGGCATTGCCCAGGGCGATACCGTGAAAGTCTCCTCCAACCGCGGCTATATCAAAGCCAAAGCAGTGGTGACCAAACGTATTCGCACGCTGAAAGCGAACGGCAAAGATATCGATACCATCGGTATTCCGATTCACTGGGGCTATGAAGGCGTAGCGAAAAAAGGCTTTATTGCCAATACGTTGACGCCATTCGTCGGTGATGCGAACACGCAGACGCCGGAGTTTAAATCCTTCCTCGTGAATGTGGAAAAGGTGGATACCTAATAGATTTCAGATTGCAGGGAGCTGGCAACGCCATGAAGACCGGGAGCAGAAACACTATGTGACCGGGATGAATAAGGAAGCCAGCGAACCTGCAAGCTGAAAGATGAAGGGTACGGAGACGAAATATGGCTTACCAATCTCAAGATATCATTCGTCGTTCCGCGACTAACGGTCTGACCCCCGCCCCTCAGGCGCGGGATTTCCAGGAAGAAGTGGCGAAACTCATCGACGTCACCACCTGTATCGGCTGTAAAGCCTGTCAGGTGGCGTGTTCAGAGTGGAACGACATTCGCGATACCGTCGGCAATAACATTGGGGTGTATGACAACCCTAATGATTTAAGTGCCAAATCGTGGACGGTGATGCGCTTCTCGGAAGTGGAGCAAAACGACAAACTGGAATGGCTGATCCGCAAAGACGGCTGTATGCACTGTTCCGATCCAGGCTGCCTGAAAGCGTGCCCGGCGGAAGGGGCAATTATTCAGTATGCCAACGGTATCGTCGACTTCCAGTCCGAGCAGTGCATTGGCTGCGGTTATTGTATCGCGGGCTGTCCATTCGATATTCCTCGCCTCAATCCGGAAGACAACCGCGTCTACAAATGCACGCTGTGCGTAGACCGTGTAGTGGTTGGGCAAGAACCGGCCTGCGTGAAGACCTGCCCGACAGGCGCGATTCACTTCGGTACGAAAGAGTCGATGAAAACGCTGGCGAGCGAGCGCGTGGCTGAGCTGAAAACCCGCGGTTACGACAATGCGGGTCTGTACGATCCGGCTGGCGTCGGTGGTACACACGTGATGTATGTGTTGCACCATGCTGACAAGCCGAATCTGTATCATGGCTTGCCGGAAAATCCGGAAATCAGCCAAACCGTAAAATTCTGGAAAGGCATCTGGAAACCGCTCGCGGCTGTTGGCTTTGCGGCTACCTTTGCGGCCAGTATCTTCCACTACGTGGGTGTCGGTCCGAACCGTGCGGATGAGGAAGAGAATAATCTGCACGAAGAGAAAGACGAGGAGCGCAAATGAAACGACGTGACACCATCGTGCGCTACACCGCACCGGAACGTATCAACCACTGGATCACCGCCTTCTGCTTCATCCTGGCGGCGGTAAGCGGGATGGGATTTTTGTTCCCCTCTTTCAACTGGTTGATGCAAATCATGGGCACGCCGCAACTGGCGCGAATTCTGCACCCGTTTGTTGGCGTGGTTATGTTTGCCTCGTTCATCATCATGTTTTTCCGTTACTGGCATCACAACCTAATCAATCGGGATGATATCTTTTGGGCGAAGAATATTCGTAAGATCGTCGTCAACGAGGAAGTAGGTGACACCGGGCGTTATAACTTCGGTCAGAAATGCGTTTTCTGGGCGGCAATTATTTTCCTGGTCCTGCTGCTGGTGAGCGGTGTGATTATCTGGCGTCCTTATTTTGCGCCTGCTTTCTCAATCCCGGTGATCCGATTCGCGTTAATGCTGCATTCATTTGCCGCAGTGGCGTTAATTGTGGTTATCATGGTGCATATCTACGCCGCCCTTTGGGTGAAAGGCACGATTACCGCCATGGTGGAAGGATGGGTTACCAGCGCATGGGCGAAGAAACACCATCCACGCTGGTATCGTGAAGTCCGCAAGACAACGGAAAAGAAAGCTGAATGAGTATTCGCATAATCCCGCAAGATGAGCTGGGTTCGAGCGAGAAACGTACGGCGGATATGATTCCGCCGTTATTGTTCCCTCGGCTCAAAAATTTATACAACCGCCGCGCCGAGCGTCTGCGCGAGCTGGCAGAAAATAATCCGCTGGGTGATTACCTGCGCTTTGCTGCGCTTATCGCCCACGCCCAGGAAGTGGTGCTGTACGACCATCCGCTGGAGATGGATCTGACCACACGCATTAAAGAAGCAAGCGCACAGGGCAAGCCACCGCTGGATATTCACGTACTGCCGCGTGATAAGCACTGGCAAAAACTGCTGATGGCGCTGATTGCTGAACTGAAACCTGAAATGAGCGGTCCGGCGCTGGCTGTGATTGAGAATCTGGAGAAGGCATCGACCCAGGAACTGGAAGATATGGCCAACGCGCTGTTTACCTCTGATTTCTCGTCAGTCAGCAGTGATAAAGCGCCGTTTATCTGGGCCGCGTTGTCGCTCTATTGGGCACAGATGGCTAATCTGATCCCTGGCAAAGCCCGTGCAGAATATGGCGAACAACGTCAGTACTGCCCGGTTTGTGGTTCGATGCCGGTTTCCAGCATGGTGCAAATCGGCACGACTCAGGGCCTGCGTTATCTGCACTGCAACCTGTGCGAAACCGAATGGCACGTGGTGCGCGTAAAATGCAGCAACTGCGAACAGAGCGGCAAACTGCACTACTGGTCGCTGGATGACGAACAGGCTGCAATTAAAGCCGAAAGCTGTGATGACTGCGGCACTTACCTGAAGATTCTTTATCAGGAAAAAGATCCAAAAGTTGAAGCTGTGGCGGATGACCTCGCCTCTCTGGTACTGGACGCGCGAATGGAGCAAGAAGGCTACGCCCGCAGCTCCATCAACCCGTTCCTGTTCCCGGGTGAAGGGGAGTAATCTCTGACGTTTTCCGGGGGGCACAGGTCGCCCGGATTACAGTTCATTGGGTGTGACAACACCTGCTATTCCCGCAAAATCTCTCGTATTTCGCGTTACCAGTTCGCAGCCATAAATCTGTGCCGTTGCCAGAATAATGGCATCTGGCTTTTTGATTTTATATTCAAGAATGAAAAAGTCTTTTTGTCATTCCTCATGCACCTTACACGGATTCTTCAACACCTGGCGCCTCCCCCTTTTGCCTGCCTCCCTTTGCCTTACGTACCGGAAATTGCTGCCGCTCCAGATATTGCTCCACCGCTTCGCGTAAAATTGCAGATCGTGAAACTTTACGCCAGCCCCTGAGTTTGTTCAGTCTTTTAATTGCCTCTTCTGACAAATGAAGAAAAACCGTATTCATCGCCATCGTTACCACCTAACATATACTGTTAATTAATGTATGAAACTTACACTGGAAAATTAATTAACGAAAGCTGGTTTCCGCATGTGGTTTTGTTTTTGCGAGACACTTTCCAGAAACAATGCAACAGTTACAGTTATTTTAATTATTATTAAAAAATCGTTTAGCAGTAAGCGGCTCGTCAGAACCGTATTGATATTTACTGAGAGCTCAGATCAACTTTCCAGGGCAACAGATCGCGTACCCGGTTTGCCGGCCAGTCCTGGATATGTTCAATGACGTAACGCAGCCACTTTTCTGGCTCCACATTGTTCAGACGGCATGTGCCGATCAGCGAGTACAACACCGCCGCATGTTCACCACCGCTGTCGGAACCCGCGAACATCCAGTTTTTCCGGCCTACGGCCACTCCCCGTAAGGCGTTCTCTGCGATGTTGTTGTCGATTTCCACCCAGCCATTACTGCAGTACACGTTCAGTGCATCCCACTGTTTCAGCAGGTATGCGAACGCTTTTGCCGTATCTGAGTGACGCGACAGTGTTTTCGTCTGTTGCTGTATCCAGTCATACAGTGACTGCATCAGTGGCGCGGCTCTGGCTTTTCTTGCCGCCAGACGCTGTTCTGCTGAACAGCCCCGGACCTCTGCCTCGATAGCATACAGTTCACCGATACGCTGCAGGGCTTCCGTGGTGATGTCGGTGGGCGCTCTTGCATGCACATCGTGGATTTTTCTCCGGGCATGAGCCATACACGCGGCTTCCGTTATTCTGCCGGATTCGTATAACACCCGGTAACCACCGTAAGCATCGGCCTGAAGCACACCGCTGTAACCGGCCAGGTGATTTTGTGGATGGATACCTTTCCGGTCCGGACTGTACGCGAACCAGACCGCCGGGGGCATCTGTGAACCGGCGTTGCGGTCATCACGGACGTAGACCCACAGCCGGGCTGTCCGGGTTTTACCGCTGCCCGGCTCCTGGACCGGGACGGGGATATCATCGGCATGGACTTTACCGGGCATCAGCACATACTGGCGCAGGACGTCATACAGCGGCTCCAGCAGTTCAGCAACGGCACCGGTCCAGCGCCCCAGTGTGGCACGGCTCAGCTCCACTCCCTGACGACGGTATATTTCTGACTGGCGGTATAACGGCAGATGGTCTGCATATTTCCCGGTGACAACATGGGCCAGAAGCCCCGCTCCGGCATAACTGCGTGCAATGGGTTTTGAAGGTACTGGTGCCTGCACGATATGGTCGCACCGGCAACAGGCCAGTTTCGGACGTTGTGTTTCGATAACCTTAAAGGCGCTGCTGATAAGCTCCAGTTGCTCTGACACATCACATCCCAGAGAACTGAGTTCACCACCACAGGCAGGACAGCATTCCTCTTCCGGCCGGATAACCCGGGTTTCACGGGGAAGTGAGGCCGGTAACGGTTTACGGGCTGAAGACTGGCGCAGGGCGGATGGCAGTACCGGGTCATATTGCTCACCCAGCGTTTCCGCCATTTCTTCCTGAAGTGCGCTGATTCGCTCCTGAGCTTCCTGTATCTGCCGTTCGGTTTTTGCACGAAGTTTTTCTGAGCTTTTACCGAACTGCATACGTTGCAGTTTCGCAACCAGCGCCTTCAGCCGGTTGATTTCGGAAGCATAAGCCGCCACCCGCTGTGAGAGCAGGCGGTTGTATTCAGCCATCTGGCGGATGGTGTCCTGTTGCGTCTGCAACAGTGCCCGCAGGCGGGCGTTCTCATGAGCAAGTGAGGTGTCCATATCCTCACTTTACAACGGGTTATATGCGGATTCCAGCGCGTTCCGTTCGTTTCGGGTGCTTCCAGTTGATACCTTCAGGAAGCATGGATAACTGAGCCGGAGTAAGGTGCACCTTGCCGTCACGGGTGACTGGCCAGACGAAGCGGCCCCGCTCCAGGCGTTTGGTGAAGAGGCACAGTCCGTCACTGTCAGCCCACAACACTTTTATCTGGTCACCCCGGCGTCCGCGGAAGATGAACAGGTGTCCGGAGAACGGGTCATCCTTCAGGACGTTCTGAACTTTTGATGCCAGGCCGTTAAAGCCATTCCGCATGTCGGTGATACCTGCAACCAGCCAGATACGCGAACCGGCAGGGAGAGATATCATCAGTGGCTGCTCCCTTTTATTTCGCGGATAAGTGTCTGTAATAACGCCGGCGTCAGTTTACCTTTAAGCCTGAGAGTTCCGGCCGGCAGAACCAGCTCACAACACAGACTGTCGGACGGTGTATTTATCTGCTCTGGTTCCTGTGCGGGGGCCGGGATTTTATTATCCGGCTCCGGCGTTAACGTCACGGGAAGCAGTGCCGGCATATTTTTTCCGGAAGGCAGCAGGCCACCTTTCCGGTATTGATGGCGCCAGTTGAAGAGCAGGTTATCGTTGATTCCGTTTTCCCGGGCGATCTGCGCCACACAGGCTCCGGGCTGCAGTGACTGCTCCACTAAGGCGATTTTAAACTCATAAGGGAAGTTGGGCCGCCGGGGACGTTTTTTTACCACGGGGGCTTCGGATATAACGGTGCTTTCAGGACGTACGACTGGTACCGTGGAAAATTGTCCGTAAAGGCAGGCATCAAGTTCCTGCTCCGACATGCCTGCGGGCAAAGGCCACGAAAGGCCAGCTCTCCGAAAGCGCACGAACATACTACAAACTGTTGATTTTGGTACACCCAGGCGACGCCCGGCCACAACCCGGGGTAAATGTTCTTCAAAGTGAAGACGTAAAGCTTCAGTGATCCAGGTCCGGTGTTTCATACGATAGTGTCCATTAAAAATGATGGACATTATTTTTGTAGAGCCGGAGGAAACAGACCAGACGGTTTAAATGAGCCGGTTACGTTTAGCATCGCCCATGATTGTTTATTACTCTTAATTAGGTCGGATCGCATCCACAGAAAAGCGACAACAAATAATAAGGACGAGTTATGGTGCTATGAATATATTATATTCAAGGATATTTGTTTTTTGACTGGGTCTTCATTTACATCATCAGGATAGTGTACCCGAAAAAGTCAGCGTATTTACCGCATCAGGCTTAAGATAAAATTTATCGCCCATCGCAGACCGGTCAGTGCCGCCACCAACCGGTATTTAATTAAAACGGCCGCCCTACTCTTCTTCGTTCCCGCCCTCTTCATACGGGCCAAATGGCTTCGCGGGCAGAACGATATATGTGCCTTCAAACACCGCGCCTGGCGTATCGTCGCCAAAGATTTCGACCTGCATTTGCACCCGCGCTTTACGCCCGCGCGCCAGACGGTCGAGATCGCCGCTTAACGCACCGAGGTCGGCCACCGCATGAGGTTTGCCGCTAATCGGCTTGCTGTAGCGGATATGCGCATCGGCAAGAATAATCGTTCCGCCGAGGTGGCGTTCGCGCAGCATCAGCCAGATAAGCCCCCAACCGGTGAGCGTTGCCAGAGAGAATAAACTCCCGGCAAACAACGTGTGGTGCGGATTCTGATTGCCGGTTTCCGGCATGGTGGTGATAAATTTTTGCCCGGTATATTGCTGAATGCGCACGCCCATTTTTTCGCTTAACGGGATGTGTTCATACCACGCCTGCTGGAGCTGGGCGCACCAGTCGCCGCGATGCAAAATGTCATCCAGAGTAGCGACGGGTTTAATCATCAGAAAATGGCGAATCGGCGTGGTGGTTGGGGTGGTGATCTCCCCCTGATTCACAAACCCCAGCTTAGCGAAAAACTCCACCGCGTCTTCACGGGCGCTACAGGTCACGCGCTTAACGCCTTCCTGACGCGCTACCGACTCCAGGGTCATCGCCATCAGCGTGCCCAGGCCTTTGTCCTGCACGTCGGGATGAACGGCCATAAAGCGAATGGAGGCTTCGTTATCGGCATTGATATACAGCCGCCCTACTGCCACCAGATTACCCTGCTCGTCGACGACCATCTGGTGATGCGCCATCGCATCCCAGGCGTCGCGTTCAGAACCTTTCGGTTGATGCAGGGGTTTACGCAACATCTCCCAGCGGAATTGATAGTAGCGCTCTAATTCTTCTTCTGTTTGTGGAACCCGAAGGTGATACATAGCGATACTCTCTCTTGTTTCCCGTGACACACCTGGAAGCTGGCTCATACCTGCAACCAGAATGTCACGGGACCATCATTGACCAGCGATACCTGCATATCGGCAGCGAAGCGTCCTGTTTGCGTGTTCATTTCCTGCTGACGGCAGCGTTCGACGAAATAGTCATATAACGCCTCTGCGCGATCCGGTGAAGCGCCTTTGGAGAAGCTGGGGCGCATCCCCCGTTCGGTATCTGCGGCAAGGGTAAACTGGGAAACCACCAGCACACTGCCGCCCGCCTGTTGCACGTTGAGATTCATCTTGCCTTCAGCATCGCTAAAGATGCGATAGCCGAGCACACGCTCACACAGACGGTTTGCTTTCTGTTCGTCATCATCCTTTTCGACACCCAATAACACCAAAAGTCCCGCGCCAATTTCGCCCGTCACTTCTCCCTCCACGGTGACGCTGGCTCGGGTTACGCGTTGAATTAATGCAATCATGGTTCGTCGTCTTCTTCTTGTTCAGCAGCTTGTTTAAGTTTGCGGTATTCCCCGAGAGTGACAGTAATTTCTGCACCAAGCAAGACGATACACCATGTCCAGTAGACCCAGACAAAGAGGATGGGGATCACCGCCAGCACACCGTAAATGAGCTGATATGACGGGAACATGGTGATATAAAGCGCGAAACCTTTCTTTCCTGCTTCGAACAGGAGTGCGGCGACAAACGCGCCGACAATCGCGTCGCGGTTAGGTACGCGAATGGTAGGAACAATGCTGTACAGCAGCCAGAAGGAGATCCACGACAACAACAGCGGAAAAATACGCAGCACATTGTCGATGACAGTATTGAGATCGCTCGCCCAGCGCAGGGAGAGTAGATAGGAGCTGATCGCCAGACTGGCCCCCGCCAGCAGCGGCCCCAGCGTCAGGATCATCCAGTACACAGCAAACGAATAAATTTTGGGGCGAACCCGTTTACTGCGCCAGATGGCATTCAGCGCGCTATCGATGGAGTACATCAACAATAATGCCGTGACGATCAGACCACACGCCCCGACGGCGGTCATCTTGTTGGAGTTGGCAACAAACTGTTCGATATATTGCTGGATAACATCGCCTGTGGCAGGAAGAAAGTTGGCGAAGATAAAATGACGCAACTGAATGCTGACGTCAGAAAACATGGGAAACGCGGCGAAAAGTGCAAAAACAACGGCAACCAGCGGCACTAATGAGAGCAATGACACGTAGGCAAGGTTACCTGCCAGGGTTGTCATGTTGTCCTCATTAATGCGTTGCCAGAGTAGTTTCAGCCAGGCCCATAGCGGACGGGTACGATGCCTGGCTTTTTCATGGATGGTTTTTAGCATAACACCTTCGCGAAATAGTCCGGGATGGTGGTTTTATCTTTCACCAGAATGCTGGTAATACCTAGCTGATTAGCTCCTTCTATATTATCGGCGTTATCGTCGAAAAAGACCGTCTCGTCTGGTGAAAAACCTTCTGCCCGCAAAACATGCTGGTAAATTCGCGCTTCCGGTTTGCGCATACCTAAATCTTGCGACAAGTAGATATGGTCGGCAGCGCTACGGATTTCCGGGTATTCCTCTGGCCAAAAGGTAGTATGCAGGCGGTTAGTATTGGAAAGCACCACCACGCGATGCCCCTGCTCACGCAGTTTATGCATAATGGCGATCACTTCCGGGCGTAGCGCGACAAACACCGCCTGCCAGCCGTGGGAGAACTGTTCGTAACTTAACGGTAAGGCCATCTCATGACACAGCGCCTCAGCGAACTCTTCATCACTAATTTCCCCACGCTCATGCTGATGAAACGCCTCACCCATATGAAAACTCTTCTTAAGCGACGCCAGCGGAATACGCGTTAAATCGCTCCAGGTTCCCAGCACACGGTTAAAGTCGATATCGACAATCACATTACCTAAATCAAAGATATAGAGCATTTTTGCCTCCTTTCACACCACAGGAAATTAACTGTAGCGGGAAAGGATGGGTTTGGCTATGTGGCAATAAGGGTAATCTTGTGACGCTGATTGCGAAAAAGCAGAGTAATTTCACTGACTTTTTCGCATTAGATGAATGGTTAAGATTCAGGCGTAAATTGCCAACGGGTTTCGATGACCAGCGGCTTATCTGGTGTCACAAATTCCGGCGTTAGATTTATTGCGTTAGGTGCCTGAGTAAGCGGGTTAACACAGGTGGCATCAGGCTGTTTATCAAATACAACCAGACTGTTTGCTGAAGAAGTCATGGTCATCGCGAGTTTACCTGGCCACAGTAACTTAACCTTTAACCCGTCATAAAAACCAAAACAGTCATCCCAGGGGCCGCCTTGAGGAGAGATGCGATTTCCTGTTGGCAGTTCATCACTACCCGCTTCTTCTTGCCAGTCCGCATCAAAAAGCACCTGCAACGACGCTGTACTTTGCGGAGCCAGCTTTTTCGCAAACCACGGATGCCAGCCCGCAGAGGCCGGGAATGTATCGGCATGTGAATGGATTTCCAGTTGTAAAACCAGCGCATCGTTCTCCAGCAAAAAAGTCTGAATCACTTCCCCTTGCCATGGCCACGGTGAAGCCAGAGGCATACGTAAAGTCAGGGAATCTGTTGTTTTGGCGATAATTTCCCATGTTGAATAGCACGCCATACCATGTAACGCATGTGGTGGTTTATTGGCGGGTAAAGAATAACATTGCCCACCAGCATTCAGCGTCGCGTTCCCCAATCGCCCTGCCCACGGCACCATTGGGAAACAGCCGTACTGAAAAGCTCTGCGTTGCGGCTGCCATTGGCGTAATACTTCACAACCAAATGCCTGTAATGAGGTGATCCTGGCACCATCATGCGGATAAATCTGCAGGCGAATACTGCCTTTTTCCAGCGTCACAGACTCTCCCACAGGCCCAGGCCAGGGCGCGTCAAACGCCTGTTGTAGCGCCAGATAATGCTCGTTATTCCGTTCAGTTTTCATGAGATTGTTCCCTGATGTAGCGGTAAGAAGCGGTTTCTTGTTCATCGGTCGGCTCAATCAGCCAGACGCAAACAAAGGAAAGAACTGAGACAGCAAATAAAAACAGAGCGACATACCACGGTTTTCCCCCTCCCAGCGCCAGCAAACTTGAGGCGATAAGGGGGCTTAGTCCGCCAAGTATTGCGGAAAATTGATAGGCAAAAGAAAGACCGGTATATCGTACTTTGGTGCCGAACATGCGGGTGAAAAGTGTCGGCTGCACGGCAAACATCATCGTCGGGCCTAAGTTATAGCCGAGGATCATACTGCACCAGATGATGAGCGTACTTTTACTATCCAGTAATAAGAAGAAAGGAAACGCGAACAGGACACAAAATCCCGCACCTGACAAATACAGACATTTTTGACCTATACGGTCTGATAACCACCCGACCAACGGACAACTGAAAATACCGATCGCCGAGGCAATCAACATGCCCGTCAGAGGAATATCTCGCGATAATGCTAATTGGCTGGAAATATAAACGATACCAAAGGCGTTAATAATATTGGAGGAGACACTCTCTGCCAGCCTCGCGCCCAGCGCTAATAAAATATTTCGCGGATGTTTTTTGAATAATTCAATCAACGGAGGAACGGACTTTTCTTTATTATTCGTCGTTTTTTGCTTTTGAAAATCCAGTGTCTCCTCAGTATGCAGGCGGATAAATAACCCAACGATCAACATCACCGCAGAAAGCCAGAACGGAATACGCCATCCCCAGGAGAGAAACTGTTCCTGAGTCAGTAAATGGTTACAGAGCGCAAAAATACCGGTTGCCAGCATAATCCCCACTGATGCAGCCGTTTGTGGGAGCGAACCTAAAAAACCGCGCCGGGATTCGGGCGCAGATTCAATGGTCATCAATGCCGCTCCGCCATACTCGCCACCAAGACCAAAGCCCTGAATTAAGCGCAGCGCCATTAATATGAGCGGTGCCCAGATCCCAATTTCCTGATACGTCGGAATAAAACCAATCAAAAATGTGGAGCAACCGACAATAGCCAGTGTCCAGATAAGCGTTATTTTTCGCCCAATTTTATCGCCAAAATGGCCAAAGACGATGCCACCTAAGGGACGAGTCAAAAAACCGACACCAAAGGTAGCAAAGGCGGCTATAAGACCTATAAAAGGATCGCTGTTCGGGAAAAAAAGCGGAGCAAATACCAGCCCTGCTGCCGTGCCAAAAATAAAGAAGTCATACCATTCCATCAACGCGCCCGCGAAACTGCCCATTACGACACGTCTCATGGCTTTACCGGAAAGTCCTTCTTGCGGTGTAGGTAACGTTTCAGACATCATTTTCCTCTCCTGGTCGGCGAGAAATTGGGAAATAACCCACTACAAAGTGGGCAGTCTGATAAATACGCGCATCGACCTGATGCCGATACGCGTTATGTTTATTTGTTCAATTCCGCCAGAACTTCCGCGTCTTCGGCATCCACATTCGCCCCCAACGGTTCCCAATTAATCAATACGCAGGTCAGGAATCCCAGGAATGGCACAATTGCCAACCAGTAAAACGCTTCAGTTTTCAACGCACCCCACAGCATCGGCCAGAAAATAAGCCCGGCAATCGCACGGGCAAATCCCACCCCAGTAGGGCGAATAGCAGGAGGATATGAGAGTGTGGCAATGGTCATGCCCAACCCACCAGGCCCCGCTGAATGGAAGAAAATAATTGATCCCAACAACCCTAAAGACAGCCAGGGATTAGTCGTCGCCAGTGCGCCTAACGACAGCAATGCTAAGGTCACAACGGCAAATCCATACATGGACTGTCGGCGGGTGCCTAATCGTTGGAGAATAAACGAGCCGATCATCCCGCCGGTTACCCCACAAAGGGCATTCACGACGGCAGAACCCGTCAACGCGCCAGTAAGCCCGCCACTTATTATTCCCGCCAGGGTAAGAGGAAGATAAACACCTACAGCGTTATATTGCCACGCCTGCATGGTTGCCACGACACAGCCGAGGATGGTGCGTTTGCGGTAACGATCATTAAATAAGATGCCATATCCACCTCTGTATTTATTCTCTACCTTTTCCGCGGATCTGGCTTCTGCTGTACCCGGTGTCGCAACGCGAGCCTGAACACCGTAACGTTTTCCCAGGATGTCGCACGCTTCCTGGTAACGCCCGACGCGTGCGGCCCACATTGCGGATTCACCGATAAAGACGTAACGCAAAATCATGAAGATGACTGCGAAAATAGCCCCGATGAATATTCCGTAACGCCACAACTGTTCTTCAGCAATACCAGACAGAAGCAGAGGCAAAAGCACCAGATAGACAACGGTAGTTGAAACATACCAGGCCATTTGCCAGAGATTGACCGACGTTCCGGTTTTCTTCGACGTTGAACCACGAAGCTCTGCCACGGCATTGGTTGCCAAAGGGAAGTCGATGCCTAAGCCAAAGCCCATGATGACGCGACACACCAGCACCCACCAGATACTGGGCGCAATAGCCACCGCAGCAGCACCGATGGTGCATAACCCCATGCCAATAATAAATGCTCGCTTTTGCCCAAAGCGGTTGATGACCCGATTCGCTAATAAACCACCTATTAATGCGGCGATTAATACTGAAGCATTAACGGTTGCGGCAAGCCCAAGAGAAATACCAAATTGAGCGGCAATATATTTATTACCAAACCCCACCATCGCCGCCTGATAGGCATCAATCAATA
Organism: Escherichia marmotae; assembly: GCF_002900365.1. Lineage (NCBI taxonomy): Bacteria > Pseudomonadati > Pseudomonadota > Gammaproteobacteria > Enterobacterales > Enterobacteriaceae > Escherichia > Escherichia marmotae. The sequence goes on from NZ_CP025979.1 coordinate 3,110,083, forward strand.
TGCCGCCCAAAGCAATAAAAATAACGCCGATACTGGTGTTGATCGCAGAGTTCTTATTAACAATATCAATTACGTCCTGTGGACGACTAATTGAATAAATTGCAGGACTGGTGATTTGACTCATCGCAGTGTCCTTTTTAATTGTTGTAGGGTGGCGCTGACATAGCGCAGCGCCAGACAGAGATTTAGAAAATCATTCCGGCGCAAATTGCAGCATGACTTTTATGGAGTCATTTTGCTGCGCGCGTTCGAATGCTGCCGCTGCGTCATCAATGGCAAATAAATCGGTAACCAGCTCACTGGTATCAAACCGCCCATCCGCCAGCCATTCGATAACGGCATCGAAATCTTCAGGGATGTACATGCCAGAGTTGAGCAAGTCACGCTCGAAACGTTGCATCATCGGTAGTGGTATTTCACGCGGCCCACTCGGTACGCCCATACACACAACGGTGCCTCCGGCATACACACGGGTACAGGCATCATTAAGCGTGGCCTGCGCTGCAACGACATCAATCGCTCCCGTAAATCGCACATCTGCGGCCAGTTCTCCCGGTGCCCAAACCTCTGCAGCACCCAATTTTAACGCCAGTGCACGTTTGGCCACGTCAGGTTCAATCACGGTAATCTTTCCTGCCCCCATAATGCGCAGTGCCTGCACAATGGATAAGCCAATTGTTCCAGCACCAATCACCAGTACGCTCTCCAGAGAAGCCTTCGGCATTCGGTTAACACAGTGACGAGCACACGCTGCCGGTTCGGCAAAGGCCAACACTTTTAGCGGTAAAGAGGCTGGTGCGACATGGCAATTACGCGCAGGAACAATGTGTTGTGAGCGAGCAAGGCCCGGCGCGCGAAAACCGGCAACCTGCGGTGGTTCACAAAGATTAAAACGCCCTGCTTTGCAGGCCCGGCATTCCATGCAAGCCATGATGGGATCGACAACCACATGATCGCCCGGCTGTACATGTTTGACGTCGCTACCCACTTCCGTAACACGCGCTGCAATTTCATGACCGGGAACGACTGGCGGTTTGGCAAACGGATGACCGCCTTTCAAAACATGCAGATCCGATCCGCATATCCCGTAGAACACAGGCGCAATCCGTACTTCGTGCGGTTTAAGTTGCTGGTGTGGTGCTTCAACATATTGAGTGGTGACTTTCCCAATATCTGAAAATAAAACCTGGGTAATTTTATCCATCATTATTCTCCAGAATCGTTATCCATAGGGAATTAGCGTTGCGCGATACCTTCATCGACAATTTCAGCCAATCGTTGTAAGCGTGGAACGGAGACATCGCGCAGCATAGTTTGTGGATCTTGTGCACCAACAACCGACGCCCAAACCGCTCGTCCTGCCAGGAAGCCAGACGCGCCGCTTTTCATCGCAATACTTACCGCGCGTCCAAAAATATCGGCATCGACGCCAGAAGAAAGAATTACCCACGGCATCTTCATCTGATCGTTAAGTTTCTGGCAGGCGGAAAGTAAGGTTTTTTCATCGCCTTTGCCTCCTAATGGCATCTCGGCTTTGTAAAGATCAGCCTCTGTTCCACCAAGCTCTGCGGCGGCGGCAACAATGGCGCTTTCACGATCAAAGTCCCAACCACGACGAGGTGGACGCACCACAGGCTCAATAATGCTGACCAGCCCGGCACTACGGCAGCGACGAACAAACTTATCGACCATTGCCAGACGTTCCTCTGCAGGTTCATCTTCACACCAGAGCACAAGTAATTTCATCGCCTTCGCCCCCATTTCACGGGCTTTATGCGGGTCGACGGACATATCTATTTCAACGCTATCAACCGGGATGCCATTACCTGGGATAAAAAGATCGGCAGCGACAATCAGACCGCAAGAATTAGCAACAGCGCCCTGCTCGACAATTTGATCAAGACAGAATTGTTTATCCGCCAGAACGGCAGAAGCATAAGGAGAAAGGATGCGGGTCGCGGCGACTTTAAAATCGGTGAGTACACTGTCGGAGACGGGTTTTGGCTGTCCTGCTGCCGCAAACATCAGACGCATAGCTTCACGCTGATCGACAGCTAACATGGCAAATCCACCACCTGGGCGGGAGATATCTTTCAGCGTAAATGGGGTGAAGTGGGATGACATAGAAACTCCTGTTAATAGATAAAATTAAAGACCAGCCTGCTGACGAACCTGATTTAGCAGGGCGCTCCAGTCCTGCCGCCCTTTACCGTCTTGACTTGCTGCGGCGTAATAACTTTCTGCTGCAATCCCCATATTGAGCGGCACCCCCGTCTCCTGAGCGACATCAACAGCAATACGCAGATCTTTCAACGCCAGATCCACCATGAAGGCGGGAGAAAGATCGCCTTTCAGCACTTTGCCAGGCCAGGTGGTCGTAAAATGCCCTTTCCCTGCTGCCGTACCACTCATCACCTTAATTGCGATATCAAGATTTAATCCCAGTGACTCACATAACACAGCGGCTTCGGAGGACAGCGCATTAAGCGCAATGCTCATATAGTTGTTAATTAGCTTCACGCGGATCCCCATTCCCGGGCCGCCAGCTTCGACCAGCTCATTACCCATGCACATGAGAATCGGGCGTGCGCGCACAATCTGCTCATCAGTGCCACCCGCTAAAATCAGCAATGTGCCATCAATCGCATTCACAGACGTTCTGCCCACGGGGGCGTCCATCATACTGATGCCTTTTTCTTGTAATTCCCGTATTAATGCATCGGTCTGTAAGGGATGAATAGTCGACATATCAATCACTAACGCGTCAGATGAAACAGTTTCACAGACACCTTTTTCCCCCAACAACACCTGCCGAACAATGTCACCATTGGGAAGCATAGTGATGATAAATTCAGCACCTACTGCCGCTTCCGCTGGGGTTTGTGCCGCAGTGGCCCCCTGCGTGACTAGCGCATCGACAGCCTGTGTATTGACATCAAATACCTGCAATAAATGCCCTTTTTGCAATAGATTGTTAGCCATTGGGCTACCCATCTGCCCCAGCCCGAGAAATGCAATGGTTGCCATGAACGCTCTCCTGTCTGACATTGACAAAATAATGACAATTGAAAATTCGTTTTCGTCTGTTTTTGAGCATATTTGTAATTTATGTTCAAAAACACGACACGCATCACTAATTTGATCATTTGTGTCATTTAAATTGACCAAAGACGACAAAATTAAACAGGACAAGACAAATATGACCAGAATTGCATGTGTGGGTATCACTGTTCAGGACAGAATTTATTCTTTGCCCTGTCTGCCAGAGGGCGGCGGGAAATATCAGGCAAATCATTATCTTGAGATTGGTGGTGGCCCGGCGGCAACAGCCGCTGTTGCAATAGCAAAACTCGGCGTGGAGGTTGATTTCATTGGTCGCGTCGGCGATGACAGTTGTGGAAATACCTTACTTGCAGAACTTGAGAGTTGGGGCGTCAATACGGCATTTTGCCGCCGATATCTTAATGCCCGTTCGTCGCAATCAGCGATCCTCGTTGATCAGCATGGCGAACGGATTATCGTTAATTATCCAAGCCCCGATCTCGATACAGATGCCGAATGGTTAGAAGCGATCGATTTCTCTCGTTATGATCTGGTTCTGGCCGATGTTCGCTGGCATAGCGGCACTGAAAAAGCATTCTCGCAAGCGCGCCTTGCGGGCGTGACAACGCTTTTAGACGCCGATATGACACCGCAGGATATTTCTCCACTTGTCGCGCTTGCCGATCACGCCGTGTTCTCAACGCCAGGGCTGAAACGCATGACCGGCCTTCAGTCACCTGAAGAAGGCTTGTACCAGGCAGCCACACAAACAGCAGGTAAAGTGTATGTCACGCTGGGTTCTGAAGGATCGTTGTGGATTGAAGATGATCATTTGTGTCAACAGGAGGCATTTTCTGTCAATGTGGTTGATACCACTGGAGCAGGCGATGTTTTTCACGGCGCACTCGCGGTAGCGTTAGCAGAAAAAATGCCCACAAAAGAGGCTATTCGTTTTGCCAGTGCGGTTGCCGCGATGAAATGTACCCAGGCTGGCGGTCGGGCTGGCATTCCTAATCGTGAGCAAACCGAATCATTTTTGTCACTTTATGCGTAAAATGGTAAACATCTACCGAGGAGGGGCAAGGGAGTATTCATGAGTATCATCGAAGTGACAGGTAATCCACGCCATGACCAACTCGTTCATCTAATCGCAGAACGCGGTTATATGAATATTGAAGAACTGGCACAACTGCTGGATGTTTCAACGCAAACCGTGCGCCGGGATATCCGAAAACTAAGCGAGCAGGGGTTGATCACCCGTCATCATGGAGGGGCTGGGCGCGTCTCCAGCGTCATGAATACCGCTTTTGAGCAACGGGAACTTTCGCTCACCGCCGAGAAACGGGCGATCGCTGAGGCGGTCGCTGATTACCTTCCCGAACGCTGTACCGTCTTTATCACCATCGGTACTACGGTCGAAGCCGTTGCCAGGGCATTACTCAACCGCCGTGATTTACGCATTATCACTAACAGCCTACGTGTGGCACAGATTCTTTATAAGAATCAGGATATTGAAGTGATGGTGCCGGGAGGCACTTTACGCGCCCATAACGGCGGGATCATCGGCCCCGGAGCTGTGGATTTTATTGAAGGTTTCCGCGCAGACTATTTAATCACCAGTATTGGTGCCATTGAGCATGATGGCACCCTGCTGGAATTTGATGTCAATGAAGCGTTAGTCGCGAGAACGATGATTAAACATGCGCGGAATACATTGCTAGTGGCAGATCATACTAAGTTTGCCGCGTCTGCTGCCGTTTCAATTGGCAATGCACGAAATGTCAGAGCATTTTTTACTGATGCTCCACCGCCCAATTCTTTCTGCCAGTTATTAAGCGAAGAGAATGTCGAACTGGTGGTTGCCGAGCAAGAAGTATCCTGAAATATAAACTACCATTAATGCCCAATGGCGAAAGCCATTCGGGCAATCACTCATTGTTAAATACTTATTTTTTACTAAAACGAACCATTGAAAAACCAATCGATATATTTAAACATTGATATCACCAATATTTAAATATGATATATAGGTTTCGTGATTGAATTATTTTCATATTATCCACTATTAAAAGCATTCAGTAATAGAGTACACTTTTCATTCCCTCATATACCTACCAGGAATGCAAAATGGAAAAGAAATTTTATATGGATTGGGATAATGAAATCCTACAAGAAGAATTTATCAATAATATTTTAGCCGATGAAGACCTGGCAAAAATTCGCTCTTTGGTCATTGGACGTTGGGGGGAGTGCTGGGACGAGGAAAGTTGCCAACCGATAATCGACATGTTTGTTGAACATGCTGAACGCTTTGCTCATCTTGAATCCCTGTTTGTTGGCGATATGGAAAGCGAAGAGTGTGAAATTTCGTGGATAAAACAAGGGGATTATTCTCGTCTGTATGCAGCGCTGCCGAACCTGAAAAAGTTGACGATTAAAGGTGCCCAGGGCCTGGAACTGGGAGAAATCGCCCACGATAAACTGGAGCACCTGGAAATTATCTCTGGCGGTACGCCGTGCGGCGTGTTCGCGTCATTGCAAAACGCCCACCTACCCGCATTAAAAACACTTATCGTTTATATTGGCATTGAAAATTATGGTTTTGATGCGTCGATAGATATCGTGATGAAGCTGGCGTCTAAATCCCTCTTCCCAAGCCTGATGCATCTTGGCCTGATGAACAGCGAAGAACAAAACGAAATCACCCGCCGCGTGCTGGAGAGCGACATTCTGCCGCAACTGGAAGTGCTGGCACTCTCTTGTGGCACACTCACCAATGAAGGCGCGGAGTATCTTCTCAAACATGCCGATCGCCTTAGCCATCTGAAACTGCTGGATTTGCACCATCATTACATGACAGAAGATATGCAGAAAAAACTGCAAAAAACACTGACATGTACTCTCGAATTATCAGAAGCGCTAACGTCTGAAGTCTATGATGACGAAGTTTATATGCATGCGATGTTTACCGAGTAAATGAAATTTATTGGGAGAGAGTCATCTCTCCCATTATTTATCACAGAAAAGGAATTCTTCGTGATTACGCTAATTGGTCATCCTGAAAGCAAACGCACATTTTATTTTTGCCAGGCAGCGTCACGCTTACAGGAACATATCAACGTAGTGAGCCATGATCAAGCACTTACCCTGCCCTTAAATAAAGGCATGGTAAAAATTGATCCCCCCTTACATCAGGAAACAGATATTGGCTTAATTAATACGGTTAGCCAAAACTATATTAGTTTTTTACAAAAAATGGCTACCAGAAAGGAAATACGTTTTATTAACTCGCCAGAAAGTATTATTCATTTTCTGGATAAGCGCCACTGTAAACAACGATTAATCGAACACGCGATCCCGACACCGCCGATATTAGCGGATAATGTCCATAGTTACGATCAACTGATCGCCTGTATGCGCAGCGAGAAGATTTATCGCGTGTTTATTAAGCCGAATCTCGGATCAGGTGCCGCCGGGGTACTGGCTCTAAGTTTACATCCCGGCGATAACCGTCAGGTACTTTATTGTGCGATCCAGATTACAGGTAACACGCTGGTGAACAGTAAACACATTATCCGCTATGAAAACAGCGATGATATTACGTTGATTGTGAATGCTATTTTACAACAAGAAAATATTATCGAACGCTGGCTGGCAAAAGCCCGAGTGGGCAATAAAAGCTACGATTTACGCATCGTGTATGTTAATGGCGAAATCATCTGGCGGGTTATCAGAAAATCATCACAGCCGATCACCAATTTGCATCTGCAAAATGAAGCTATCCGTTTTGCCGATCTTAATTTACCCGCAGAAAAAGTGGCTGAAATTGACTCGCTTTGTCTCAACGCCATGAAACTCTACCCGGACATACACATTGCCGGGCTTGACGTATTACTCACACAAAATTTAACCCCCTATATTATCGAAATTAATGGACAGGGCGATCTTATTTATCAGGACACCTGCGAACAAAATATGATTTATCAACGCCAGATTCAGGTAATGAGAAAACACCATGTATTGATCTTACCCACCAATAGTGGACACAGGACTAAGTGAGTAAACTCTCAACCAGAGGTGACTCATGACAAAACCAGTATCAATCAGCAAGAAGCCCCGTAAACAACATACGCCTGAATTTCGTAACGAAGCCCTGAAACTCGCTGAACGCATCGGTGTGGCCGCCGCAGCCCGTGAACTCAGCCTGTATGAATCTCAGCTTTATGCCTGGCGCAGTAAACAGCAGCAACAAATGAGTTCGTCAGAGCGCGAAAGCGAACTGGCCGCTGAAAATGTCCGCCTTAAACGACAACTGGCGGAGCAGGCTGAGGAACTGGCCATCCTCCAAAAGGCCGCGACATACTTCGCGAAGCGCCTGAAATGAAGTATGTCTTCATCGAAAATCATCGGGCAGAGTTCAGCATCAAAGCGATGTGTCGTGTACTTCGGGTTGCCCGCAGCGGCTGGTATGTCTGGCTCAGGCGTCGTCACCAGATGAGCCTGCGCCAACAGTTTCGGCTCACCTGCGATACCGCTGTTCATAAGGCATTCTTTGAGGCAAAGCAGCGATACGGTGCTCCCCGCCTTGCTGACGAACTGCCGGAGTTCAATATTAAAACCATTGCCGCCAGCCTGCGTCGTCAGGGGCTGCGGGCGAAAGCCGGCCGGAAGTTCAGCCCGGTCAGCTACCGTGCACATGGCCTGCCCGTATTGGAGAATCTGCTGGAGCAGGACTTCAGCGCCAGCGGCCCGAACCAGAAGTGGGCGGGTGACATCACGTACTTGCGTACCGATGAGGGCTGGTTGTATCTCGCAGTAGTCATCGACCTGTGGTCACGCGCCGTTATTGGCTGGTCGATGTCACCGCGAATGACAGCACAACTGGCCTGTGATGCACTGCAAATGGCGTTGTGGCGGAGAAGACGCCCGGAAAGCGTCATTGTTCATACGGACCGTGGTGGTCAATACTGTTCAGGGGATTATCAGGCGCTGCTGAAGCGACACAACCTGCGTGGCAGTATGAGTGCGAAAGGCAACTGTTATGACAATGCCTGTGTGGAAAGCTTCTTTCATTCGCTGAAGGTGGAATGTATCCACGGGGAACGCTTTAGCAGCCGGGAAATAATGCGGGCAACGGTGTTTAATTATATCGAGTGTGATTACAATCGCTGGCGTCGTCACAGTGCCTGTGGCGGTCTCAGCCCGGAACAATTTGAAAACCATAATCTCGCTTAGGGCCGTGTCCACATTACGTGGGTAGGATCAGTATAACGTAACTGACGAAGTACCGGAAAATACCCGCGCGGCAATCCATTCCTGCGATGGCGAAATCAATATGAATGATTTGATTGCCAGGGAAGCCAATGTCCTGTTTGTGGTGCTTGATTCTCTGCGTTTTGATATCGCTTATCAGGAACAAGAAGCAGGCAATACGCCGAACATTAACCGTTATGGTCGCTGGATAAAGTGTGAAGCCTCTGGCAATTTTACCTGGCCTTCACATCATTCGATGTTCTCTGGTTTTATGCCTAAGCCGTTGGAAGCTGTACCGGGTCATTCAATGCTCTTTTTCCCCAAAGATATTGGTTTAGGACGTTTAGGGCCAAAAAATGCGTTCGCATTCAGCGAAGAGACGTGGATTAAAGGGCTGGAAAACAAAGATTACCGCACTATCTGCGTTGGTGGCGTCTCCTTTTTTAATAACCGCTCAGGGATGGGGAAAGTTTTCCCAGCGATGTTTAAGGAGAGTTACTGGTATCCGAATTTCTCCTGCACGGTAAAAGAGAGCATGGATAATCAGCTAACTTTAATTAATAAAAAGGTGAATGCTGAACATCCGCTGATGATGTATATCAATATCGACACCATTCATTATCCAAATCATTTTTATATTGAAAATGCCAAACCTGGCGATACGGTAGAAACTCACGCCGCTGCCCTGCATTATATTGATGCGAGAATCGAAAAACTTTTTGACATCTTCCGGCAAACCGGGCGGGAGACGTTAGTTATTATCTGTTCCGATCATGGCACCTGCTACGGAGAAGACGGTAAATACTTTCACAGTTTTAACCATCCGATTGTGAATACCGTACCCTATTTTCACTTTGTGTTAGATGTCAAAGCTCATGAATAATGAATCGATTTATCAGCAATATATGTACAGTTACCCGCATAAAACCGCTTATCGGGAATTAAACAATATTGCTTTTGCGGATGTGAAGTCGCGTATTTACGAGCATAAAACACATCTCTATATTCATATGCCTTTTTGCCAGAGCCGCTGCGGTTTTTGTAATCTTTTTACCTGCACGGGGGCAGACAATGCCTTTATCGACAACTACATTGAGGCGATTATTATCCAGGCCCGGCAAATGCAACTTGCGCCTGTAGACTGGGCCAGTTTTACCATTGGCGGCGGTACTCCACTGTTGCTTAATGTCGGGCAACTGTCGTGGTTGTTTAGCAGGGTGTTTGAAGAATTACAGGTCGATGCGCAGATTTTTAAGGCGATAGAAACATCACCCTCCGATACCACCGCCGAAAAAGTCGCGTTGTTGCGCCAGCTTGCGGTAAACCGTGTCAGTATTGGTATTCAGAGTTTTAACGATCTGGAACTCGCCACATTACACCGCCGCCATAGCGCTGAAAATGCCCATCGGGCGCTGAAGCTACTGCGTACAGGTAATTTCCCGATAATTAATATTGATATTATTTACGGCATTCCTGGTCAAACGGCAGCAAGTCTAATAGCTTCGCTTAATCAGGCATTAGATTATCAGCCTGACGAACTGTTTCTGTACCCGCTGTATAACATGCCGCGCCAGCAGGATATGTATAGCCTCTATATTGAGGCCCGTGATCGCTTATTGCATGAGGGATATACGCAAACGTCAATGCGCCGTTTTGTGCGATCCAGTGATGATTCGACGGCTGAAAGTTGTGGCTTTGAAAATTCGCTGGCGCTTGGTGCGGGGGGGCGAAGTTATCTTGGCAATTTACATTACTGCACACCGTGGTCACAAAACCAGCCTGCATCGCGGCAGATTGTGGCGGATTTTATCGGCCGACAAGATAAGACCCAAATTAACCACGGCTATGTGCTTTTACAAGCAGAGATGAAGCGGCGTTTTATTATCAAGAATCTCTTTTTCTATAAAGGACTTTCGTTAAGTGATTATCAGCGCCAGTTCTCTTCGCAGGTATTAAGCGATTTTCCCTTGCTGGGAGATTTCATCAAACAAAATTACTGCCACCAGCGGGATAATCGGATTCAACTCACCGCGCAGGGTTTGGCGCTTTCAGACAAGCTTGGCCCGCTGTTTATTTCTCCGGAAGTTCGCCGACTGGAGATGCATAAACGATGATGCTAAAGCAGATCCAGACGCTGATTTATCGCGGCGAAATGAAATCGTGTAATTATCGCTGCGGCTATTGTCCGTTTCATAAACAAGACCGCAATGATAAAGAACAGGATGCAGCGGCATTATGGCACATGGTTGAACATTTACCGGCTCTGGGTTCGCCGTTAACTGTTTTGATTACGCCTTACGGCGAAGCATTGCGTTATCGTTATTATATGGCGGCGATGGCAGAAATTAGCCGTTATTCCCATGTTCAGGCAGTGGGTATTCAGACCAACGCCTCTTTTAACTTATCCACGTTAATTGCGACTTTTCAGCACCATCAGGGCAATTTGGAAAAACTGCGGCTGTGGTGTTCGTTTCACCCTTCCCAGGTTAGTAAAGAGGTTTTCCGTAACCAGGTACTGGCAATTAAGGATGCGGGGATAGTTTGTTCCGTAGGTGCCGTCGCCAGCGTAACCGACTATGACACATTACAGTGGTTACGCACGCATCTTCCTCCCGATATCTATTTCTGGTTAAACGCCAATGAGCGCGATAAAAAGCCCACCAGTGACGAAATAAATGCACAATTTCAGTTGCTGGACCCGCTTTATAATCTGGAAACCAGCCTCTGGCCTGCTAATGTCGAGTTTTGTCTGGGCGGCAAAAAGAGCGTGTTCATGAATGCTGATGGTGATCTCTTCGCCTGTAATATCAGCAAAATTAAAATCGGCAATTTATATCAGCAGCAATGTTCATCTCCAGCCTGTATGGCCCGACAGTGCCACTGTTATCTGGCTTATCATCTGCGTCACGATATTCCGGCCCTCTCACAATTAGGCGCTGAACGCTGTTTTCGGATCTTCCCTTTATGATCTGCCGTTTAATCGCGCTCGATTTAGATGGCACATTGCTTAACAGCAAGAAGATGATATTCCCAGCGTCTGTTTCGGCACTGCAAAGTGCGCAACAGGCAGGCGTGAAGATTATTCTCGCCACCGGGCGTTCGCACAGCGAAGCCTTGCCTTATTACCAACAATTGCAATTAACCGAGCCGATGATCTGCTGTAACGGCAGTTATCTTTATCATCCGCACCTGCGGCAAATATTGCATCCGCTGGTGCTGGATATCCACAAGGTGGAACAGCTACGACTCTGGTTTTCACAACAGGCATTGCAGCCACATATTTATACGTATGATGATTTTGTTTTGCTGATTAGCCTGATACACCGCAAGGCCTCGTTATTGCGCCAGGCAGAGGAATTTGCCCGGCAAGAATTATCGCTGAACTGTAGTTGGTCCTGGCATCATCAACTGGATATTACCCAGGCGGGGTGCGATAAAAGCAAAAGTCTGGCCTGGTATGCACAGCAGCAAAATATCGCTCTGGAGGACATTATGGCGTTTGGCGATAACGATAATGATGCAGGGATGTTGAAGATGGCTGGGAAAGGTATCGCAATGGGCAATGGCAGTTCGCTGACAAAAGCCAGCGCCAGTCGCGTTATTGGTCACAACAACACCGACGCGATTGCGGATTTTCTTTATGCACAGGGGTTCAGATAATGCCTGATGCGATGCTGGCGCATCTTATCAGGCCTACAAAAGCAAAAAAACCTGCCATCGCTGGCAGGTTTTTCACGACTAAAAAGAGAAATTAATCTTCTTTCGGACCACGGTTAGCGCGGCGACGATCGTTTTCCGTCAGGTGACGTTTACGAATACGGATAGAGGTCGGAGTGACTTCTACCAGTTCGTCATCATCGATGAACTCCAGTGCTTGTTCCAGAGTCATGCGGATAGGCGGAACCAGAACAACGGCTTCATCAGTACCGGAAGCACGCATGTTGGTCAGTTTCTTACCGGTCAGGCAGTTTACAGTCAGGTCGTTAGAGCGGCTGTGAATACCGATAATCTGACCTTCATAAACTTCTGCACCGTGACCGAGGAACAGCTTACCGCGATCCTGCAGACCGAACAGCGCGAACGCTACCGCTTTACCCTGACCGTTAGAGATCAGTACGCCGTTCTGACGCTGACCCACTTCACCCGGACGCACATCGTCGTAGTGGCTGAAGGTGGAGTACAGCAGACCAGTACCGGAAGTCATGGTCATGAACTCTGAACGGAAGCCAATCAGACCACGGCTTGGGATCACGTAGTCGAGACGTACGCGGCCTTTACCGTCTGGATTCATGTTTTTCAGCTCGCCTTTACGTTCGCCCAGCGCCTGCATTACAGAACCCTGATGCTGTTCTTCAACGTCCAGAGTCACGTTTTCGAACGGCTCTTGTTTACGACCGTCGATTTCACGGAAGATGACTTTCGGACGGGATACCGCCAGTTCGAAACCTTCACGACGCATGTTTTCGATAAGAACAGACAGGTGCAGTTCGCCACGACCAGAAACGCGGAACGCATCGGCGTCTTCGGTTTCTTCTACGCGCAGCGCAACGTTGTGTACCAGTTCTTTGTTCAGACGATCCAGAATCTGACGAGACGTTACGAACTTACCTTCTTTACCGCAGAACGGAGAGGTGTTAACGCAGAAGAACATAGAAACGGTCGGCTCATCAACGGAGAGTGCCGGCAGCGCTTCAACGTTTTGCGTGTCGCAAACGGTGTCAGAAATGTTCAGTTCACCAAGGCCAGTGATTGCCACGATATCGCCAGCTTCCGCCAGATCGGTTTCGATACGTTCCAGACCAAGGTGGCCCAGCACTTTACCAACTTTCGCGTTACGGGTTTTGCCTTCACTATCGATGATAGTAACCTGCTGGTTCGGCTTCACTTTACCGCGCTTGATGCGACCAATGCCGATAACACCAACATAGCTGTTGTAATCGAGCTGAGAAATCTGCATCTGGAACGGACCGTCAAGGTCTACGTCCGGTGCAGGAACGTGGTCGATAATCGCCTGATACAGCGGGGTCATGTCTTCCGCCATATTTTCGTGGTCCAGACCCGCGATACCGTTCAGCGCAGAAGCATAAACGATCGGGAAGTCCAGTTGCTCGTCGGTCGCATCGAGGTTAACGAACAGGTCGAATACCTGATCAACAACCCAGTCAGGACGCGCGCCAGGGCGGTCAACTTTGTTGATTACCACAATCGGCTTCAGGCCGTAAGCAAACGCTTTTTTGGTTACGAAGCGCGTTTGCGGCATCGGGCCGTCAAATGCGTCAACCACCAGCAGCACTGAATCTACCATGGACATTACACGTTCAACTTCACCACCGAAGTCGGCGTGCCCCGGGGTATCAACGATGTTGATACGGTAATCATTCCATTTGATAGCGGTGTTTTTCGCGAGGATGGTAATCCCACGCTCTTTCTCCAAATCGTTGGAGTCCATCACGCGCTCTTGGGTTTCGGCACGAGAGTCGAACGTACCGGATTGTTGGAGCAGCTTATCTACCAGGGTGGTTTTACCATGGTCGACGTGCGCGATGATGGCGATGTTACGCAATTTTTCGATCACAACTTTGCCTCAGGCATTAGAAATAGCGCGTTATTGTACACGGATTAATCGCACTACAAAACAGGATCACAAACATCCTCCGCAAACAAGTATTGCAGAGTCCCTTTGTGATCGCTTTCACGGAGCATAAAAAGGGTTATCCAAAGGTCATTGCACCAACATGGTGCTTAATGTTTCCATTGAAGCACTATATTGGTGCAACATTCGCATCATGGTGCAGCCCTTTTGCACGAAGGTAAGCATGATAACGCCTTTTAGGGGCAATTTAAAAGTTGGCACAGATTTCGCTTTATCTTTTTTACGGCGACACGGCCCAATTAATTGCAGATTTCGTTACCACGACGACAATGACCAATCCAGGAGAGTTAAAGTATGTCCGCTGAACACGTACTGACGATGCTGAACGAGCACGAAGTGAAGTTTGTTGATTTGCGCTTCACCGACACCAAAGGTAAAGAACAGCACGTCACTATCCCTGCTCATCAGGTGAATGCTGAATTCTTCGAAGAAGGCAAAATGTTTGACGGCTCCTCGATTGGCGGCTGGAAAGGCATTAACGAATCCGACATGGTGCTGATGCCAGACGCATCCACCGCAGTGATTGACCCGTTCTTCGCGGACTCTACCCTGATTATCCGTTGCGATATCCTCGAACCAGGCACTCTGCAAGGCTATGACCGTGACCCTCGCTCTATTGCTAAGCGCGCTGAAGATTACCTGCGTTCCACTGGCATTGCCGACACTGTACTGTTCGGGCCAGAGCCAGAATTCTTCCTGTTCGATGATATTCGTTTCGGCTCTTCTATCTCCGGTTCTCACGTCGCTATCGACGATATCGAAGGCGCATGGAACTCTTCCACCCAATATGAAGGTGGTAACAAAGGTCACCGTCCTGCAGTGAAAGGCGGTTACTTCCCGGTTCCGCCGGTAGACTCTGCTCAGGACATCCGTTCTGAAATGTGTCTGGTAATGGAACAGATGGGCCTGGTGGTTGAAGCACATCACCACGAAGTGGCAACCGCAGGTCAGAACGAAGTGGCAACCCGCTTCAATACCATGACCAAAAAAGCCGACGAAATTCAGATCTACAAATATGTCGTCCACAACGTGGCGCATCGTTTCGGTAAAACGGCGACCTTTATGCCGAAACCGATGTTCGGTGATAACGGCTCCGGTATGCACTGCCACATGTCACTGTCTAAAAACGGCGTCAACCTGTTCGCGGGCGACAAATACGCTGGTCTGTCTGAGCAGGCGTTGTACTACATTGGCGGTGTAATCAAACACGCGAAAGCGATTAACGCGCTGGCAAACCCGACCACCAACTCTTACAAGCGACTGGTTCCGGGCTACGAAGCACCGGTAA
Organism: Escherichia marmotae; assembly: GCF_002900365.1. Taxonomy (NCBI): domain Bacteria; kingdom Pseudomonadati; phylum Pseudomonadota; class Gammaproteobacteria; order Enterobacterales; family Enterobacteriaceae; genus Escherichia; species Escherichia marmotae. The sequence continues at coordinate 3,125,319 of NZ_CP025979.1, forward strand.
TGCTGGCTTACTCTGCGCGTAACCGGTCTGCATCTATCCGTATTCCGGTGGTATCTTCTCCGAAAGCGCGTCGTATCGAAGTGCGTTTCCCGGACCCGGCAGCTAACCCGTACCTGTGCTTTGCTGCCCTGCTGATGGCGGGTCTGGATGGCATCAAGAACAAGATCCACCCGGGCGAAGCAATGGACAAAAACCTGTATGACCTGCCGCCAGAAGAAGCGAAAGAGATCCCGCAGGTTGCAGGCTCTCTGGAAGAAGCACTGAACGAGCTGGATCTGGACCGCGAATTCCTGAAAGCCGGTGGCGTGTTCACTGATGAAGCGATCGATGCGTACATCGCTCTGCGTCGCGAAGAAGATGACCGCGTACGTATGACTCCGCACCCGGTAGAGTTTGAGCTGTATTACAGCGTCTAATAGTTGAAGTAGTCATACCCGGCGCACAAACGCCGGGGTTTTAGTTGCCGTGGAAATTTCAGCCCATCTCTGCATGGGCTTTTTTCTCCGTAACTTCTCTGATGCTTCGCGCTTTTTATCCGTAAAAAGCTATAATGCACTAAAATGGTGCAACCTGTTCAGGAGACTGCTTTATGGCAACAGGCACGCAGCCCGATGCTGGGCAGATCCTCAACTCTCTGATTAACAGTATTTTGTTAATTGACGACAACCTGGCGATCCATTACGCCAACCCCGCCGCGCAACAACTGCTCGCCCAAAGTTCCCGTAAATTGTTTGGTACGCCGTTACCGGAACTGTTGAGCTACTTCTCGCTAAATATCGGTCTGATGCAAGAAAGTCTGGAGGCGGGGCAAGGTTTTACCGATAACGAAGTGACGCTGGTGATTGACGGGCGCTCGCATATTCTTTCTGTGACGGCCCAGCGTATGCCGGACGGCATGATCCTGCTGGAGATGACACCGATGGATAACCAGCGTCGCTTAAGCCAGGAACAGCTACAGCACGCCCAGCAAGTTGCTGCCCGCGATTTGGTCCGCGGCCTGGCACATGAGATCAAAAATCCACTTGGCGGCTTACGAGGTGCGGCGCAGTTACTCAGCAAAGCGTTGCCCGATCCGTCTCTGCTGGAATATACCAAAGTGATTATCGAGCAGGCGGACAGACTGCGAAATCTGGTCGACCGTCTGTTGGGGCCGCAACTACCAGGCACACACGTCACCGAAAGCATTCACAAAGTGGCAGAGCGCGTGGTGACGCTGGTGTCGATGGAATTACCGAACAATGTACGGTTGATTCGTGATTACGACCCCAGCCTGCCAGAACTGGCGCACGATCCGGATCAGATTGAGCAAGTACTGCTGAATATTGTGCGCAATGCGTTACAAGCGCTGGGGCCGGAGGGCGGTGAAATTATTCTGCGTACCCGCACCGCGTTTCAACTGACCTTGCATGGCGAACGCTATCGGCTGGCAGCACGAATTGATGTGGAAGATAACGGGCCTGGTATTCCGCCCCATTTGCAGGATACGCTGTTTTATCCGATGGTCAGCGGTCGCGAAGGCGGCACCGGGCTTGGTTTATCCATCGCCCGTAACTTGATTGATCAGCATTCAGGCAAAATTGAATTTACCAGTTGGCCGGGTCATACCGAGTTCTCGGTTTACCTGCCTATCAGGAAATAAAGGTGACGTTTATGCAACGAGGGATAGTCTGGGTAGTCGATGACGATAGTTCCATCCGTTGGGTGCTTGAACGTGCGCTCGCTGGAGCGGGTTTAACCTGCACGGCATTTGAGAACGGTGCCGAAGTGCTGGAGGCGCTGGCAAGCAAAACGCCGGATGTACTGCTTTCAGATATCCGTATGCCCGGAATGGACGGGCTGGCGTTGCTCAAGCAAATTAAACAGCGTCATCCGATGCTTCCGGTCATCATTATGACCGCACATTCCGATCTGGATGCCGCCGTTAGCGCCTATCAACAAGGGGCGTTTGATTATCTGCCCAAACCGTTTGATATCGACGAAGCCGTGGCGCTGGTTGAGCGAGCCATCAGCCATTACCAGGAACAGCAGCAACCGCGCAATATTCAGCTTAACGGACCAACAACCGATATTATTGGCGAAGCGCCTGCCATGCAGGATGTGTTCCGTATTATTGGCCGTCTCTCACGTTCTTCTATTAGCGTGTTGATCAATGGCGAATCCGGCACAGGTAAAGAGCTGGTCGCTCATGCCCTGCATCGCCATAGCCCGCGCGCCAAAGCGCCGTTTATCGCGCTGAATATGGCGGCTATCCCGAAAGATTTGATCGAATCAGAACTGTTTGGTCACGAGAAAGGCGCGTTTACCGGTGCCAATACCGTTCGTCAGGGCCGTTTTGAACAGGCCGATGGGGGCACGTTATTCCTTGATGAAATTGGCGATATGCCGCTGGATGTGCAGACACGGTTACTGCGCGTGCTGGCAGACGGTCAGTTTTACCGCGTTGGCGGCTATGCACCGGTGAAAGTGGATGTGCGTATTATCGCTGCGACTCACCAGAACCTGGAACTGCGTGTGCAGGAAGGCAAGTTCCGTGAGGATCTGTTCCACCGCCTGAACGTTATCCGTGTTCATCTGCCGCCACTGCGCGAGCGTCGGGAGGATATTCCCCGTCTGGCACGTCATTTTCTGCAAGTTGCCGCGCGTGAGCTGGGTGTAGAAGCGAAGTTACTGCACCCGGAGACAGAAGCCGCCCTGACGCGTCTTGCATGGCCGGGGAACGTGCGTCAGCTAGAAAATACCTGCCGCTGGCTAACGGTGATGGCCGCCGGACAGGAAGTGTTGATTCAGGATTTGCCTGGCGAACTGTTTGAATCAACCGTAGCGGAAAGCCCTTCCACAATGCAGCCGGACAGTTGGGCAACGCTGTTAGCGCAATGGGCTGATCGGGCGCTGCGTTCCGGTCATCAAAACTTACTTTCTGAAGCGCAACCTGAGCTGGAGCGGACATTGCTGACCACCGCGTTGCGACATACGCAGGGGCATAAACAAGAAGCGGCGAGACTGCTTGGTTGGGGACGTAACACACTGACACGTAAGTTAAAAGAGTTGGGAATGGAGTGACTCAGGCTTGCTGTGTAAAGATTGATTATTGAGCGCAAATTGCTGTTATTTTGCGCTTTACTGTTCCGATAAGTTCAGTATGATCTTGCCCGGAAAACGGGGAGAGTCATTATGTTAGAATCAATAATTAATCTGCTATCGAGTGGCGCAGTTAGCAGCCACGCGCCGCAAACTGCCGTTGCTGCCGTGCTGTGTGCCGCGATGATTGGGCTGTTTAGCTGAAACTCGTTGTTCATGCCGGATGCGGCGTGAACGCTTTATCCAGCATACAAAAACAGGTTTTGTTGGCCTGATAAGCGTAGCGCATCAGGCAGTTTTGTTCTCAGTCAATTGATGGCGCTTTCGTTTATCACCGTTGTAAACGAAGCGCCATTCAACTAAATCACCCGCGAGAACTGCTGCATTCGCGCTTTCTGGCGCAAATAAGTATCAAAGCACATGCAAATGTTGCGGATCAGCAAACGACCTTTCGCTGTCACCTGAATTCCCTTCTCATCGACATCCACCAGCCCGTCTTTTGCTAATGGGGCGAGCAGCTTGAGGTCTTCCGCAAAATAATCAGCGAAGTTTAAATCCCACTGCTGTTCAACGGGGGCGTAATCCAGACGGAAGTTGCAGATCAGCGACTTAATTACATCACGGCGAATACAGTCATCGCGCGTTAACGCAATACCGCGCCACAGCGCATTGCCTTGCTCATCTACCTGCTGATAGTAACGCTTCAGCTCTTTCTGGTTCTGCGCATAGCAATCGCCAATCATACTGATGGCAGAGACGCCCATTCCCAGCAGATCGGTATCGCCCTGGGTGGTGTAACCCTGGAAGTTGCGATGCAGCACGCCTTCACGCTGGGCCTCCGCCAGCTCATCATCCGGGCGGGCAAAGTGATCCATACCAATGAACTGATAGCCCGATTGCGTCAGGAAGGCGATGGTTTCCTGCAGGATATCCAGTTTTTGCTGCGGACTCGGCAGGTCAGCATCTTTGATTTTACGTTGAGCAGCAAAAATGGTCGGCAGATGCGCGTAGTTAAAGACGCTCAGACGATCAGGGTTCAGTTCCGCCACGCGTTTCAGGGTAAAAGCGAAACTCTCCGGCGTCTGTTTCGGCAGGCCGTAAATGAGGTCAATGTTGGTGGAGGTAAAGCCGATCTCACGCGCATGGTTAAGCAGAGCAAAGATGAACTCTTCATCCTGCTCACGGTTGACCAGACGTTGCACTTCTTTGTTGAAGTCCTGCACACCCATGCTCAGGCGGTTAAAGCCTTCGGCACGTAAATGATCGAGGACATCCAGTTCAATTTCACGCGGATCAACTTCGATCGAGATTTCCGCATCAGTATTAAACTGGAAGTTTTCCCGCAACAGATTCATCAGACGGCTAATTTGCGCTTTGTTCAGGTACGTCGGCGTACCGCCACCCCAGTGCAACTGGCTGACTTTACGTCCGGCAAACAGTGGCGCACGATGAACGATTTCTTGCTCCAGCGCGTCCAGGTATTGGTCGGCTTTATGCTGCTGGCGAGTCACAATTTTATTGCAGCCACAGAAATAGCAAAGCTTGTGGCAGAACGGGATATGCACGTAGAGAGATAAGGGACGCTCAGGGTAGCGCGCCACGGCTTGTAAAAACGCCTGTTCACCGAAGTCTTCTGAAAACTCCAGCGCGGTCGGGTACGAGGTGTATCGTGGCCCGGAATAGTTATATTTCTGGATCAGGGCCAGGTCCCAGTCGATTTGCTGTACAGACATGCTCACTCCTTCCGATGGCGTCTCTGGCGGCTACGGCGTACCGGCTGATGTCCGTTTTGGGTCATCAACCGGTTGCGCAGCCACTTTTGTCGCCGCGACAACCGCTGTAGTTTAACGAATAACCACACCAGATAACATATAACCGGAAGGGTTATCAGCAGAACGGGAAGGCCCACAGTGGCAACCCGTTAGTTGCCTCGCAACAGACGCATCATGTCTTCTTGCTTCTCGTCTTCTTCCTCTTCTTCATCGTCGTCATAAGAGAGGCCGAGTTTCTGCATCAGCTCATCAATTCGATCCAGTTTAGCATCAACCCAGGATTGCTCTTCGGCACTCAGGGTTTCGCCCGCTTCCAGACGTTCCAGCAGCGCATCCAGACGCTCATCCGTTTCCAGTAACTCCAACTCCGCCTGCGGTGAAAGCATAGGTTTCTCACTCTTCGGTTTGTGCTGTTTGGTGACTTTTTCAGTCACACCCAATGGAATAGGGGTTTTACTGCCAATGCGTGGATCTTTCGGTGCGTTCTGGCCTTTACTGCCCGATGTAGCGCTACCGCCCGCTGCACGACTGCCGGGCGCATGACCACGACGTTTTTTCTGACGCTTGCGGTCACGAGCTTCCTGATCCAGCTCTTCGCGTGTTTTTCGACGCGCTTTTGCGTGACCTTTGCTGCGTGAGTTTGAAGATGATGGTTTCATAATAGTTCGTCTTTTAGCCGTTTTATTCAGTATAGATTTGCGGCGGAATCTAACAGAAAGCAAGCAAAGAAAAAAGGCGACAGATTACTCTGTCGCCTTTTTTCCTGACTCATAACCCTTAACGGGTCTTACAATCCTTGCAGGCCGCCAACACACCCTGTTTTTCCATTAGCCAGAACATTCCGTGTTGATTCCATTTCCGTTTAATTACGTCTCCGGACGTTTGTCTTCCTGACAATCCTCTGTCTTCGCCTCCTGGCGCTCCTGACCCTCATCCTGAGTCATCTTCCTGTTAGCGTCCTCGCTCTATGGGTGCTACTTTACGCTTCTGCACCAAACAAACAATAAACTATCATCAGTATTTACTCATTTTCAGATTATTGTATAAAACTAATCACCTGATTTCTTTGACCTATTTGACATGCATCGCAGAATTTTCTCTACGATTTCGCATAAAAATGATCGGCAATGTCTCACAAAGCATATGGTTTTTACTTACACCACTCCCCCGAAAAATCCGTCTTTTATTGTGGTTCAGGTATAATCGCCGCAACGCTTTGACTGATGGAGACGACCGCTTTGACTAATTTGAATTACCAACAGACGCATTTTGTGATGAGTGCGCCTGATATTCGCCACTTACCTTCCGATACCGGAATCGAAGTGGCTTTTGCAGGCCGTTCCAACGCAGGGAAATCCAGCGCGCTGAACACGCTGACTAACCAGAAAAGCCTGGCGCGTACCTCGAAAACGCCAGGACGCACCCAGCTTATCAACCTGTTTGAAGTGGCTGACGGCAAACGTCTGGTCGATTTGCCGGGCTATGGCTACGCAGAAGTTCCGGAAGAGATGAAGCGTAAATGGCAGCGCGCATTAGGGGAATACCTGGAAAAACGTCAGAGCCTGCAAGGCCTGGTGGTACTGATGGATATTCGCCATCCGCTGAAAGATCTGGATCAGCAGATGATTGAGTGGGCGGTAGACAGCAATATCGCCGTGTTGGTGCTACTGACCAAAGCGGACAAACTGGCAAGCGGTGCACGTAAAGCGCAATTGAATATGGTGCGTGAAGCGGTGCTGGCGTTTAACGGTGATGTGCAGGTAGAGACATTCTCTTCTCTGAAGAAGCAAGGTGTGGATAAGCTGCGTCAGAAGCTGGATACCTGGTTTAGCGAGATGCAGCCTGTCGAAGAGGCGCAGAGCGGCGAATAATTTTCTTGCCCTTGTGCTGGTGCCGGATGCGGTATAAACGCCTTATCCGGCCTTTAAAGTGAAGAAAATTCAATAAGTTGTTATTCACAATAAACCTGATAAGCGTAGCGAATCAGACAATACAGATATTTTCTTTCGTGCAATAAAAAACGCCCCAGTCATTACTGACTGGGGCGGCTAAAAAATTCAGCCAAATCCGATTACGTGAAGTAAAAGGTCTGAAAGATAGAACATCTTACCTCTGTACCCTACGCGAGTAACTTTACTCTTTTTTGTTCAGTTCAGAAAGCACTTTTTGTAATTTTTTTTCAGTTGTTGCATAGGAATTTCTAATAGTCATCACAAAATGTGGCGAGTTATGTTGCTTACTTACGAAAAAAAGGCTTGCTCAGGCGAATCTTAGTGCGCCTGATCCCAGTTTTCGCCACTTCCCACTTCCACCAGCAACGGCACATCCAGACGGGTACAGTTTTCCATCAACTGATGGATTTTCTTCGCTACCACATCGAGATCATCTTTATGAACTTCAAACACCAGTTCATCGTGTACCTGCATAATCATACGCACACGCGGTTGCTCGGCCTGGAGCCACGCATCAACGGCAATCATCGCCCGCTTGATGATATCGGCCGCGGTGCCCTGCATTGGCGCGTTAATTGCTGCACGTTCTGCCGCGGCACGGCGCGCACCATTGCTGGACTTAATATCCGGCAAATAGAGGCGGCGTCCGTCCAGCGTTTCAACGTAACCCTGTTCTTTCGCCTGGGCGCGGGTGCGTTCCATATACTCCAACACGCCTGGATAGCGTTCAAAGTAGAGATCCATGTACTTCTGCGCTTCTTTACGCGGAATGTTCAACTGGCGCGCCAGACCGAAAGCACTCATGCCGTAAATCAGGCCAAAGTTGATCGCTTTCGCGCTACGACGTTGTTCGCTGGTGACGGTTTCCAGTGACAAACCAAACACTTCTGCAGCCGTTGCCCGGTGGATATCTTTTCCTTCTGCGAAGGCGGTCAGCAAGCCTTTATCACGTGAGAGATGCGCCATAATGCGCAGTTCAATCTGCGAGTAGTCCGCAGAAACAATCACGTAATCCTCTGGCGCAATAAACGCCTGACGGATACGGCGACCTTCCTCGTTACGCACCGGAATGTTTTGCAAGTTAGGATCGGTTGACGACAAGCGCCCTGTCGCAGTCACCGCCTGGTGATAAGAAGTATGCACGCGCCCGGTTTTCGGGTTGATCATCAGCGGCAGCTTGTCGGTGTAAGTCGATTTCAACTTCGCCAGACCGCGGTACTCCAGAATCACTTTCGGCAATGGATAGTCCAGTGCCAGCTCTTCCAGCACCTCTTCCGACGTTGACGGCGCACCACCCGGTGTTTTCTTCAGCGGTTTAATCCCCTGTTTTTCAAACAGAATGGTTTGTAACTGCTTGGTGGAAGAAAGATTAAATTCTTCACCAGCAATTTCATGCGCTTTCTTTTCCAGCTCCGCGAGACGCAGAGTGAGTTCTTCTGAATGATTGTGCAGAACTTTCGGATCGATCTTCACACCGTTACGTTCAATGCGCGAAAGCACCGGCACCAAAGGCATTTCGATGTTTTCAAAGACGTTCAACGGTCCTTTTTGTTTTTGCAGATCCGGCCACATTTTCAGATGCAACTGCAAGGTGACATCCGCATCTTCGGCGGCATAGCGTCCGGCCTCTTCCAGGGCAATCTGGTTAAAAGTCAGTTGATTTTTACCTTTACCGGCAATCTCTTCAAAAGTAATGGTTTTGTGCTTCAGCCAACGGTCCGCGAGGCTGTCCATGTCGTGACGCCCGGCAACACTGTTGAGAATGTAGGACTCCAGCATGGTATCAAAGGCAATTCCACGCAGCTCAATACCGTAGTTCGCCAGAATGCCGCGATCGTATTTCAGATTTTGCCCAACCTTCAGCGCCTTCTCATCTTCCAGCAGTGGTTTCAGCAGTTCGAGGGCGCGCTCGCGAGAGATCTGGTCGGGAGCATCGAGATAATCATGAGCAACCGGTACATACGCCGCCACACCTAGCTCGATGGCGAAAGATAGCCCCACCAGGTTGGCAGAGACGTTATCGAGGCTGTCGGTTTCGGTGTCAAAAGCAAATACCGGCGCTTTTTCCAGCTTCGTAATCCATTCTTTCAGCGTATTTTCATCAAGGATGGTGACGTAATTGTCGTAAGAAATCACCGTCGCAGTCACTTCCGGCATTTCGTCGACAACAATGGTTTCCTGCGACTTTGTGGCCGGTTTCGCCCCTTTGGCCTGTAACCACTTGCCTGCTTCAACATCGGCAACCCAGCGTTTGAATTCATACTTTTTAAACAGCCCTAACAACTCTTCAGCCGCCGGTTGCTGCACTTCCAGTTGTTCACAGGTCAGCTCCAGCTCAACATCAGTTTTAATCGTCGCTAACTGGTAAGAAAGATATGCTACCTCTTTATTTTGCTCGAGCTTCGCCGCCATTGTTTTCGCACCGCGGAAGCTTAGGCCAGCAATTTTTTCCGGCTCAGCATACAGCGTATCCAGCCCACCAAGACCTTGCAGCAGTGCCTGCGCGGTTTTTTCACCCACGCCCGGTACGCCAGGGATGTTATCTGAAGAGTCGCCCATCAGCGCGAGGAAGTCGATAATCAGTTCCGGCGGTACACCGTACTTATTCACGACCTCTTCCGGGCCAAGGATCGTATTCGTCATGGTATTGATGAGAGTGATATTTGGCGTTACCAGTTGCGCCATATCTTTATCACCGGTGCTGATCAGTACCGGGCGACCGGCTTTTTCTGCTTCGCGTGCCAGAGTGCCGATAACATCGTCTGCTTCTACGCCAGAAACGGCCAGCAGCGGCAAGCCCATCGCTTTAACCATCGCATGCAGAGGCTCGATTTGCACTCGTAGATCATCCGGCATTGGCGGGCGATGTGATTTGTAATGTTCAAACAGTTCATCACGAAAGGTTTTTCCCTTGGCGTCAAAGACCACCGCTGCATGCGTCGGTTTATATTGCAAGATCAGACTGCGCAGCATGTTGAGGACACCATACATCGCACCGGTCGGCTCGCCTGCGCTGTTGGTCAGCGGCGGAAACGCGTGATATGCGCGATAAAGATAAGATGAACCATCTACAAGGATAAGTGGGTTTTGGGGGATCTGAACCATAATGTCCGTGCCTGTTTATCAGATTATGGGTAAAGGATGCCACAGACGGGATAAAAACATGAGTTTTTCACCGCTTTTCGTGAAAATCTTTTGTAGATCTTCTGGATCGCTCGCTAATCCCCATGTGGATAACTTTGTGCATAAATTATTTACATCGCTTTTAATTTATTCTCATGCTTTTTACAGCATAATATTTATCGTTTACTTTCATGAAGTTAAAAATATCCCCTCAACGAACAATTGAGAAAAAGGGATTTTTTATAATGTGGATAGATATGATTTATTTTTCTATTTAAGGATCATCCGTTATTTGGATCGTTTTCTGCTAAAATCTGCGCCTTGCGCTTCTTTCGCGCACTGTCTATGGCTAACTTTTTGAATAAATTAATTATGACGAGAATACTCGCTACGATAACCCTTTTGCTGAGTATCGTATTGACCATTTTGGTCACCATTTTTTGTTCTGTCCCGATCATCATTGCCGGGATCGTAAAACTGTTGTTACCTGTACCAGTAATTTGGCGAAAGGTTTCACGCTTTTGTGATTTTATGATGTATTGCTGGTGTGAAGGATTGGCGTGTTTGCTGCACCTTAACCCACACCTGCAATGGGAAGTTCACGGGCTGGAGGGGTTAAGTAAAAAGAACTGGTATCTACTTATTTGTAATCATCGTAGCTGGGCAGATATTGTCGTACTGTGCGTGCTGTTTCGTAAGCACATTCCGATGAATAAATATTTCCTCAAACAGCAACTTGCCTGGGTGCCTTTTCTTGGCCTGGCGTGTTGGGCACTGGATATGCCGTTTATGAAGCGTTATTCCCGCGCTTATTTATTACGTCATCCGGAGCGGCGTGGTAAAGATGTTGAAACCACTCGGCGCTCATGCGAGAAGTTTCGTCGGCATCCCACCACTATTGTGAATTTTGTTGAAGGCTCTCGTTTCACGCAAGAGAAACATCAAAAAACCCATTCGGCATTTCAAAATCTTCTGCCGCCAAAAGCTGCCGGTATTGCGATGGCACTGAATGTGCTGGGTAAACAATTCGATAAATTACTCAACGTTACGCTGTGTTATCCGGACAATAATCGCCAACCATTCTTCGATATGTTAAGTGGCAAACTGACACGAATTGTCGTGCATGTGGATTTACAGCCCATTGCTGAAGAGTTGCATGGCGACTATATCAATGACAAAGGTTTTAAACGCCATTTTCAGCAGTGGCTGAACTCACTGTGGCAGGAAAAAGACCGGCTTCTGACATCTCTGATGTCATCACAGCATCAGAATAAGTAAGTTTTACTCGCCTCTGAATTAGCAGAGGCGAGGCATCATTTTAATGAATAAAACGCCCTGCACGAGACATAAATTCTTCTTCACTCATCTCCTGCCCATTGAAAACAACTTTACCTGGCATATAACGCAGTTGCAGTGAGGCGATATTGTTATCAATGGTGATTAACTGAAACATCTTACCTAACGCCATCATTCCGCTAATTTGTTTATCAGCCCGCCTCTGGGCTTTTTCAGCATCCATTCCTTCAGATAAATTAATTTGCTTTGATATTTCAGTGACGACATTAAGCGGTAAAGTCACGTCAAAATTGAGTGATTTAATATCTTTATTTGTGGCCGATGATGATTTAGCAGGATCAGCAATACTGATATCCAGATTAGCGTTAAGTTCTCCGACTGTATTTTTCCAACTAATCGGTAATTTAATAACCGGTTCACTTTTTTGTAATAGCGGTAAAGACTCTTTGAACAACGCAGCATTCACTTCTTCTTGCGCATTTTGATCGTTAGCTAACTCAGGGTGTGCTGCATACTGCTTCTTCATCGCAATATTGTACTGAATGATAAATTGACGAACTGCCGTTGGGTCGATAGATTCAGCAATCAGCGACCATTGACCACTACCTAGCGCCTGATTTCCTTTGGTTAATTTCTCAATACCATAAGTCAGATTAGCATTGATAAAGTCTTTATCTTTAACACGCTCAAGCGTTGTCCTGGCTATGAATGCATCAATTTTGGCAACCTCTTCACCACGATTGATAATGCTGACCTGATTAAATTTTGACTCATTTTCACCAATCGGAAATTTATTTCCTTCCAGTCTTGTCAGGGAGTTCACAGTAAAGGTTTTTGCTATTACTTTATTCATCGGCGATAAGTTCAGAGTGATATCTTCGACTTTTCCTTCAATATTCAGGTTAGACAATGAACTATTATCGCCGCTAAAAGTAAACTGGCCTTCACCAAAGGATACCTGACCATACTCTGCAGGAGCAACATCTAATATCGTAGAGAATGAGCCACCAAATGCGAATCGCAATGATGCTTCGACGGGCGATTTATCTTTCGCAGCGATAAATAGCGACTGTGTCAGTTCATTATTCACTAATTTCACTTTTGCAGCCGCCAGAGCAGGGATGACATTACCATGCATTAACATCGTGATAGGCAACGGGCCGTGCTCAACATCCACATCAAATGCAACTTTCTGGCCTGGTTTGATATTGAGATCTGGAGCTCCGTTATCAAATGTAATTAGCATTTGAAAATGGGAATTAAAAAAACCTTTTCCAAAGTTTTCATAGCTTGCCGTCATCTCGTAGGCATGTTTACCTTTCTTTTTCCCATCGTTAAAATCTTTAATAAATTTTTCGACACCCGGCTGAATTTGCGTGCCAGTGTACCATGTACCACCACTCCAGATAACGGCTAACGCAATAATTACACCCGTAGCTGACTTACGTATCATATAGATATTCCCTGATAAAACAGCAAAAGTTTGAATATCCACTTATGATGAAATAATGTCCAGCAACTGGACGCATTATCAGAAAGTATTTATATTTATTTAAAAATAAAAAAGCCCGCGAGTATTCACGGGCCTTATGTAATTCACAATGAATTATTTTTTCTCAGACAGATATTTCACTGTGTCAGCATATTGCTGAACAAAAACATCCATATTGCTGGTATCCATACCCTGCGGGTTCAACTGATATTTACCGTTAACAAACATCGCCGGAACGCCACGCAATTGCACATCTGCAGCCGCTTTTTCTTGCTGTGCGACCAGAGATTTAACGACAAAACTGTTCCACGCCGCGTCGTACTCTTCACCTTTAATACCTGCGTTGATAAATACATCGCGGATATCAGATGCAGAGCGAATAGTCTGAGTTTTCTGTACGCCTTCAAACAGCGGAACAGTAACTTTGTCTTCTACACCCAGCGCCATCGCCACTGCCCAAGCCTGAGTCAGATCTTTGCCCAGGTCTCCACCCATGAAGTTGACGTGGTATTTGGTCATCTTCACGCCTTCCGGCAGTTTTTTCTTCACGTTATCAGAAATATGCAGAACTTCTTCAAACTGATAGCAGTGCGGGCAGAAGAAAGAGAAAAACTCCAGCACTTGCGGCGCGCCAGCAACCGGTTTTTCCAGGGTGGTGTACTGTTTACCATCTTCATACTGCGCCGCCGATGCGCTAAACGCTAAAACCAAACCAGCCAGCGCCAGCCAAATCTTTTTCATTGTCTACTCTCTCCGATTAATACATAGGTGTTAATTGTAAAGGGGGTTCTTGTAGAACTTTTACCTGTTCTATAAAAGTCGCCGTCTGTCGCAGCCAGTAATCTTCCCCGGTTAACCACGGGAAATTTTTCGGGAACGCGGGATCAGCCCAACGCCGCATCAGCCAGGCAAGATAATAAACCAAACGCATGGCGCGTAAAGGTTCAATCAGTCCGATTTCAGCGGTGTCGAACTCGCTAAATTCTTCATAAGCTTCAATAATAGTTTCCAATTGCATCCGCTGCTCGGCTTTATCTCCATTGAGTAACATCCACAGATCCTGTACCGCTGGGCCATTGCGCGCATCATCCAGATCGACAAACATCGGACCATCGCGCCAAAGAATATTTCCAGCGTGGCAGTCTCCATGTAGCCGCAGAACGGTGAAATCTTCCCGCCAATGCGCTGTAACAGCGGCAATCAGTTGATCTGTCGCTTTCAGGAATGCGGTCTTCAACCCGGAAGGTATTAGTGTGGCGTCCTCAAACAGCTTACGTGGCTCAGTAAGATATTCATTCAGGCCAATAGTCGGACGATGGATAAAAAGCTGTTTATGTCCCGTCTGGTGCATCCGCCCCAGATAGCGCCCCACCGCTTCCATCTGATCAATATTGTCGGCTTCGAATTGACGACCACCGACGCTTGGAAAAACAGCGTAATAAAATCCCTGATGATTCAATAAAGTTTGACCGTTATAGGCTAACGGCGCGGCGACTGGAACTTCGTCGTTTACCAGTTGTAACGCAAATTGATGTTCTTCGAGGATTTGGTCGGCTGTCCAACGTTCAGGACGATAAAATTTAACGACGAAGCGTCGACGCTCTTCGTCCTGAAATTGATAGACTCGGTTTTCATAGCTGTTAAGTGGGGTAAGACCTGAATCCACCCGGATCCCTTGCTCAAACAGAGCGTCCATGATGGTGTCCGGGTGTAGTGTCTGGAAAGTAAAAGCGCTGTTGTTCATCCCATCATCCGGAAAACATTACGAATGATGAAAGATATCATTTCACGATGATTTTGTTGGTGCCGCTTACAAGCTTTTACTCTTTAATTACGCCACGTGCGCGTAACAGCGCCGTTTTGAAATCTTCTTCATAATCTTTCTGCAAACCCGGGATCACCGCATCTTTTGCGGAATCGCGCATTTTCAGGTGGTAGATTAGAATATCATCCGTCAAATCCGCCAGTTCGCCGTCAAAACCTGACTCTTTCGCCAATTTCTGCAAAAATTGCAGCAGGTTAAGGTCTGGCTCTTTTTGCCAGGCTGGCTGGAGGAGTTCAATAACTTCATTCAGACGTTTACATTTCATAGTGATGCTCCTTACTCTTGAGACAGACACGTTAGCAGGGTCAATCCCACAATAAAAGAGGCGATATCGGTGAATCTGATGACGACGATAACAGGCGTGGTGCTGGCAGGCGGTAAAGCCCGACGCATGGGCGGCGTAGATAAAGGATTACTTGAATTAAACGGCAAACCGCTGTGGCGGCATGTCGCTGACGCGCTAATGACGCAGTTATCTCACGTTGTGGTTAATGCCAATCGCCATCAGGAAATCTACCGATTAAGCGGTCTGAAAGTAATTGAGGATTCACTGGCAGATTACCCAGGCCCTCTGGCGGGAATGCTTTCAGTAATGCAGCAAGAAGCTGATGAGTGGTTTCTGTTTTGTCCGTGTGATACGCCTTATATCCCCCAGGATTTAGCCTCCCGACTTTATCATCAGCGAAAAGATGCATCTGTAGTGTGGGTCCATGACGGCGAGCGGGATCATCCAACTATTGCCCTGGTAAATCGCACTATTGAGCCATTATTGCAGGAATATCTGCATTCCGGAGAGCGCCGGGTGATGGCCTTTATGAATCTTGCTGGCGGTCATGCTGTTGATTTCAGCGATCGTAAAGAGGCATTTGTTAACGTGAATACGCCAGAGGAGCTTGCCCGATGGCAGGAAAGACAATAATCCCTTTACTCGCCTTTGCCGCATGGAGTGGCACCGGCAAAACCACACTGTTAAAAAAACTTATTCCGGCATTGTGCGCACGAGGGATCCGTCCGGGTCTTATTAAGCATACGCATCATGATATGGATGTTGATAAGCCGGGCAAAGATAGCTATG
Organism: Escherichia marmotae; assembly: GCF_002900365.1. Taxonomy (NCBI): domain Bacteria; kingdom Pseudomonadati; phylum Pseudomonadota; class Gammaproteobacteria; order Enterobacterales; family Enterobacteriaceae; genus Escherichia; species Escherichia marmotae. The sequence continues at coordinate 3,140,932 of NZ_CP025979.1, forward strand.
AGCTACGCAAGGCCGGAGCGGCACAAACCATCGTTGCCAGCCAGCAGCGTTGGGCTTTGATGACAGAAACCCCAGACGCAGAAGAACTGGATTTGCATTTTCTCGCAAGCCGGATGGATGACTCAAAGCTGGATTTGATTCTGGTTGAAGGGTTCAAACATGAAGAGATCGCGAAGATTGTGCTGTTTCGCGATGGGGCCGGACATCGACCGGAAGAGTTGGTGATAGACAGGCATGTCATTGCTGTGGCCAGCGATATACCGCTTAATGTTGATGTCGCGTTACTGGACATTAATGATATTGAGGGGCTGGCTGATTTTGTTGTTGGGTGGATGAGTCAGCAGGCTGAATAAGCAGGAGTAGGTCGGATAAGACGTGGCAAACGTTGCATCCGGCCTTTTTCCGCACCAGCGCAAAAAGGCCATCCTTACGGATGGCCTTTCGCTTTATTTGATGCCTGGCAGTTCCCTACTCTCGCATGGGGAGACCCCACACTACCATCGGCGCTACGGCGTTTCACTTCTGAGTTCGGCATGGGGTCAGGTGGGACCACCGCGCTATCTCCGCCAGGCAAATTCTGTTTATTAACCCGCTTTCGCCGGCTAATCTAATCTGTATCAGGCTGAAAATCTTCTCTCATCCGCCAAAACATCTTCGGCGTTGTAAGGTTAAGCCTCACGGTTCATTAGTACCGGTTAGCTCAACGCATCGCTGCGCTTACACACCCGGCCTATCAACGTCGTCGTCTTCAACGTTCCTTCAGGAGACTTAAAGTCTCAGGGAGAACTCATCTCGGGGCAAGTTTCGTGCTTAGATGCTTTCAGCACTTATCTCTTCCGCATTTAGCTACCGGGCAGTGCCATTGGCATGACAACCCGAACACCAGTGATGCGTCCACTCCGGTCCTCTCGTACTAGGAGCAGCCCCCCTCAGTTCTCCAGCGCCCACGGCAGATAGGGACCGAACTGTCTCACGACGTTCTAAACCCAGCTCGCGTACCACTTTAAATGGCGAACAGCCATACCCTTGGGACCTACTTCAGCCCCAGGATGTGATGAGCCGACATCGAGGTGCCAAACACCGCCGTCGATATGAACTCTTGGGCGGTATCAGCCTGTTATCCCCGGAGTACCTTTTATCCGTTGAGCGATGGCCCTTCCATTCAGAACCACCGGATCACTATGACCTGCTTTCGCACCTGCTCGCGCCGTCACGCTCGCAGTCAAGCTGGCTTATGCCATTGCACTAACCTCCTGATGTCCGACCAGGATTAGCCAACCTTCGTGCTCCTCCGTTACTCTTTAGGAGGAGACCGCCCCAGTCAAACTACCCACCAGACACTGTCCGCAACCCGGATCACGGGTCAACGTTAGAACATCAAACATTAAAGGGTGGTATTTCAAGGTCGGCTCCATGCAGACTGGCGTCCACACTTCAAAGCCTCCCACCTATCCTACACATCAAGGCTCAATGTTCAGTGTCAAGCTATAGTAAAGGTTCACGGGGTCTTTCCGTCTTGCCGCGGGTACACTGCATCTTCACAGCGAGTTCAATTTCACTGAGTCTCGGGTGGAGACAGCCTGGCCATCATTACGCCATTCGTGCAGGTCGGAACTTACCCGACAAGGAATTTCGCTACCTTAGGACCGTTATAGTTACGGCCGCCGTTTACCGGGGCTTCGATCAAGAGCTTCGCCTTGCGGCTGACCCCATCAATTAACCTTCCGGCACCGGGCAGGCGTCACACCGTATACGTCCACTTTCGTGTTTGCACAGTGCTGTGTTTTTAATAAACAGTTGCAGCCAGCTGGTATCTTCGACTGATTTCAGCTCCACGAGCAAGTCGCTTCACCTACATATCAGCGTGCCTTCTCCCGAAGTTACGGCACCATTTTGCCTAGTTCCTTCACCCGAGTTCTCTCAAGCGCCTTGGTATTCTCTACCTGACCACCTGTGTCGGTTTGGGGTACGATTTGATGTTACCTGATGCTTAGAGGCTTTTCCTGGAAGCAGGGCATTTGTTGCTTCAGCACCGTAGTGCCTCGTCATCACGCCTCAGCCTTGATTCTCCGGATTTGCCTGGAAAATCAGCCTACACGCTTAAACCGGGACAACCGTCGCCCGGCCAACATAGCCTTCTCCGTCCCCCCTTCGCAGTAACACCAAGTACAGGAATATTAACCTGTTTCCCATCGACTACGCCTTTCGGCCTCGCCTTAGGGGTCGACTCACCCTGCCCCGATTAACGTTGGACAGGAACCCTTGGTCTTCCGGCGAGCGGGCTTTTCACCCGCTTTATCGTTACTTATGTCAGCATTCGCACTTCTGATACCTCCAGCATGCCTCACAGCACACCTTCAACGGCTTACAGAACGCTCCCCTACCCAACAACACATAGTGTCGCTGCCGCAGCTTCGGTGCATGGTTTAGCCCCGTTACATCTTCCGCGCAGGCCGACTCGACCAGTGAGCTATTACGCTTTCTTTAAATGATGGCTGCTTCTAAGCCAACATCCTGGCTGTCTGGGCCTTCCCACATCGTTTCCCACTTAACCATGACTTTGGGACCTTAGCTGGCGGTCTGGGTTGTTTCCCTCTTCACGACGGACGTTAGCACCCGCCGTGTGTCTCCCGTGATAACATTCTCCGGTATTCGCAGTTTGCATCGGGTTGGTAAGTCGGGATGACCCCCTTGCCGAAACAGTGCTCTACCCCCGGAGATGAATTCACGAGGCGCTACCTAAATAGCTTTCGGGGAGAACCAGCTATCTCCCGGTTTGATTGGCCTTTCACCCCCAGCCACAAGTCATCCGCTAATTTTTCAACATTAGTCGGTTCGGTCCTCCAGTTAGTGTTACCCAACCTTCAACCTGCCCATGGCTAGATCACCGGGTTTCGGGTCTATACCCTGCAACTTAACGCCCAGTTAAGACTCGGTTTCCCTTCGGCTCCCCTATTCGGTTAACCTTGCTACAGAATATAAGTCGCTGACCCATTATACAAAAGGTACGCAGTCACCCCATTAAAGAGGCTCCCACTGCTTGTACGTACACGGTTTCAGGTTCTTTTTCACTCCCCTCGCCGGGGTTCTTTTCGCCTTTCCCTCACGGTACTGGTTCACTATCGGTCAGTCAGGAGTATTTAGCCTTGGAGGATGGTCCCCCCATATTCAGACAGGATACCACGTGTCCCGCCCTACTCATCGAGCTCACAGCATGTGCATTTTTGTGTACGGGGCTGTCACCCTGTATCGCACGCCTTTCCAGACGCTTCCACTAACACACACACTGATTCAGGCTCTGGGCTCCTCCCCGTTCGCTCGCCGCTACTGGGGGAATCTCGGTTGATTTCTTTTCCTCGGGGTACTTAGATGTTTCAGTTCCCCCGGTTCGCCTCATTAACCTATGGATTCAGTTAATGATAGTGTGACGAATCACACTGGGTTTCCCCATTCGGAAATCGCCGGTTATAACGGTTCATATCACCTTACCGACGCTTATCGCAGATTAGCACGTCCTTCATCGCCTCTGACTGCCAGGGCATCCACCGTGTACGCTTAGTCGCTTAACCTCACAACCCGAAGATGTTTCTTTCGAACCATCATCGTGTTGCGAAAATTTGAGAGACTCACGAATAATCTTTCGACTATTCAGTGTTTCAATTTTCAGCTTGATCCAGATTTTTAAAGAGCAAATATCTCAAACATCACTCGTAAGTGAGTTTTGAGATACAGTGGCCGGCGACTTTCACTCACAAACCAGCAAGTGGCGTCCCCTAGGGGATTCGAACCCCTGTTACCGCCGTGAAAGGGCGGTGTCCTGGGCCTCTAGACGAAGGGGACGTATCAGTCTGCTTCGCAAGACGCCTTGCTTTTCACTTTCTATCAGACAATCTGTGTGAGCACTTCAAAGAACGCTTCTTTAAGGTAAGGAGGTGATCCAACCGCAGGTTCCCCTACGGTTACCTTGTTACGACTTCACCCCAGTCATGAATCACAAAGTGGTAAGCGCCCTCCCGAAGGTTAAGCTACCTACTTCTTTTGCAACCCACTCCCATGGTGTGACGGGCGGTGTGTACAAGGCCCGGGAACGTATTCACCGTGGCATTCTGATCCACGATTACTAGCGATTCCGACTTCATGGAGTCGAGTTGCAGACTCCAATCCGGACTACGACGCACTTTATGAGGTCCGCTTGCTCTCGCGAGGTCGCTTCTCTTTGTATGCGCCATTGTAGCACGTGTGTAGCCCTGGTCGTAAGGGCCATGATGACTTGACGTCATCCCCACCTTCCTCCAGTTTATCACTGGCAGTCTCCTTTGAGTTCCCGGCCGGACCGCTGGCAACAAAGGATAAGGGTTGCGCTCGTTGCGGGACTTAACCCAACATTTCACAACACGAGCTGACGACAGCCATGCAGCACCTGTCTCACAGTTCCCGAAGGCACCATCCCATCTCTGGAATGTTCTGTGGATGTCAAGACCAGGTAAGGTTCTTCGCGTTGCATCGAATTAAACCACATGCTCCACCGCTTGTGCGGGCCCCCGTCAATTCATTTGAGTTTTAACCTTGCGGCCGTACTCCCCAGGCGGTCGACTTAACGCGTTAGCTCCGGAAGCCACGCCTCAAGGGCACAACCTCCAAGTCGACATCGTTTACGGCGTGGACTACCAGGGTATCTAATCCTGTTTGCTCCCCACGCTTTCGCACCTGAGCGTCAGTCTTCGTCCAGGGGGCCGCCTTCGCCACCGGTATTCCTCCAGATCTCTACGCATTTCACCGCTACACCTGGAATTCTACCCCCCTCTACGAGACTCAAGCTTGCCAGTATCAGATGCAGTTCCCAGGTTGAGCCCGGGGATTTCACATCTGACTTAACAAACCGCCTGCGTGCGCTTTACGCCCAGTAATTCCGATTAACGCTTGCACCCTCCGTATTACCGCGGCTGCTGGCACGGAGTTAGCCGGTGCTTCTTCTGCGGGTAACGTCAATGAGCAAAGGTATTAACTTTACTCCCTTCCTCCCAGCTGAAAGTACTTTACAACCCGAAGGCCTTCTTCATACACGCGGCATGGCTGCATCAGGCTTGCGCCCATTGTGCAATATTCCCCACTGCTGCCTCCCGTAGGAGTCTGGACCGTGTCTCAGTTCCAGTGTGGCTGGTCATCCTCTCAGACCAGCTAGAGATCGTCGCCTAGGTGGGCCGTTACCCCGCCTACTAGCTAATCCCATCTGGGCACATCCGATGGCAAGAGGCCCGAAGGTCCCCCTCTTTGGTCTTGCGACGTTATGCGGTATTAGCTACCGTTTCCAGTAGTTATCCCCCTCCATCGGGCAGTTTCCCAGACATTACTCACCCGTCCGCCACTCGTCAGCAAAGAAGCAAGCTTCTTTCTGTTACCGTTCGACTTGCATGTGTTAGGCCTGCCGCCAGCGTTCAATCTGAGCCATGATCAAACTCTTCAATTTAAAAGTTTGATGCTCAAAGAATTAAACTTCGTAATGAATTACGTGTTCACTCTTGAGACTTGGTATTCATTTAGCGTCTTGCGACGTTAAGAATCCGTATCTTCGAGTGCCCACACAGATTGTCTGATAAATTGTTAAAGAGCAGTGCCGCTTCGCTTTTTCTCAGCGGCGCGGGGTGTGCATAATACGCTTTCCCGCTACAGAGTCAAGCATTTTTTCGCTTTTCTCTGTCGAAGTTCTCAGGAGAACCCCGCTGACCCGGCGGCTTATTTGCCGTTGTTCCGTGTCAGTGGTGGCGCATTATAGGGAGTTATTCCGGCCTGACAAGAGGAAATTTAAAATAATTTTCCGAATGCGTGTTTTTTATTCTTTGTGCTTATTTCATCATCGGTTTGTTGGTTAAATGGGCGATTTCTCGGGCAAAATTCGCTACCTGTTCCCAATCGGTATAGACAACTTCTTTGCGCGTATCCGTTTCTCCGCCAGACATCTTCATAATCAGCTTGATCATAAAGCGGTCGTACCAACGGTAGCGTGGATAACGCAGCGCCCCAGCGATAACCGCGCAGCGATCGGGACGCCATTGTGAATTCATCAAAAACTTCCGCGCGTAGCTGTTGGTCTGCACAGTACGCTTCTCCGGTTTGCGCGCCACCAGGTTCACCGAGTAAAAGGCGCTCGGCATGGAGTTCAAGCGTGTGGCATGCGTTTTGACAAACTCCTGGAACGCAGAATGGTAATGACCGTAGCGAATAGATGCACCAATTACCACGCAGTCGTAGTTTTCCCATTCTGGTTCTTCGGTGCGATGCAAGTTGACAACATCCGCCTGGCTCCCCAGTTCTTTCAATTCCGAAGCCAGATACGAGGCAATCTCGCGCGTTTGTCCATCCCTTGTTGAGAAAAGAATTAATGTTTTCACGTATTACTCCATCATTCACGCCAGAAAGTCGGGGTAAAGAGCACCAGCAATGTAAAGACCTCGAGACGACCAAATAGCATATTGGCAATCAGGATCCATTTAGCCACCGGATTCATGCTGGTAAAGTTATCAGCAACCACACCAAGCCCTGGCCCCAGGTTATTCAATGTCGCAACAACCGACGCAAAGGCAGAAAAGTCATCCACACCAGTGGCGATAATCGCCAGCATACTGACAATAAAAACTAACGCATAAGCAGAGAAGAATCCCCACACGGCTTCAAGGATGCGTTCCGGCAATGCGCGGTTCCCTAGCTTAATGCTATAAACAGCATTCGGATGCACCAGACGTTTCAGCTCACGGTTCCCCTGTTTGAACAACAGCAGAATGCGGATCACTTTCAGGCCACCGCCCGTTGACCCGGCGCAACCACCGATAAATGCAGAGCACAACAGCAGTACCGGCAAAAAGAGCGGCCAGCGGGCAATGCTGTCGGTCGTAAACCCGGCGGTCGTCGCCATCGACACCACCTGGAAAAATGCCTGGTTAATCGTCATCAGCGCCGAACTGTAGACATTATGAAACCACAGTACGAGTGTACAAATAACCACCAGCGTAAACTGTACGCCGATAAACATGCGAAATTCCGGATCGCGCCAGTAAACCTTCAGACTACGCCCACTTAACAGCGAGAAGTGCAGACCGTAGTTACAGCCGGAGATCAGCAAGAAAATAGCAATAATAGTGTTAATGGTCGGGCTATCGAAATAGCCAACACTAGCATCATGTGTCGAGAAACCACCAATAGCGATTGTCGCAAAGCTATGACCGATGGCATCAAAGGCATCCATTCCAGCAAACCACAGCGCCAGCGCACAGGCGACGGTCAACAGAACATAAATCAACCACAAAGTTTTTGCCGTTTCCGCAATACGCGGGCGCATTTTGTTATCTTTCAGCGGGCCGGGCATTTCCGCGCGATAGAGCTGCATTCCACCTACACCGAGAATAGGCAGTATCGCGACTGCTAACACGATGATCCCCATCCCGCCAAACCATTGCAGCATCTGGCGATAAAAGAGGATGGCATGAGGGAGTGAGTCCAACCCCACCAGCGTCGTTGCGCCTGTGGTGGTCAGACCGGAGAAGGATTCAAAAAACGCATCTGTAATGGTGAGGTTCGGGCTTTCCGAGAAGATAAAAGGGAGCGCACCGACACTACCCAGCACGGTCCAGAACAGCACCACAATCAGAAACCCTTCGCGGGATTTCAGCTCGCCCTTCTCTTTACGGTTCGGCCACCACAGCATGGAGCCAATCGCGAGGGCGACAAAAAAGGTCTGGGTAAATGCGCGGCCCGCCCCATCCCGGTAGATGAGCGCTACCAGCCCAGGGATAATCATGGTCCCTGAAAATAAGATGACCAGTAGTCCAACGATTCGGGTTATGGCGCGAAAATGCATCTCTGCCGCTTCCTTAGTTCTGCAAAATGAAGTGGGGATTATTCTTCAATCGCTAACAATTGCAATGAACCACGGCTAAAATCCGCCAGCTTTGCGGAAAATTCAGCCACTTTCGCCGCCGGAAGCGCCACCCGCAGCAGAACGAATGCCTGATAATCGCTGGTAATAACTTTGCCGTCACACTGCCCCAGCAACGCTTCAATACCGGTTAACTGACTATATTCACATTGCAAAGTATATTCGGTTAATGGCGTCTTGCGTTGGGTCGTTAGCTGGCGCAGTGCCTGACTCACTCCGCCGCCATAAGCTTTCACTAACCCACCGGTGCCCAGCAATATGCCGCCGTAGTAGCGCACCACCACGGCGGTAATTTCCCCGACGCCGCTGCCCATCAGTTGGGCGAGCATCGGTTTACCTGCCGTTCCCGCCGGTTCACCGTCATCGGAGAAGCCCAGTTGTTGTGAATCGTCAGGCGCCCCCGCCACCCACGCCACGCAATGGTGGCGAGCATCGGGGTGTTCTGCCCGTACTGATTCAACAAACGCTTTCGCCGCCTCGACGCCATCGGTATGTGCCAACAGCGTAATGAAGCGGCTTTTTTTGATCTCTTCAACGACCGTGACCGGTGCCACAGGAATTAACCAGCTTTCCATCACGCCAGCTTCAAATCCCGGGTCATGTTTTCCACGTTATTTTCGTGGATCACCACGTTGTCTTCGATACGAATGCCGCCGAACGGTTTCAGTGCTTCAATTTTCTGCCAGTTGAAGTGTTTGCTGAACTGCCCTTCACGCCACGGAGCCAGCAGCGATTCGATGAAGTAGATACCCGGTTCAATGGTTAACACCATCCCCGGCTGGAGAATACGAGTGCAGCGCAGGTACGGATATTTTGCCGGTGCCGCGAGATGCGTACCACTATCATCCTGCATAAAACCGGCTACGTCATGCACCTGCAGGCCAAGCGGATGCCCGATACCGTGCGGCATAAACGGCCCGGTAAGATCGTTTTCGACCATCGCTTCTTCACTCATATCAGTGATGATTTGGTGTTTACGCAACAGTTTAGCGATGCGCTGATGGAACTGGATGTGGTAATCCACATAGCTGACACCCGCCTTCATGGTGGCGATCAGCGCCAGTTGTTCATCATTAACGTCTTTCACCAGTTGCGCATAGTCATTGTCGCTTTTTGCCGACCAGGTACGAGTCAGGTCAGCCGCATAGCCGTTATATTCGGCCCCGGCGTCCAGCAGGAAGCTGCGCATCTCTTCCGGCGCCTGATGATCCAGTTTGGTGTAATGCAACACCGCAGCATGTTCGTTAAGCGCCACAATGTTGCTGTAAGGTACGTCGGTATCACGATGGCCGGTCGCGGTCAGGTAGGCGATGTTGATATCGAACTCGCTCATACCGGAACGGAAGGCTTCTTCTGCCGCGCGATGACCATTGACCGCCATTTTCTGCGCTTCACGCATACAGGTCAGTTCGTACTCGGTTTTGAAAGAACGGTAGTAATGCAGGTAGTCAATGACCCCTTTCGGGTTGATGTTGCTGGCCTCAATGCCCAGTTGCAGCGCACGTTCCGGCACCGGACCAATATAACCGATATTGCCGCGCGCGGCAGGCAGTTGGCTACCAATACCATCAGCTTTCGGCAGCGCGATCACTTCCACATCTTCAGTCCAGAAGGAGGTCGGCAGCGGTTCGACGTTGTGCCAGTAATCAACCGGCAGATAAAACCACAGTTTCGGTTTGTTCACGCCATCCACCAGCAACCAGCAGTTTGGCACCTGAGTTACCGGCACCCATGCTTTGAATTGCGGGTTCACTTTAAACGGATAGGGATGATCGTCGAGAAAAACGTTGAACAGCTCGCCAGAGTGAATAAGTAATGCATCCAGCTTGAAGCGCGCCAGCGCATCGCGAGTCCGTTCTTGCAAGGTAGCTATATGATTTTTATAAAGCGAGGCCAGTGATTCCATTTTTTACCCTTCTGTTTTTTGACCTTAAGTCTCCGCATCTTAGCACAACGTTCATACAGAGCGTGATTTCTGCCGAGCGTGATCAGAACGGCATTTCTTTAATCTTTTATTTGCATATTTTTAACATAAAACACACACTTCAAGCCATCTGGTACGACCAGATCACCTTGCGGATTCAGGAGACTGACATGCTTTACAAAGGCGACACCCTGTACCTTGACTGGCTGGAAGATGGCATTGCCGAACTGGTGTTCGATGCCCCAGGCTCAGTTAATAAACTCGACACTGCAACCGTCGCCAGCCTCGGTGAGGCCATCGGCGTGCTGGAACAACAATCAGATTTAAAAGGGCTGCTGCTGCGTTCGAACAAAGCAACCTTTATCGTCGGTGCTGATATCACCGAATTTTTATCGCTGTTTCTCGTTCCGGAAGAACAGTTAAGCCAGTGGCTGCATTTTGCCAATAGCGTGTTTAATCGACTGGAAGATCTGCCGGTGCCGACCATTGCCGCGGTCAACGGCTACGCGCTGGGCGGTGGCTGCGAATGCGTGCTGGCGACCGATTATCGTCTGGCGACGCCGGATCTGCGTATCGGGTTGCCGGAAACCAAACTTGGCATCATGCCGGGCTTTGGCGGCTCCGTGCGTATGCCACGAATGCTGGGCGCTGACAGTGCGCTGGAAATCATTGCCGCCGGTAAAGATGTCGGGGCCGAACAGGCGCTGAAAATCGGTCTGGTTGATGGCGTAGTCAAAGCAGAAAAACTACTTGAAGGCGCGATGGCAATTTTACGCCAGGCCATTAACGGCGACCTCGACTGGAAAGCGAAACGTCAGCCGAAGCTGGAACCGCTGAAACTTAGCAAGATTGAAGCCACCATGAGCTTCACCATCGCTAAAGGGATGGTCGCACAAACAGCGGGGAAACATTACCCGGCCCCCATCACCGCAGTAAAAACCATTGAAGCCGCCGCCCGTTTTGGTCGTGAAGAAGCCTTAAACCTAGAAAACAAAAGCTTTGTTCCGCTGGCGCACACCAACGAAGCCCGCGCACTGGTCGGCATTTTCCTTAACGATCAATATGTAAAAGGCAAAGCGAAAAAACTTACCCAAGACGTTGAAACACCGAAACAGGCCGCTGTACTGGGCGCGGGCATTATGGGGGGAGGCATTGCTTACCAGTCCGCGTGGAAAGGCGTGCCGGTTGTCATGAAAGATATCAACGACAAGTCGTTAACCCTCGGCATGACCGAAGCCGCGAAACTGCTGAACAAGCAGCTTGAGCGCGGCAAGATCGATGGTCTGAAACTGGCTGGCGTGATCTCCACGATTCACCCAACGCTCGACTACGCCGGGTTTGACCGCGTGGATATTGTGGTAGAAGCGGTTGTTGAAAACCCGAAAGTGAAAAAAGCCGTGCTGGCAGAAACTGAGCAGAAAGTACGTCCGGATACCGTGCTGGCTTCTAACACTTCAACCATTCCTATCAGCGAACTGGCCAACGCGCTGGAACGCCCGGAAAATTTCTGCGGGATGCACTTCTTTAACCCGGTGCACCGGATGCCGTTGGTAGAAATTATTCGCGGTGAGAAAAGCTCCGACGAAACCATCGCAAAAGTTGTCGCCTGGGCAAGCAAGATGGGCAAGACGCCGATCGTAGTTAACGACTGCCCGGGCTTCTTCGTTAACCGCGTGCTGTTCCCGTACTTCGCTGGTTTCAGCCAGTTACTACGTGACGGCGCGGATTTCCGCAAGATCGACAAGGTGATGGAAAAACAGTTTGGCTGGCCGATGGGTCCGGCATACCTGCTGGATGTCGTGGGGATTGATACCGCGCATCACGCCCAGGCAGTGATGGCAGCGGGCTTCCCGCAGCGGATGCAAAAAGATTATCGCGACGCCATCGATTCATTGTTTGATGCCAACCGCTTTGGTCAGAAGAATTGTCTCGGTTTCTGGCGCTATAAAGAAGACAGCAAAGGCAAGCCGAAGAAAGAAGAAGATTCCGCCGTTGACGGCCTGCTGGCAGAAGTCAGCCAGCCAAAGCGTGATTTCAGCGAGGAAGAGATTATCGCCCGCATGATGATCCCGATGGTCAACGAAGTGGTGCGCTGCCTGGAAGAAGGCATTATCGCCACTCCGGCAGAAGCGGATATGGCGCTGGTCTACGGCCTGGGCTTCCCTCCGTTCCACGGCGGCGCGTTCCGCTGGCTGGACACCCTCGGCAGCGCGAAATATCTCGATATGGCGCAGCAATATCAGCACCTCGGCCCACTGTATGAAGTGCCGGAAGGTCTGCGTAATAAAGCGCGCCATAACGAACCATACTATCCCCCGGTTGAGCCAGCCCGTCCGGTTGGCGACCTGAAAACGGCTTAAGGAGTCACAATGGAACAGGTTGTCATTGTCGATGCAATTCGCACCCCGATGGGCCGTTCGAAGGGCGGTGCTTTTCGTCACGTGCGCGCGGAAGACCTCTCCGCTCATTTAATGCGTAGTCTACTGGCGCGTAATCCGGCGCTGGAAGCAGCGGCTCTCGACGATATTTACTGGGGTTGTGTGCAGCAAACGCTGGAGCAGGGTTTCAACATCGCCCGTAACGCGGCGCTGTTGGCAGAAGTGCCGCATTCCGTCCCGGCGGTTACCGTCAATCGCTTGTGTGGTTCATCCATGCAGGCATTGCACGACGCGGCACGAATGATCATGACTGGCGATGCGCAGGCATGTCTGGTCGGCGGTGTGGAACATATGGGTCATGTACCAATGAGCCACGGTGTCGATTTTCACCCAGGTCTTAGCCGCAATGTTGCCAAAGCGGCGGGCCTGATGGGCTTAACGGCAGAAATGCTGGCGCGTATGCACGGTATCAGCCGTGAAATGCAGGATGCCTTTGCCGCACGGTCACACGCTCGTGCCTGGGCCGCCACGCAGTCGGGCGCATTTAAAAATGAAATCATCCCGACAGGTGGTCACGATGCCGACGGTGTACTGAAGCAGTTTAATTACGACGAAGTGATTCGCCCGGAAACCACCGTGGAAGCCCTCGCCACGCTACGTCCGGCGTTCGATCCGGTCAGCGGTACGGTAACGGCGGGCACGTCTTCTGCGCTTTCCGATGGTGCTGCAGCCATGCTGGTGATGAGTGAAAGCCGCGCCCGTGAATTAGGTCTTAAGCCACGCGCCCGCGTGCGTTCGATGGCGGTTGTCGGTTGTGACCCGTCGATTATGGGTTACGGCCCGGTTCCGGCCTCGAAGCTGGCGCTGAAAAAAGCGGGGCTTTCTGCCAGCGATATCGGCGTGTTTGAAATGAATGAAGCCTTTGCCGCGCAGATCCTGCCGTGTATTAAAGATCTGGGGCTGATGGAGCAGATTGACGAGAAGATCAACCTCAACGGTGGCGCGATCGCACTGGGTCATCCGCTGGGCTGTTCCGGTGCGCGTATCAGCACCACGCTGCTGAATCTGATGGAACGCAAAGATGCCCAGTTTGGTCTGACGACGATGTGTATCGGTCTGGGTCAGGGCATTGCGACGGTGTTTGAGCGGGTTTAAACACTTGCCGGATGCGGCGTGAACGCCTTATCCGGCCTACGGTTCAGGACTCTTTGTAGGCCGGATAAGACGCGACATAGAGTAATGCCACTGAATAAAGCTTTAGTTGCCGTTTTTCCCGCCTGTCAGGGGCGGGTTTTTTTAACCCTTAGATAAACGCAAACGCATCGCCAAACAGGCGATCTTCCCGCGCATTACGCTCATTGCAGAACAGGTCTCGGGCGATTTTCGCCATCTCAAAACGTCCAGCGATATAGATATCATGCTCTGCTAACGTACCGTGATCCTGCAACACCGCCGTTAATACCGTACCGGTACGCCCTCGCCAACCCGCTTCCGGCTGTTCAACCACCGGCACCACTTGTAAACCAGGATGCTTAAGCGAAAGCGCCTCAAGCTCAGAAAGATCGTACAGATGTTGCTGCTCACGCCCGCCCCAGTAAATAGTGATATTACGATTGGGATTACGCGCCAGCGCCGTCAGCAAAATAGAACGGACATAAGAGAAGCCCGTGCCGCCGGCAATAAGAATCATTGGACGCTCTTCATCATCGCGCAGCCAGGCTTCACCGTGGGGGATATCGACTACGATTTGATGATCTTTAAGGATGCGGTCCATGACAGCTTTCGCGTAAAGATTGATTTCAGAAGCACCGATATGCAACTCGATAAATCCTTTTTCATCAGGCGTTGAGGCCATTGAAAATGGGCGTTTATCGCGCTCGTCCATCACTACCATCAAATACTGACCTGCACGGAATGAAAAGGCCGCATCTGGCACGATTCGAACACGGTATACGGTATCCGTGATAGCTTCTACCGAGGTCACTTTACAGCTTAAGGTTGTCATGCGCTTTCTCTGTCGGATCAATAAATAGGGCAAAACAAACGCGCATCAGGCGCTTTTACCGTTGTTAAAGATGGCCAGTTCATCCCAGATTGCGTCAATATGCGCGACAACATCCGGATCTTTTTTGATAGGACGCCCCCACTCACGCTGGGTTTCCCCTGGCCATTTATTCGTGGCATCCAGCCCCATTTTTGAACCCAGCCCGGAAACAGGCGAGGCAAAGTCCAGATAATCAATAGGCGTATTTTCAACCAGCACCGTATCCCGCGCCGGGTCCATGCGGGTAGTAATCGCCCAAATCACATCGTTCCAGTCGCGTGCGTTGACATCATCATCGCAGACGATCACAAATTTAGTGTACATAAACTGACGTAAGAACGACCAGACGCCCATCATGACGCGCTTTGCGTGTCCAGCGTACTGTTTTTTGATCGTCACTACCGCCAGTCGATAAGAGCAGCCTTCCGGCGGCAGATAAAAATCAACAATTTCCGGGAACTGTTTTTGCAGAATCGGCACGAACACTTCGTTCAACGCCACGCCCAACACCGCAGGTTCATCTGGCGGACGACCGGTATAGGTGGAGTGGTAAATCGCATCTTCACGCTGGGTAATGTGCGTTACGGTAAAGACAGGGAAGCTATCAACTTCATTATAGTAACCCGTGTGGTCACCATATGGGCCTTCTGCAGCCATCTCACCCGGGTCGATATACCCTTCCAGCACGATTTCTGCACTGGCAGGTACTTCGAGGTCATTAGAAATGCACTTCACCACTTCGGTTTTGGTGCCACGTAACAATCCGGCAAAGGCGTATTCCGACAACGTATCCGGCACTGGCGTCACCGCGCCGAGAATCGTCGCAGGATCAGCCCCCAGAGCAACAGAGATCGGAAAACGTTCACCCGGATGCGCCGCGCACCACTCCTGATAATCCAGCGCACCGCCGCGGTGCGACAGCCAGCGCATAATCAGCTTGTTTTTACCAATCAACTGCTGGCGATAAATGCCAAGATTTTGCCGCTCTTTGTGCGGCCCCCGCGTCACCGTCAACCCCCAGGTAATCAACGGAGCAGCATCTTCCGGCCAGCAGGTCATAATGGGAATGCGGTTGAGATCGACATCATCACCAGAAACAATTTTTTG
This sequence comes from Escherichia marmotae, assembly GCF_002900365.1. Lineage (NCBI taxonomy): Bacteria > Pseudomonadati > Pseudomonadota > Gammaproteobacteria > Enterobacterales > Enterobacteriaceae > Escherichia > Escherichia marmotae. The sequence continues at coordinate 3,156,315 of NZ_CP025979.1, forward strand.
CTGACAGGGCGCACCACGTAACCGTTTCGTCGGCATGTTCAACACCTGCTTAAACTGCGGCAGCTTATCAAACAGATCGCGAAAGCCTTTTGGCGGCTCCGGTTCTTTCAGAAACGCTAATAATTTACCGACTTCTCGCAACGCCGAAACATCCTCTTGCCCCATACCCATAGCGACACGTTTCGGCGTACCAAACAGGTTGCACAGCACCGGCATTGAATAACCTTTAGGATTTTCAAACAACAGCGCAGGTCCACCGGCACGCAATGTGCGGTCGGCTATTTCAGTCATTTCCAGATGCGGATCCACCGGGAGCGTGATACGTTTTAGCTCACCCTGCTGTTCAAGCAAGGTCAGGAAGTCGCGTAAATCGTTATATTTCATGGCGTCCATTGTAGCCTCTTAATCTGCGCACATTATACGGCGTTCATCTTTACGATGCTGTAAATTTGTTAAATTAGCGTGAACTCAGGCGGTATAACGCAAACCCGGGAATATAATTAACTTAACGCATCGCTTTTGCTATTCTTGCGCCCCGATTAAACGGATAAGAGTCATTATGCAATCCTGGTATTTACTGTACTGCAAGCGCGGGCAACTCCAACGTGCCCAGGAACACCTCGAAAGACAGGCGGTTAATTGCCTGGCGCCGATGATCACCCTGGAAAAAATCGTACGAGGCAAACGTACTGCAGTCAGTGAGCCATTGTTCCCCAACTACCTGTTTGTGGAATTTGATCCAGAAGTGATTCATACCACCACCATCAACGCCACTCGGGGTGTCAGCCACTTTGTCCGTTTTGGCGCATCGCCAGCGATAGTCCCATCGGCGGTGATTCATCAGTTATCGGTGTATAAACCGAAAGACATTGTCGATCCGGCAACGCCATATCCAGGTGATAAGGTGATTATTACCGAAGGTGCTTTCGAAGGTTTTCAGGCCATTTTCACCGAACCCGACGGTGAGGCACGCTCTATGCTCTTGCTTAATCTTATCAATAAAGAGATTAAGCACAGTGTGAAGAACACCGAGTTCCGCAAACTCTAGAACGCAATCCCAAATAACTTTTTGACATTGGCATCCGTGGTGGCAGCCAGCCATGCGGCATCTTCCCCACGCCAGTGCGCAATACGTTGCAAAATATGGGGCAAACAGGCTGGCTCGTTGCGCCGGGAGGATGGCTTCGGCGTGAGATCGCGCGGGAGCAAATACGGTGCATCAGTTTCAATCAGTAGTTTATCTGCCGGAATCAACGGCAACAGTTCTCGCAGTTCCAGTCCGCGTCGTTCATCGCAAACCCAACCAGTAATGCCAATATAAATGCCTCGCGCCACACATGCCTGCATCTCTTCGCGTGTGCCAGTAAAACAGTGCAACACCGCGCCAGGTAGTTTATCCAGCCACGGCTCCAGCAATGTAATAAACCGCTCATGGGCATCGCGACAGTGCATAAACACCGGCATGTTTAATTCTGCGGCAATACGCAACTGGGCAACAAAGGCACGTTCCTGTTCTTCTGGCGTAGAAAAGTTGCGGTTAAAGTCGAGGCCACACTCACCCATCGCCACCACTTCTGGCTGCGAGGCCAGCTCCACAAGCACTTCTTCTGTTGCATCTTGCCACTGGCTGCTGTCGTGAGGATGCACGCCTGCCGTTGACCAACAGTGCAGATACTGACGCGCCAGTTTTTGCGCCTGTTGGCTTTCGTGCAGGTTAGTGCCGGTGATGAGTAGCCCATCAACACCCGCGGCAAAAGCGCGTGCCACAACATCATCGCGGTCTTTCGCAAATTGCGAACTGGTCAAATTAACGCCGATATCAAACATCCTGCTCTCCATATGACAACCGCCCTGACGGGCGGTTGAATTTATTCTTCAGTTTTTTCGCTTTCTGCTTCAGCGTCGTTTTCTTCTTCCCGGTTTCGACCTTTACCAACGTAAAAGCGTGAGAAGAAGACACCGATTTCAAACAGGCAGTACATCGGGATCGCCAGCAGCGTTTGCGAGAAGACATCCGGCGGCGTCAGTAGCATCCCGACAACAAATGCGCCAACCAGCACATACGGGCGTTTTTTGCGTAAGTCTTCTGGAGAGGTAATCCCCATCCAGCACAGCAGCACAATTGCCACCGGTACTTCGAAGGAGACGCCAAACGCCATAAACAACGCCATAACGAAGCTTAAGTAGCTGGCGATGTCGGTGGACACCTGTACCCCTTCTGGCGCGGTATTGGCAAGGAAGCCAAATGCCAGCGGGAAGACCACAAAATAGGCAAACGCCATACCGATATAAAACAGCAAAGAGCTGGAAACCAGCAACGGCACCACCAGACGACGTTCGTGCTTATACAGCGCGGGAGCGATAAACGCCCACACCTGATAGAGAATCACCGGCGCTGACAGAATCAGCGACACCATAAAGGTCAACTTGATCGGCGTAAAGAACGGCGAGGCCACGTCGGTGGCGATCATCGTTGAACCTTGCGGCAACTGCTTGATCAACGGCGCGGATACCAGGTGATAGATATCATTGGCGAAATAGACCAGGCACAGAAATATCACGATCACCGCGATAATGCAGTTCAGCAGACGCTTACGCAGCTCAATCAGATGCGTGATAAGCGGTTGAGTATCTTCTACAGACATGTTTACGGTTTATCACTCGATGAAGGGGAAGATGCAGCGGTTTTCGGTTCAGCATCCGCAGCAGGTTTTACCACCGGCTCCGGCGTGGCTTCTGGCTTCTGTTCCGGCGAGCTGGCCTGAGTTTCCGCAGCGGCAGGCGTGACGCCTTCATGCGCAGCCTCATTGTCTTTCACCACCGGGTTATGGATGGTGTGCGCTTCATCACTCACCTTTTCAGGATCGTTTGCGACGTAGGAACGTTTCATCGACTCCGCGGCCTGGCGCAGTTCATCCATCGACGCTTTCAGTTCGGGCGTCAGGTTAGTGAGACTCGCCTTTTCAACCTTTTTCAGGCTGTCCTGAAACTCCTGGAGTTTTAACTCCTGGGTCAGTTCGTTCTGCACCGTTGTCGCCAGTGAACGCAACGCACGAATCCAGCCCGCTACCGTTTTTACCGCCACAGGCAATCGTTGCGGCCCCAGAACGACGAGGCCGATGATGAATACCAATAGCAGTTCGCTAAAACCGATATCAAACACGGATTACACCTGCTCTTTATCGTGGCGCTTCGCGTCTTCTGTTTTAGCCTGTTCCTGGTTCGTATCCGCCTGCTTATCGACGATAGTTTTCGCAGTAAAATCAGCATCCTGACTGGTTTTATCCTGCTTTGGTTCATCATCGCTCATTGCTTTTTTAAAGCCTTTGATCGACGCACCAAGATCGGAACCGATGGAGCCGAGCTTTTTGGTGCCAAAAAGCAGTACAACGATGACGGCAATAATCAATAACTGCCAAATACTGATACCACCCATACATGTTCCTCTGTGGTAGATGATGATTAAACAAGGCCGCATTATACGTTACACGGCCCGCCTTGAGCGATGAAAAAATCAGCGTGTTTTGCGCCAACCGACAAACCAGGCGCTCAGCCCCCCCGCCATTAACCAGGCGGGCATCAACCCAAATTCAGGTCGACTGACCAACAAGAATGTGCCACTTAATACTAATGTCGCACCAATTCCGAGAAAATAACGGGATTGTCCCTGACGCACATGATTCGACTGTAACTCGCGCGCAATCTTATCAACACTGTGCTGTAAATACTTGCCCTGGCGCAAACTGTCATAAACCAATTCAGGCAGTTCTGGCATTTTTTCGATCCAGAACGGCGCTTTTTCCTTAAAGGCTCTCACCAGCGCAGGAATACCAACCTGATCTTTAATCCACGATTCAAGGAAGGGTTTTGCAGTTTTCCATAAATCGAGCTGTGGATAAAGTTGCCGTCCAACGCCTTCGATATAGAGCAACGTTTTCTGAAGTAACACCAGTTGCGGCTGCACTTCCATGTTGAATCGACGCGCCGTATTAAACAGATTTAACAGCACATGTCCAAACGAAATTTCCGCCAGCGGTTTTTCAAAGATAGGCTCGCACACGGTACGAATGGCAAATTCAAAATCTTCCACGTTGGTATCTGGCGGCACCCAGCCTGAATCAACGTGCAACTCCGCCACTTTGCGATAGTCACGGTTAAAGAAGGCGATAAAGTTTTCCGCCAGATAGCGTTTATCTTCTTTGTTTAGCGAGCCAACAATCCCGCAATCAATACCGATATACTTCGGGTTTTCCGGGTGTTCGAAGCTTACGAAGATGTTGCCTGGGTGCATGTCGGCATGGAAAAAACTGTCACGGAAGACCTGAGTAAAAAACACCTGCACGCCGCGTTCCGCCAGCAATTTCATGTTGGTGCCGTTTTTCTCCAGCGCCGCGACATCAGAAACCGGAATGCCGTAGATGCGCTCCATCACCATCATCCCTTCGCTGCAATAGTCAGGGTAAACTTCCGGAATGTAGAGCATCGGGCTGTTTTCAAAATTGCGCCGCAACTGGATTGCGTTAGCGGATTCCCGCAACAAATTCAGTTCGTCGATCAACGTTTTCTCGTACTCGCGAACCACTTCAGTTGGGCGCAGACGACGTCCATCCGGCAGTAAGCGCGGCACCCAGCGGGCGAGACGATAAATAAGTTTCAGGTCCGCTTTAATAACCGGCAAAATATCCGGGCGGATAACTTTAATCACCACCTCTTTGCCATTCGATTTCAGCCGCGCAGTATGTACCTGCGCAACGGAAGCCGATGCCAGGGGCGTAATGTCAAAATCATCAAACCACGCTTCCACCGGCAAGCCGCCCATCGCCGCTTCAATTTGTGCTTTCGCCAGTTTGCCATCAAACGGTGCGACTTTGTCCTGCAATAACGCCAGTTGGTCGGCAATATTCGGCGGGAAAAGATCGCGGCGGGTCGATAACATCTGCCCAAACTTGATCCATACAGGACCCAGTTCTTGCAGCGCCAGTCGTAGCCGCTCGCCTAATGGTTTATCTTTATGCCGATTCGGCATCCAGAACAATGAGTATCGCCATAACCGCAGCGGCAAAGTGATACGCATTTTAGGAATCAGTTCATCAAGTCCGTAGCTTAAAAAAGTGCGAATGATGAAATACAGGCGCCGTACTTCACCTGGCGTCATTAAACTGCCTCCAGTTTTTCCAGCCGTTTGGTTAGCGCATCAACGGCACGTTCAACGGCGGCTGTCTCTTCCGCAAACCAGGCCACTTCAAGCGGACCTGGCGCCATACGCCACTCTTCGGTAATTGCTTCAGCCACATAACGTTGCTGGCGTTTAATACCGTGATGCAGGAACTTCGCGCCACCACGCAGGGCTTTGCTGATGCCTTCGGCAGCGATATCACCAGTATAAGGAGCCAGCAGCTCCGCTGGGTCAAACTCCGCGAGATCTGCCAGCGCAACGAAGTTCTGTACTACCTGAATATCGCCCTGCACTTCCAGCTCGCCGCTGCGGATTAACGCGGCAAGCTGCTGGCGATCGCGGAGTTTCGGTAACACGCTGGCATAAGCAATGACGGTGCAATCAGCATCACCCGCCCATTCTCCCAGAACATCGACCTGACGTTCGCTAAATACCAAAATCAGCGAGGTCGAAAAGCCTTTTACCTCTATGCGCAATACTTTGCCCAACAGACGCGAGCGGGCAGTTTTCAGCGCGGGTGAGCGATACAGGAAGGTGTTGAGCAGACTTTCTATTCCTGCCGTCACTAAAGGTTTAAAAGGCATAGTCGTACTCCTGTCAGAACTTATAACCACGGTGCAGCGCCACAACGCCAGCCGTCAGGTTGTAATAATCGACACTTTCGAATCCGGCATCTTGCATCATGGCTTTCAGGGTATCCTGATCGGGATGCATACGGATGGATTCTGCCAGATAACGGTAGCTGTCGGCGTCATTCGCCACCAGCGAGCCAATACGCGGCAACACATGGAAGGAGTAAGCGTCATAAGCTTTGCTTAGCGGCTCGATAATCGGCTTCGAGAACTCAAGCACCAGCAGACGACCGCCGGGTTTCAGCACGCGATACATCGAACGCAGCGCTTTATCTTTGTCAGTGACGTTACGCAGACCAAACGAAATGGTGATGCAATCAAAGGTGTTATCCGGGAACGGTAGAGCCTCGGCATTTGCCTGAACATACTCAACGTTGCCAATCACGCCGATATTACGCAGCTTCTCGCGCCCCATTTTGAGCATGGATTCATTGATATCAGCGAGGACCACTTTGCCAGTTTCACCGACCAGGCGGGAGAATTTCGCCGTCAGATCGCCAGTGCCGCCAGCCAGATCCAGCACGGTCTGCCCACGGCGTACGCCGCTACAATCGATCGTGAATCGCTTCCACAAACGATGAATACCAAAGGACATCAAATCGTTCATGACATCGTATTTCGATGCCACGGAATGGAAAACGTGGGCGACCATGTCCGCTTTTTGTTCCTTCGCGACGGTCTGAAAACCAAAGTGCGTCGTTTCTTGTGACTTATCCACCATCTCAATGCCTGCTCATCAAAAAATTGTTCCAGAAGTGTAACAGATTGGGCGTCGTTGCCCTAGATTTCTACCCGGCTTAGCTACCCCTAATGGGCTAACGCGATTGCTGATTATATTCATCATCACGTTGATAAGCTTCACCATTCGGCTGCTCCGGAACCGACCGCAATCGGTACTCTTCGTCCTGGCTTACCGCCTGATCGGCCAAATCCGGATTAATCTCGCGTTTAATTTCTACCCCTAAACCACGAAACGCTTCTGCCTGCGCCAGCACATTTCCGCGACCTGAAGAAAGTTTTTTCATCGCCTGGCGATAGTTATCCTGCGCTTTATCCAGACTTTGACCAATCGCAGACATATCATCAACAAACAGGCGCATTTTGTCGTACAGCTTGCTGGCACGATCAGCGATTTGCTGGGCGTTACGGCTTTGATGCTCATAACGCCACAGGTTGGCGATAGTACGCAACGCCACCAGCAGCGTGGTGGGGCTAACCAGCATAATATTGTTTTTCAACGCTTCGGTGATTAGCTCCGGCTGCCTGTCCAGCGCCAGTAAGAATGCCGGTTCGACGGGGATAAACATCAGCACGTAATCCAGGGTTCTTAACCCCGGAAGCTGCTGATAATCTTTACGCCCCAACAAGCGGATATGGTTACGCACCGACGCGATATGTTCCTGCAATGCGCTTTCGCGGGTGTAGTCGTCTTCCGCATTGAAGTAGCGTTCATAAGCGACCAGCGTCATTTTGGCGTCGATAACCACATCTTTCCCCTGTGGTAAGCGCACGATGACATCTGGTTGCATCCGCGAGCGGGCATCATTCTCGATGCTGACCTGGGTTTCATATTCATACCCCTCACGCAACCCGGAAGCCTCCAGTACTCGCGTTAATACCACTTCGCCCCAGTTACCCTGGGTTTTATTGTCGCCTTTTAGCGCCCGTGTCAGGTTGATTGCTTCCTGGGCCATTTGGGCGTTGAGTTGTTGGAGATTGCGAATTTCGTGGGTCAGGGTATGGCGTTCTTGTGCTTCTTTACCAAAACTGTCCTGAACCTGACGGCGAAAACCATCCAGTTGTTCACGCAGCGGCGACAAAAGGCTGTTCAGACTCTGGCGATTTTGTTCATCAACCCGGCGATTGCTGTGTTCAAAAATACGGTTAGCGAGGTTTTCAAACTGCTCGCTTAAACGCTGTTCGCTGTTGATCATCTGGCGAATTTTATCGTCAGCATGTTGCTGTGCGGCCTCCATCCGCGTGGTCACTTCACGCAGATCGGCCTCCAGCGAGGTGTTAATACTTTGCAGGCTGCGCACTTCGTTATTGAGTAGTTCACACTCTTCACGCCAGTGCTCACTTTGGGTAATTTGTTGTTTTGCCGCACTTAACTCCGCAACCATCTCTTCACGTTCGGCTAGTTGCTCGGCTTTTTGCTGTGCATGTTGATAACTGGCAAACAGCCAGCCGATGGCCACACTGACCAGTGCAATAATGGCATAAACAATGATTGAGAAATCCACAAAGCCTCCTGACGCAACAACTTACCCGCACAAAATAGAATTGTGCTGTACAAACGTCCAGTTGGAAAGGCATTTCCTGCGAGGCGCTACGCAAAAATACAAAAGGCCGAACGTATCGGCCTTCAGACAGGAGAAGAGAATTACAGCAGACGACGCGCCGCTTCCACCACGATTTTCACCACATGGCTTTCGGTTTGTTTCATCGTCTCAGCATTCGGGATCTCTTGCTGGGTGCGGTTAACAATAACGCCAGCTACCATACCGGCACGCAGGCCCTGGCTTGCACACATGGTCAGCAGAGTTGCAGATTCCATCTCATAGTTCATTACGCCCATCGCCTGCCACTCTTCCATAGAGCCTTTAAAGTGACGGACTACACGGCCAGAATAAGTGTCGTAACGTTCCTGGCCCGGGTAGAAAGTGTCAGAAGAGGCAGTCACACCCACGTGAGTGGTTGCACCAATAGACTTCGCTGCTTCAACCAGCGCGGTAGTACATTCGAAATCAGCCACTGCCGGGAATTCCAGCGGTGCGAAATGCAGGCTCGCGCCATCCAGACGAACAGACGCCGTAGTAACCAGTACATCACCAACATTAATATGCGGCTGAATAGCGCCAGTCGTACCGATACGCAGGAAAGTGCGAATGCCAAGCTGTGCCAGTTCTTCAACGGCAATAGAAGTCGACGGACCACCGATACCGGTAGAACAAACGATAACAGGTTTACCATCCAGCTCTGCACGCCAGGTGGTGAATTCGCGGTGAGATGCCAGTTTAACCGGCTTATCCATTAGCGCGGCGATCTTTTCCACACGATCCGGGTCGCCAGGAACGATGGCTAGCGTAGCCCCTTGTAAATCGTTTTTAGTGAGGCCGAGATGAAAAACATCAGACTTGGACATATACAACTCCTCTGTGAATCGGTTTAGTCAGAAGAAGCAAAAAGATACTTTACCGAAGGGATTAACATTTTTTCGTGATAATCATCACTATGATGCAAATGTGTTGCATACATTTACTCATCAAAGGTGACTTAAATCACATAATTTACTCTTAAGTCAGTAAGGCTGCTTAAAAGATGAGCCATTTGAGGCAATGTGAATTGTTGCACGCTGACTATAGTTAACATTGCGCAAAATTTTCATAAGGGTACGGAGAATCCCATGACAACAACACAACAATCCGGATTTGCACCTGCTGCATCACCCCTCGCCTCAACAATTGTTCATACCCCGGACGATACGATTGTGGCAGGGTTCACCTCTATCCCTTCACAAGGGGATAACATGCCTGCTTATCATGCTCGTCCAAAGCAGAGCGATGGCCCACTACCTGTGGTCATTGTAGTGCAGGAAATTTTTGGTGTGCATGAACATATCCGCGACATTTGTCGCCGTCTGGCGCTGGAGGGGTATCTGGCTATCGCACCAGAGCTTTACTTCCGCGAAGGCGATCCGAATGATTTCACCGACATCCCGACGCTATTAAGTGGTCTGGTAGCAAAAGTACCTGACTCACAGGTGCTTGCCGATCTCGATCACGTCGCCAGTTGGGCGTCACGCAATGGCGGTGATGTGCATCGCTTAATGATCACTGGATTTTGCTGGGGTGGGCGAATCGCCTGGCTGTATGCCGCGCATAACCCGCAACTGAAAGCGGCAGTAGCGTGGTATGGCAAACTGACGGGCGACAAAACATTAAATTCACCGAAACAGCCTGTTGATATCGCGACTGACCTTAATGCCCCGGTTCTCGGGTTGTACGGCGGTCAGGATAACAGCATTCCGCAGGAGAGCGTTGAAACCATGCGCCAGGCGCTGCGGGCAGCGAACGCGAAAGCGGAGATTATCGTTTACCCGGATGCCGGACATGCATTCAACGCCGATTATCGCCCGAGCTATCATGCCGAGTCTGCGCAAGACGGCTGGCAGCGAATGCTGGAATGGTTTACGCAGTATGGTGTTAAAAAGTAACGCCATTGCCGCTAAATCTGATGATTAAGCTCACACAACTTCAACGATTTTTTTAATCTCAAAAACATACAGCATCAAAAAATTTGTTGCTGTATGCCACTATTTGACCCCCTTCACATTCGTCATCACACCACCTGCTGAATGCAAAAATTTCGTTGCTGTGCGGCAAACTTTTTTCCTGTTTTATACCGCTTTTCTCCTGAATACTCGCTCTCAGAACAACCGGATCGTTTAAACATCAGACAGGAGATTTACCATGACGCAATCCATTTTTCAGGCCCAACCCTTTGAATTACCTTTTGATCCGTGTACGACTGCACTGGTCATGATCGACATGCAGCGTGACTTTGTCGAGGCAGGAGGCTTCGGTGAGGCATTGGGTAATGATGTTTCACTGGTTCGCACGGCTATCGCGCCATGTACAGAGGTGCTGGCAGCCGCACGTCAGAAAGGAATTATGGTTATTCATACCCGTGAAGGCCATCGCGCTGACTTAAGCGACTGCCCACCAGCCAAACTGACACGCGGTGGTAAAACCTTTATTGGTGAACCAGGACCGATGGGACGCATTCTGGTCAGAGGTGAAGCAGGTCATGACATCATTCCTGAACTGTACCCGGTAGCAGGCGAACCGGTGATTGATAAACCTGGCAAAGGCGCTTTTTATCAAACCGACTTACATCTGATTTTGCAAAACCACGGTATCAAGACGCTGATTGTTTGTGGTGTGACTACCGAAGTTTGCGTAACCACCACCGTGCGCGAAGCAAATGACCGTGGCTATGAATGCATCATCCCGGAAGATTGTGTTGGCTCCTATTTCCCGGAATTCCAGAAATACGCCCTGGAAATGATCAAAGCACAAGGTGCCATTTTCGGTTGGGTAACTGATTCCAAAGCCATTATTGCAGGTCTGGAAGGCTAACACCGATGGTACAGGTTACGCTTTGCGCATCGTCGTTGGGGTATCTTTTTCCGCGGAATGAAACGCAAAATTTACGTCTGCATAGTGCTTTTAAGCATGCGGTAAAACTGTCTTCAGAAGCGGGAACATTCATCACCCTGCTGTGTGCGCAAACGTATCTGAATCTCCCTGATGCCGCCAGAGTCATCCTGCCTGAGCGTTGGGACTGGCGAAGAGAGATCGCCCGTTCAGATCCTGTTCAGTTAACCCCTGGCTTGCTACAAACACCTCGCTTTTACGTGGTGCTTCATAACACAACACTCTGGCAGCCGCCATTTGTGGGGGGAATGTTGACACTTGAGGCGTTCCCTTTGGTTTTACAGCACTACCCAACAATGGCATCGCAACGGCTTTTATTTTGTCTGGAGCATAACGTTCAAAGCACATTGCACCTGCCGGATAGCCTCATGCACGATGGATTAGAGATTATGGAACATCCAGATGCGCTGGAACGCCAGGTGCCACAACTGATCGGCTTTGGCAAAGGCTTAACGCCCGATGGTGATGACTATTTGCTGGGCTATCTGGCGGCGCTCTGGTTATGGCAACTACCTGCACCACTTGCCGATCATCAATACCGGTTGCAGCAGGCAATTAACCAACATGCACACAACACCACGGATATTAGTCGTCATTATCTGGAGCGTGCACTTCAGGGACATTTTTCAGAACCGATTTGCCAGTTACTCGCACAACTGGTTGGGGGCGCATCGGCAATGACCATCACATCTTATGCTGAACGGGTCATGCAATTTGGCGCAACGTCAGGAGTGGACTGCCTTGCAGGAATGCTGCATGGCTTTCGAACCCTGAACACCATGAATTGATTTTAACCTTTTCTCCCGTAGCCCGTTTATGGCGCTACACGGGGATGCTTTGCCCGAATTTTGCTATCGGGCGGAATGAAACAGGCATAACAGCATGAAAGTTAAATATAAAGTTTTCAGCAATCTTTATCAGGACTCAGTGTCTCTGATGCAGATTTCCGCGCAAATCAGCAAGTTGCCCGGTATTCAACAGGCCTCGGTCGTCATGGGAACGCCCAATAATCTCGAACAATTGCGCGATGCGGGTCTGGGCGACGAAATCAACGCCAGCCCCAATGATTTAGTGATCGCGGTTATGGGTGAAGAAGAGATTTGCAATGAAGCACTGGTGCTGGCCCAACAACGTCTGACCAGCAAGCCTGATGATGAAACGGATAGTGGCATTAAAACACCGGAAAAGGTCAGTCTGGAAATGGCACTGGAAGCCGAACCCGAAGCCAACCTGGCACTCATTTCTGTACCGGGAGACTACGCCGCCGCCGAAGCGATTAAAGCGTTAAACCTCGGAATGAACGTGATGATGTTCAGCGATAACGTCAGTATCAAGCAGGAAAAATCCATCAAAACTCTAGCCCGGGAACGTCAGCGCATCGTAATGGGGCCGGACTGTGGAACCGCCATTGTTAACGGAATTCCGTTAGGCTTCGCCAATGTGGTGAAACGCGGAGCAATTGGTGTTATCGGTGCATCCGGCACCGGGTTACAGGAAGTGACTTGCCGAATCGACCGGCTCGGAGCAGGCATTTCTCAGGCTCTGGGAACAGGTGGGCATGATCTCCATGAAGAGATTGGTGGAATATCGATGCTCTTTGCTTTAGATGCACTGGCGCAAGATGATGAAACGCGCGTGATTGTGCTGATTTCAAAACCGCCGTCACCCATCGTTGCCCAAAATATTCTGGAGCGTGCCGAGGCTTGTGGAAAACCCGTGGTAGTGAATTTCCTCGGTGCAAATCCGCACGATCTGGCACGCCCCAATATCACCGCTGCCACCACGCTGGCCAGCGCTGCGGATATCGCCGTGGCGTTGCTAAATGCTCAGCCTCTTCCGGCTGTTGAGACAGAGGTTTCCTCTGCCGATCTCGCAATGTTAGAACACGCCAGCCAACATCTGTCAGCCCATCGCCAGGCGATACGCGGAGTTTTCGCCGGAGGAACCTTCTGTTACGAAGCGCAACTTATCTGCCAACAAAAGGGATTCAGCGCAGCCTCCAATACGCCAGTTGCGGGTAATCGCACACTGGCAAATATCTGGCAAAGCGAAGATCACACGCTGATCGATATGGGCGACGATGATTTCACCCGTGGCAAACCGCATCCAATGATCGACCCGACTCTGCGCAATCAACGTCTGCTCAACGAACTCAACGACTCACACACTGCCGTCGTGTTATTCGACCTGGTACTTGGTTATGGCGCTTCCGCTATGCCTGCCAGCGAATTACTGGAGCAACTTTCACACATCAACATGAATAACGCACCGTTGCTGATTGCGCACGTTTGCGGAACAGAAGCTGATCCACAAGTACGCAGCCAACAGATAAGTGCGCTACAAAACGCAGGCGTCATCATCGCCGGCAGTAATGCACAGGCGGCGCTATGGGCCAGCACCGTTGCGCAGACTCAGTTGCAGAAAAAGGGGCTAAACGCATGAACACCTTATTTAATCAGCCTTTGAAGGTCGTGAACGCGGGACTACACAGTTTTGCTGACAATATTCAACACGCCGGGGGAAGCGCAATTGCCCTCAACTGGCAGCCACCAGCACAAGGCGATATTGACGCTGGATTGGATCTGGCATCGTTGCTACGTCATCCACTGGTAGAAAATGCCAACCAAATCGCCATGACACGTTATCTCGAAGCACAACCCGTGCTGGTGGATGTCATGCTCGCTAAAGAGGCCATTCCAGCAATGGCTGAACAAAAACGTATTTTGCACTCTGGTCCGCCGATTGCCTGGGAAGAGATGTGTGGTCCGGTAAAAGGAGCGATTATTGGTGCCATGCTGTACGAAGGTTGGGCCACCAACCAGCAAGATGCAGAAAACCAGATAACCGCAGGCGATATCGACCTTGCCCCTTGTCATCATTATCACGCGGTTGGCCCAATGGCAGGCATCATCAGCCCGTCAATGCCGTTATGGGTGGTAGAAAACAAAACCAACGGCCACCGTACTTTTAGCAATTTCAATGAAGGTCTGGGTAAGGTTCTCCGTTTTGGTGCCAATAACGACGAAGTTCTCAATCGTCTGGCCTGGATGCGCGATGAGCTGGCTCCGGCAATGAAAGCAGCAATCGCACAACACGGCGAGCTGGAACTCAAGCCATTAATGGCGCAGGCGCTGCATATGGGGGATGAAGTTCATAATCGCAATGCCGCTGCTACCGGTTTGCTGATTAAGCGTCTTCTTCCGGCATTGCTGGCCAGCTCTCTTCCACAAGAACATATCCAGCGCGCCGTGGCATTTATCACCAGTAACGATCACTTCTTCCTTAATCTGTCGATGGCTGCCTGCAAAGCGATGATGGATGCCGCCGCCAATGTACCGTTCAGTTCAATGGTTACGGTAATGGCGCGTAACGGGGTGAATTTTGGTATTCGGCTTTCCGGTACTGGCGATCGCTGGTTCCAGGCTCCCGCCAATGCAGTTGAAGGTCTGTTCTTCCCCGGATTTGGCGTTGACGACGCCGCTGCTGACCTGGGCGATAGCGCAATTACCGAAACCGCAGGTGTGGGTGGCTTCGCGATGGCGTCATCTCCGGCGATCGTCAAATTTGTGGGAGGCACCCCTGCCGATGCCACCAATAACAGCCGCCGGATGCAGGCAATCACCCTCGGCGGCAATCCCGCATTTACACTTCCGGCTCTCAATTTTGCCCCCACCGCAGCAGGGATTGATGCGCGTAAAGTGACCGACCGCGGCATTTTACCGGTCATCAATACGGGTATCGCCCACAAACAAGCGGGGGTCGGGCAAATTGGTGCCGGGATCACCACTGCGCCAATGGCCTGTTTTGTCGCCGCTGTACGTGCACTGGCTGAGATCGTCGCAAAGGAGAATCATCATGGTTAAGCCTCTGGCTGTTGTCGCGGTTGGCGGCAATGCGCTCATCCAAGACGATCAGCACAATAGTATCCCCGATCAATATGTTGCAGTGATGGAAAGCGTGCAGCATATCGTTGATATGGTTGAAGCCGGATGGGATCTGGTGCTAACCCACGGTAATGGGCCGCAGGTGGGCTTTATTCTGCGCCGCTCAGAACTTGCCAGTAACGAAGTTTCTCCGGTTCCGCTTGATTACGCCGTGGGTGATACACAAGGTGCTATTGGCTACATGTTCCAGAAGGCACTGCATAACGAACTGGCTCGCCGTGGCATAAACAAACCGGTAATTGCGCTGGTGACACAAACGCGAGTCAACCCACATGACGATGCTTTCACCAGCCCCAGTAAACCGATTGGCGCATTTCTCGATGAAGTAACGGCTCAACAACGCCAACAACAACTCGGCTGGACTCTGATGGAGGATGCCGGGCGCGGATGGCGGCGTACGGTTCCCTCTCCTGCGCCACTGGAAATTATTGAACATGGCACCATCGCTCATCTGGTGCGCCAGGGATATCTGGTCATTGCCTGCGGCGGTGGTGGTATTCCGGTGGTGCGAGACGGGCAACAACTGAAAGGTGTGGAAGCTGTGATCGATAAAGATCTGGCCTCCGCGCTGCTCGCCAGTCAGTTGGCCGCGGATCTACTGGTGATCCCCACCGGTGTAGAAAAAGTGGCGATTAACTTTGGTACACCACAACAACAGTGGCTCGATGCTATCAGCGTTGCCGAAGCACAAACGCTGTTGCGGGAAGGTCAATTTGGTATCGGCAGTATGCAACCAAAAGTGGAAGCCATTGTTGATTTCATCAATACCAGCCTGCAACAAGGCAAACAGGCCAGCGGCCTGATTACTTCACCGCAAACCATAAAAGCAGCCCTTTCGCATCAGAGCGGCACATGGATAACCCTTTAATTCTCTGGAGAACTCAATGACTACAACACTTTTAGCCGTTAACGGAACGCTGATGCGCGGCCTGGAACTCAACCCAAATATGCAAAAAGCAGGCGGCATTTTTGTCCGTGAAGACCGAACTGACGCCCATTACCGGTTGTGGAGTATTAACGATCGCCATCCGGGAATGATTCGCGTGAATGAAGGGGGAACACACGTCGACGTAGAAATTTGGCAACTGCCACTGGCCAGTTTTGCCGCTCTATTAATGAGCGAACCTGCTGGACTGGCAATTGGCAAAATCAAACTTGCCGATGGTAGCGAAGTGCTGGGCGTACTGGCAGAAAACTGGCTGACGGAAGGCCAACGGGAAATTACAGAACTGGGTAGCTGGCGCAAATACACCGGGCATTTTCATACTGTGTAACGCGCATTTATAAAGGGAACATACTATGCGTAAAAAAGAAGAGAATCTGAATACGGCATCAGGATTGCGTATTGCCATGATTTTGCTGGGTATTGCCGTCACACCTGTGCTGTTGTCATCCTCAAGCCTCGGCAATCAACTTTCCAGCGGCAGTTTAATTAGCGTCGTATTGTTAGGCGGCGTCATTCTGACCTTACTTTCTACCATCACCATTAGCGTTGGAGAAAAAGCCCGCCTGCCAACGTATGGCATTGTGAAATATTCGTTTGGCGAAAAAGGGGCCATTGCCATTAACATTTTGATGGCGATAAGTCTGTTCGGCTGGATTGCCGTTACCGCCAATATGTTTGGTCATTCGGTACATGACTTACTGGCCCAGCATGGGCTGGAAGTTCCACTGGCACTGTTAGTGGCGCTTGGTTGTGTCATTTTTGTCGCCTCTACGGCATTTGGTTTTGCCGTTCTGGGAAAAATTGCCCAGATTGCCGTGCCAGTTATCGCGCTGGTGCTGTGTTACATCCTCTATGTGGCAACCCATACCGAAGTAGCAGCACCAGCAGCGATAGTGGAGATGAATACGGGTGTCGCCGTTTCCACCGTTGTTGGTACGATTATTGTACTGGTTGCCACACTGCCTGATTTCGGTAGCTTTGTGCATAACCGCAAACATGCGCTGATTGCCTCAGGCGTGACGTTTCTGGTTGCCTACCCTCTGCTCTACTGGGCGGGTGCAACGCCGAGCGCCATTAGCGGTCAGGGATCTTTACTGGGTGCAATGGCGGTATTCGGTGCGGTTCTGCCCGCGGCGCTGTTATTGATTTTCGCCTGCGTCACCGGTAACGCGGGCAATATGTTCCAGGGCACGCTGGTGGTTTCCACGCTGCTTACCCGCTTTCCAAAATGGCAGATTACCGTGGCGCTGGGTATCCTTTCCGCCATCGTAGGCAGTCTGGATATTATGGCGTGGTTTATTCCGTTTCTGCTGTTCCTCGGTATCGCCACGCCACCCGTTGCCGGAATTTATATCGCTGACTTTTTCCTTTATCGCCGTAATGGCTATCAAGAGTCAGTATTAGCCCAGGAGTCACAGATTAAAGTGCTGACATTCGCAGCCTGGATCATAGGCGCTGCGGTTGGCTTTATGACGGTAAAAGGCTTATTCACCCTGACGACGATCCCTTCGGTGGACTCTATTCTGGTGGCATGCATCGCGTATGCGATTCTCAGTCGGGTAAGTCAACACCGCTAATTCCTGGGTATACTCAAGCAATGATTACGGCTGAATCTGGAGTGATTCAGCCACTTTACCACTGACCAGGGAGCCTTATGTTCATCTCAGACGAAACGCTTCGTGTTATTCATCTGGTCGCCAGACACCAGAGCATTACCACCGCAGCCGAGCAGTTAAATAAAGTTCCTTCCGCCATCAGCTACACCATTAAGAAAGCGGAAGAGAGTCTGAGCGTTGAACTGTTCATTCGTAAGGGACGCTATATTGAATTATCTCCGGCCGGGAGTTACTTCATCGAACATAGCAAAACTATTCTGGGCGACCTGGAAGCATTAAAGCGCAACACAGTGCTGATTCACGATGGTATTGAACGTGAACTGACAATTGCGGTGAACAATATTATTCCTGGTGATTTGCTGGTGGCATTCATTCGAGATTTTGAACGGCAATTCACATCAACAACACTGACGGTAGATCTTGAGGTATACAACGGCTGCTGGGATGCGCTGTACAGTAAGCGTGCCGATCTGGTCTACGGTGCTCCTCATGCAGTGCCAAGCAGTGAAGGCATCATTAGCGAACCGGTCGGACAAATGGAATGGGATTTTGTCGTCAGCCCACTCCACCCACTGGCAGCGAAGCGGCATCCATTAGAAAACAGTGAATTGCGTCATTATCCGGCGGTTTGTATCCGCGATACCTCCGTTAATTTCCCCCCGATGCAAGCCTGGCTACTGGAAGGACAAAAACCCATTTTTGTTCCTGACTTCACTACGGCAATCGCCTTAATA
The DNA here is from genome assembly GCF_002900365.1 of Escherichia marmotae. Classification (NCBI taxonomy): domain Bacteria; kingdom Pseudomonadati; phylum Pseudomonadota; class Gammaproteobacteria; order Enterobacterales; family Enterobacteriaceae; genus Escherichia; species Escherichia marmotae. The sequence continues at coordinate 3,174,582 of NZ_CP025979.1, forward strand.
GAACAAAACGTCGGTATTGGTTATATTCCACATCATCTGGCATTGCCGTTATTAAATAGCGATAAATTACTGAAAAAGCCGATGCGCGAACATAAACACGCCATCAAGTTATTTCTTGCCGCTCGTTCCGATGGTATGGGCAAAGCCTGTCAGTGGTGCATTGAGTATTTAAGAAATCCGCAATTAATTTTCTGCTCCTGAAGATCCACTTAATACCAGGCACATATAGCAAAATGGCTTCCAGTGCTGGAAGCCATCATCGTACTGCAATTTACAGTGACTCGTTAATACTCATCACCCCCGACGCAAGTTCTGCGCCGCCTGCACCATGTTCGCCAGTGCCGCGCGGGTTTCTGGCCAACCACGCGTTTTCAGGCCGCAGTCCGGGTTAACCCACAGGCGCTCTGCCGGAATACGTTGTGCCGCTTTCTTCAGCAGGGATTCAATCCATTCCACGCTCGGTACGTTTGGCGAGTGAATGTCATAGACGCCAGGACCGATTTCATTCGGATAATCAAACTCTTCAAACGACTCCAGCAACTCCATGTCGGAACGCGAGGTTTCAATGGTAATGACGTCTGCGTCCAGCGCCGCAATCGAATCCATGATGTCGTTGAACTCGCAATAACACATGTGGGTGTGAATTTGCGTTTCATCCTTCGCCACGGCGGCGTTGATACGGAAGGCCTCTACGCCCCACTGGAGATAGGCATCCCAGTCGCTGCGACGCAGCGGTAAACCTTCGCGCAGTGCCGGTTCGTCAATCTGGATGATGCCAATTCCAGCGGCTTCCAGATCCGCCACTTCATCACGCAGCGCCAAAGCGATCTGTTTAGCGATGGTTTCACGGCTGACATCTTCACGCGGGAACGACCAGCAGAGAATCGTCACCGGCCCCGTCAGCATCCCTTTCACCGGTTTGTCAGTCAGCGATTGCGCATACTTTGCCCACTCAACGGTAATCGGCGCCGGACGGCTAACGTCACCAATGACAATCGGCGGCTTAACGCAGCGGGAACCGTAGCTCTGTACCCAACCGTTTTGTGTGAAGACAAAACCGTCGAGATGCTCGCCAAAGTATTCCACCATGTCGTTACGTTCAGCTTCGCCGTGCACCAGCACATCCAATCCCAAACGTTCCTGCTCAACAATGGTCTGCTTGATATGTTCCGCAATACCCGTGCGGTAGTTGTTGGCGTCAAGATTGCCCTTTTTGAAATCCAGACGCAGGGTACGAATTTCCGTGGTTTGCGGGAAGGAACCAATCGTGGTGGTCGGCCATGCGGGCAGTTTAAAACGCGCACGCTGGGCTTCAGCACGCACTTCATAGACATTCGCACGCTGACTGTCCTGGGCGGTAATGGCTGCCAGACGTTTTTCTACCGCCGGATTATGTACGCGGGTTGAGTGACGGCGCGCCTGAATCGGTGCGCTCCACTCTGCCAGAGCTGCCGTGTCACCACTGTTCAACGCATCGCGTAGCAGTGCCAGTTCATGACATTTTTGCAGGGCGAAGGCAAACCAGCTTTTCACTTCTGCATCAAGGCGCGTTTCCACGCTCAGGTCGATAGGGCTATGAAGCAGTGAGCAGGAAGATGCCACCCATAAATCACGTTTACCGACAATGTCCTTAATTTGCGCATATTTCTCGGTGAGATCGGCGCGCCAGACGTTACGACCATTGACCAGTCCGGCAGACAGCAGCCAGTCAGAAGGCAGGCGCTTGTGTAGTTCTGCTACATCATCTTTGCCATGTACGAGGTCGACATGCAGACCCTGAACAGGCAGCGCAGTAATCGTGTCGAGGTTCGGTGTTACGCCTTCAAAATAGGTGGTCAACAGCAGTTTCACCTGCCCCTGCAGTGCATCGTAAGCAGGTTTATACGCGTCCAGCCACGCCTGCGGCAGTTCCAGTACCAGCGCCGGTTCGTCGATCTGTACCCACTCAATGCCACGTTTTGCCAGTTCCGCCAGAACTTGCTGATAAACCGGCAGAATGTCATTCAGCAGACTCAGGCGATCAAACTGTTCACCTTTCACTTTGCCCAGCCACAGGTAGGTGACCGGTCCCAGTAGCACAGGCTTCACCTTGTGGCCCCGCGCCTGCGCCTCATCCACTTCATCCAGCAACTGCGTCCAGGTCAGTTTGAATTGCTGCCCTTTAACGAACTCCGGCACCATGTAGTGATAGTTGGTGTTAAACCATTTGGTCATTTCCGCCGCCGCCGCAGGTTCGCCAGTTGGCGCACGTCCACGACCAATACGGAAAAGGGTGTCGATATCTACAGAACCATCTTTGTTCTGATGACGCGCCGGAACGTTACCCAGCAACAGGCTGGTGGTCAGAACATGATCGTACCAGGCAAAGTCGCCCACCGGCAGCAAGTCGATACCGGCCTGCTTTTGTTGATCCCAGTGACGGGCACGCAATTCACGCCCCACCGCCAGTAATTCTTCACGCGTGGAGTTCCCCGCCCAATAACTTTCTTGTGCTTTTTTCAGCTCGCGACGCAGGCCAACGCGAGGAAAACCGAGGGTGTGATTAAGAATTGTCATTATATGCCCCTTATGGAATTTTTAGTATTTAGACGTCCAGATGTTTACACATCCATAATTGGCGGTTACTGTATATTCCTCAAGCGCAAATTATTCATGCCGAAGTGAAGGACTTTCATGATCGAAGTAAAACACCTGAAAACGCTACAAGCGTTGCGGAACTGCGGCTCGCTCGCAGCCGCTGCGGCGACGTTGCATCAGACGCAATCCGCCCTGTCTCACCAGTTTAGCGATCTGGAACAACGTCTTGGCTTCCGGCTATTTGTGCGTAAAAGCCAGCCGCTACGCTTTACGCCGCAGGGAGAAATCCTGTTACAACTGGCAAACCAGGTACTGCCGCAAATCAGTCAGGCACTGCAAGCCTGCAATGAACCGCAGCAGACTCGCCTGCGTATCGCCATCGAATGTCATAGCTGTATTCAGTGGCTGACGCCCGCGTTAGAAAACTTTCATAAGAACTGGCCGCAGGTCGAGACGGATTTTAAATCGGGCGTAACCTTTGACCCGCAGCCCGCGTTGCAACAGGGCGAGCTGGATCTGGTGATGACATCCGATATTCTGCCGCGCAGTGGCCTGCATTACTCGCCAATGTTCGATTATGAAGTGCGTCTGGTGTTAGCACCTGACCATCCACTGGCTGCGAAAACGCGGATCACGCCGGAAGATCTCGCCAGCGAGACGCTGTTAATTTATCCGGTGCAGCGTAGCCGACTGGATGTCTGGCGGCATTTTCTTCAGCCCGCAGGCGTCAGTCCGTCACTGAAAAGCGTCGATAACACCTTATTGTTGATTCAGATGGTTGCCGCGCGGATGGGTATTGCCGCCCTGCCGCATTGGGTGGTGGAGAGCTTTGAACGCCAGGGTTTGGTAGTGACTAAAACCCTTGGCGAAGGATTGTGGAGCCGACTGTACGCCGCCGTTCGCGATGGCGAGCAGCGTCAGCCGGTTACGGAAGCGTTTATTCGCTCAACGCGCAATCACGCCTGCGATCATCTGCCGTTTGTGAAGAGCGCGGAGCGACCCACTTACGATGCACCCACAGTGAGGCCAGGATCACCAGCGCGCCTGTAATAAACGTTGGCCAGTGCGGCTGTTGGTGCCAGATTGCCAGGTTAACCAGCAGCCCTGCCGGAACATGAATATTATTCATAATACCCAGCGTTCCGGCGTCCACCTGAGTCGCGCCGTAGTTCCACATAAAGTAACCAATCCCGGAGGCCACCACGCCAAGAAACACCAGAATGCTCCATTGCAGCGTAGTTTCCGGCATTTTCTGCGTATTGCCCAGCAAGAACCATGCAATCACCGCCACCAGGAACGCGCCGAGATAGAACCACGCAAAGGCGTTATGCTGCGGCATCGGGCGGGTTTCCATCAGGCGTTTATAGCCCACCATACCAATCGCGAAAGTGATATTGGAGAGTTGCACCAGCAGCAGGCCAGTCCAGAAATGGTCAGTGACCTGATCGTAACGAATAATCCCGGCACCAATAACTGCCAGCAAGGCGCTAAAAGCGTAGCCCCAGCGCAGACGGCGCTTACTCATGATGTCATAAATCAGCGTGATGTAGAGCGGCGTCAGGACGGTAAATAACAGCAGTTCAGAGACAGTCAGGTAAAGATAGGCACGGAAACTAAGCATATACATAATGCCAAGCTGCATCGCGCCCACCAGCATATACAGGCCAATGGTTTTCAGGCTATTGCCTCGGGTACGCAGGAACGGCAGAAAAACGAGTGCCGCCAGGCCAACGCGCACCAGCACCGCAAAATAGCTATCGACGTGCCCCGCAAGGTACTCGCCATAAAAGCTAAAGGAGAAGGCCCACAGAATCGTGGTGATGATAAGTAGCGCCACAATGGAAAACTCTTTGATTAACGAGTATCCATTGTAGCGAAGTATCAGGTTGACAACTGACCAAATAAAGAACGATTACGATAAATAGAGTTTACGCAGATAATGCGGCACTGCGTCTTCGGCGTTAGTACCAATCACTTCCAGTTCCGGATGCAGATCTTTCAGACGCTGGTGCGCGCTGCCCATAATGCAACCTTTCCCCGCCATCGACAGCATTTCGGCGTCGTTCATCCCGTCGCCAAAGGCAATGCAATCCTTCAGACTGTAACCCAGTTTCTTCGCCACCGCTTCCAGCGCATGGCCTTTAGAAACACCGCCAGCCATCACTTCCAGACAGGTTAAGGTAGAGAAGCTGACGTTGACGCGATCGCCCCAGCGAGCATTGATTGCTTGCTCAAGTGGTAACAATTTTTCATGAGAATCGCAGGTGAAGAATACTTTGCTGACGCCTTCCGGCTCCAGCAATCCCGGCTCATACAGAGCATATTTGAATACCGCTTCTTTAAAAAAGCGCATCTCTTCCGGGCGGTGGCGGTTCATAAACCATTCATCATCACGATAAACGTTAGTAATGATGTCCGGGTTGTCGTTGACCACGCCAAACAGATCGCTGGCAATGTCATGATCCAGGTTATGAGCAAAAATCAGATTGCCATCGAGGTCGTGAACGCGCGCGCCATTGGAGGTGATCATGTACGACTTAATCTCCAGATTATCGCGAATTTGCCCCACATCGACGTGGTGGCGACCGGTCGCAAACACAAAGTTGATACCGCGCGCAGTGAGCAATTTCAGCGTTTCTTTGGCGTAAGGGGACAACGTATGGTCGGGGGAAAGTAACGTACCATCTAAATCAGACGCAACAACCTGATACATAAGAAATTTAAACCTCTGTAGAGCGGTTTCCGCTGGGTGAGTTATGCCTGTTGAAAAAATCAACGATAGCGTGGAGCGCGACTGAGCGCATTGCGTCCTTTTCAAAAAGGATCTCGTGGTACGCACCTTTAATTACCAACGGCCGTCCTCCTTCGACAGGATGACCCGCTGCGGCGCGGAGTTCACAAAAACGGTCGTGCATGCGGTTATCCACCACGCGTTCCTCTTCAGCTTGTAAGAGAAGCGTTGGCGTGGCGTCATCACCCGCACCGGCTAACACCTGTTCGCCAGCCAGAATACTTTCGCGTACCCAATGGTAGGTCGGCCCACCGACGCGAATCGTTGGGTCATCAGCATAGAAACGTAAATTACGTCGATATCGCTGTCTGCTGTGGGTCAGTACATTGATGGCAAACGGCAGCGCGCGCCAGCGACCGGTGCCTATTGCATAGCCATCACGAAAACGTGGGTGCGCTTCAGCCCAGTTAAGGATTTTCCGCGCCATAAATGACGGCATACGAATCACAATACCGAACATTGGTGCAGTTAGCGCAATGGCGTCACATACACCTGGATGGCGTTGCAGAAATAATGTGGAGATCGCGCCGCCCATCGAATGTGCCAGTATATAGCGTTTACGCCACGGGCCTGGCTGGATCTCTTGTTGCCAGAATGCCGCCAGGTCATCGACATAATCATTAAACTGGTTCACGTGTCCGAGATGCGGATCGGCTAACAGACGACCGGAGCGTCCCTGCCCTCGATGGTCGATGATTAACACATCAAACCCCAGATGGAACAGGTCATAGGCTAGTTCGGCATACTTTACATAGCTCTCAATGCGCCCCGGACAAACGACGACTACCCGGTCATGTTGCGGAGCGCAAAAACGGACAAAGCGCACCGGAATATCATCCACGCCAATAAACTCTGCCTCGTCCCGCTGACGCCAGAAGTCAGTCAGTGGCCCCATCGTAAAAGCAGCAAACGCTTTTTCTCTTGTTTCCCAGTCTTTTTGCTGCTGAAACATCGGGTAATCTGCCTCTTAAACCACGTAAAATCGTTTTTTTAAGCGTGTCTGACACAACGCCGCGACAGTAGCGTATTGTGGCACAAAAATAGACTATCCGGGAGATTCCCATGACCTTTGAATGGTGGTTCGCCTACTTGCTGACATCGATCATTTTAAGCCTCTCGCCAGGCTCTGGCGCAATCAACACCATGACGACCTCACTTAACCACGGTTATCGCGGTGCGTTAGCGTCTATCGCTGGACTGCAAACCGGACTGGCGATTCATATTGTATTGGTTGGTGTGGGTTTGGGTACGCTATTTTCACGCTCGGTTATTGCTTTTGAAATATTAAAATGGGCAGGTGCCGCCTACCTGATTTGGCTGGGAATTCAGCAATGGCGCGCCGCCGGAGCTATCGACCTCAAGTCGCTGTCCCCAACCCAATCTCGCCGTCATCTGTTTCAGCGAGCCGTGTTTGTGAATCTTACTAATCCCAAAAGTATTGTGTTTCTGGCGGCGCTATTTCCACAATTCATCATGCCCCAGCAGCCACAACTGATGCAGTATATCGTGCTCGGCGTCACCACCATTGTGGTCGATATTATTGTGATGATCGGTTACGCCACCCTCGCCCAACGGATTGCACTCTGGATTAAAGGGCCAAAACAAATGAAGGCGTTGAATAAGATTTTCGGCTCGTTGTTTATGCTGGTGGGAGCACTGTTGGCATCGGCCAGACATGCCTGAAAATCATGTCGGATACGGCGAAACGCCTTATCCGACTTACTCTGATGACGCGTCAGGTATCAACGCGAAATAATCAAATGTATGCCAAATCCGGCAAATAACGCTCCGGCAAAACCATCGATCCACTTCGACAGGCGCTGATAACCACGGCGCATCTTCGGCAAAGCAAACAGGCTGGCAACGACGGTAAACCACGCCAGCGTTTCGATAATGATCAGCGCGAAAATGCCCCAACGAGCGGTGGTGCCGACGTTATCACCGACAAACAGCGAGAACACCGAACCAAAGTAGATAATCGCTTTAGGATTGGCGAGATTCGTCAGCAAACCTTCAGGAAACTGCGTCCACTTTTCGCCAGTTCCACCTGTGGTGCAGGCGCGGAAACCGTCTCTTTTTTCAGTGCGCCGCGCAGCATCTGGTAACCCATCCAGCAGAGATACAGCCCACCGCCAACCATAATCAGCGTATGCAGCCAGGCCATTTTTTCGATAATCAGATGCAAGCCAAGCAGCGCGATCCCTGCCCAAACCATTACACCACAGGTAATACCCAACACGCCCATCATCGCTTCTTTACGGGAACGACTAACGGCAGTCTGAGAGACAAAAAAGAAATCGGGACCGGGACTCATAAGCGCCACAATATGCACCATGGCAACGGTGAGGAATAACATCAACATACATTTGACTCGTGGGGAAAACGTTTACGGAATATTCATCCTGGCACTTTTTTATGCCGATGACTACTCTTCGTCGTCACCGTCGACATGCGCGCGGATCAGCGTCATAAACGGTTTGCCAAAGCGTTCCAGCTTACGCATCCCGACACCGTTAACGCTCAACATTTCGCTGGCGGTGATCGGCATCTGCTCTGCCATCTCAATCAGCGTTGCATCGTTAAACACGACATATGGCGGAACATTGCTTTCATCAGCAATAGACTTCCGCAGTTTGCGTAATTTAGCGAACAGCTTGCGGTCATAATTGCCGCCGAATGATTTCTGCATCACCTTCGGTTTAAGCGCCACAATACGCGGCACGGCGAGTTGCAGAGGGGATTCGCCACGCAGCACCGGGCGCGCGGCTTCTGTCAGTTGTAGGGCAGAATGCTGGGCGATGTTTTGTGTCACCAGACCGAGGTGAATCAGTTGGCGAATTACGCTCACCCAGTGCTCATGGCTTTTCTCACGCCCCATGCCATAGACTTTCAGTTTGTCGTGACCGTAGTCGCGGATACGCTGGTTATTGGCACCGCGAATCACTTCCACCACATAGCCCATACCAAAACGCTGATTCACCCGGCCAATGGTGGAAAGCGCAATCTGCGCATCGGTTGAACCGTCGTATTGTTTCGGCGGATCGAGGCAGATATCGCAGTTACCGCACGGCTCCTGACGACCTTCGCCAAAATAGTTCAGCAACACCAGACGGCGACAGGTTTGCGCTTCGGCAAATGCGCCCATCGCATTGAGTTTATGGCGCTCGATATCCTGCAACTGCCCTTGTGGCTTTTCTTCCAGACAACGACGCAGCCACGCCATATCGGCCGGATCGTAAAACAGCATCGCTTCCGCTGGCAGGCCATCACGCCCGGCGCGACCGGTTTCCTGATAATAGGATTCAATGTTGCGCGGAATATCAAAATGCACCACGAAGCGAACGTTAGGCTTGTTGATGCCCATGCCAAACGCCACGGTCGCCACGACAATTTGCAGATCATCGCGCTGGAATTTCTCCTGCACATCGGCGCGGACATCGTTTTCCAGTCCGGCGTGATACGCTGCTGCGCTAATCCCCTTGCTTTGCAGACGCGCGGCGGTGTCTTCCACTTTCGCCCGACTGTTACAGTAAATAATGCCGGACTTACCCCGCTGTTCCTGCACGTAACGCATCAGTTGATCGAGTGGTTTGAACTTCTCCATCAACATGTAGCGAATATTCGGGCGGTCAAAACTGCTGATTTGAATCAGCGGATCGTTCAACCCGAGCAGGCGCACAATATCTTGTCGCGTGGTGTCGTCGGCGGTGGCTGTCAGCGCCATAAATGGCAGCATCGGGAAACGCTGGCGCAGTTGACCAAGCGCGGCATATTCCGGGCGGAAATCGTGTCCCCATTGGGAAATACAGTGCGCTTCATCAACGGCTAATAAGACAGGATTCCAGTGCGCCAGATGCTCAAGGAAGTTATCCAGCATCAGGCGTTCTGGTGCGATATACAGCAGGCGAATTTGCCCGGTACGGCAGCCAGTCATCACTTCAAGCTGCTGCTCGCGGGTTTGCGTTGAGTTAAGGCACGCCGCCGCCACACCGTTGGCTTGCAGTTGATCCACCTGGTCTTTCATCAACGAAATCAGTGGTGAAACAACAACGGTCAGGCCGTTCAATAACAACGCAGGAATTTGATAACACAGAGATTTGCCGCCGCCGGTTGGCATAACGACGAGGCAATCGCGACCGGAAAGTACGGTGTCGATAATTTCTTCCTGGCCTGGGCGAAACTGTTGGTAGCCAAAGGTTTCTTGTAAAACCTGTTTAGCTCCGGACTCCAGATTCAACACTTCCGCCTGCGCCACATTCACCCCGATTGCCTGAAATAAAAACAGGCGCTATTTTCAGCGCCTGAGCGAGAAACTGCAATGCTTTTAGCGCCAGGATGGATAACGTTGGAAGTAAGATTCCAGTTTTGCCTGCCGCTCAACTCGCATTAGAACAGGTCGTTTAGCATAACCCCCACACCGACGCGGGTCTGGTTAAAGTTATAGTCGATAAGTGATTCGCCGTAACCGCTGTAGACCTGAGTATAAAGACGCACATGTTTGGTGATTGGGTAACTTAAGCCTAACTCTGCGCCGCCGTAACCGGTGTTCCAGTTATACTGCCCTTTCGCGCTCAATACCGCATCACCGAGGTGATAGCCGATTTTAAGCTGGTAGTAACCCATATATTTGGTGATATCCGGGTTATCGTCCGTATTACCCACCACATACCACGGCTTCACTTCTACCAGCCAGTTACCGTTTTCTGCCATCAGGCGGGTATAAAGGCGGTTCCAGCTACGGGACGTCGGGTCAGAACGCCCGTTCGAGTCATGGTTGTAGCCCATCTCCACATCGCGCAGTGTCCAGCCTGCAAAACGGTAATCGGTAGCAAAACCGAGGAACAATTGCGGTTCATAGTTGGTTTCACGAAACGGCGATGACTCTTCGCTATTAGAAAGCTGCCACCAGGATTTCTGGGTGTAGGAAGCGCCCAGTACAGAGTTTGGCCCCAAAATCCCCCGCCACAGCGGAAACGCCAGACTCAACTGGAATTTCACTTCATCCTTACGCGCGTTTTCTGCCCAGTCGTAGCTGGCAATCGCTTCTTTATTCAGATCGCTGGTCTGGGTATAGATGATGTAGTTGGTGTCATAAGGATAAAGGGTGAAAGGATTATCATGCTCCTGCAACATATTGGCGATAATGCTGCCACGTACTGCAGGCGCATCATGCACATCTTTCACCGTTGCCTCTTGCGCATTTGCCACTATCGGCAGCATACACACCGGCAACAAGCAGCCCAGTAGAGTCCGCATCGATCGTGTTCTCCGTAACGAATTATTGATTAGATGAATATTTTTTCTGCGGGCTATTTTACATACTTAACTCAATTGCCGTTAGTTATCCCTTCCTAAAGTAGAAACCAACAACAAAGAAGCATAAAATCAACATTTCATTAACCACTGAAGTGTAAGGATGATATGTCTGCCGTACTGACTGCCGAAAAAGCCCTGAAATTAGTGGGTGAGATGTTTGTTTATCACATGCCGTTTAATCGGGCATTGGGGATGGAACTGGAGCGTTACGAGAAAGAATTTGCGCAACTGGCCTTTAACAATCAGCCAATGATGGTTGGTAACTGGGCACAAAGCATTTTGCACGGCGGGGTGATTGCGTCGGCGCTGGATGTCGCCGCTGGCCTGGTATGTGTAGGTAGTACCTTAACCCGCCACGAAACCATCAGTGAAGATGAACTGCGCCAGCGGTTATCGCGGATGGGAACCATTGATCTTCGCGTCGATTATCTGCGCCCAGGCAGAGGCGAGCGTTTTACAGCCACCAGCAGCCTGTTACGTGCGGGTAATAAAGTCGCCGTCGCCCGCGTTGAACTGCACAATGAAGAACAACTTTATATTGCCAGTGCTACCGCCACCTATATGGTGGGTTGAAAATCTAAAAGCAGGTAAACTGCTGAGACTGATAACAAACGCAAATTGCCTGATGCGCTACGCTTATCAGGCCTACCAGAGAAATGCAATATATTGAGTTTGCATGATTTTGTAGGCCAGATAAGGCGTTAACACCGCATCCAGCATGGGCAAAGCGCACTTTGTCAGCAATCTGAGCAGGTAAGCTGCCGTTAACAATTAAAAATGAGTTTTTCCAATGGATACCAAACAAACGCGGCAGGGCGTATTACTCGCTCTTGCCGCTTATTTTATTTGGGGTATTGCTCCTGCGTACTTCAAGCTGATTTATTACGTACCTGCTGATGAGATCCTGACGCATCGTGTAATCTGGTCGTTTTTCTTTATGGTGGTGCTGATGAGCATCAGCCGCCAGTGGTCCTATTTAAAAACCCTGATTCAGACGCCACAGAAAATCTTTATGCTGGCAGTCTCTGCTGTGCTGATTGGTGGCAACTGGCTACTGTTTATCTGGGCAGTGAACAATCACCATATGCTGGAGGCGAGTCTCGGTTACTTTATTAACCCGTTGGTGAACATTGTGCTGGGAATGATTTTCCTCGGTGAGCGGTTCCGCCGGATGCAGTGGCTGGCGGTAATTCTGGCGGTGTGTGGTGTGCTGGTCCAGCTCTGGACTTTTGGTTCGCTGCCAATCATCGCGCTGGGTCTGGCATTTAGCTTTGCCTTCTATGGTCTGGTGCGTAAGAAGATAGCGGTAGAAGCACAAACTGGCATGTTAATCGAAACCATGTGGCTGCTGCCCGTGGCGGCGATTTATCTGTTTGCTATTGCTGACAGTTCTACCAGCCATATGGGGCAAAACCCAATGTCGCTGAATTTACTGCTGATCGCTGCTGGAGTTGTCACCACCGTTCCGCTGTTGTGCTTTACCGCCGCCGCCACGCGCCTGCGTCTCTCCACTCTGGGCTTTTTCCAGTATATTGGCCCGACGCTAATGTTCCTGCTGGCAGTAACGTTTTATGGTGAAAAACCGGGTGCCGATAAAATGGTGACATTTGCCTTTATTTGGGTGGCGCTGGCGATTTTTGTGATGGATGCGATTTATACGCAGCGTAGAACGACCAAATAAAAAATAAATATATTCTGAAAAAATATGCCTGCTCTTGCACGAGAGTGGGCATATTGTCATGCTGGCAGGAGATTAAGACAAGGATGTAAAATTAATGTTACGTGTATTTATTCCAACATCTGATGGTAGGATTTCAAGACGCCATTATATATTGTCATTTACTTTGACAAACCTAATTTGCACCTTCCTTATTGTCTTCTTTGCAAATGTGGAAGCAAATTTTCTTGTTATAGCCTCTACTCTCTTACTCCATTATCTCGTCATCAACATGAGTTGCCAACGACTCCGTGATAGTGGGTTCACGTATATAAAAACTTATATTTTTGGTACATTAGCAGTCTATATCGTCTCTTTCATCACAATGATTGCCGAACATTTTGACTGTTCAGGCACTGGTTCGATGATTTTCTTAATTTGCTACTTTTCCACTTTCAGTATGCTAATGCTTGCACCTACTGATTCATCAAAACAATAGTTAAGGGAGTATTTATGAGTAAGGAATATATGAACGATGGTTCATTAACTGAAAAATGGAAATTTCGATTTAATTTTTATGAAAAACATGGTTTTCCTGGATTCTGGGGAGCAACACCTGAATATAAAACAGCATATAAAGAATTAAAAATAAGACAACGATTAACTATTCAAATGAATTTTATTGCTTTCTTCTTTTCCTGGATATATTTATTTGTTCTCGGGTTATGGAAAAAAGCGATTATAGTTCTATTACTTGGCATTTTATCTCTATTTGTCGGTGCATTAATTGGCGTTAACATTCTGGGAATTGTTGTAGTAGCCTATGTTGCTGTTAACACGAATAAATGGTTCTATGAGAAAGAGGTAAAAGGATTAAATACCTGGAGCCTTTGAATGACCGGTGGCTTAGCCTGGCTAAACCACCATTCTCGTTTTTTACAACCAGTTCTTCCGCTTAAAGTACAGATACGGCGCCAGGCCCGCGAGGATCATAAAGATAATTGCGCCCGGGTAGCCGAAAGTCCACTTCAGTTCCGGCATAAACTCGAAGTTCATCCCGTAGCTGGAAGCGACCAGCGTCGGCGGCAGGAACACAACGGATACCACCGAGAAGATCTTGATGATGCGGTTCTGCTCGATGTTGATAAAGCCCATCGCCGCCTGCATCAGGAAGTTCACCTTCTGGAACAGAGACTCGTTATGTGGCAACAGGGATTCGATATCTCGCAGGATCTCGCGCGCCTGCTCCAGTTGCCCACCCGGTAAGCGCGCTTTGCGCACCAGGAAGTTGAGCGCACGCTGGGTATCCATCAGACACAGGCGAACTTTCCAACCGATATCTTCCAGTTCTGCCAACGTGGAGAGCGCCTCGTCGTACTCATCGCCCTGACGCCCTTCCATAATCACCCGGCTCAGTTGCTCCAGATCGCTGTAGATGTTTTCAATTTCATCTGCCAACTGTTCAATTTTGGTTTCGAACAAATCCAGCAGTAACTCGTAGGCGTTACCGTCAACCATCGACTGGCTACGGGCGCGCATACGATACAGACGGAATGCAGGCAACTCACGCTCACGCAGGGTAAACAGGCGGCCATCACGGATGGTAAATGCCACGGTGGAGTTACCGGCGTGATCTTCCGCATCTTCAAAGAAGAAGAAGGAGTGAATATGCAGGCCGTCATCGTCTTCAAAGAAACGTGCCGATGCTTCGATGTCTTCCAGTTCCGGGCGAGTTGCCAGGCTCTGGCCAAGTTCAGATTGTACGCGCAGTCGCTCGTCGTCATCCGGTTCGACAAGATCAATCCATACTGCATTGACAAGGGGTTGTGACTCTTCGACTTCCAGCCGGGTCAGTCGGTTATTTTCCAGTTGAAATGCGCTCAGCATGACCGGGACTCCCAATGCTTAAAATATCGGACAGTTCGGTGGGCACACAGAAACATATTGGGTTTCAGACCATTAAACAGCCTGACTCAGCGCGACGGGAAAAATTGAGGTCGCTGACAACCGCTAAGGCTATCAGCAAAAGGGGATAGCCTTAGGAGTTGATCCTGGATGACAGGATAGTGAGCCAGTATCTACTGGGTGTGTCCAAGGCGAATGTCCTCTTAGAGTGATCGTGCGCGCATGTTACGCCAGCAAAATTTTGCCGTCAACACGCAACGGAACACCACAGAACAATAGTTGAACTTCGCGCTTTTCGGTACTCGTCAAGGTCATTAACAGGATAAAAAAATCCCACATCCAGAACCTATAATGGCGCATTGACTACTCATTGGTAAAGGAATGATCACCTTGAATCTCAAACGGATTTTTCTCACTCTCACCTTACTCCCCTTGTTTGCTGTTGCCGCTGATGACTGCACGCTCTCCGATCCGACGCTGACCGTACAAGCGTATACCGTCAATCCCCAGACAGAACGGGTGAAAATGTACTGGCAAAAAACTAATGGCGAAGCGTGGGGAACATTTCATGCGCTGCTGGCTGATGTTGACAGCCTGGGGCAAGTGCAGATGGTGATGAACGGAGGTATTTATGATGAAGGTTATGCGCCTCTCGGTTTGTACATCGAAAACGGTCAACAGAAGGTAGCGTTAAATCTCACCTCGGGGGAAGGTAATTTCTTTATTCGTCCTGGCGGCGTGTTTTATGTTGCGGGAGATAAAGCCGCTATCGTTCCGCTGCAGGCATTTAAAGCCAGTAAAGATATTCAGTTTGCGGTGCAGTCAGGGCCGATGTTGCTGGAGAATGGCGTGATAAATTCGCGTATTCACCCCAACGTCGCGTCGCGCAAAATCCGTAACGGTGTAGGGATTAATAAACAAGGTAACGCAGTATTTTTGCTCAGTCAGCAGGCGACAAACTTTTATGATTTTGCCTGCTATGCCAAAGCGAAACTGGATGTCGGGCAGTTGCTTTATCTTGATGGCACTATCTCACATATGTATGTGAAAGGCGGCGCGATCCCCTGGCAACGTTATCCCTTCGTCACCATGATTTCCGTCGAGCGGAAAAGTTAGAAGGATAGTTTTATGTCAGATACTGAATATGGTGCAGATGCCGGATGCGGCGTAAACGCCTTATCCGGCCTACATGACGTTGCAATTTATTGAATCTGCATGATTTTGTAGGCCGGATAAGGTGCGCAGCACCGCATCCGGCAACGGAATCGTAAATTACACCGTCTCCAGCCGGGCGTAAGCCGCCACCAGCCATTTAATACCCTGGCCCTGGAACGCCACCTGCAGGCGGCTATGCTCGCCGCTGCCTTCCATATTGACGATAGTCCCTTCACCAAACTTGGCATGGCGCACACGCTGGCCGAGTTTGTAACCGCTGTCGTTATCAGCCAGTGGCGTACCCATACGCTGATGACTGACCGGACGACTCACCGTAGCGCGTAATCGCACCTCTTCCACACATTCTTCCGGCAGCTCACCAATAAAGCGCGACGGGCGATGGTAAACCTCTTTGCCATACAGACGGCGAGTTTCCGCATAGGTCAGCGTCAGTTTCTGCATCGCACGGGTTACCCCAACGTAGGCCAGACGACGTTCTTCTTCCAGACGCCCACCTTCATCCAGCGACATCTGGCTGGGGAACATTCCCTCTTCCATACCGACGATAAATACCTGCGGGAACTCCAGCCCTTTCGCTGAGTGCAAAGTCATCAACTGCACCGCATCCTGCCAGGTATCCGCCTGCCCTTCACCCGCTTCCAGTGCCGCATGCGAGAGGAAAGCCTGCAGCGGCATTAAATCTTCATCTTCTTCGTTGTAGCTGAACTGGCGCGTTGCTGTCACCAGTTCCTCTAAGTTTTCAATACGCGTCTGGCCTTTTTCGCCTTTCTCCTGTTCATACATGGTACGCAGGCCAGAGTCTTTAATTACCCGGTCAGTCTGTACATGCAGCGGCATATCGGCAGTTTCTTGCGCTAAGGCGTCAATCAGTTCCATAAACCGTTGCAAGGCGCTGGCAGCGCGCCCAGCGAGGGCTTTTTCCTGTAACAGTTCACGACACGCCTGCCAGAGAGTTAGCTGGCGATCGCGCGATGTCTGGCGAACTACGTCCAGCGTCCGATCACCAATACCCCGCGTTGGCGTATTCACCACGCGCTCAAATGCCGCGTCATCGTTACGGTTGGCAATCAGGCGCAGATACGAGAGCGCATCTTTGATTTCCTGGCGTTCGAAGAAGCGCATACCGCCATAAATACGGTACGGCATACTGGCCTGCAATAAGGCCTCTTCCAGCACACGCGACTGGGCGTTGCTACGGTAGAGAATGGCGCACTCAGCGAGCGCCCCGCCATTGTCCTGCCAGGTTTTGATGCGGTTAACCACAAAACGCGCTTCGTCGAGTTCGTTAAAGGCACAATAAAGGGAAATCGGCTCACCGTCCGCGCCATCGGTCCACAATTTTTTACCTAAGCGTCCATTGTTGTTTTCAATCAGGGCGTTGGCGGCGCTCAGAATGTTACTGGTGGAGCGATAGTTCTGCTCCAGACGAATAGTTTCGGCACCTGGGAAATCATTGAGGAAACGCTGAATATTCTCGACCTGCGCGCCGCGCCAGCCATAAATTGACTGGTCATCATCACCGACGATCATCACTTTGCCGGTATCCCCCGCCAGCAGGCGGATCCACGCGTACTGAATGTTGTTGGTATCCTGGAATTCGTCCACAAGGATATTGGTAAAACGTTCGCGGTAGTGTTGCAGGATATGCGGCTTGTTAAGCCACAGTTCGTGGGCGCGCAGCAGCAGTTCAGCGAAGTCCACCAGGCCCGCGCGGTCACACGCTTCCTGATACGCCTGATAAACCTTCTGCCAGGTTTGCTCTACCGGGTTACCGTAGCTCTGAATATGATGCGCCCGCAGGCCTTCGTCTTTCTGGCTGTTGATGTACCACATTGCCTGGCGCGGCGGCCACTGCTTCTCGTCGAGGTTCATCGCTTTGATCAAACGCTTGAGCAGGCGCAGTTGGTCTTCGCTATCGAGGATCTGGAAATCCTGCGGTAGGTTAGCGTCCATATGGTGCGCACGCAGCAGGCGGTGCGCCAGCCCGTGGAAGGTGCCAACCCACATGCCGCCCTGGCTGGTGCCCATCAATTGCCCGATGCGATGGCGCATTTCCGCCGCCGCTTTGTTGGTAAACGTCACCGCCATAATCGAGTACGGCGAGCAGTTTTCCACGCTCATCAGCCACGCAATACGATGCACCAGAACGCGCGTCTTACCACTGCCCGCGCCCGCCAGCACCAGAAGATTGCTGCGTGGCGCGGCCACCGCTTCGCGCTGTTTGTCATTAAGGCTTTCGAGCAGGTAAGAAACGTCCATTGGCACCGCCGCGTAAAAATGTTGGGGCGGAGAAGCGCAACGCCCTCCGCCAAAAAGCTGGGTATATATACAGAGTTGCTGATTATATCAGCGAGGTCAGAGATGCCAACCGGGAAATTTCCAGATGCGGCAGTAAACGGCTGTCCCAGGTTTGCATCAGATCGCCATTTTCCGGTTTGATCCAGCACGCCTGCATTCCGCTGCGAATTGCCCCACCAACGTCGGTGGTGAGATCATCGCCAACATGCAGGATCTCACCGATCGGCACATTGAGTTTTTCTGCCGCCAGAAAGTACATATCGCTGAACGGTTTCGAGCGCCCGTGCGGGCCAGCACGCAGCACGAACTCAAAGTAATCGCCCAGGCCAAACAATTCAGGCTGGGCGTTACCGTTGGTGATCGCCACCAGCGGCCATTTCTTCGCCAGTTGTTTTAAGGTGTCGTGAGTTTGCTGCGGCACATCAATACGGCTGCGCCATTTAGCAAAGTTGATCATCGCCGCGTGTGCGCCTGCACTGGCCTCTTCGGCACTCAGCCCGGCGTCGAGCATGGCTTGTTCGATAGAACGAAAACGCCAGCGCGTCACATCATGATAAATCTCTGGTTCCGCTTCCCGTACCGCCTGGCGCAGACGTTGCAGATCTTCATTCTGGAAGCTACGCAGCGCCGGATGATAATTTTGCACAAAGATAAGTGCTTCTTGCTCGGTACGTTGGATCACCGGACGGTTATCGTAAAGGGTATCATCCAGGTCAAAAGTGAGCGCCGAGATGCGCCCCAAAGGCCGGTAAAAACGCATTATTTCCCCCGTTTGGCGCGTGGATGCGCCGCATCGTACACCGAGGCAAGGTGTTGAAAATCAAGATGAGTATAGATTTGCGTGGTGGAGAGGTTGGCATGGCCCAGCAGCTCCTGCACACCACGAAGATCGCCGCTCGACTCCAGCATATGCGTGGCGAACGAGTGACGTAATTTATGCGGGTGAACGTGATTATTCAGCCCTTGTTTTATGCCCCATTCGGCAAAGCGTTTTTGCACATTACGCGCGGATATGCGTTTCCCCTGTTTCGACAGGAAAAGCGCATCGTCTTCGCAACCAAACAGGTCACGCAAATCAAGCCAGTGCTCAATCCACGCCACCGCGTTGCGACCAATCGGCAAACGACGTTCTTTGCTGCCTTTACCCATCACCCATACTTCACCGGACTCCAGGTCGAGGTGTTTGATGTCCAGCCCCACCAGTTCGGAAAGACGCAGACCTGCACCGTACATCACTTCCAGCATTGCCCGGTCGCGCACGGCGAGGGGATCATTGATATCGATATCCAGCAGCCGATTCATATCATCGACATCGATATTTTTTGGCAGATGGCGTGCCGCTTTCGGTGCCGAAACACCTTTCGCCGGGTTGGCTTTGAGTTCATTCTGGCTGACCAGCCAGTCAAAAAAGCTACGTAGCGCAGAGAGGCGTAATGCGAGGCTTGCTGCTCCCAGCCCTTTACGACGACTGCGTACAGCAAAATTACGCACCATCGTCACATCACATTGTTGCCAGCTTTGCAGGTCGTTTTCACTGGCAAAATTGATGATCGCCTCAAGCTGGCGTCGGTAGTTAAGCAGAGTTATCGGGCTAAGTTGACGCTCCACGCTCAGATAGCGTAGATAGCGTTCCACATCGGTATGTAAATCGATCATACGCGTTCAATCCAACGCTCCAGAAGCTCCGGCATCATCAGCGCAATTTCATGGAGTAACTGCGTTCCTTGCCCTTGTTGATAGTGACTGGCATCCCGGCTGGTGAACAGTACGACACCTAAATCAGCATCACTTCCCAACATCGACATCGCTACTGATCCCACCGCTTTCGCTTCCGGCAGCACCACCAGCAGTTCAGGCCCGTTAAGCGGCCCCAGATAATGCTGTTCCTGCCCCAGACGCTGAATACGCAGTGGTTCAAAAGCCTGACGACTCAATGCCAGATAGGTATAGTTCGACGGCGCGCCTAAACGCCAGCGATCCGGGAACAGACGCAGACTCGCGCCCGCCAGACCGAGATCGCGTGCCCAACGGTGAAAGCGCATTAGCATATCGTCGAGACTGCTGGCAGCAGTGAGAGTGCGCTGCAGATAAAGTAAGCGATAAAACAGGCCTTCGTTGGCGGTAGCCTGTTCCATCAACAGCGCCATATTCTCTTCCAGAACATGAATATGGTTACGCGCGCGGGCCATATGCCATTCGACGAGTGAAACGGTGCCACGTACCGGATGCGGCACCCGAATTGCCTCTACTGCGTGCGCATTGCGGATAAAAAACTCAGGATTTTTAATCAGATAATCGACAACCGCTCGGTCATCAAGCTCCGTGAGTGTTTCCTGTAGTTCTTCCCCTGGTTGCTTCATAGATGAATAAATCCGTCGTAAACATGTACTGCCGGACCCGTCATATATAACGGATGACCCGGACCTTTCCAGGCGATATCAAGGCGACCGCCAGGGAGTTCCACACGTACTTCTTCGGCCAGCAAACCTTGCTGAATCCCTACCGCTACTGCCGCACACGCGCCGCTGCCACAGGCCTGAGTTTCTCCTGCCCCACGTTCATAGACTCGTAAACGAATATGCTCGCGCTTAACCACTTGCATAAAACCGATATTGGCACGTTCCGGGAAGCGTTCGTGGTTTTCCAGAACAGGGCCTAGTGTTTCTACCGCCGCAGTATCGACATCATCGACCTGAATCACGCAGTGTGGATTACCCATTGACACCACACCGCATAAGATTGTCTGCTCGGCGGCGCGCATAATATAGGTCTTTTCCGCTTTGTTGGCGCGAAACGGCACGGCGGAAGGTTCGAAATTTGGTTCGCCCATATTTACCCGCACCAGATCATCATCGGTGACGGTCAGCACCATCCGACCATTGGCGGTGCTAACGCGAATATCGCGCTTATTGGTCAGCCCTTTCAGGCGTACAAAGCGGGCAAAGCAGCGTGCGCCGTTGCCGCACTGCGCCACTTCACTACCGTCAGCATTAAAAATACGATAGTGGAAATCGAGTTCTGGATCGTAAGGCGGCTCGACCACCAATAGCTGATCAAAACCCACACCCAGGTGCCGATCCGCCAGACGACGAATCAGATCCGGTGAAAAAAAGACATTCTGCGTTACCGCGTCGACGACCATAAAATCGTTGCCAAGGCCATGCATTTTCGAGAACTGCATTATCTACTCCATTCACGCGGGTACAGAAACTGACTTTTAGTAATTCACCTGAGATGGGCCATCGCCAGTGGCGCGGTCGTTTTTATCCGGCAACGTGGATTGCGTTTGCGTATCTACCGGTTTGGTCGGCGGTGGCGCGTTTTTATCTGCGGGCGGGAAATAGAGCGGACCTTTCAGACCGCAGCCCGTCAGGCTGAAAAGAGTCAGTAATACAGTGAGTGCCTTAAACACGTTTTTCATTATGGATTGCCTGTAAAGTTCATCGCTTTCTGCTTTCTATCATCGCAGGAGAAGACGTAAAAGCAAGCGTTTAGCGACTCTTTATGAAGTCTGAAAAGTGAGGAATTGCTGCGAGTATAACGCTTACACGCAGGGATTTATGTTTTGCTGGTGGTTTCGTGATCGACACCTCGCGCCAGGATGGCTTTATGCACTATCGCAATGTGGTTTGTTTGTTGTCTTGTTCGCTGTTCTTATCGTCAGCATGGGGATGTCGGCTTGATGAGCCTGAACATAATATTTACCAGCAACAGGAAAAAGGCGTGGTGTACTTGCGCCCTTATGAAGAAACAAATCTTTCTCTTCCTAGCGTAAATTACAAAAGATTACGTCGTTTACCCAATTTATTAATAAACCCAACAACACAAGACGAATGGAATAAAGAACCACCTCTGACTGATCTAACAACTGACTACCTCTATGAGGGCGCACAGGCCTGGTATCCTCATTACGCCTGGCATAGCGATGGTCGCTATATTCTCTACGCGGGTGAAGTTGTGAAAAACCCTCCAGACAAACCACCCGTTGATGTCGCCTCATTCAAGGCATGGGGAGATTTTGCCGCAGATAAAAACAGTCTCTATTTCGAAGGCAAGCGCACCGATGACAATGGCGGAGAAAATAGTTTAGATATTAAAACGCTGCATCAGGTGAAATTCCGTTTCCCCTGGAAACCTGACTTTCTGGGGCTGATATTACGTGACGCTAATTTCTTATATGTCGATGGGCATCGCCTTGCAGATCCCGATAGTTTCCGCGTACTGGCGCAAAAGACCTGGGATCAGCGAGGAAAGTTTTCCACCGCTTTTAACCCCTGCGTTGCTGTGCCGTTCGGCCCCTGGGATACGCTGGCCCGTACACACACGAAAATTATAATCAATGGTGAACAGCTTGATGCCGACCCGGAAACATTCACTGTCGTGCGCTGGATGCCCGGCTCACTCTTGACCTGGCGTGATAAAAACGGGCTGCAGCGGAATGTACTGAATCAGGGTAATCTGGATAAAGATATGGCAAAGAACTGTGCAGCGTTCAATTTACAGGAACACAACGTTTCATGGCGTAAAGGGCCAAAATGCCAGCAAGAAATACTACCCGGTCTCGATCCAGAACAATTTCACCCTCTTAGTAAAACCGTCGCGCAATATCAGGACAAGCTGTACGTCATCAAAAAAACGGAATTTGGTGAAAACAGGCTGGATATCGTCACGCTGGATAACCCTAATTTGGTGATAGATAAACGCTTTAACGCAGGGAGAACCCACGGCTATTTACTGACCAAATTACAAATTGATGGTGAAGAAGAAGATGGACTCCAGGTATTCGAGTCTTCCGGGCCGCTTATCCTGATGGATTATCGTGTTCCCGATGAACGTGAGGCTCACCTTGGCGATAGCCCCCACTACAAGAAATGGTACGCGCACAACGATCGTTATATTTACACATTCGATGGCTCACAGCTCTGGCGCTACCCAACGCCCAATACCAAAGCCGTGCGGGTGAAATGGAAAACCGAAGATTCAGGATATGGCTATTGGGCAAACTACCGCAGTGGTAATCTTGACGGCAGACTTCTTGAGAACGGCGTGTTTATTCCAACGGGAATTTCCTATAACTCATCCGTTAACCTTGCGCAATATTCCAATGGCGAAAGCTCTTTTCTCATCAACGAAACCGGTATTCTCTGGCGTAAGCTTCGCTCTACAGACCAGCAATGGAGTCAATGGGAAAAACTCCCCGATATTGACCCAAAAGAATTTCATCCAATCACCAAGCGTATCGCGCAGTACAAAAATAATCTGTACGTTGCGAAATTATCGCCTTTCGGTGAGGACACACTGGAAATCCTAACGCTCGATTCTTCTGCACCTTTCCTGAACCAACGAATTAACGCCGGGGAAGACCATGGCTACTTTATGCGCTCTTCCCGTTTACGCGACGATATTCAAATTTTTGCCATTGATGGATCATTGAAGACCACCGAACGCTTCGCTTATGACAATCGCTATGTTTATACCTGGAACGGCAACCAACTTTATCGAACCGCATCGCCCTGTCCGGCAAAGACACGTAATTTGAATCAGAACATGTTTTCATCCAATGATGACATCATCATCTTGAAGACAGAGAAAGAGTGTCGCAAAACACCAGACATTGGGCAAACTTTGAAGCCCTGACACCATGCCGCTATACTGCCGCCATCACTTAAAAACAGGATACAACAATGAACGACAGTGAATTTCATCGCCTGGCTGATCAACTGTGGCTGACCATTGAAGAGCGTCTGGACGACTGGGATGGTGACAGCGATATCGACTGCGAAATCAACGGCGGCGTGCTGACCATTACCTTTGAAAACGGCAGCAAAATCATTATCAACCGTCAGGAACCGCTGCACCAGGTGTGGCTGGCGACCAAACAGGGCGGCTACCATTTTGACCTGAAAGGCGACGAGTGGGTTTGCGATCGTAGCGGCGAAACCTTCTGGGATTTGCTGGAGCAGGCTGCAACGCAGCAGGCGGGAGAGGCGGTAAGCTTCCATTAAGATGGCATGCCGGATAAGCCTCGCTTTCCGGCACATCCATCACGAAAAATATTGCTGTAACAGCGGCGTGTCGTTGTCCTGATTGGCAGGCGGCATGTTACCGATAGATTTGGTACGGAACGGAATGACCTGTTCGCGACCATCGACCTTCACAATCTGGTAAAACTGCGGCAGGTTAAAGTTGATGAAACTGGAGCCGTAAGTGAAACGATCGTGCGATGACGAGTAGAAGCGACTGACATCACGCACCAACTCCTCTTTGCTACCCTCGCAGTGGTGATACACCTCAACGCGGTTACTTTCGTCGAGAATGTAGATATTAAAGCCGTTCTCATCGTGTGTTTCTTCGAAGAAGAACTGGATGATCCCTTCGCTGGCGAAGCCGTCCACCACCGCCGGTAATTTAACGTGATTAGTCTCAACCTGCACTGACAAACCATGCAGTTTGTTATGCGAGATCGCGCCATAAAACTCGATGGCATTTTCCAGTTTCTGTACCGATACATTCAGGCGTTCGAAGAACAAACCCCAGGTCTGGCCAGAAACGCGCAACGCTTTAAAGCGCCCGGTTTCCTGGCGGGTGCTGGAAAGACGCAGTTCAATGCACTCAGAAACCAGTTGCTGCACGCGAGTACGGATTAATCCGCGCAAATGCTGGCTATAACAGAACACTTCCACGCTATCAGGGGGGGCAGCGTCCTGATGCATTTTGCCGAGGATGGTTTTCAGGGCTTCAATCATCGACTGCTCGCCGTTGAAATGCAGCGTGCGCACTTCATTCCATGAGTTGCGATACAGCAGGTCAACACTACCCACCAGACATTTTTGCTCTTCGCCAAAGCTGAAGACGTCCAGCTTACGGAAATCGAAATGTACTACCTGATTACGAAACGCTGTCGTCGGGTCATATTCCAGGTTGACGATAATCGCCAGATGGCGGATCTCACAAGGACTGTAGAGCGCTTTCGGTGTCGGCGCAGGTAAGCGCAACGGGAAATGGTGCGACACATCAGCCACCATCTCTTGCAGCTTAGGCAGATCGACAATGCCGTTGCCTTTAATGTACAAACGGGTGCGCGAGGTCAGCAGTCCGTTAAACCATGCCCACGCCACCAATTTGTTCAGGTAACGGTTATATTCCAGCGGTTGATGGCTGATGATCGACTCAATTGTCGGCGCACGGTTATACAAATACCAGCCAGAGCGATTAGCACGCCCCGGCGGTACATAAATAAAGGTCAGATTTGGCTCGGAAAGATCCGGTGAAATCTGCGGGTTTACCAGCGTCACTTTCCCCGGTAATGCTTCAAACGCAGCGTACAGTTTACGCGTCAGCACACCGATATCCTGCGGGCTGGCAGAAACGCTAAGGTTATTGCGACGCGCAAAGCGGATCAGATTACGGTAACTCTGCATCATCGCATCGAGCAGTTCGTTGTGCGCTTCACGCACCTGATCAATCTTCCAGTTAGCGCGGTTATCCAGCATCGTCAGGCGAGATTCGTCCCAACTCCACTCTTTCACCAGTTGGCTTAACACTTCACGACGCCAGCCCACGCAGGTGCGTTCGCGGCTTAATTTTTCGCACACTTTTAAATAAAAGCAGCGGCGCACCAAATCCAGACGGGTGAAATCTTCAATCGCCGTCAAATATTCGGTAACGCGCTCCAGCATCATGCAGTACGGATCGAGGCCAAATGACACTATCTCGCCGTCGTGCAAACGCTGTTTGATATCTTTCGCCAGCAGGCGTGGATTAGGGTATTCCCAGGAATAGGCTTCCAGCAGCAGTGTTTTCAGCACCGCTTTGTACGGGGAGTCGATACTTTTGTAGAGCTGCCAAAGGCTGGCACCGAAGTACTCTTCAGCAGAAAGCGAGCTTAAACCACCGAGATCCAGCCATTCATTTGGCGTCAGTACGCCCTGCGCGTAAAGCGTCATTACATAATCATCGTAATGCTCTTCTTCGTCGCACGGCACCATATTCCACAGAATACGCTTACCGGCGAGACGCACGGCGGTACGGTAAAATTCATCAAGTAGCAGTATATGCTGGGTGGAGCCACAATCTTCGCCCCCCAGACTGCCACTTTCGTTGTGGCGGAAACGGTTTTCATCAATCAGGAAGAAGCTAACTTCCACCCCCAATGAGGCGGCCCAGCTTTCCAGCAAGCTGCATTTACGTTGCAGTAACTGACGCTCTTCGCTATCCAGCCACGATTGATGGCAGACCCAGATATCCAGATCAGAGGAACAACTTTGCCCTATGGACGAGGTGCTGCCCATTGTGTATACGCCAGTAATTGGAAGCTCGCCTTTTGGCGGGTCCTGTACTGACATTCCACGATACAGTTCCAGTTCGTTCAGGTAGTGGCGTTGGGTTTCATCAGGCGTATAAAGGCAAATGCCCTTGGGAACGTTACCATCAAGGTAACCCGGCATTAGCGGATGGTGATAGTGCAACAATGTCGGCAGCAGACTGTAGACCTGTTGGAATGCAGGCCCCATAGCAGCAAGCGCGCGATCCACGCGCAATTGATTTATGGCATCCAGTCTCTGTTTCAGAGTCTCAATATAGAGGTACAAGACGTATCGCCTGATTTGCTACCCGTCATGTCTGTGATTCCGGCAACATCAACGGAAACACGCGACATTCGGGATATTTCGTATGTCAAAGGTAACCGTACCACTTTCCGCGCCTGGTTTTTTTAGTTTCACGACGAAAAAATGGTCTAAAACGTGATCAATTTAACACCTTGCTGGTTGACCGTAAAGAAAGATGCGCTACATACAAGTGTAGCACTGTTTATTCTCTGTAAATTCCTTATTACGACGGCTTGAAGCGCCTGTCAGGATCCACCGCCTGGCTATATTTTACGTTTTGCTCAGGCATCTACGTTTCACCACAACACTGACATCGCTCCGGCAAGGATGTTAGGATGGACCATGGATGATAATGACGGTAACAAGCATGTTAGACAATGTTTTAAGAATTGCCACACGCCAAAGCCCACTTGCACTCTGGCAGGCACATTATGTCAAAGACAAGTTGATGGCGAGCCATCCAGGGCTGGTGGTTGAACTGGTGCCGATGGTGACGCGCGGCGATGTGATTCTTGATACGCCGCTGGCGAAGGTAGGCGGGAAAGGCTTATTTGTGAAAGAGCTGGAAGTCGCGCTCCTGGAAAACCGTGCCGATATCGCCGTACATTCAATGAAAGATGTGCCGGTTGAATTTCCGCAAGGTCTGGGGCTGGTCACCATTTGCGAGCGTGAAGATCCTCGCGATGCCTTTGTCTCCAATAACTATGACAGTCTGGATGCGTTACCTGCGGGCAGCATCGTCGGAACTTCCAGCTTACGCCGTCAGTGCCAACTGGCTGAACGCCGTCCGGATCTCATTATCCGTTCTCTGCGCGGCAATGTCGGTACTCGTCTGAGTAAACTGGATAATGGCGAATACGATGCCATTATTCTTGCCGTGGCTGGCTTAAAACGTTTAGGGCTGGAGTCACGCATTCGCGCCGCGCTGCCGCCAGAAGTTTCTCTTCCGGCTGTAGGACAAGGTGCGGTGGGCATTGAATGCCGCCTTGATGATACGCGCACCCGCGAGCTTCTTGCCGCGCTCAATCACCACGAAACTGCACTGCGCGTCACCGCCGAACGCGCCATGAATACCCGTCTTGAAGGCGGTTGCCAGGTGCCGATTGGTAGCTACGCCGAACTTATTGATGGCGAAATCTGGCTGCGTGCACTGGTCGGCGCACCGGACGGTTCGCAGATTATTCGCGGTGAACGCCGTGGTGCGCCGCAAGATGCCGGGCAAATGGGCATTTCGCTGGCAGAAGAGCTATTGAATAACGGCGCACGTGAAATCCTTGCTGAAGTCTATAACGGAGACGCTCCGGCATGAGGATCCTGGTCACCCGCCCGTCTCCCGCTGGAGAAGAGTTAGTGAGCCGTCTGCGCACACTGGGGCAGGTGGCCTGGCATTTTCCGCTGATTGAGTTTTCCCCTGGTCGGCAATTGCCACAACTTGCCGACCGGCTGGCGGAGCTGAGCGAAAGCGATCTGTTGTTTGCCCTTTCGCAACATGCCGTTGCTTTTGCCCAGTCACAGCTACATCAGCAAGGTCTTAAGTGGCCCACCCTACCCACTTATTTCGCTATTGGCCGTACCACGGCGCTGGCGCTGCATACCGTGAGCGGACATGAAGTTCGTTATCCGCATGATCGGGAAATCAGCGAAGTCTTGCTACAATTACCTGAATTACAAAATATTGCGGGAAAACGTGCGCTAATTTTACGTGGCAACGGCGGTCGTGAGCTGATTGGGGAAACCCTGACGGCACGCGAGGCTGAAGTTACTTTTTGCGAATGTTATCAACGATGCGCCATTCATTACGATGGTGCAGAAGAAGCGATGCGCTGGCAGTCCCGCGAAGTGACAACGGTCGTTGTTACCAGCGGTGAAATGTTGCAACAGCTCTGGTCGCTGATTCCACGATGGTATCGTGAGCACTGGTTACTACGCTGTCGACTACTGGTCGTCAGCGAGCGTCTGGCGAAACTCGCCCGGGAACTGGGTTGGCAAGACATTCAGGTCGCTGATAACGCTGACAACGATGCGCTTTTACGGGCATTACAATAACTCTCATAACAGGAAGCCATAATGACGGAACAAGAAAAAACCTCCGCCGTGGTTGAAGAGACCAGGGAGGCCGTGGACACCACGCCACAATCTGTCACAGTAGAAAAAAAGAGTAATAACAGTACTGCTCTGATTTTAAGTGCGGTGGCTATCGCTATTGCTCTGGCTGCAGGTGTCGGTTTGTATGGCTGGGGTAAACAACAGGCCGTCAATCAGACGGCCACCAGCGATGTCCTCGCTAACCAGCTCACTGCGCTACAAAAAGCCCAGGAGAGCCAAAAAGCAGAACTGGAAGGTATCATCAAACAACAGGCTACGCAGTTAGAGCAGGCAAACCGTCAGCAAGAAGCGTTAGCAAAACAACTGGATGAAGTTCAACAAAAGGTCGCCACCATTTCCGGAAGCGATGCTAAAACCTGGCTGCTGGCGCAGGCAGATTTTCTGGTGAAGCTCGCCGGACGTAAGCTGTGGAGCGATCAGGACGTCACCACCGCCGCTGCGCTACTGAAAAGCGCAGATACCAGCCTGGCCGATATGAATGACCCAAGTCTTATTACCGTTCGCCGGGCAATTACCGATGACATCGCCAGCCTTTCTGCGGTATCACAGGTCGATTATGACGGTATCATCCTCAAGTTGAATCAACTTTCTAATCAGGTAGATAACCTGCGTCTGGCCGACAATGACAGTGACGGTTCACCAATGGATTCCAATGGTGAAGAGCTTTCCAGCTCCATCAGCGAATGGCGTATCAATCTGCAAAAGAGCTGGCAGAACTTTATGGATAACTTCATTACGATTCGGCGTCGTGATGACACCGCCGTACCCCTGTTAGCGCCGAATCAAGATATCTACCTGCGCGAAAATATTCGTTCCCGTCTGCTGGTCGCAGCACAAGCTGTACCGCGTCATCAGGAAGAAACCTACCGCCAGGCGCTGGAAAACGTCTCTACCTGGGTACGTGCTTATTACGACACTGACGATGCCACTACCAAAGCGTTTCTCGACGAAGTGGATCAGCTAAGTCAGCAGAATATTTCGATGGATCTCCCGGAAACCCTGCAAAGCCAGGCAATGCTGGAAAAGCTGATGCAAACCCGCGTGCGTAATCTGTTGGCACAGCCTGTAGCACCAGCAACGGAAGCTAAATCTGCACCTGCACCTGCACCTGCACCTGCACCTGCACCGCAAGCTGATACTCCGGCAGCCGCGCCGCAAGGAGAATAACCATGCTAAAAGTGTTGTTACTCTTTGTTCTGCTTATTGCGGGGATCGTGGTTGGTCCGATGATTGCCGGGCATCAGGGTTACGTACTGATTCAAACCGACAACTACAATATCGAAACCAGCGTCACGGGTCTGGCGATCATTTTTATACTGGCAATGGTGGTGCTGTTTGCTATCGAGTGGCTACTGCGACGGATTTTCCGCACCGGCGCGCACACCCGCGGTTGGTTTGTCGGGCGTAAACGCCGCCGCGCACGTAAGCAGACCGAACAGGCGCTGCTGAAACTGGCGGAAGGTGATTACCAGCAGGTTGAAAAGCTGATGGCGAAAAATGCCGATCACGCTGAACAACCGGTAGTGAACTACCTGCTGGCTGCTGAAGCCGCACAACAACGCGGCGATGAAGCGCGCGCCAATCAGCATCTGGAACGCGCAGCAGAACTTGCAGGCAATGACACCATTCCGGTAGAAATTGCCCGCGTGCGCCTGCAACTGGCACGCAATGAAAATCATGCTGCACGCCACGGCGTAGATAAGTTGCTGGAAGTCACGCCACGCCATCCTGAAGTGCTGCGTCTGGCGGAACAAGCTTATATCCGCACCGGTGCGTGGAGTTCGCTGCTGGACATCATCCCGTCAATGGCAAAAGCTCACGTTGGTGATGAAGAACATCGCGCAATGCTGGAACAACAGGCATGGATTGGCCTGATGGATCAGGCTCGTGCTGATGACGGTAGTGAAGGTTTGCGAAACTGGTGGAAAAATCAAAGCCGGAAAACGCGTCATCAGGTGGCGTTGCAGGTGGCAATGGCAGAACATCTTATTGAGTGTGACGATCATGACACCGCCCAGCAAATTATCATCGACGGCCTGAAACGCCAGTATGACGATCGCCTGCTGCTACCAATCCCACGCCTGAAAACCAATAATCCAGAACAACTGGAAAAGGTGCTGCGCCAGCAGATTAAAAACGTGGGCGATCGCCCGCTGTTGTGGAGCACATTGGGTCAGTCGCTGATGAAGCATGGCGAATGGCAGGAAGCATCTCTCGCCTTCCGCGCGGCGCTGAAACAACGCCCGGATGCCTACGATTATGCATGGCTTGCTGACGTGCTGGACAGACTGCACAAGCCGGAAGAAGCCGCTGCAATGCGCCGCGACGGTTTGATGCTGACGTTACAGAACAACCCACCGCAGTAATCCTTTCTCACCTGGAGGCGCAGAGCCTCCGGGCCTTTCCTGAATAGATAAAAAAACGCCTGCTCTTATTACGGAGCAGGCGTTAAAACAGGTCTGTATGACAACAAGTGGGTGCTTCACTCAACGTTGTGTCCATGGTGTCTGATGAGGCAAAAGCGACATCTGTCAGTGGACGATAAGCACCGTAAACGGCTCTGCGTCATTCCTGAGTTTATGAGGCACTAAGGCGAACATAAGAGATGGAATGAGCATCTACTCAGTTATTATGCCACAGAGGATGGGGTAATAACATCCCCTAATACTTGTTATGAGAAAAATCTGTAACCCTTTTTTCTTCATATTTAATAAATTACCGAGTAAATCCTTCCCTTAGCCTGATGCTTTTTTATATGTGATATGAATGATTAAATATAATCAATTAATGATACGCATATTAATTACAGACAAAACTAAAAACAGCATCAATAATCAACGCGATATAATAAACACGCCTTACATATCGCATGCACGGGGGGTAGGATTGAAAACGCTCTCCTGATATTTCAATTTATTCTTAAGATAAATAGATAATTTATTTTCATCATCATTATTTATGAAATCATCCTGTCAGGGAGAGGGACCTCAATTATCAATGCTTAACTACGCCATCATTTTGATGACATGAAACCGGAGCATTTTGCATGGAAATTTCGTTTTCACCCAAACTACTGGCGGTCGCAGTCGCCGCCGCTCTTCCATTAATGGCCAGCGCTGCAGATACCCCGTCAACCGCTACCGCGCGCGAAGGTTTTTCTGGTTACGATCACCCAAATCAATATCTGGTTAAACCGGCAACCCAAATTGCCGATAATATGATGCCGGTAATGCAGCACCCGGCGCAGGATAAAGAAACCCAGCAGAAACTGGCAGAACTTGAGAAAAAAACCGGTAAGAAACCGAACGTGGTTGTTTTCTTGCTGGACGATGTGGGCTGGATGGACGTTGGCTTTAACGGCGGCGGCGTGGCGGTGGGTAACCCAACGCCAGATATTGACGCCGTTGCCAGCCAGGGGCTGATTTTGACGTCTGCTTATTCACAACCCAGTTCTTCACCAACCCGCGCAACGATCCTCACTGGACAGTATTCCATCCACCACGGCATTTTGATGCCGCCGATGTACGGACAACCTGGCGGTCTGCAAGGGTTAACGACACTACCGCAACTGCTGCACGATCAAGGCTATGTCACCCAGGCCATCGGTAAATGGCACATGGGGGAAAACAAAGAGTCGCAGCCGCAAAACGTTGGCTTTGATGATTTCCGTGGCTTTAACTCGGTGTCTGATATGTATACCGAATGGCGCGATGTTCACGTCAATCCGGAAGTCGCCCTGAGTCCGGACCGTTCTGAGTACATCAAGCAATTACCGTTCAGCAAAGATGACGTTCATGCGGTGCGCGGCGGTGAGCAGCAAGCCATTGCCGATATTACGCCGAAGTATATGGAAGATCTTGATCAACGCTGGATGGAATATGGCGTTAAGTTCCTCGACAAAATGGCGAAGAGCGATAAACCATTCTTCTTGTATTACGGTACGCGCGGCTGCCACTTCGATAACTACCCGAATGCCAAATATGCCGGTAGTTCTCCGGCACGCACCTCTTACGGCGACTGCATGGTAGAAATGAACGATGTGTTCGCTAATCTCTATAAAGCACTGGAGAAAAATGGTCAGCTTGATAACACGCTGATTGTCTTTACCTCCGATAACGGTCCGGAAGCCGAAGTGCCACCGCACGGTCGCACACCGTTCCGTGGCGCGAAAGGTTCTACCTGGGAGGGCGGCGTTCGCGTACCCACCTTCGTGTACTGGAAAGGCATGATCCAACCGCGTAAATCCGACGGTATTGTCGATCTGGCCGATCTCTTCCCAACCGCGCTGGATCTGGCGGGGCATCCTGGGGCTAAAGTGGCGAATTTAGTGCCGAAAACGACCTTTATCGATGGTGTTGACCAGACCTCTTTCTTCCTCGGAACAAATGGTCAGTCTAACCGTAAGGCCGAGCACTACTTCCTCAACGGCAAACTTTCTGCTGTGCGTATGGATGAGTTCAAGTATCACGTACTGATTCAGCAACCTTACGCTTATACCCAGAGCGGATATCAGGGTGGATTCACCGGCACAGTAATGCAAACGGCGGGGTCGTCGGTGTTTAACCTGTACACCGATCCGCAGGAAAGCGACTCCATCGGCGTGCGGCATATTCCGATGGGTGTACCTCTACAGACCGAAATGCACGCGTATATGGATATCCTGAAAAAATATCCGCCACGCGCGCAGATTAAATCTGATTAATTCAGCGCTATCGCTACATCGGGTTGCGCTGCCCATGCCGGATGAGGCGCGAACGCCTTATCCGGCCTACAAAATCTTGAAAATTCAATATATTGCATCGTTCTGTAAGCCGGATAAGATGCGTCAGCATCGCATCCGGCAATCAATCACTTTTTACTTATTCACCACCATCAAATGCGCCTGCATAATGTCGCTGGCCGGGCGGCCGTGCGCCAGCAAATCAGCCATTGCTTTAAGATATGGCGGTAGATGGCGGAAATAACACTGATAACCAATGCACAAATAATTCAGCCCCGGTTTGCCGCTGGCATCGAGCATAAAGCGGTGTTTCGGGCAACCTCCCCAGCACGCTTTTAACACGTTGCAACTGCGACACTGCGCCGGTAACTGCTTAAATTTATCTTCACCAAACGCCTGCTGTTGCGGGGAATCTACCATTTCTGCAATCGTCTGCTGAAGCATATTCCCCAGTCGATATTGCGGATAGACAAAGTGATCACAGGTGTAAACATCGCCGTTGTGCTCAACAATCACCGAACGCCCGCAGGTTGGCTGATGATGGCAAACCGCGCCAGGCGCGCCGACAAAATTGGCAAATGCCCATTCGATATTCATCACGAAAATCTTACCGACGTCGCGTTTGATCCAGTGATCGAAAATCGTCACCAGAAATTCACCGAACTCTTGCGGGCGCACCGACCATTCCGTCAGTTCCCCCTGAATATCGCCAGGCGCTCGTAATTTCAGTCCGTCGTGGGCTGCTGTTTCATCTGCCAGACGTTCCACCACCGGAATAAACTGGATGAACTCAACGCCCGCATCACGCAAAAATTCATAGACCTGCAACGGTTGCAGCACGCTGGTGCGATTGACGCACGCCAGAACGTTATAATCAACGTGATATTTTTGCAGTAGTTTAAGCGCGCGCATCACCAGTTTATGCGTTGGTCTGCCGCCTTTGGTAACGCGGTATTGATTATGGATCTCTGCCGGGCCGTCCAGCGATAAGCCAACCAGAAAATGATTTTCTGCCAGAAACGCACACCATTCGTCATCCAGCAGCACGCCGTTAGTCTGGAAGCTGTTACTTACCCGCCTGCCTGCACCATATTTTGCCTGTAGTGCCACAGCGCGGCGGTAAAATTCCAACCCCGGCAGTGTTGGCTCTCCGCCTTGCCAGGTAAAAGCAACTTCGTTTTGTGGTTCACTGGCAGCGATATAGTGGCGGACATACGCTTCCAGCGTGTCATCGTCCATATGTGTGACAGGATGTTCGCGGTAGAGAGAGTGTTTTTCGAGATAAAAACAGTAGTCACAGTTCAGATTACAATCGGAACCGCTCGGTTTCGCCATCACATGAAAAGCACGCGTTGGAACCTGTTGCAGCATAGTCGCTCCTTGCCTGAAATCGTCCTTCAATAAGTTAAGGGCGAAATCATACCGTGTGGCAATGAGTTACTACGGGCGTTTATTGCGAAGGGAGAGTGATGGAATACACAGAAAACAAAAAACCCCGCCGAAGCGGGGTTCAAAATTGGTCGGCGAGAGAGGATTCGAACCTCCGACCCACTGGTCCCAAACCAGTTGCGCTACCAAGCTGCGCTACTCGCCGAAATACTGCTTTTTGAATTTTTAGTTCAATTCTTTAAAGTCGTGGTGCGAGGGGGGGGACTTGAACCCCCACGTCCGTAAGGACACTAACACCTGAAGCTAGCGCGTCTACCAATTCCGCCACCTTCGCATTTTCACAACTTCTAATAATGGGGTGGCTAATGGGATTCGAACCCACGACAACTGGAATCACAATCCAGGGCTCTACCAACTGAGCTATAGCCACCACTACAAATCTTGTTACGCGGTATTACTACCACCGCAGCTCAAGCGCCGGGACTAAATGGCGCGCCCGACAGGATTCGAACCTGAGACCTCTGCCTCCGGAGGGCAGCGCTCTATCCAGCTGAGCTACGGGCGCTTAGCGCCGTTGCGGGAGTGGATAATACGGACTTCCCACCCCTCTGTCTAGTCCCTTTTTAAATAAAATGCGCGTTTGGTTACGCTTTGCGCATTTTGCTGCTTATTCCTCCAGTTTATGCGCTTTACCGTGGCGATTAAGCCCAAAAACTTTGTAAATCGCCGTCACCGCCAGCATGAAGATGATGCCGACAAACAGCGACATACGAGTATCTTCATTAAAGTACATGCCGATCAAAACGCAAATAAGGAACGCCATTGTCACATAATTTGCCCACGGGAACAGAATGGAGCGGAACGGATGGCTGGCAATCGCCGCTTTGTGCGCACGACGAAAACGCAGTTGGCTTATCAGGATCACAAACCACGGCACCATCCCCGGCAGCACGCTGGCGCTGTAGACGTAAACAAACACACGCTGCGGATTGGGAATGATGTAGTTCAGGCACGAGCCAATTAACAGGATGGCAATGGATACCGCTACTCCCGCAACCGGCACGCCGTGACGAGAAACTTTTGCCATCGCCGCCGGTAACTGACGGTTTTTCGCCAGTGCATAAAGCATACGTCCGCAACTGTACATACCGCTGTTACAGCCAGAAAGCGCCGCCGTCAGTACCACAAAGTTGATAATACCCGCGGCTGCGGTAATGCCAATTTTGGCGAAAGTCAGTACAAACGGGCTGCCATTGCTGCCAATTTCATTCCACGGGAAGATGGTGACGATAACGAAGATCGCGCCTACGTAGAAAATAAGGATTCGCCACAGCACTTTGCCTACCGCACTGCGCAACGTCACCTGCGGATTTTTCGCTTCACCGGCAGTAATGCCAATCAGCTCCACACCCTGGTAGGACGCCACCACGATACACAGCGCCGTCAGGAACCCTTTCCAGCCACCCGCAAAGAAACCGCCGTGCTCAGTGAGATTGCCAAAACCAATCGACTGCCCGCCATTGCCAAAGCCAAAGAAAATCACGCCCAGGCCAATGACTATCATAACGATGATCGTGGTGACTTTGATCATCGCGAACCAAAACTCGATTTCACCATACAGTCTGACCGCCGCCAGATTCGCCAGCGCCACCAGCGCCACCGCGATCAATGCAGGTATCCACTGTGCCATCTCCGGGAACCAGAACTGGACGTAGACGCCAATGGCAGTGATTTCCGAGATCCCCACCGCCATCCACATGAACCAGTAAGACCAGGCAGTGAGATAGCCAAAAAACGGGCTCATATAACGATGTGCGTAGACGGCGAACGAACCGGTAACCGGCTCAAGGAATAACATTTCGCCCATTGAGCGCATGATGAAAAAGACGAACAGCCCGGCGATGATATAGGCCAACAATACAGATGGCCCAGCCCATTTTAGGGTGCTGGCGGCCCCCATAAACAGACCAACGCCAATGGTGCCCCCCAGGGCGATGAGTTCGATATGTCGAGCTTCCAGCCCACGCTGTAGCTCTGGTTTGTTATCTGCCATAAATCCTCGTGTTGTGTTTGCATGTTTTTCCGGTGTTACCGGTTATCGTTATGGGTACATCGAGTGTTGCGAATGTTTTCGTAATTCAGGAGAAATGGCAAATGAAGCATTAAAAATTTGAATGCTTTGTGTAATAAAACAGCAGGAAGGTGAAGAACAGGCGACATTGTGAACACTTATGCCGCCAGCGAGAGAGGGAAAATCAGAGGTTGCCGGTGTAATGCCAGCGTAAATAGCGCAGTAAACGGAGCTGACGCTTAATGCGACTCGGCTGCGAAAGCAGGCGATAGAGCCACTCCAACCCCAGTTTTTGCCAGATTTTCGGCGCGCGTTTCACATGGCCAGTAAAAACATCGTACGTTCCGCCAATGCCCATATAAAGCGCATCAGGATGCACCTGACGGCAGTCGCGCATGAAGATTTCCTGTTTTGGCGATCCCATTGCGACAGTGACGATTTGCGCGCCACTGGCATGGATACGCTCAAACAGCGCCTGACGCTGCTCGGGTTTGAAATAACCATCCTGGCTGCCAACGATATTCACATTCCACTGGCCGCGCAGTTTAGTTTCGGTCTGCGCCAGTACTTCAGGTTTGCCGCCAACAAGAAAAACGGGCGTCCCTTCTTTTCCTGCGCGAGCCATCAGCTCTTCCCAGAGATCGGCTCCAGCTACGCGGGAAACCTGTGACTGAGGATATTTTTTACGTACCGAACGCACGACGCTAATGCCATCGGCATATTTAAATTCGGCAGCGTTAATTAACGCCCTGACCTCGGCGTTATCTTCAATGGTCAGCATTTTTTCGGCATTAATGGCAACCAGCGTTCCCTGCTTAAGCTGCCCATCAGCGAACAGATAATCGAGGGCATGCTGCATATCACGCCAACCGATCAACTGTAAGCCACGCAGCGTATAGGTCGGTGCTGTGGTGTTGTTATTCATTGTTATCCTTCAATCTGCGTCCGGAGCGATGATTTTATTCGTTTATGAATGAGTCCGGCGCTATCAAAAAGCCAGTACAGTAGTTTTGCAATCATCAGGCTTGCACCGAAGACCACGATAAAAAAGACCACCCGCGAGACAAATGAATCCAGTCCTTCGCGCGCCAGCACGATCATATTGAAGATCGCCCCAAAGCAGAAACTGTGCAAAATCGCTGCCTTATAGCGATTGGTTTCGCGGTTGCCCAGCTCATACAGCCAGTCGAACCATTTTATAATCAGGCCAACCACAATCGCCCCAAGCGGAATAAACAACACACCGCCCATCACCACCAGTGAGCCGATAAGCGTAGGTGAGATAGCCAGCCCGGAGTGATTATTCAGCACTTCCCAGGTGAAATAGTTGGCGGAGTTCAGCACCATACTGGGCCGACCCGGCCACAGCCAGGAAGGAATAAAGACATAGAAATCACGGACAATCGGTGCCAGCCCCTGGAAGTCGATGTTGTCGTAGTTCTGCAATAGCAACGCCAGATTCTCCCACGGCGAGAAAGTGTCGCGGGTGAGATAGAGAAACGTGTAGAAAGCTTCATCACCGCTCACGTTCATTCCGTAGCGTTTTAGCGCCAGCCAGAACATACCGACAATCCCCAGCACGCCTGCCGCTGCCAGCATCCACAGTGAAATCCAACCGCGAATAATGCCGATAAACAGGAAGATAGCGAACGCGATAATGATATTGGCGCGAGTGCCACCGACAATCATGTAGGTCAGCAATCCAAAGGCAACGGTACTGACGAGGAAAAACAGCCATGCTTTGCTGTCCTGGCGCAGAAAATAGACCACCAGCATCGCCGGGATAAAAAAGTAAAAGAAGCGCTTTAACGCCACGCCGGAGACTTCACTGGAAAAGATCTGACTGTAGGAGTTAAGTCGGAACAACAAAAAGCCGTTGTGCATGAAGAAGATGCCGACACTGACCAACGCGATGCCCATCAGGAGAAACCAGGTAAGATTGGTTTCCACGCGATTCATGGTAAACACTGGACGGCGCGGTGCATCGGCAACACTTTTGCGTAAGCGGGTTTTGTAGGTGACGTAATAAACCGCGTAAAAGCAGCCCGCAGAAAGCAACGCCTGCAACAAGATTTCTGGCGGCGCGACACCAACATCAAAGCGGAATACCAGTACGCTGGTCAGCGGAAATCCGAAGAAAAACGTCAGCAAAAAAAGCAATGAAAAGAAGATATTGAAGTTAAACCGCACGCGGCGAAACTCAAACCAGGTCAGCGTGGCGATAAACAGCGTACAGAGCAGCCAGACAACAAACAGGCCGCTGAATTGCAGCAGGCTCATGCGACCTCCCCAGCGGCAATTGCCAGCGCCCGATGCCAGCCTTGCAGATAGTTTGGACTAAAGAAGGCAATGTGGTTTTTATCTACCGACGCCAACTGGCGCTGCGCTTCACGCACAATATCCTCATTGAGATCGTCAGTGGTAAACAGCACCGGCAAATGTTGCTCCGTCATATCCTGCCAGAACGGGTTTTCCCGATTAAGTACGCAGGGGATGCCAGCCTGAATCAACAAGCACAGCGTACCGATACCTTGCTGACGGGCAAAAATAAAGTAGCCGAGATCGCACTGGCGAAGTAGTGCCAGATAAGCGTCAAAATCCATTTTTTCGCTCAGAATTTGCAGATTTTCTTCGCTGAATAATTCCAGCCCCGCCTGACGAACTTCGTTGATATACGCATCGTTGTTGGCCGGATATCCCATCGGCACCACCACTTTCACCGTATCGCCAAACTGCCGATGCACAGCGCGTAAGGCAGCGATGTGTTCATTACTGCGATCGCCGGAGTTCCCCACCAGAATAGTCATTTTCCCTTCACGTTGCCGATCGTTAGCCATCGTATTGAGAGAAGGATCCATCCGGGTTGGGAAGTAAATCAGTTCGCCTCGCACCTTTGGATGCGTTCTGGCAAAAAAGCTCAAGTCTCCCCGAGTGGCAAATACACAGCCCACTCGCTTTTGTGCCAGGCGGCGCAGCGGATAAAAGAGCTTATATCTCAAGCCACTGGAAAGTTCATACAAATCAGCGCCCCATATATGCCAGTAAAACTGGCTGGGCTTGATTCCGCCGCTAAGCAGCGCCAGCCATAGTTTTGGATTGAACTGGCCATGGAAGAAAAACCGCTGTTGACGGTTAGCTTTCGCTTTCGCGATAACCGCTTCAGCCAGTGATTTTTTGTCTGCAAAAAAGCGGATAGTGAGCGCCGGACAGCTATCACTTAAGCCGTCGTCCTTGCCTGCAACCATAAACTCACGCGCGTGCTCGCTTGTCGCAGCCAGCGCGTCGTTGAAAAACCGCAAAACGGTTTGGTTATGGTGAGGGATATCCGATCCCAAAACGTGAATCAGTACAGTCATGCCCGCCTACGCCAGAGTAAAAACACGCCACAACAAAGAGAAAAATAGACGATATAGGTTGCCATATATGCCTGCGCCGCGCCCAGCGCGCCATGCGCGGGGATCAACCAGTGGGCAAATACCATCAACAACGTGAACTGACTGACTTCCGCCAGAATATAAAACCGGAGCGACGCTTTGGCGATCACCAGATAACCAAAGACATAAGCGCCCACTTTTAACACATCGCCAACCAACTGCCAGGCAAAGAGATCGCGCATGGCGGTAAATTTGTTCGATAAAAGTAGCCAGATGGCAAAGTCACGCAGCAACCAGACTGTAAAACTCGCCGCTGCCACCGCCGGTAGAACGAATTTCAGCGACTTCACCACTTCGCGGGTGATATCGCGCTTTTCTGTTAGCCGCGACAGAGTGGGCAGTAAATACACGCTAAAAGAGGCGGTAATGAATTGCAGGTAGGCGTCGGAAATACTACTTACGCCTTGCCAGATCCCCACCTCATCCCAGCTATACTGCGCCGCCAGCAACTTACGCATCATGATGTAAGCAACGGGCAAGGTCACCGAAGTAATCAGCGCCATTAACGTGAACTTACTCAACTGCCCCGCCAGACCGCTATCCCAACTGGGTTTCAGATAGCTTAACGGGATAGCGCCACGTTTGATCAACATGATGGCAGCCGGAATCACCACCAACGCAGGAATCAGCGCCAGCCCAAGCAACGCGCCTTCATAGCCACCAAAACGGTAACTGACGTAGTAAGCGATAACACCAATCAGGCTGCCAACAATCAGCGATAACGCATTACCCGCGGCATCGCGAAAGCCTTTCATCAGCGCCAGCAACAGGTTGCCCCAGGCGATACCCATTTGCACCAGCGCCACTAAACGTACCAGCCCCTGGTAGTCAGTATTCCCGAACAATCCCTGGCTGATCGGAGCGGCTGCCAGCACAAAAATCAGCGCCATCAGCGTGGAGAAACCAAGCACCATCGCTGATGATGTACCCACCACACGACGTAGCTGCTGCGGATTATCATGATACTGGGCAACGTATTTGGTTACGCCGTTAAAAATGCCCGCCCCGGCAAGCACGCCGAGTACGGTAATCAACTGACGGAAGTTAGCCGCCAGCCCCAGCCCTGCCGGACCAAATGATACCGCCAGCAGCTTACCGACCAGTAACCCGGCACCAATCTTGACCAGCGTACTGGCCGCCGTCCATAAGGACGCTTTCGCCAGCGACATATCAGGAGAAGTAGTTCAGCAAGGTCGCAATTACCGTGCGTTGATTGACGGGCGACAGATTGTAGAACAGCGGCAGACGCAGCAGGCGCTCGCTCTCTTTGGTGGTGTAGCGATCTTCACCGTGGAACTCACCAAACCGTTCACCCGCCGGGCTTGCGTGCAGCGGAATGTAATGGAACACCGCCATGATTTCTGCTTTTTTCAGGAAGTTAATCAACGCATTCCGGTCATCAATATCACGCAGCTTAATGTAGAACATATGCGCGTTCTGCACGCAGCTATCCGGAATCGACGGCAGTTCGATACGCCCGGCTTTCGCCAGTGGTGCCAGTGCATCGTAATAGTTTTGCCACAGCGCCAGACGCTGCTGGTTGATACGATCCGCTGCTTCCAGTTGCGCCCACAGATATGCGGCTTGCAGATCGGACATCAAATAGCTGGAGCCGATATCGCGCCAGGTGTATTTATCCACCTGACCACGGAAGAACTGGCTACGATTAGTGCCTTTTTCACGGATGATCTCGGCGCGTTCAATCAATTTTTTATCATTAATCAACGTAGCGCCGCCTTCACCACCCGCGGTGTAGTTTTTGGTTTCATGGAAGCTAAAGCAGCCAATATGACCAATGGTTCCCAGCGCACGCCCTTTGTAAGTGGACATCACACCCTGAGCGGCATCTTCCACCACAAACAGGTTATGTTTTTTCGCCAACGCCATAATGGTGTCCATTTCACAGGCCACGCCCGCGTAATGCACCGGCACGATAACGCGCGTTTTGTCGGTGATCGCCGCTTCAATCAGCGTTTCGTCGATGTTCATAGTGTCCGGGCGAACATCCACAAAAACGATTTTCGCTCCACGCAGCACGAAGGCGTTGGCGGTGGAGACAAAGGTATAACTCGGCATGATCACTTCATCGCTAGGCTGGATATCCAACAACAGCGCCGCCATCTCCAGAGAAGCGGTGCAGGACGGCGTCAACAGCGCTTTGGCGCTGCCAAAACGTTGCTCCAGCCACTGCTGGCAGCGACGGGTAAAACCACCATCGCCACACAGTTTGCCGCTACCCATTGCCGACTGCATATAATCGAGTTCGGTTCCCACCACCGGCGGTGCGTTAAATGGAATCATGTGATCACCTGTATAACCAGTACGCGGTGCTTTCTACATTTGCACCACTTTTTATGTATCGTTTAAGCGCGGCGGTGTTGCCCATCTGGGTCGCCACCCGCAATGTTGTTTTACCGCGAGCATACGCCCAGTTTAGCGCCGTTTGCATCAGCTCTGCACCTGCACCGCGTCCTGCCAGCAGGCCAATACGCACGTCTGTCGCATTGAGCTCACGTAAAGAGACATAGCCACGAATATCGCCGGATGGCGTGCGTAAGATCAGACATTGATGATCAAAGGTGCCGTGAACGGCGTTTTCAATCCACTGCGCATAAAAGCGCCCACTGGCTTCAGGCGCATACCACGGTGCACGAAAACGGCTTTGCGCAAATGCCTCACTCGCTAACTGGCGTAGTACTGGAATATCTGTCTCTTGTGCCACTTCTGCGCCGCTATCACTGGCTCTGGTCACGGGTAGCGCCAAATCAACTTCACCTTCTACCAGTGAGAATCCCAACTGTTGCAGGGCATCCAGTTCACCGATATTTGATGCGACTATTTTGGCCTGCACCCGTGACCACGGCGCTAAAGCGTCTGGTGTCAGGAGTGGCGCGTCAGGGTTAATACACACGATGGCGCTATTAACACCAAAGAAGGCATTTTCCCAGGTGAGTGGCTCAATACTGGCGCGGACGGGCACGGAGTAACTCCAGCAGATATTGACCGTAGCCAGTTTTCGTTAATGAACTGGCTGCACGCTTCACACCTTCGTCATCGAGCCAGCCGTTGCGCCAGGCAATCTCTTCCAGGCAGGCAATCTTAAAACCCTGGCGTTTTTCCACCGTCTGCACAAAAGTGCTGGCTTCAATCAGGCTATCGTGAGTACCAGTGTCCAACCAGGCAAACCCGCGCCCGAGAAGTTCAACGGTCAGGTTACCTGCCTCCAGATACATCTGGTTGATGGAGGTAATCTCCAGCTCGCCACGCTCCGAAGGTTTAACTTGTTTGGCGTACTCCACCACTTTGCTGTCGTAGAAATAAAGTCCGGTCACCGCCCAGTTTGATTTCGGCTGTTTTGGCTTTTCTTCCAGCGAGATAGCACGGAAATTGTCGTCAAACTCCA
The DNA here is from genome assembly GCF_002900365.1 of Escherichia marmotae. Taxonomy (NCBI): domain Bacteria; kingdom Pseudomonadati; phylum Pseudomonadota; class Gammaproteobacteria; order Enterobacterales; family Enterobacteriaceae; genus Escherichia; species Escherichia marmotae. The sequence goes on from NZ_CP025979.1 coordinate 3,218,034, forward strand.
CCACACCAAAGCGTTCCGGGTCCATCACCTGATAGCCAAAAATCGTGGCCCCTTCAGTGCGCGCCGCAACATGGCGCAGCTTCGGACTGAAGCCCTGGCCGAAGAAAATATTATCTCCCAGCACCAGACAAGAAGGCTCGCCGTTGAGGAAAGTTTCACCGATGATAAATGCCTGCGCCAGACCGTCCGGGCTGGGCTGTTCGGCATATTCCAGATGGATACCGAATTCGCTACCATCGCCCAGCAGGCGTTGGAAATAACCTTTATCTTCCGGCGTGGTGATGATGAGAATTTCGCGGATACCGGCCAGCATCAGCACCGACAGCGGGTAGTAAATCATTGGCTTATCGTAGATCGGCAACAGTTGCTTCGACACGCCGCGCGTAATCGGATGCAATCGTGTACCGGAACCGCCCGCCAGGATAATACCTTTCATGTTTTCCTCCGCTGAAAATTAGCCTTTCAGACCTAAACGCTCACCCTGATAACTGCCGTCCTGCACCCGCTTCCACCAGCTTTCATTAGCCAAATACCACCGCACCGTTTTGCGCATCCCGCTTTCAAAGGTTTCCTGCGGCAGCCAGCCAAGTTCACGAGCAATTTTCGTGGCATCAATGGCATAACGTAAATCATGCCCCGGGCGGTCAGCGACAAAGGTGATCAGGTCACGATAGTGCGCCACGCCGTGCGGTTTATCCGGAGCCAGTTCTTCCAACAGTTCACAAATGGTTTCCACGACATCGAGATTCTTGCGCTCGTTATGGCCACCAATATTATACGTTTCACCGACTTTACCGGTGGTCACCACGCAGTACAGCGCGCGGGCATGATCTTCAACATACAACCAGTCACGGATTTGCTGCCCGTTGCCATATACCGGCAGCGGTTTACCCGCCAGCGCGTTGAGTATCATCAACGGGATCAGTTTTTCCGGAAAATGGTAAGGGCCGTAGTTATTCGAGCAGTTGGTGATAAGTGTCGGCAGACCGTAGGTACGCAGCCAAGCGCGCACCAGATGGTCGCTGCTGGCTTTCGACGCGGAATAAGGGCTGCTCGGCGCATACGGCGTAGTTTCGGTGAAGAAATCATCCGTAGAGTGCAGGTCGCCGTACACTTCGTCGGTGGAGATATGATGGAAACGAAAGGCCAATTTTTTATCTTCCACCAGCGTATTCCAGTAAGCCCGCGCCGCTTCAAGCAGTGTGTAAGTCCCCACAATGTTGGTTTCGATAAACGCCGCCGGACCATCGATAGAACGGTCAACATGGCTTTCTGCCGCCAGATGCATCACACAGTCGGGCTGATGTTCGATAAAAACGCGTTCCAACGCTGCCCGATCGCAGATATCAACTTTCTCAAAGGCAAAGCGATCGCTCTGCGTGACCGATGCCAGCGACATCAGGTTTCCGGCGTAGGTCAATTTATCGACCACCACCACCGCATCACTTGTTTCGTTGATGATATAACGCACCAGCGCCGAGCCAATAAATCCGGCACCGCCTGTCACCAGAATCTTTCTCATCAGCGCCAGACCCCTTTGGTATCGACGACATACTGCTGCTTAATATGATCGCCGCTGATGGCTTTGAACTGACTGTGATCGACCAACATCACCAGCACGTCTGCCGTCGCCAGCGCTTCGTCAAGCTGCGCCAGCGTGCAAAGCCCGGCCAGTTTTTTCGGCAACTGGTGAATGTTCGGTTCAACGACCAGCGTCTCGCCGTTATGCCACTGGGCGATCAGTTCAGCGATTTCCATCGCCGGGCTTTCGCGCAGGTCATCAATATTCGGTTTAAATGCCAGCCCAAAGCAGGCAATTTTCACTTCGCTGGCGCGTTTATCGGTAGCGGCCAGGCAATCGGCAACCGCCGCTTTCACCTGATCAATTACCCAAAAAGGTTTGTGATCGTTCACTTCCCTGGCAGTACGGATAAGCCGCGCCTGCTGCGGGTTCTGCGCTACGATAAACCACGGGTCAACGGCAATACAGTGGCCGCCCACGCCCGGGCCTGGCTGAAGAATATTGACGCGAGGGTGGCGATTCGCCAGACGAATCAGCTCCCAGACGTTAATTTCCTGCCCGGCGCAAATCAGCGACAGTTCGTTAGCAAACGCGATATTCACATCGCGGAAGCTATTTTCGGTGAGCTTACACATTTCCGCCGTCCGGGAGTTAGTGACAACACACTCACCTTCGAGGAAAATTTTGTACAGTTCACTGGCGCGCGCCGAGCAAACCGGTGTCATGCCACCTATTACACGGTCATTTTTAATCAGCTCGACCATCACCTGCCCCGGTAACACGCGTTCCGGGCAATAGGCAATATTCACGTCGGCCTGTTCGCCCACCTGCTGCGGGAAAGTCAGGTCCGGACGCATTTCTGCTAACCATTCTGCCATTTTCTCGGTTGAACCCACCGGAGAGGTGGACTCAAGGATCACCAGCGCACCTTTTTTCAGCACTGGCGCAATGGAGCGGGCAGCCGATTCGACGTAAGCCATATCCGGCTCATGATCGCCTTTAAACGGCGTTGGTACAGCAATCAGCCAGGCATCAGCCTCAACGGGCGTTGTGCTCGCTCGCAAAAAGCCACCTTCTACGGCAGTTTTTACTACACTCGCCAAATCAGGCTCGACGATATGGATTTCGCCACGATTGATAGTATCAACCGTTTGTTGGTTGATATCGACACCAATCACCTGTTTTTGCCGTGAGGCAAACGCAGCGGCTGTCGGCAGCCCAATGTAACCCAGTCCGATGACAGAAATGGTCGCAAAACTCATAGTGATATCCGATTATTTTTTAACGCTTCCAGAATGCGAGAGCATGCCTGACCATCACCATAGGGGTTATGGGCGCGGCTCATCATTTGATATTCGTTGTCGTCGTTGAGAAGACGTGTCACTTCCTCAACGATCCGTTGTTTATCCGTCCCCACCAGACGCACCGTTCCAGCGGTAACAGCTTCCGGGCGCTCGGTGGTGTCACGCATCACCAGCACCGGTTTACCCAGCGAAGGTGCTTCCTCCTGAATACCGCCAGAGTCGGTCAAAATCAACCATGCGTGATTCATCAGCCAGACAAACGGTAAATACTCCTGGGGATCGATCAGAATGACGTTTTTTACGTGCCCCAGAATGCGACTAACCGGTTCTCTGACATTCGGGTTGAGATGTACCGGATAAACAATCTGGATGTCCTGATGAGTGGTGGCTATTTCTGCCAGCGCATGGCAAATCTCCTCAAAGCCACGACCGAAGCTTTCACGCCTGTGACCGGTCACCAGAATCATCTTCTTATCAGGGTCGATAAACGGGTAATTTGCCGCCAGTTCTGAACGCAGCATCTCGCTGCTCATCACTTGATCGCGCACCCACAACAAAGCGTCGATAACTGTATTGCCGGTAATGAAGATTCGGCTATCAACGACGTTTTCACGTAGCAGGTTTTGCCGTGAGGTCTCAGTTGGGGAGAAATGGTACATTGCCAGATGACCGGTCAGCGTGCGGTTAGCCTCTTCCGGCCACGGCGAGTAAAGATCGCCCGTGCGTAGCCCGGCCTCAACGTGACCAACAGGAATGCGCTGATAAAACGCCGCCAGACTGGTGGCCAGCGTCGTGGTGGTATCGCCGTGTACCAGTACAACGTCTGGTTTGAACTCGGCAAGAATAGGTTTTAATCCCTCAAGAATTCGACAGGTTATCTCTGTCAGTCCCTGTCCTGGCTGCATTATGTTGAGATCGTAGTCAGGTACAATGGAAAAGAGTTTCAGCACCTGATCGAGCATCTCCCGATGCTGCGCAGTGACGCAAACTTTAGCCTCAAAAAAAGGATCTTTTGCCAACGCATGCACCAACGGCGCCATCTTGATGGCTTCCGGGCGCGTACCAAATACAGTCAGTACTTTCACATCGATTCTCTTTGAATAAGCGGCGAGCGCCTTTGTGCTCACCGCAACTGTGTTGCTATTTCGAGCAACGGCGGGTTAATGCGACACCAGCCCCGATCAGCCCCCCGACAATGCCCCACATAATCATCAGGAAGGCACGGCGTGGGCTATCGCGTTTTACCGGTTCTTCCGGTGTACGCAAATAGCGATAGGTCTGAAAACGCGGATCCAGGGTTGGACCAACATTAAGGGTGTTTAACATGGCCCGATTCTGATCATAGTCGAGATCAAAGGCCGGGCCGACGGCCTGTAAATTTTCTAATCGCGCCTGCAGCATCGGGCGACCCAACAAAAACATTTCTGAATCAGGCAATTCATCCGCCGGGACATCTGTCGCGCTGCGAGAGATATTATGTTGCTCAGCGATTTTGAGTGCCTGCTCAATGCTGTTTACCCGGCGGTCGTAGATCGCTTTCGCGACTTCTTCCTGACGCTTCACCTGGGCTTTCATTTGGATAGTGCGCGCTGCCCATGCACCTTTCAGCTCATCATTCAGATGGCTGGCCGCGCGCTGACTGGCGAATGCGACATATTGACGCAGCAGATTATTGGCATCGGGGGCAGTTTCAGCAATCAATTTAACGTTATCGTTGATCGCTCGGGTGAAATCACCGGGAATAAACTGGATGTTGTTGATCATTTCATCCAGCAGAGCCGCATCTGCTTTGCTGTTGCCAACCATCCGCTGTTTGTAATAGTCGGTCTGCAACCAGAAATCGCGGCGGGTGTCCCACGACGCCAGTTGCATAACAAACTCTTTATAGGCTTCGTCCATGACCGATGGTTGATCGGCAGAAGCCATGTTCGAACGAACATCCAGGTTACGTAGAAACTGCTGCTGCGAGTAGTATCCGCCCAGCATATTGACCGTTGGACGATCGGTAATCGCCGTCGCGCTCCACTCCTGACGGGCGAAAAATGTATACGCCAGCGCAATTAACGCAAACGCCAGCCCCATGCCAACAATCCACAGCTTCCCAGCCCACAAGGTACGAAACAACCCACGAATATCCAGTTCATTTTCAGCATTTTCGGCTGGTTTCCCAGGCATTGGTTGCGTCATTACATCCTCGTTTATTTGGTTAAGTTGGGGCTGCCACCACGATTTCTGCGCAGTCGGCGTTTCACACGCTTAATAAAGCGAGCAACCTTCCAGGCGCGCTTAATGCAATAGCCATAGAGGAAGAATGCTAGCAAAAAGAGCACCAGCATGACCCATTCAGGGACAAAATGAGAATATTCTGCCAGTACGCCAATGGAAGCAAGCAGTGCAGCAGCAAGGGTAATCAGCACAAATGCCTGACGAGAAGTAAAACCGGCACGCATGATCAAATGATGAATATGCTGGCGATCAGGCGAGAATGGACTCATGCCTTTACGCAGGCGACGATACATAATCGCCACCATATCCATCAGCGGAATAGCGATAATCCATAATGCAGTCACCGGGCTAATCGGATGTGTTTTGCCCTGAGTAGTTTCAAGCAGGATCCAGATTACGGTAAAACCAATCAATGTACTGCCCGCATCGCCCATAAACACTTTGTAGCGACGCCCCAGAATACCGAGGTTGAGCATGATGTATGGCAGGATGGCGGCGATCATCGCAAAGCACCAGATAGCGAGGCTGGTTTGCCCGTCGAACCACAAAATCATGCCAATTGCCGCAAACGAGACGCAGGACAACCCACCCAGCAGACCATCAATGCCATCAACCATGTTGAAAGCATTAATTGCCGCCCAGACGGCAAACAGCGTCAGGAAATAACCAAACGGCCCAAGCACCATCTCCCAGGAGCCAAAAATATAGCCCAGGCTACTGAGATAAAGTTTGCCAAACACCATCATAACGATGCCAACAGCAGCCTGTATGGTGGCACGGATTTTTACACTAATATCGAAACGGTCATCCAGTGCGCCGATGAACACCAGGACGCCCGCACAGGCGAGGTAGAGAGCTGCATGCGGAATGTAGTAATCAACAATTCCGAACGTAAAGCAAATCCCTGCGAAAACTGAAATCCCCCCAACGAGCGGTATCAATCCCTGGTGACGTTTGCGGAAGTTAGGTTTATCCACTAAACCGACTTTTTTTGCCACCTTACGGGCAAAAAACAGAAACAGTGTCGTGAATAAAAAAATACTGATGAGATCAGTACTCACTGTCAGTAAATTCACAATGCATGCTCTCAGAGAAAATTATTAGCAGAAGTATACCCACGAAGACCTTTATTCAGAAGGGAAACTCCTTTCTGAACCTATCAGCCCTGTGCAAAAATTAATCATTCACCATAAAAATTGTATAAAATACCCGCAATAACCAGGAATTTTCCCACTATCACAGGCATGCCGCTAAGATTACAGATATAAAAGCAAAACGCCACGTAAACACGTGGCGTTTTTGGCATAAGACAAATTTATGAACGTTTCATCATATCGAAGAAATCGTCATTGGTCTTGGTCATTGCCAGTTTATTAATGAGGAATTCCATTGCATCGATTTCGCCCATCGGGTGAATGATTTTGCGCAGGATCCACATTTTCTGTAGCTCTTCCTGAGTGGTGAGCAACTCTTCTTTACGCGTACCGGAACGGTTGTAGTCGATAGCCGGGAAGACGCGTTTTTCTGCGATCTTACGAGAAAGGTGCAGTTCCATGTTACCTGTACCTTTAAACTCTTCGTAGATAACTTCGTCCATTTTGGAACCGGTGTCGATCAACGCCGTCGCGATGATGGTCAGGCTGCCGCCCTCTTCTACGTTACGCGCCGCACCGAAGAATCGTTTCGGACGGTGCAGTGCGTTAGCATCCACACCACCGGTCAGCACTTTACCAGACGCAGGAACAACAGTGTTGTAGGCGCGCGCCAGACGGGTGATGGAGTCGAGCAGAATGATAACGTCTTTCTTGTGCTCAACCAGGCGTTTTGCCTTCTCGATCACCATTTCCGCAACCTGAACGTGGCGAGATGCCGGTTCGTCGAAGGTAGAAGCGACAACTTCACCTTTAACCAGACGCTGCATCTCGGTTACTTCTTCCGGACGTTCGTCGATCAGCAGAACCATCAGCACACAGTCTGGGTGGTTGTAAGCAATGCTCTGGGCGATGTTCTGCAGCAGCATGGTTTTACCCGCTTTAGGCGGTGCCACAATCAGACCACGTTGGCCACGCCCGATTGGTGAAGCCAGATCCAGCACGCGTGCGGTCAAATCTTCAGTAGAACCGTTACCACGTTCCATACGCAGACGAGAGTTTGCGTGCAGCGGGGTTAAGTTCTCAAAGAGGATTTTGTTGCGAGCGTTTTCAGGTTTGTCGAAGTTAACTTCATTAACTTTCAGCAGCGCAAAATAGCGTTCACCTTCTTTCGGCGGGCGAATCTTACCAGAGATGGTATCACCAGTGCGGAGGTTGAAACGGCGGATTTGGCTGGGAGAAACGTAGATGTCATCAGGACCGGCGAGGTAGGAGCTGTCTGCGGAACGGAGGAAACCAAATCCATCCTGCAATATCTCCAGTACGCCATCACCAAAGATATCTTCGCCACTCTTTGCGTGCTGCTTCAGGATGGCAAAAATAATGTCCTGCTTACGCATACGGGCCAGATTTTCCAGCCCCATATTTTCGCCGAGAGTGATCAGCTCAGAAACCGGCGTATTCTTTAATTCGGTAAGATTCATAGTGGTGTGAGTTCTTAAACTTGGGGTAAATCTCGAACTTAATGTTGTGAATGGTATGGCAGGATCATCCATGCCTGTTTACGGTCATCGACTCATGTCTTTTCGCTGTCTGGTCACAGGAGAGTACGCAGAACTGAAACGACAAGACGGATTAGAAATCTGTTCACTTCGCATTAGATAAAAACGGGAAGCGTTGGATATTACAAGATTCAAACTTAATAAGGTAAGTTTAATACGAAGTCAACATTAAGTTAGCATGGCTCACGCCGGGCGTCCAGTTTTTAGCGACGGGGCACCCGAACATGACGTTCCCTTATGCCAGGTTGGCGTCGAGGAACTCTTTCAACTGACCTTTGGACAGTGCACCCACTTTGGTTGCCGCGACTTCACCGTTTTTGAACAGCAACAGAGTCGGGATACCACGGATGCCATATTTCGGCGCAGTGCCAGGGTTTTGATCGATGTTCAGTTTTGCAACGGTCAGTTTACCCTGATATTCGTCAGCGATTTCATCCAGAATCGGGGCGATCATTTTGCACGGACCGCACCACTCTGCCCAGAAATCGACGAGGATCGCCCCGTCCGCTTTGAGTACATCCGTATCAAAACTGTCGTCAGTCAGGTGAATAATTTTATCGCTCATATATAACTCCACAGGAATAAGCCTGGCGTGTTGGTTTCGTTGTTGGTGTAACATTAACCAACTAAAGGTTGACTTTATTTCACCGGATACGCTTTCGTAAAGCAATAGTAAGCTGATATTCTATCACACTATGAGCAAAACACATTTAACAGAACAGAAGTTTTCCGACTTCGCCCTGCATCCGAAAGTTGTAGAAGCCCTTGAAAAAAAAGGGTTTCATAACTGTACGCCCATTCAGGCACTGGCCCTTCCGCTAACGCTGGAAGGTCGTGACGTAGCCGGGCAGGCGCAAACCGGTACTGGGAAAACGATGGCGTTCCTGACGTCAACGTTTCATTACCTTCTCTCTCATCCCACCATTGCCGATCGCAAGGTGAACCAGCCACGTGCCTTAATTATGGCACCGACGCGTGAACTTGCCGTGCAGATCCACGCCGACGCGGAGCCGCTGGCGCAAGCTACCGGTCTGAAGCTGGGCCTGGCTTATGGCGGCGACGGCTACGACAAACAGCTAAAAGTGCTGGAAAGCGGCGTTGACATCCTGATTGGCACCACGGGTCGTTTAATCGACTACGCCAAACAGAATCACATTAACCTTGGCGCTATTCAGGTCGTGGTGCTGGACGAAGCCGATCGTATGTACGATCTGGGCTTTATTAAAGATATTCGCTGGCTGTTTCGCCGTATGCCGCCAGCAAATCAGCGCCTCAACATGCTGTTCTCCGCCACGCTTTCGTACCGGGTACGTGAACTGGCGTTCGAGCAGATGAATAACGCCGAATACATCGAAGTGGAACCGGAACAGAAAACGGGCCACCGCATTAAAGAAGAGCTTTTCTACCCTTCTAACGAAGAAAAAATGCGTTTGCTGCAAACGCTGATCGAAGAAGAGTGGCCAGACAGAGCGATTATTTTCGCCAACACCAAACATCGTTGCGAAGAGATCTGGGGTCACCTGGCGGCAGATGGTCATCGTGTCGGGCTGTTGACGGGCGATGTGGCGCAGAAAAAACGTCTGCGTATTCTTGATGAATTTACCCGTGGCGATCTGGATATTCTGGTTGCCACCGACGTAGCCGCACGTGGTTTGCATATTCCGGCCGTAACCCACGTCTTTAACTACGATTTACCCGATGACTGTGAAGATTACGTTCACCGTATCGGCCGTACTGGCCGCGCTGGTGCAAGTGGTCATTCCATCAGCCTGGCGTGTGAAGAGTATGCATTGAATTTGCCTGCCATTGAGACCTATATTGGTCATTCTATTCCGGTAAGCAAATACAATCCGGACGCATTGATGACCGATCTGCCAAAACCGCTACGCTTGACGCGCCCACGCACAGGCAACGGTCCGCGTCGTACAGGCGCTCCACGTAATCGTCGTCGTTCAGGTTAAATAAATAATGTCATACTCAAAATCATTCAAACTGCATCAAGATGGCAAGAGAATGAATCCCGATGAGCTTACTGTAGTAAGTGATTCGGGTGAAAGAACACAGCCAACGCAGAGACAGATTGAAGGATGAAGAGTATGAGTTCCACCTCGTCGCTTTATGCAGCCATTGATCTCGGTTCGAATAGTTTTCATATGCTGGTTGTGCGCGAGGTGGCTGGTAGTATCCAGACGCTGACGCGAATTAAACGCAAAGTACGTCTGGCTGCTGGTCTGAACAGCGAAAATGCCCTGTCTAATGAAGCAATGGAGCGCGGCTGGCAATGCCTGCGCCTGTTTGCTGAACGTCTGCAAGATATCCCTCCTTCGCAAATTCGCGTTGTTGCTACGGCGACGTTACGTCTTGCTGTCAACGCTGGTGATTTTATTGCCAAAGCGCAGGAAATACTTGGTTGTCCGGTGCAGGTGATCAGCGGTGAAGAGGAAGCTCGTCTGATTTATCAGGGCGTTGCTCACACTACCGGTGGAGCCGATCAGCGCCTGGTGGTGGATATCGGGGGAGCCAGTACTGAACTGGTAACCGGCACGGGTGCACAAACCACCTCTCTGTTCAGTCTGTCGATGGGCTGCGTCACCTGGCTGGAACGCTATTTTGCCGATCGTAATCTGGGGCAGGAAAATTTTGATGCCGCAGAAAAAGCGGCACGCGAAGTGTTACGTCCGGTTGCCGATGAATTGCGTTATCACGGCTGGAAAGTGTGCGTTGGCGCTTCCGGCACCGTGCAGGCCTTGCAAGAAATCATGATGGCGCAGGGAATGGATGAACGCATTACCCTGGAAAAGTTGCAACAACTGAAACAGCGCGCCATTCATTGCGGTCGGCTGGAGGAGCTGGAGATCGACGGGCTGACGCTGGAACGCGCGTTAGTATTCCCGAGTGGTCTGGCGATCCTGATAGCTATTTTTACCGAACTGAATATTCAGTGTATGACGCTGGCTGGCGGCGCACTGCGTGAAGGCCTGGTTTACGGCATGTTACATCTGGCCGTCGAGCAGGATATTCGCAGCCGTACGCTGCGTAATATTCAGCGCCGCTTTATGATCGATATCGATCAGGCACAGCGCGTAGCCAGCGTTGCGGCTAACTTCTTCGATCAGGTGGAAAATGCATGGCATCTTGAAGCAATTAGCCGCGATTTGCTAATCAGTGCCTGTCAACTTCATGAAATTGGCCTGAGCGTTGATTTCAAACAAGCGCCGCAACATGCTGCTTATCTGGTGCGAAACCTGGATCTTCCCGGTTTTACTCCCGCGCAGAAAAAACTGCTGGCGACGCTGTTGCTCAACCAAACTAATCCGGTCGATCTCTCATCGCTGCATCAACAAAATGCCGTCCCTCCGCGCGTTGCGGAACAACTCTGTCGTTTACTGCGCCTGGCCATCATTTTTGCCAGCCGTCGCCGTGACGATTTAGTGCCGAAGATTCAATTACAGGCCAGCCATGAACAGTTGACCTTGACGCTGCCGCAAGGGTGGTTAGCCCAACATCCGCTGGGTAAAGAGATTATCGAGCAAGAAAGCCAATGGCAGAGTTATGTTCATTGGCCGCTGGAAGTATATTAACGAGTAATGTGCCGGATGCGATGCTAACGCATCCTGTCCGGCGATAATTCCGTGCCCCTTAACTATTTCCCTCGTTTTGCTGCCATCATCGCTTTCAGATTTGCCAGATGGCTTTGCCCTTTCTGCATCCGTTCTTCCGCGCTGACCACTTTGCGCTCCTGCTCCCAAATCAGATCATCCTGCGGTAACTCTAACAGGAAGCGACTCGGCTCCGGGCGCACCAGTTCACCGTACTGACGACGCTCTTTACACAGCGTAAAGGTCAATTCCTTCTGGGCGCGGGTGATCCCTACATAGGCCAGCCGCCGCTCCTCATCAATATTGTCTTCATCGATGCTGCTCTGGTGCGGTAAAAATCCTTCTTCCATACCGACCATGAAAACATAGGGAAACTCCAGCCCTTTCGATGCGTGGAGAGTCATCAGTTGCACCTGATCCAGTTCTTCCTCGCTTTCACCTCGCTCCATCATGTCGCGCAGAGTAAAGCGCGTCACCACCTGGGTTAACGTCATCGGCTCATCCAGTTCGCTGCCTTCCAGCATCTCCGTCATCCAGCTAAACAGTTGGTTGACGTTCTTCATGCGCATTTCGGCGGCTTTCGGGCTGGGCGATGTTTCGTACAGCCAGGATTCATAATCCATGCCGTGGATCAGATCGCGCACCGCAGCAATCGGCTCCCGCTCCGCCAGACGCTGGATTTCCGCCAGCCAATGAGTAAAGCGAGTCAACGCTTCATAACCACGCCCACTCAGTGTTTGACTCAATCCCATATCAAAACTGGCGGTAAACATACTTTTATTGCGGGTCATCGCCCACTCGCCCAGCTTTTTCAGCGTTGCCGGGCCAATCTCTCGTTTCGGCGTGTTGACGATACGCAGGAACGCACTGTCATCGTCCAGGTTAGTCAGCACACGCAGATAAGCCAGCAAATCCTTGATTTCCGGGCGGGAGAAGAATGAAGTACCGCCGGAAATTTTGTACGGGATGCGGTTTTGCATCAGGAATTTTTCAAACACTCGCGACTGATGATTACCGCGATAGAGAATGGCGTAATCTTTGTACTGTGTTTTATTGACGAAGTGATGCGCAATCAGCTCGCCAGTAACGCGCTCGGCTTCATGTTCTTCATTATTCGCGCTTAATACTTTTAGCTCCGCGCCGTAGCCCAGTTCGGAGAACAGGCGCTTTTCAAAGACGTGCGGGTTATTAGCGATAAGGATGTTGGCCGCTTTCAGAATACGTCCGGAAGAGCGGTAGTTCTGCTCCAGCTTAATCACCTTCAACGCCGGGAAATCCTGGCTCAACAGCACCAGATTTTGCGGACGGGCACCACGCCATGAGTAGATTGACTGATCGTCATCGCCCACCACGGTAAAGCGCGCGCGGCTACCCACCAGCAGTTTCACCAGTTCATACTGGCTGGTGTTGGTGTCCTGATACTCATCCACCAGCAGGTAGCGAATTTTGTTCTGCCAGCGTTCGCGTACTTCTTCATTGCGTTGCAACAACAACGTTGGCAGCAAAATCAGGTCATCGAAGTCGAGAACGTTGCACGCTTTCAGGTGCGCATCATACAGTCCATAACAATGGGCAAAAATACGATCCCGCTCGCCCTTTGCCTCTGCCGCCGCCTGCGCCGGAGTTTTCAGATCGTTCTTCCAGTTAGAGATGGTCGAAATCAACTGTTGCAGGAGAACTTTGTCATCTTCAATCAGACCCTCGGTCAGCTCTTTGAGCAACGCCATCTGATCGGTATCGTCAAACAGCGAAAAGTTCGCTTTCATTCCCAGCGCCGCATATTCGCGCTTGATGATATCCAGCCCTAATGTATGGAAGGTGGAGATCATCAACCCACGCGCCTCTTTGCGCCCCAGCGTCTGCCCAACACGCTCTTTCATCTCGCGTGCCGCCTTATTGGTAAAGGTCACCGCTGCAATATGTCGCGTCTGGTAACCGCAACCGCGGATCAGATGGGCGATTTTATTGGTGATAACACGAGTTTTACCGGAACCCGCGCCCGCCAGCACCAGGCAGGGGCCGGTAACGAATTCGACAGCTTGTTGTTGGCCGGGGTTTAGACGCATAGAAAAATCGCTCAATGAAAGTCGGGAGGGGAAAATAACAGCGTGGTAGTATAGCCAGCCTCATCCATACCACTCAAGGCACGATCATGGCAAAAACGGCAGCAGCACTGCATATCCTTGTAAAAGAAGAGAAACTGGCTCTGGAACTTCTGGAACAGATTAAGAACGGCGCTGATTTCGGCAAGCTGGCGAAGAAGCACTCCATTTGCCCGTCAGGCAAACGCGGCGGTGATTTAGGTGAGTTCCGCCAGGGTCAGATGGTTCCGGCATTCGATAAAGTGGTTTTCTCTTGTCCGGTACTGGAGCCAACCGGCCCGCTGCACACCCAGTTCGGCTATCACATCATTAAGGTGCTGTACCGTAACTAACAAAAAAACCCGGTGCATTTGAACACCGGGTTTTTGCCTGATGGCGCTGCGCTTATCAGGCCTACAGAACGTGCACTTTTTGTAGGCCGGATAAGGCGTTTACGCCGCCATCCGGCACCGTATGTAGCCGCTTAGCCTGCAACCGCAATACGTTTCATATCCGTCATATAGCCACGCAGTTTCTTACCTACCTGCTCGATAGCATGGCTGCGAATGGCTTCATTCACATCACGCAGTTGCGCGTTATCAACGGCACCTTCCGGAATAGCTTTACCCAGATCGCCCGGTTGCAGCTCTGCCATAAACGGTTTCAGCAGCGGCACGCAGGCGTAAGAGAACAAGTAGTTACCATACTCGGCGGTATCAGAGATAACGACGTTCATTTCGTACAGACGCTTACGGGCGATGGTGTTGGCAATCAGCGGCAGTTCGTGCAGTGATTCGTAGTAAGCCGACTCTTCAATGATGCCGGAATCAACCATGGTTTCGAACGCCAGTTCAACGCCTGCTTTTACCATCGCGATCATCAGTACGCCTTTATCGAAGTACTCCTGCTCACCGATTTTGCCTTCAAACTGCGGCGCGGTTTCGAACGCGGTTTTGCCGGTCTCTTCACGCCAGGTCAGCAGTTTCTTATCATCATTGGCCCAGTCAGCCATCATGCCGGAGGAGAATTCGCCGGAGATGATGTCGTCCATATGTTTCTGGAACAGCGGTGCCATGATCTCTTTCAGTTGTTCAGAGAGCGCATAAGCACGCAGTTTTGCCGGGTTAGAGAGCCTGTCCATCATCAGGGTGATGCCACCCTGCTTCAGAGCTTCGGTGATGGTTTCCCAACCGAACTGAATCAGTTTTTCTGCATATGCCGGGTCGGTGCCTTCTTCCACCAGCTTGTCGAAGCACAGCAGAGAACCAGCCTGCAACATACCGCACAGTATGGTTTGTTCGCCCATCAGGTCAGATTTCACTTCCGCAACGAAGGAGGATTCCAGCACGCCCGCACGGTGACCACCGGTAGCCGCAGCCCAGGCTTTGGCAATCGCCATACCTTCGCCTTTCGGATCGTTTTCCGGGTGAACGGCAATCAGCGTCGGTACGCCAAACCCACGTTTGTACTCTTCACGCACTTCAGTGCCCGGGCATTTTGGTGCAACCATCACCACAGTGATGTCTTTACGGATCTGCTCACCCACTTCTACGATGTTGAAGCCATGGGAGTAACCCAGCGCCGCACCGTCTTTCATCAGCGGCTGAACAGAACGCACTACGTCGGAGTGCTGCTTATCCGGCGTCAGGTTAACCACCAGATCCGCCTGCGGGATCAGCTCTTCGTAAGTGCCGACTTTAAAACCGTTTTCGGTCGCTTTACGCCAGGAAGCGCGTTTCTCAGCGATCGCCTCTTTACGCAGGGCATAAGAGATGTCCAGACCAGAATCACGCATGTTCAGGCCCTGGTTCAGGCCCTGTGCACCACAACCGACGATGACCACTTTTTTACCCTGAAGGTAGCTCGCGCCGTCAGCGAATTCTTCGCGGCCCATAAAGCGACATTTACCCAACTGCGCCAGTTGCTGGCGCAGATTCAGTGTATTGAAGTAGTTAGCCATGGTGATTCCTCATGATGTTGTGCTTCTTATTGTTCGGTTCGCGTTTGCGAGATTAAATTCACTATATGTCAGGAAACTTATTGCGGAAATTGATATATTCACAACGTCACATTGCAATTTCTGCAACGTCAAAATCGAGGGCTGTGCCTGTGGATTTACGCGATCTGAAAATGTTTCTACATCTGGCGGAAAGCCGTCATTTTGGGCGCAGCGCGCGGGCGATGCACGTCAGCCCATCGACACTTTCACGGCAGATTCAGCGCCTGGAAGAAGATCTCGGCCAACCGCTATTTATACGCGATAACCGGACGGTAACGCTGACCGAAGCGGGCGAAGAGCTGCGTGTTTTCGCCCAGCAAACGCTGTTGCAATATCAGCAACTGCGCCACACCATCGACCAGCAAGGGCCGTCGCTCTCTGGCGAGTTACATATTTTCTGCTCGGTGACCGCTGCTTACAGCCATCTTCCGCCGATTCTTGATCGCTTCCGCGCGGAACACCCGTCGGTGGAGATCAAGCTCACCACCGGTGATGCGGCGGATGCGATGGAAAAAGTTGTCACCGACGAAGCGGATTTGGCGATTGCCGGTAAGCCAGAGACGTTACCCGGTGCAGTGGCATTTTCGATGCTGGAGAATCTGGCGGTAGTGCTGATCGCACCTGCGCTGCCCTGCCCGGTTCGTAATCAGGTATCTGTAGAGAAGCCGGACTGGTCGACGGTGCCGTTTATCATGGCCGATCAGGGACCAGTGCGCCGCCGCATTGAACTGTGGTTCCGACGCAATAAAATCAGCAACCCGATGATTTACGCCACGGTCGGCGGGCATGAAGCGATGGTATCGATGGTGGCGCTAGGCTGTGGCGTGGCATTGTTACCGGAAGTTGTGTTGGATAATAGTCCTGAACCTGTACGCAACCGTGTGATGATTCTTGATCGCAGCGATGAGAAAACACCATTTGAACTGGGCGTTTGCGCACAAAAAAAGCGGCTACATGAGCCGCTGATTGAGGCGTTCTGGAAGATTTTACCCAACCACAAATAACGTTGACGCGTGGGTAGGCCTGATAAGCGAAGCGCCATCAGGCATTTTTCCCTAACCCGCCAAAAAGAACCTGAACGCCGGGTTATTGGTTTCGTCGTGACAATCGTAGCCCAGCTCATTCAGCCGGGTTTCGAAATCCGGTTCATGGTCGCCAAGTTCGAACGCCGCCAGTACACGCCCGTAGTCGGTGCCATGACTGCGATAGTGGAACAAAGAGATATTCCAGTGCGTACCCAGCGTGTTAAGAAAGCGCAGCAGCGCGCCCGGTGATTCCGGGAATTCGAAGCTGTAGAGGCGTTCCTGCAACGGATGCGATGGACGCCCGCCGACCATATAGCGCACATGTAGCTTCGCCATTTCGTCATCGGAGAGATCAACCACGCTGTAGCCGCCTTCGTTGAGCATCTGCAAAATTTCTTTGCGCTCCTCAAGGCCGCGGCTTAAGCGCACGCCGACAAAAATGCAGGCATTTTTGGCATCTGCAAAGCGATAGTTGAACTCTGTGACCGAGCGCCCACCGAGTAGCTGGCAAAATTTAAGGAAACTGCCTTTTTCTTCCGGAATGGTCACCGCCAGCAATGCTTCGCGCTGTTCACCCAGTTCGCAACGTTCCGAGACGTAGCGCAGGCCGTGGAAATTGACGTTAGCTCCCGAGAGCACATGCGCCAGGCGCTCACCGCGAATGTTGTGCTGGGCGATATATTTTTTCATTCCCGCCAGCGCCAACGCGCCAGACGGCTCCGCCACCGCGCGCACATCTTCGAACAGGTCTTTCATCGCCGCACAGATGGCATCGCTATCAACGGTGATGATGTCGTCGAGATACTCCTGACACAGACGGAACGTTTCGTCACCAATGCGCTTGACCGCGACCCCCTCAGCAAACAAACCTACGCGCGGCAGGTCAACAGGATGACCTGCATCCAGCGCCGCTTTCAGGCAGGCTGAATCTTCCGCTTCCACGGCTATCACTTTGATTTGCGGCATCAGTTGTTTGATCAGCACCGCCACCCCCGCCGCCAGACCGCCGCCGCCGACCGGCACAAATACGCGATCAAGATGGGCGTCCTGCTGGAGCAATTCCAGCGCCAGCGTGCCCTGTCCGGCAATCACCATCGGATGATCAAATGGCGGAACCCAGGTGAAGCCCTGCTGCTGCGACAGTTCAATCGCTTTGGCTTTTGCTTCATCAAAGTTCGCACCGTGAAGCAACACTTCGCCGCCGAAGCCGCGTACCGCATCAACTTTGATATCAGCGGTGGCGGTTGGCATGACGATTAGCGCCTTCACGCCTAATCGTGCGGAGGAGAACGCAACGCCCTGCGCGTGGTTACCCGCAGAAGCAGTGATCACGCCGTGCGCTTTCTGTTCTTCCGTCAGGCCCGCCATCATGGCGTATGCGCCGCGCAGCTTAAAGCTGTGCACTGGCTGGCGGTCTTCGCGCTTTACCAGAATGACGTTATCAAGACGCGACGAGAGTTTTTCCATTTTCTGCAGCGGCGTGACCTGCGCCGCTTCATAGACCGGCGCGCGTAGCACCGCCCGTAAATACTCAGCGCCTTCCGGTGCGCCAGACAGGGGTAGTGAGTCTGCCATTATTAACCCCCCAGTTTCGATTTATCGCGTACCGCACCTTTGTCGGCACTGGTCGCCAGGCTGGCGTAAGCGCGCAGAGCAAAGGAGACCTGACGTTCACGGTTTTTCGGCGTCCAGGCTTTATCACCACGGGCTTCCTGCGCTTCACGACGTGCCGCCAGTTCTGCATCACTTACTTGTAACTGAATGCTGCGGTTCGGAATGTCGATGGCGATCAGGTCACCGTCTTCAATCAGGCCAATGCTGCCGCCACTTGCCGCTTCCGGTGAGACGTGACCGATGGAAAGGCCAGAGGTGCCGCCAGAGAAGCGACCGTCGGTGATCAGTGCACAGGCTTTACCGAGGCCCATCGATTTCAGGAAGCTGGTTGGGTAGAGCATTTCTTGCATCCCCGGACCGCCTTTCGGCCCTTCGTAGCGGATCACGACTACGTCGCCTGCCACAACTTTGCCACCGAGGATCGCTTCTACCGCGTCGTCCTGACTTTCATACACTTTCGCCGGACCGGTAAATTTCAGGATGCTGTCATCGACGCCCGCTGTTTTAACAATACAGCCGTTTTCCGCGAAGTTACCGTAAAGTACAGCCAGACCACCGTCCTGGCTGTAGGCGTGTTCCAGTGAGCGGATACAACCGTTAGCACGGTCGTCATCGAGGGAGTCCCAACGGCAATCCTGCGAGAACGCCTGGGTGGTACGGATACCCGCCGGACCTGCACGAAACATATTTTTTACCGCATCATCCTGGGTCAACATGACGTCGTAGTGTTCCAGCGTTTGCGGCAACGTCAGACCGAGCACGTTTTTCACATTGCGATTCAGTAATCCCGCGCGATCCAGTTCCCCGAGGATACCGATAACGCCACCAGCACGGTGAACATCTTCCATATGGTATTTCTGAGTGCTCGGCGCAACTTTGCACAACTGCGGGACTTTGCGTGAAAGTTTATCGATATCACTCATCGTGAAATCGATTTCTGCTTCCTGCGCCGCTGCCAGCAGATGGAGAACGGTGTTAGTGGAACCGCCCATCGCGATATCCAGCGTCATGGCGTTTTCAAATGCCGCTTTGCTGGCAATATTACGCGGCAGGGCGCTTTCATCGTTTTGCTCGTAGTAACGTTTGGTCAGCTCGACAATGCGTTTACCGGCGTTAAGGAACAATTGCTTACGGTCAGCGTGGGTTGCCAGCAGTGAGCCGTTACCCGGCTGCGACAAGCCCAGCGCTTCGGTCAGGCAGTTCATCGAGTTGGCGGTGAACATCCCGGAGCAGGAGCCGCAAGTTGGGCAGGCTGAACGCTCAACCTGATCGCTCTGGGAGTCAGAGACTTTCGGATCTGCCCCCTGGATCATCGCATCAACCAGATCAAGTTTGATGATCTGATCGGACAGTTTGGTTTTTCCGGCCTCCATCGGACCACCGGAAACAAAGATCACCGGAATATTCAGGCGTAGGGAGGCCATCAGCATCCCTGGGGTGATTTTGTCGCAGTTGGAGATACAGACCATCGCGTCGGCGCAGTGGGCGTTCACCATATACTCAATGGAATCAGCGATCAGTTCGCGAGATGGCAGTGAATAAAGCATGCCCCCGTGGCCCATGGCGATCCCATCATCCACCGCAATGGTGTTGAACTCTTTGGCAACACCGCCAGCCGCTTCAATTTGTTCAGCGACCAGTTTACCGAGATCGCGCAGATGGACGTGGCCCGGTACAAATTGGGTGAACGAGTTCACAACCGCGATAATCGGTTTGCCAAAATCGGCGTCGGTCATTCCGGTGGCGCGCCACAGCGCACGAGCCCCCGCCATATTACGGCCATGAGTGGTGGTGGCGGAACGGTACTTAGGCATACTTTATTTACTCCCAGTGTCTGTCTCGTAAATGGGACGGTGCGTGCCATCCCATTTTTGTATTTATTGATTAACTTGATCCAACCAGCCCCATTTATCTTCGGTTTCGCCGGTGAAGAGGCCAAAGAAGGCTTGCTGAATACGTTTGGTAACCGGGCCACAACGACCTTCGCCTACCTGAATACCGTCTACACTGCGCACTGGCGTGATTTCAGCCGCAGTACCGGACATAAAGACTTCATCTGCCAGATAGAGTGATTCGCGCGACAGAACTTGCTCACGCACTTCAATTCCCAGCTCTTTCGCCAGTTTGATGATGGCGTCACGGGTAATGCCCGGTAATGCGGATGAGGTAAACGGCGGGGTGAACAGCACGCCATCTTTCACTTCAAACAGGTTTTCGCCTGCACCTTCAGAGATGTAACCATTCACATCCAGCGCGATACCTTCCTGATAGCCATGGCGGCGCGCTTCGCTACCCACCAGCAGGGAAGAGAGGTAATTACCACCCGCTTTCGCCGCAGTTGGGATGGTGTTTGGTGCTGCGCGGTTCCAGGAGGAAACCATCGCATCAATCCCCTGCTCCAGCGCTTCTGCGCCCAGATACGCTCCCCACGGGAAAGCGGCGATAATCACGTCGGTGGAGTATCCCGCTGGCGGGTTTACGCCCATGCCAACGTCACCGACAAAAATCAGCGGACGGATATAGGCACTGGTGAGATTATTTTTGCGGATTACGTCGCGGCAGGCTTCCATCAGCTCATCAATACTCTGTGAAACCGGGAAGCGATAGATTTTTGCGGAGTCATGCAGACGCTGCATATGCTCACGATGACGGAATACAACCGGTCCTTTATGTGAGTCGTAGCAACGGATACCTTCAAAAACCGAGGTGCCATAGTGCAGCGCGTGCGACATTACATGCACCTTCGCGTCTTCCCAGCGAACCATCTCCCCATTGAACCAAATGTAATCAGCTTTCTTCGTGGTCATTTTTATATTCCTTTTGCGCTCAGGCGCGGATTTGTTGTGATGTTGTTGTGCTCTGGCAGATGGCAACGTGTGCGACGTCCACCAGTTTATTTAACTGACTAAACAGTAAGTCGACCGACCGTGGGCTGGCAACGGTCAATTCGATATTTATATTTTGTGCATCACTGGCGGCAGCCATATTCATTGAGCAAACATGGAAACCACGATGGCGCACCACGCGTAAAACACGTTCTAAGGTTTCCGGATTGAAGCGAGCCGATACATTAACCTGATGTTGCATCATGATAATTTCTCCAACATTTCTGAATTACTGGCACCAGGCGGCACCAGTGGCCAGACGTTCTCAAGTTCGTCGATTGAGACATGAAGCAGGTATGGCCCATCACTGTTCAGCATGGTGTCGAGTGCCGCTTCAACCTGGTCTTTACGGGTGATGTGTTGGCCAGGGATACCGAAGGCTCTGGCTAACATGAGGAAATCGGGGTTATCGGTAAGGGTGGTTTCGCTGTATCTTTCCTGGAAAAACAGTTGCTGCCATTGTCGAACCATCCCTAACCGTTGGTTATCGAGTAAGACGATTTTCAACGGTAATTGCTTGCGTTTTACGGTGCCCAACTCTTGCACATTCATCATGAAAGAGCCGTCACCGGAGATACAAACAACGGTATCGTTCGGTCGCGCGACTTGCGCGCCAACCGCCGCTGGTAAACCGAAACCCATGGTGCCTAACCCACTGGATGTGATGAAATTTTCCGGACGAGTATGGGCAATGTGCTGCGCGGCCCACATCTGATGCTGTCCCACATCCGTGGTCACAACACAATCCGCAGCCTTACGATCCGACAGTTGTTTTAACAACAACGGCGCGTAGATAGCCTCTCCGGGGTGATCGTAGCGCCAAGCATGTTCATCACGCAGTTGTGCGCAATATTGCTGCCAGCCATTGATATTTAACGACTGCTGTAATGCCGGTAACAAAGCATTCAAATCGCCCTGTAATGCCACATGCGCCTGACGCAGTTTGTTCATTTCTGCTGGGTCGATATCCATATGGATCACGCAGGCATGTGGTGCGAAGGTATTCAGTTTGCCGGTAACCCGGTCATCAAAACGTGCACCCACGGCGATCAGCAGATCACACTCCTGTACCGCGAAGTTCGCCGCTTTGGTGCCGTGCATCCCCAACATTCCCAGATAGTACGGATAATCCGTCTCGACTGCGCCCAGCCCTTTCAACGTACAGGTGACAGGCATTTTTGTGGTCGTGAGAAACTCACGCAGAGCAGGAACAGCCTGCGCCATACCGACACCGCCGCCGACATACAACATCGGCTTTTGCGCTTTAGTCAGCATCTGTCGCGCTTGCTCAACTTCTGCATGTGGAAAAGTCACTTCGTTTTCAACGGTGGTGAACCACGGTTCCAGATCGCCGCTGGCTAACTGAATATCTTTTGGGATATCAACCAGAACCGGGCCGGGACGACCTGAGCTGGCGACATCAAACGCTTCCGCCATGATGCGCGGTAATTCTTCCAGCGACTGCACCAGGAAGCTGTGTTTGGTACAGGCTAACGACAATCCCAGTACATCCACTTCCTGAAATGCGTCGGTGCCGATAAACGGTGCGGACACCTGACCGGTGATGGCAACAACCGGAACAGAATCTAACAGCGCATCCGCCAGTCCGGTGATCAGATTGGTTGCACCAGGGCCAGACGTGGCAATGCATACACCGGTTTTGCCGGTAGCACGAGCATAGCCGATAGCTGCCATTGCCGCCCCTTGCTCATGTCGGCACAACAAGTGCTCCACGCCGCCGTCATACAATGCATCATAAACCGGCATAATTGCGCCACCCGGATAACCAAAAACGGTATTCACCCCCTGTGCCCGCAACGCATGTACCACCCACTGTGCGCCATTCATAGTTAGTTCCCCGTCCTGACTCTTGAGAAACAGAATTTTGTGCTGTTATTCATTGTCTGCTTCTCGGTTATGTTTTTAAGGTCAAAAAAAACCCCCGGACCTTTCGGTGCGGGGGTCTTAGTTCGTTAAGGCTTGATCTCTAAGCCTTTCCTCGTCCAAGTGCAGCCCCGCACGGTGGGATAATAATCACCACCACGCTAATCACGACCAGGCTAATCACTCGTAGAAGGGCTGTCATTTTGTCTTTTCTTGCATCTTGTTCGAAGGAATACCTAAAGAGTTACCATAGATTTTGCGAATGGCACAAGATATTTTTTGGTCGCTTTTTATGACAAATATAATAATTTATATAAAAACCATTGTTTTTTATATAAAAAATAGTGAATGAAAAAAATTCAATTTCCGTATAATTCTTGCCCTTTCTTAAAGACTAATTCTTGCACGCCTCATTTTTGCGAGCGTTAATCCATCGCTAATACAACTCAAATCACTTTGCATAAATAAACAGGAATCTACCGCTAAATAACACAATTTAGCAGGCTACAGCAGCGATCTCTTATGTTCATAATGGTGACTTAAGGAGGACTTATGTCACTGTCAATTGTTCATACCCGTGCCGCGCTGGGAGTAAACGCTCCGCCGATCACTGTTGAGGTACATATCAGTAAAGGTCTACCCGGATTAACGATGGTGGGCTTACCAGAAACAACGGTAAAAGAAGCACGCGATCGCGTGCGTAGCGCCATTATCAATAGCGGATATGAATATCCGTCGAAAAAAATCACCATAAATCTTGCGCCTGCCGATCTACCGAAAGAAGGTGGAAGATATGATTTACCTATCGCCATTGCGTTGCTGGCTGCCTCTGAACAGCTTACAGCCAATAAGTTGGATGAATATGAATTAGTTGGGGAACTGGCGCTTACAGGCGCTTTGCGTGGCGTTCCCGGCGCAATCTCCAGTGCAACTGAAGCTATTAAGTCGGGCAGAAAGATTATCGTCGCGAAAGACAATGAAGCGGAAGTAGGGCTAATTAACGGTGAAGGATGCCTGATAGCCGATCATCTACAAACGGTCTGTGCATTTCTGGAAGGTAAACATGCTCTCGAACGCCCAAAACCAACAGATGCGGAATCCTGGGTATTACAACATGATCTCAGTGATGTTGTCGGTCAGGAGCAAGGAAAGCGAGGGCTGGAAATTACCGCCGCTGGCGGGCACAACCTTTTACTGATTGGGCCGCCGGGAACGGGTAAAACAATGCTCGCCAGCCGTATTAATGGTCTGTTGCCAGATTTAAGTAATGAAGAGGCACTGGAGAGTGCTGCGATATTAAGTCTGGTAAATGCCGAATCGGTACAAAAACAGTGGCGGCAACGCCCGTTCCGTTCACCACATCACAGTGCGTCGTTAACTGCGATGGTTGGCGGTGGTGCAATTCCCGGGCCTGGTGAAATTTCGCTGGCGCATAACGGCGTGCTTTTTCTTGATGAGCTACCTGAATTTGAACGGCGTACATTGGATGCCTTGTGGGAGCCCATAGAGTCAGGCCAGATCCATCTTTCACGCACGCGAGCGAAAATAACCTATCCGGCACGTTTCCAGCTTGTCGCGGCGATGAATCCCAGCCCTACCGGACATTATCAGGGGAACCATAACCGCTGTACGCCAGAACAAACATTACGTTATCTCAACCGACTCTCAGGTCCCTTTCTCGACCGCTTTGATCTCTCACTGGAGATCCCTCTCCCACCGCCCGGTATTCTGAGTAAAGCGGTAGTTCTGGGGGAAAACAGCGCCACCGTTAAACAACGCGTAATAGCTGCCAGAGAGCGCCAATTTAAGCGGCAGAATAAACTGAATGCCTGGCTGGATAGCCCAGAAATACGACAATTCTGCAAGCTTGAGAGTGAAGACGCACAGTGGCTGGAAGAAACGCTGATCCATCTGGGATTATCTATTCGTGCCTGGCAGCGGTTACTGAAAGTATCAAGAACCATTGCGGATATTGATCAGTCTGAGACCATCACACGCCCGCATCTGCAGGAGGCGGTTAGCTATCGACCGCTTGTTAATCCATTTGCAAAAACTACTGGCATAAAAAAAGGGCATTTCGCCCTTTTTTATTAATCGTCGGAATCGGTGTAGTCTTCAGCACCTTCGACCTGCGGTTTACCGCCGGAAAGAGTGTGAAAACGTTTTGGACGCTTGATACGCGTCATATATTTAGACCACACGCGTTCTGCTTCTGTCACTGGCTCACGTTCGCTACGGCATACTGCTACGAAGAGTTTCTCTTCTTCGGTCACCGGCTCGCGTTTACCGAGATCCAGCTCATTGAAGGCATAACCATGACGTTCAAGCAGTTGTGCCTCTTTGATGGTGAAATCACCATGACGAGAGAACCCACGTGGATAATGTTTATTGTCGAAATATCGATTAGTCGTCGTAAAGCTTTCCGCCATCCTGCACGCTCCTAATTCTTTGACCGAGCTAGTTATGGCGCGGAGTATTAGTTACGCTTGACAGAGTGTAAAACAAAACATTTAAATCATAACGACAAATAATTTTGCGGAGAGCACTGTGGATACGGAATTGTTAAAAACTTTCCTGGAAGTTAGCCGAACACGTCACTTTGGTCGAGCGGCTGAATCGCTCTATCTGACCCAATCAGCTGTGAGTTTTCGGATCAGGCAACTGGAAAATCAACTGGGTGTGAACCTTTTCACCCGCCACAGGAATAATATCCGTTTGACCGCTGCAGGAGAAAAGCTCCTGCCTTATGCAGAAACGCTCATGAGTACCTGGCAGGCCGCCCGTAAGGAAGTGGCACATACCTCACGACATAATGAGTTCTCCATCGGTGCCAGCGCCTCGTTGTGGGAATGTATGCTTAATCAGTGGCTGGGACGTTTGTATCAAAATCAGGATGCCCACACAGGGTTGCAGTTCGAAGCGCGGATCGCCCAACGGCAGTCACTGGTAAAACAACTGCATGAACGTCAGCTTGATCTTCTTATTACCACTGAAGCACCCAAAATGGACGAGTTTAGTAGCCAGTTGCTGGGGCATTTTACTTTGGCACTTTATGCCAGCACCCCTTCTAAATTAAAAGGAGATCTTAACTATCTGCGACTGGAATGGGGGCCAGATTTTCAACAACATGAGGCCGGTTTAATCGGTGCTGATGAAGTTCCAATCCTGACAACCAGTTCTGCCGAACTGGCACAGCAACAGATTGCAATGCTTAATTGTTGTACCTGGCTACCAGTAAGTTGGGCTCGCAAAAAAGGCGGATTGCATACTGTTGTCGACAGCACAACGCTTTCACGTCCTCTCTATGCTATATGGCTGCAAAATAGTGATAAACACGCGTTGATTCGCGATCTATTGAAAATTAACGTTCTGGATGATGTGTATTAATTAAAATAGCTGGCAAGGATGCCGGAAGAAGGTTTTACTTTGGATGAGTTTATTACAGATAAAAAAAAATCCTTAGCTTTCGCTAAGGATGATTTCTGGCAGGGGCGGAGAGACTCGAACTCCCAACACCCGGTTTTGGAGACCGGTGCTCTACCAATTGAACTACGCCCCTAATTAGGGTGGCGGAACGGACGGGACTCGAACCCGCGACCCCCTGCGTGACAGGCAGGTATTCTAACCGACTGAACTACCGCTCCACCGAATTCTTTTACAACCACCAGTTTTATGACCGGCTTACTGCTAAATTTGATGCCTGGCAGTTCCCTACTCTCGCATGGGGAGACCCCACACTACCATCGGCGCTACGGCGTTTCACTTCTGAGTTCGGCATGGGGTCAGGTGGGACCACCGCGCTATCTCCGCCAGGCAAATTCTGTTTATTAACCCGCTTTCGCCGGCTAATCTAATCTGTATCAGGCTGAAAATCTTCTCTCATCCGCCAAAACATCTTCGGCGTTGTAAGGTTAAGCCTCACGGTTCATTAGTACCGGTTAGCTCAACGCATCGCTGCGCTTACACACCCGGCCTATCAACGTCGTCGTCTTCAACGTTCCTTCAGGAGACTTAAAGTCTCAGGGAGAACTCATCTCGGGGCAAGTTTCGTGCTTAGATGCTTTCAGCACTTATCTCTTCCGCATTTAGCTACCGGGCAGTGCCATTGGCATGACAACCCGAACACCAGTGATGCGTCCACTCCGGTCCTCTCGTACTAGGAGCAGCCCCCCTCAGTTCTCCAGCGCCCACGGCAGATAGGGACCGAACTGTCTCACGACGTTCTAAACCCAGCTCGCGTACCACTTTAAATGGCGAACAGCCATACCCTTGGGACCTACTTCAGCCCCAGGATGTGATGAGCCGACATCGAGGTGCCAAACACCGCCGTCGATATGAACTCTTGGGCGGTATCAGCCTGTTATCCCCGGAGTACCTTTTATCCGTTGAGCGATGGCCCTTCCATTCAGAACCACCGGATCACTATGACCTGCTTTCGCACCTGCTCGCGCCGTCACGCTCGCAGTCAAGCTGGCTTATGCCATTGCACTAACCTCCTGATGTCCGACCAGGATTAGCCAACCTTCGTGCTCCTCCGTTACTCTTTAGGAGGAGACCGCCCCAGTCAAACTACCCACCAGACACTGTCCGCAACCCGGATCACGGGTCAACGTTAGAACATCAAACATTAAAGGGTGGTATTTCAAGGTCGGCTCCATGCAGACTGGCGTCCACACTTCAAAGCCTCCCACCTATCCTACACATCAAGGCTCAATGTTCAGTGTCAAGCTATAGTAAAGGTTCACGGGGTCTTTCCGTCTTGCCGCGGGTACACTGCATCTTCACAGCGAGTTCAATTTCACTGAGTCTCGGGTGGAGACAGCCTGGCCATCATTACGCCATTCGTGCAGGTCGGAACTTACCCGACAAGGAATTTCGCTACCTTAGGACCGTTATAGTTACGGCCGCCGTTTACCGGGGCTTCGATCAAGAGCTTCGCCTTGCGGCTGACCCCATCAATTAACCTTCCGGCACCGGGCAGGCGTCACACCGTATACGTCCACTTTCGTGTTTGCACAGTGCTGTGTTTTTAATAAACAGTTGCAGCCAGCTGGTATCTTCGACTGATTTCAGCTCCACGAGCAAGTCGCTTCACCTACATATCAGCGTGCCTTCTCCCGAAGTTACGGCACCATTTTGCCTAGTTCCTTCACCCGAGTTCTCTCAAGCGCCTTGGTATTCTCTACCTGACCACCTGTGTCGGTTTGGGGTACGATTTGATGTTACCTGATGCTTAGAGGCTTTTCCTGGAAGCAGGGCATTTGTTGCTTCAGCACCGTAGTGCCTCGTCATCACGCCTCAGCCTTGATTCTCCGGATTTGCCTGGAAAATCAGCCTACACGCTTAAACCGGGACAACCGTCGCCCGGCCAACATAGCCTTCTCCGTCCCCCCTTCGCAGTAACACCAAGTACAGGAATATTAACCTGTTTCCCATCGACTACGCCTTTCGGCCTCGCCTTAGGGGTCGACTCACCCTGCCCCGATTAACGTTGGACAGGAACCCTTGGTCTTCCGGCGAGCGGGCTTTTCACCCGCTTTATCGTTACTTATGTCAGCATTCGCACTTCTGATACCTCCAGCATGCCTCACAGCACACCTTCAACGGCTTACAGAACGCTCCCCTACCCAACAACACATAGTGTCGCTGCCGCAGCTTCGGTGCATGGTTTAGCCCCGTTACATCTTCCGCGCAGGCCGACTCGACCAGTGAGCTATTACGCTTTCTTTAAATGATGGCTGCTTCTAAGCCAACATCCTGGCTGTCTGGGCCTTCCCACATCGTTTCCCACTTAACCATGACTTTGGGACCTTAGCTGGCGGTCTGGGTTGTTTCCCTCTTCACGACGGACGTTAGCACCCGCCGTGTGTCTCCCGTGATAACATTCTCCGGTATTCGCAGTTTGCATCGGGTTGGTAAGTCGGGATGACCCCCTTGCCGAAACAGTGCTCTACCCCCGGAGATGAATTCACGAGGCGCTACCTAAATAGCTTTCGGGGAGAACCAGCTATCTCCCGGTTTGATTGGCCTTTCACCCCCAGCCACAAGTCATCCGCTAATTTTTCAACATTAGTCGGTTCGGTCCTCCAGTTAGTGTTACCCAACCTTCAACCTGCCCATGGCTAGATCACCGGGTTTCGGGTCTATACCCTGCAACTTAACGCCCAGTTAAGACTCGGTTTCCCTTCGGCTCCCCTATTCGGTTAACCTTGCTACAGAATATAAGTCGCTGACCCATTATACAAAAGGTACGCAGTCACCCCATTAAAGAGGCTCCCACTGCTTGTACGTACACGGTTTCAGGTTCTTTTTCACTCCCCTCGCCGGGGTTCTTTTCGCCTTTCCCTCACGGTACTGGTTCACTATCGGTCAGTCAGGAGTATTTAGCCTTGGAGGATGGTCCCCCCATATTCAGACAGGATACCACGTGTCCCGCCCTACTCATCGAGCTCACAGCATGTGCATTTTTGTGTACGGGGCTGTCACCCTGTATCGCACGCCTTTCCAGACGCTTCCACTAACACACACACTGATTCAGGCTCTGGGCTCCTCCCCGTTCGCTCGCCGCTACTGGGGGAATCTCGGTTGATTTCTTTTCCTCGGGGTACTTAGATGTTTCAGTTCCCCCGGTTCGCCTCATTAACCTATGGATTCAGTTAATGATAGTGTGACGAATCACACTGGGTTTCCCCATTCGGAAATCGCCGGTTATAACGGTTCATATCACCTTACCGACGCTTATCGCAGATTAGCACGTCCTTCATCGCCTCTGACTGCCAGGGCATCCACCGTGTACGCTTAGTCGCTTAACCTCACAACCCGAAGATGTTTCTTTCGAACCATCATCGTGTTGCGAAAATTTGAGAGACTCACGAATAATCTTTCGACTATTCAGTGTTTCAATTTTCAGCTTGATCCAGATTTTTAAAGAGCAAATATCTCAAACATCACTCGTAAGTGAGTTTTGAGATACAGTGGCCGGCGACTTTCACTCACAAACCAGCAAGTGGCGTCCCCTAGGGGATTCGAACCCCTGTTACCGCCGTGAAAGGGCGGTGTCCTGGGCCTCTAGACGAAGGGGACGTATCAGTCTGCTTCGCAAGACGCCTTGCTTTTCACTTTCTATCAGACAATCTGTGTGAGCACTTCAAAGAACGCTTCTTTAAGGTAAGGAGGTGATCCAACCGCAGGTTCCCCTACGGTTACCTTGTTACGACTTCACCCCAGTCATGAATCACAAAGTGGTAAGCGCCCTCCCGAAGGTTAAGCTACCTACTTCTTTTGCAACCCACTCCCATGGTGTGACGGGCGGTGTGTACAAGGCCCGGGAACGTATTCACCGTGGCATTCTGATCCACGATTACTAGCGATTCCGACTTCATGGAGTCGAGTTGCAGACTCCAATCCGGACTACGACGCACTTTATGAGGTCCGCTTGCTCTCGCGAGGTCGCTTCTCTTTGTATGCGCCATTGTAGCACGTGTGTAGCCCTGGTCGTAAGGGCCATGATGACTTGACGTCATCCCCACCTTCCTCCAGTTTATCACTGGCAGTCTCCTTTGAGTTCCCGGCCGGACCGCTGGCAACAAAGGATAAGGGTTGCGCTCGTTGCGGGACTTAACCCAACATTTCACAACACGAGCTGACGACAGCCATGCAGCACCTGTCTCACAGTTCCCGAAGGCACCATCCCATCTCTGGAATGTTCTGTGGATGTCAAGACCAGGTAAGGTTCTTCGCGTTGCATCGAATTAAACCACATGCTCCACCGCTTGTGCGGGCCCCCGTCAATTCATTTGAGTTTTAACCTTGCGGCCGTACTCCCCAGGCGGTCGACTTAACGCGTTAGCTCCGGAAGCCACGCCTCAAGGGCACAACCTCCAAGTCGACATCGTTTACGGCGTGGACTACCAGGGTATCTAATCCTGTTTGCTCCCCACGCTTTCGCACCTGAGCGTCAGTCTTCGTCCAGGGGGCCGCCTTCGCCACCGGTATTCCTCCAGATCTCTACGCATTTCACCGCTACACCTGGAATTCTACCCCCCTCTACGAGACTCAAGCTTGCCAGTATCAGATGCAGTTCCCAGGTTGAGCCCGGGGATTTCACATCTGACTTAACAAACCGCCTGCGTGCGCTTTACGCCCAGTAATTCCGATTAACGCTTGCACCCTCCGTATTACCGCGGCTGCTGGCACGGAGTTAGCCGGTGCTTCTTCTGCGGGTAACGTCAATGAGCAAAGGTATTAACTTTACTCCCTTCCTCCCAGCTGAAAGTACTTTACAACCCGAAGGCCTTCTTCATACACGCGGCATGGCTGCATCAGGCTTGCGCCCATTGTGCAATATTCCCCACTGCTGCCTCCCGTAGGAGTCTGGACCGTGTCTCAGTTCCAGTGTGGCTGGTCATCCTCTCAGACCAGCTAGAGATCGTCGCCTAGGTGGGCCGTTACCCCGCCTACTAGCTAATCCCATCTGGGCACATCCGATGGCAAGAGGCCCGAAGGTCCCCCTCTTTGGTCTTGCGACGTTATGCGGTATTAGCTACCGTTTCCAGTAGTTATCCCCCTCCATCGGGCAGTTTCCCAGACATTACTCACCCGTCCGCCACTCGTCAGCAAAGAAGCAAGCTTCTTTCTGTTACCGTTCGACTTGCATGTGTTAGGCCTGCCGCCAGCGTTCAATCTGAGCCATGATCAAACTCTTCAATTTAAAAGTTTGATGCTCAAAGAATTAAACTTCGTAATGAATTACGTGTTCACTCTTGAGACTTGGTATTCATTTAGCGTCTTGCGACGTTAAGAATCCGTATCTTCGAGTGCCCACACAGATTGTCTGATAAATTGTTAAAGAGCAGTGCCGCTTCGCTTTTTCTCAGCGGCGCGGGGTGTGCATAATACGCTTTCCCGCTACAGAGTCAAGCATTTTTTCGCTTTTCTCTGTCGAAGTTCTCAGGAGAACCCCGCTGACCCGGCGGCTTGTTTGCCGTTGTTCCGTGTCAGTGGTGGCGCATTATAGGGAGTTATTCCGGCCTGACAAGAGGAAATTTAAAATAATTTTCCGAATGCGTGTTTTTTCATCAAAACACCTGTTAATGCGCCATAAAACAAGCAATTTGCCGTTTTTGCAACCGCAATCACACTTCCTGGTGGCATACTAAGGATGAAAAAAAGAATAAGGAAGATGAGTATGCCATTAAGCGCACAACAGTTAGCTGCACAGAAAAACCTTTCGTATGTTCTAGCTGAGAAGCTGGCGCAACGGATCTTAAAAGGTGAATACGCACCCGGCACCATTCTGCCTGGTGAAATTGAGCTGGGTGAGCAATTTGGAGTGAGCCGTACTGCGGTACGCGAAGCGGTCAAGACGTTAACGGCAAAAGGAATGGTTTTGCCACGTCCACGAATTGGTACGCGTGTCATGCCGCAATCCAACTGGAACTTTCTTGATCAAGAGTTGCTTACCTGGTGGATGACGGAAGATAACTTTCATCAAGTTATTGATCATTTTCTGGTTATGCGTATCTGTCTGGAACCGCAAGCCTGCTTACTGGCAGCAACGATGGGCACCGCAGAACAGAAGGCACATCTTAATACGCTGATGGCCGAAATGGTGGCATTAAAAGAAAATTTCCGCCGGGAACGTTGGGTTGAGGTTGATATGGCCTGGCATGAACACATTTATAAAATGAGTGCTAACCCGTTTTTGACCTCTTTCGCCTCGTTATTTCATTCGGTTTATCACACCTACTTTACATCGATAACCAGCAACACTGTAATAAAACTGGATCAGCACCAGGCGATCGTTGATGCGATAATCCATAGTGATGGCAACGCAGCTTTCAAAGCTTGTCAGGCACTGCTACTTCCCCTCGAGAAGTGAGACAGCCTAACGAAACACTGAATGAGCGATAAAAAGCGTGGTATGGCGAGTTTATTGTGGATTGCGGCAATGACCTTCTTTATGCAGACTCTCGATGCCGCCATTCTGAATACTTCCTTCCCCGCTATCGCTCATAGCCTCAATCGCTCACCCCTTGCCATGCAATCGGCCATTATCAATTATACGTTAACGGCGGCAATATTTTGCTTGAAATCTAAGCAGAACCGCGCTCCATCAGAATCGGGGTGAGTTGTAATCGTTGTTGCTGTAAGGTTGGTTGAGCCATCCGGTGGATAAGTACATCAATTGCCAGCTCTCCCAGTTCATCTTTCGGTTGATGAATTGTGGTGAGCGGTGGCGTCATATAACGTGCCAGTTCAATATCGTCATAACCAATCACCGCGATGTCCTGCGGAACATGTAACCCAGCCTGGTATAACGCCTGGTACACACCGACCGCCATCGCGTCATTTCCAGTAAACACAGCCTGGGGACGTAACGGATGCGATAATAACTGCTGCATCGCGTCAAACCCGCCGTTAAATTCAAAATCGCCTGTCACTTCATAGCCATCAGGAACTTCCAGTCCAGCACGATCCATTGCCGCCCGGTAACCTTCCAGCCGCAAACGTGCAGGCGTTTTATCCAGCGGGCCGGTAATACAGGCAATACGGGTATAGCCTTTGTCGATCAGATATTGCGTCGCTAAATCCCCCCCCAGAAACGAGTTATCCTGAATGAGATCGCTGTCGCCATCGAACGGCGCCCAGTCCATCATCACGGTAGGAATTGTTGGATAGCGTTGCATGATCTCACGCGAAGGCTGGTGTGTTTCAGTACAGAGTAATAGCAAACCATCGACACGTTTTTGCATCAACGTTTCCAGATTGCGATTCATTCGCTGCTCATCGCCTTCGGTATTGCAGAGAACAAGGCTATAACCGCGTTCAAAGCAACTGCGTTCAACGCCACGCACCAGTTCAGAATAGAAAGGATTGGTACTGGCAGTGATCAACATGCCAATAGTATGTGTTTGATTAAGCTTGAGACTACGTGCCAGAGCTGATGGCGCGTAATTGAGTTCTTTAATCGCCGCTTCAACTTTGGCGGTAATCGCTTCGCTGACGAAGCGATCTTTATTGATGACGTGAGAAACTGTCGATGTAGAAACGCCCGCCAGACGGGCAACATCTTTCATTGTAGCCAAGCGTCACCTCTGCCTGTCTAAGAAGGTATCGATCTCTTCACGCCAGGGAACGGAAGGTTGTGCACCTTTACGTGTCACAGCAATCGCAGCGGCAGCATGGGCAAAACGAATCGCCTCAGGCAATGTTTTTTCTTCCAGCAACGCCGTGATTAACGCGCCATTAAAAGTATCTCCGGCAGCAATAGTATCAACAGCCTGAACCCGGAATCCAGGTACGCGCTGACCTTCGCCATTCACACTGGCCCACACGCCACGGCTCCCTAAGGTAATCAGTACAGTACGAATACCTTTCTCATGTAGTATCTGCGCAGCTTTCGCCGCATCTTCATCATTTTCAACACGAATACCGGTGAGCTTTTCTGCTTCCGTTTCGTTTGGCGTGATGATGTCCACCAGCGCCAGCAATTCGTCAGGAAGTTCACGAGCCGGAGCCGGGTTAAGTGCAACGATAGTTTTATTTTGATGGGCGATTTTCGCCGCTGCCATCACACTTTCGAGTGGTGATTCCAACTGCATTAATAATGCCGACGCGTTGGCAATACGCTCACGTTGCGCTTCCACCAGCGTTGGGGAAAGGGCTGCGTTAGCCCCGGCATGAATGCCGATAACGTTCTCGCCTTCGGCATTAACAAAAATCAGCGCTACGCCTGTCGATTCGCCCTTGATCACGCTGACCGGAGAAATATCAATATTATCAGTGGCGAGTTGCTGACGAACACTCTCACCAATGCTGTCATCCCCTGTGCAGGCAATGAACGCAATATTCGCGCCACTACGCCCTGCGGCCACAGCCTGATTCGCGCCTTTACCGCCGAATGCGACCTGATAGTGGTTACCGGTTACGGTTTCGCCTGGAGTAGGAAAAGATTGAAGATTAAGGATATGGTCAGCATTAATGCTGCCAAGAACAACGAGGCTGCCTGCATTTTGCATATTCGGGATGTCCATAAAATGCGCCACCGGGTTAGGGTAGCGCGTGCCCTGCTTTTCTTTATATTACACGTTCATCTGTCGATGCCGTATTTATGCCACCATCAGGTTATAAAACCTGATTAAAGACTACTGCTTAACAACCAGTTTCAGATCAACCGGATACTTAGCCTGAACTTTCTCGCCTTTCAGCACTTTATCGGCGGTTTCGACGCCTTTCGCGCCAATCTGATCGGGTAACTGAGCGATAGTCGCTGCTAGTTTGCCATCATTAACCGCTTTTTCGCCATCCGGCGTACCGTCAAATCCGACAACCATCACATCCGATTTACCGGCAGTTTGCAGAGCGCGCAGTGCGCCCAGCGCCATTTCATCGTTCTGCGCGAATACAGCCTGCACATCCGGGTGCGCCGTCAGCAAGTTCTGCATCACGTTCAGACCTTTGGTACGGTCGAAGTCTGCTGGCTGGCTGGCGAGAACGTTAAATTTGTGAGCTGCAACGGCCTGCTGGAAGCCTTCGCCACGTTCGCGAGCAGCGGATGTACCGGCGATGCCCTGCAATTCGATAACTTTCGCCCCTTCACCTGCTTTCTTCGCGATGTAATCACCGGCAATTTTGCCGCCCAGTACGTTATCGGAAGCAATGTGGCTAACAACGTCGCCTTTCGTTGCCTGGCGGTCAAGAGTGATTACCGGGATGTTCGCCTGGTTGGCCATCTTCACGGCGTTACCTACCGCGTCGGAGTCGGTCGGGTTAATCAGCAGAATTTTGGTGCCGCGAACAGTTAAGTCCTGCACATTCGCCAGTTCTTTTGCCGGGTTGTTCTGGGAGTCCAGCACCACCAGGTTATAGCCGAGTTTATCCGCCTCTTTCTGCGCGCCATCTTTCAGCGATACAAAGAACGGGTTATTGAGCGTGGAAACCACCAGCGCAATGGTATCTTTTGCCATTGCATTCGCACTGACGGTGGCGCTTAACGCAACAGCAGAAACCAGGGTAGCCAGTTTTTTCATGTTCATATTCAAGATGTCCTGTAGTCGTTATTACTGCTTTTTGTTGTCTACCAGCACCGCCAGCAAAATCACCACCGCTTTGACGATCATCTGGTAATAGGAGGAAACACCTAACAAATTCAAACCATTATTAAGGAAGCCAAGAATTAATGCGCCGATCAATGTCCCAACAATGCGACCTTTTCCGCCTGCCAGACTCGTACCACCCAGAACCACCGCGGCAATGGCATCCAGCTCGTAGCCAGTCCCCGCCGTCGGTTGCGCAGAGGAAAGACGCGCTACTTCAATGATCCCAGCCAGCGATGCCAGCAATCCACAAAGAGAGTAGACGATGATTTTGATTCTATTGACATTGATACCAGAAAGACGCGTTGCCGCTTCGTTGCCACCCAGCGCGTAGATGTAACGCCCCAGACGCGTGTGATGCAGCATGTACCAGGCCGCGAGGAAGACAATACCCATGATCCACACAGGCGTCGGTACGCCCAGCGGACGACCAATACCAAACCAGCCAAACAGGTCGGCGTTCTCGGTAAAGCCGGTATTCACCGGGCTACCGTTGGTGTAAACCATCGTCACGCCACGCAGTAAAAGCATCATCACCAGGGTAGCGATAAACGCCTGGACGCGGCCTTTCGCTACAATCACCCCGGTTACCGCGCCAATTGCAGCTCCTAATGCCAGTGCGGCAGCAACAGCCACCAACGCGTTAACTTCAATGCCAACGATGGAGGCAGCAACTGCGCCAGTTAGCGCCAGCAGAGAACCGACGGACAGGTCGATACCCGACGTCAGGATCACCAGCGTCATGCCGACCGCCATAATGGCGTTAACCGAGGTTTGCTGGAGAATATTGAATAAGTTATTAACGGTGAAAAAGTTCGGACTTAACGTCGAGACAATCGCGATCAGCACCAGCAGAGCGATAAGCGATTTCTGCTCCATCAGCCACGCTTTCGTGAAATAACGGCGACCAGAGACAGTCTGGGTTGTCATTTTTTTACTCCTGATTCACGCGATTAAGCTTGCCCACAGCGGCAGCCATTAACACTTCCTGGGTGGCCTGCTCACGAGTAAATTCCCCGCTGAGATGCCCTTCATGCATAACGATGATGCGATCGCTCATGCCTAATACTTCTGGCATTTCCGATGACACCAGAATGATGCTCAAACCATCGGCTTTGAACTGGTTGATCAGTTGATAAATCTCTTTTTTCGCACCGACATCCACGCCACGGGTGGGTTCATCAAGGATAAGCACTTTCGGGCGCGTCATCAGACCGCGGGCAATCGCCACTTTTTGCTGATTGCCACCGGAAAGCAGACCAATTGCCTGTTCCATCGACGGCGTTTTCACATTGAACAGACGAATAAAATCACTCACCGCCTGTTGCTCATCGGCATGCTTCAGACTGCCATCAGCACGGCTGAAGTAACGCAGGGCAGTTAGCGACATGTTCTCTTTTACTGACATGCCCAGCACTAAACCGTCGCGTTTGCGGTCTTCGGAGATATACACAATGCCATTTGCCAGGCCATCCTGCGGTGAACGGGTAACAACTTCATGCCCATCCAGAGTGACGTAACCGCTGGTGCGCGGCAGTGCGCCGTAGAGCACTTTCATCAGTTCGGTGCGGCCGGCGCCCATCAAACCAGAGACGCCGAGAATTTCACCTTTACGTAGGGTAAAAGAGACATCGTTAACGCCAGGTCCGCAGAGATTATCAACTTTCAGACGGATATCTCCCGGCGCTTTTTCCAGGTGTGGATATTGTTCTTCCAGTTTGCGGCCCACCATCATCTCAATCAGCGAATCTTCGGTTAGTGATGCCACTTCACGCTCGGCAATAAATTGCCCGTCACGAAAAACCGTAACGTCATCACAAATCTCGAAGATTTCTTTCATACGGTGGGAAATATAGACAACGCCGCGCCCTTGCAATTTCAGCTCGCGAATGACGCGGAACAGGGATTCGGTTTCGGTATCGGTCAGCGCATCGGTCGGTTCATCCATAATGATAACTTTCGACTCAAAGCTTAATACCTTCGCGATTTCAACCATCTGCTGGTCACCGATGGAAAGATCGCCCACCAGCTTGTCGCTTTTAAACCGCAGATTAAGTTTAGCCAGCAATTTATCCGCTTCGGCATACATGGTTTTCCAGTCAATTTTGCCAAAACGATTCACAAACTCTCGGCCGAGGAAAATATTTTCCGCAATGGTCAGTTGCGGGATCAGATTCAGTTCCTGGTGGATAATGCCAATTCCAGCTTCCTGAGAAGATTTCGGCCCGGTAAACGTCGTTTCTTTGCCCAGCCATAAAAGCGTACCGGCATCACGGGTATAGATACCGGTAAGCACTTTCATCATGGTGGATTTACCCGCGCCATTTTCACCTACCAGCGCCATCACGCGACCCGGATAGACATTTAGCGCGGCTCCCGAAAGCGCTTTTACGCCCGGGAAGGCTTTATCGATACCTTTAAGCTGTAGTAATGCTTCCATGGCGGCCTCAGAACGTCACGCCAGCACAGAGAATGATATTCGCATACGGGGAACACTCCCCGCTGCGAATTACCGCCTGACTGTTTGCGGTTTGTTGTTTGAATTGTTCATGCGTGATGTAACGAATTTCAATGAAATTTTCCTGGTGTTTTTGCAGCGTCTCAAGATGTGAGAGCAACGTTTCGTGGAGTTGCGGATTATGTTGTTTGATCTCTTCCGCGATAATGGCAGCCTCGACCTGCATTTCACTTGTGACGACGCCCAGCACCTGCATAAAAGAAGGTACGCCCTGGGTTAATGCCATATCGATACGCGTTGTACTTTTGGGGATAGGTAAACCAGCATCACACACCACCAGCGTATCGGTATGCCCCAGGCGGGAGATCACCGACGAAATACCTGAATTAAGAACGGCGCCTTTTTTCATTTTTTTCTCCATCAGCGAAACGTTTCGCTGACCCGCAGTTTAATCCCGTCTAATTAAGGAAAACCATCGCGACGTTGCAGAAATGTGATCAACATCGAAACGTTTTATATCGAGAGCAAACAATGAAAATAAAAACGCCCCCTTATGGAGAAAGGAGGCGTCTGGGGTTAGATCTCGACCTGTGTACCCAACTCGATAACCCGGTTTGGTGGGATTTCAAACTGATCCGGAGCGCGCAACGCATTACGTTGCAACAGCAAATACAGCTTGCCGCGCAAACGTAAGTACCACGGACGTTTGCCGAGGATCAGTGATTCATGTGACATAAAGAAGGACGTTTCCATCATTCGACAACTTAACCCTTCCAGACCACAGCGGTGGAAAACTTCTTCTACGTTTGGCGTTTCCCGCCAGCCGTAACTTGCCACCACGCGCCAGAAAGTAGGCGACAGTTGTTCAATCTGTACCCGACGGACGTTATGGACATATGGCGCGTCTTCAGTACGCAGAGTTAACAGAATAACCCGCTCGTGCAATACCTTGTTATGTTTGAGGTTATGCATTAGAGCAAAGGGAATGACATTGATTGCGCGCGACATATACACCGCAGTTCCGGGCACACGAACAGGCGGTGATTTCTCCAGCGAAGCAATCATCGCCTCCAGAGAGTTACCATGTTCATGCATCCGCCGCAGCAGGCGGAAACGCTCACTCTTCCAGGTGGTCATCACGATAAACATCACCGTACCGAGGCTCAATGGCAACCAGCCACCGGAGAGCAGTTTATCGAGGTTAGCGGTAAACAGTGGGATATCAACACACAAGAAGGCAATCAGAATCAGCGTAACAAAATACTTATTCCAGTGCCAGTTCTGGCGCGCCACGGTAGTTGAAAGAATAGACGTCAGTACCATAGTTCCGGTAACTGCAATCCCATATGCCGCCGCCAGGTTACTGGAGTGCTCAAAGCTGACTATCACAATCACGACTGCGACATAAAGCATCCAGTTCACAAATGGAATGTAGATTTGCCCCGATTCCATTTCAGAAGTGTGAATAATGCGCATCGGAGACAAATAGCCCAGACGTACCGCCTGGCGCGTCAATGAGAAGACACCAGAGATAACCGCCTGCGAGGCAATGACCGTTGCCAGTGCGGCGATGATCAGCAGCGGGATCAGCGCCCAGTCCGGTGCCAACAGAAAAAACGGGTTTTTAATCGCTTCCGGGTTCTTTAACAGCAGCGCCCCCTGACCGAAGTAGTTAAGGGTTAAAGAAGGCAGTACGACGGTAAACCATGCCAGGCGAATCGGGAACTTACCAAAGTGCCCCATATCAGCGTACAGCGCCTCAACACCGGTAATCGACAGAACCACCGCGCCTAACGCAATAAAGGAAACGGTTTTATATTCAAGGAAGAAATGCACCGCCCACATTGGGTTTAAGGCATGCAACACTTCTGGATTGGCAATAATGCTACGTAACCCAAGAGCTGCCAGAATCAAAAACCAGGTCAGCATAATCGGCGCAAAAAGCTTACCGACCATAGCAGTGCCATGTTTTTGAATCATAAACAGTAACGTGAGAACGATGATTGAGAGGGGAACAATCCAGGTGTCCAGTTGTGGGGCGACGATTTCCAGACCTTCGATGGCAGACATTACCGAAATGGCGGGTGTTATGACAACTTCACCATAGAAAAAGCTGCCGCCTATTAGCCCCATAATCACCAGAATTGAGGTCGTTCGCGCCGACGTATTGCGCCCGGCAAGCGACATCAGCGTCAGAATTCCCCCTTCACCGGCGTTATCTGCACGCATCACGAAGGTGAGATATTTTATGGAAACCACAAAGATTAGCAGCCAGAAGATCAGCGATAAAAAGCCAAACACGGCATCGCGTTCAACGCCAAAACCAAACTGGCCGGACAAACATTCACGAAGCGTATATAACGGGCTGGTACCAATATCGCCGTAGACAACTCCAATCGCCGCGAGGGTAATCGCGGGCAACGATTGCTTATTATCAGTGCTCATAGACTAGTCTTTCGTTGAAATATGAAATGTGTGCGTAGTCCCTTGGCCCACAAAAAAGCGTTCAGTATGCACGATTAACGGCAAAATCGTACTCCTAAATGCGGTCACATTAACCTGGCTCAAAGAAAAATAGCCCTCCTTTGAGACTATTTTTGCCACCATCAAGAAACGTCTATACTCGCAGTTTACGCAGAACTTTTGACGAAAGGACGCCACTTCATTATGGCTCACCCTCATTTATTAGCGGAAAGAATTTCCCGCCTGAGCAGTTCGCTGGAAAAGGGGCTTTATGAACGTAGCCACGCCATCCGCTTGTGTTTGTTAGCGGCATTAAGCGGCGAAAGCGTATTCCTGCTCGGCCCGCCAGGTATTGCCAAAAGTCTGATTGCCCGGCGTTTAAAATTCGCCTTTCAGAATGCTCGCGCGTTTGAATATCTGATGACCCGCTTCTCCACCCCGGAAGAAGTTTTTGGCCCGCTTTCCATTCAGGCGCTAAAAGATGAAGGCCGCTATGAGCGTTTAACCACCGGTTACCTGCCGGAAGCAGAAATCGTCTTTCTTGATGAGATCTGGAAAGCCGGGCCAGCGATTCTTAATACCCTACTGACCGCTATTAATGAACGCCACTTCCGCAACGGTGCACATGTCGAAAAAATTCCTATGCGCTTGCTGGTGGCGGCCTCCAACGAACTGCCGGAAGCAGACAGTAGCCTGGAAGCGTTATATGACCGTATGCTGATTCGTCTGTGGTTAGATAAAGTGCAGGATAAAGCGAATTTCCGCTCCATGTTGACTAGCCAACAGGATGAAAATGACAATCCCGTTCCTCCCTCTCTACAGGTTACAGATGAGGAATATGAACGCTGGCAGAAAGAGATTAGTGAAATTACGCTGCCCGATCATGTATTTGAGCTGATTTTTATGCTGCGCCAACAACTGGATAAATTGCCGGATGCCCCCTATATTTCCGATCGCCGCTGGAAAAAAGCGATCCGTTTACTGCAGGCCAGCGCCTTTTTTAGCGGTCGCAATGCGGTTGCCCCGATTGATCTGATCTTGCTGAAAGATTGCCTGTGGTATGACGCGCAAAGCCTGAATTTGATTCAACAACAAATTGATGTATTGATGACCGGTCACGCATGGCAACAGCAAGGGATGTTGACTCGCCTGGGCGCGATTGTGCAGCGTCGCCTGCAACTTCAGCAACAACAAAGCGATAAAACGGCTTTTACCGTGATTCGTCAGGGCGGTATGTTCAGCCGTCGCCCACAATATCAACTTCCAGCCGACGTTACCGCTTCCACGTTGACCCTGCTGCTGCAAAAACCATTAAAACTGCATGATATGGAAGTGGTTCATATCGCTTTTGAGCGTAGCGCACTGGAACAGTGGCTGAACAAAGGCGGTGAAATTCGCGGCAAATTAAATGGTATTGGTTTTGCCCAGAAGCTGAATATGGAAGTTGATAGCGCCCAACATCTTGTTGTCCGTGATGTCAGTTTGCAGGGTACGACACTGGCTCTCCCCGGCACATCTGCAGAAGGCCTGCCTGGCGAAATAAAACAACAACTGGAAGAGCTTGAAAGTGACTGGCGTAAACAACAAGTTTTATTCAGCGAACAGCAAAAATGTCTGTTTATCCATAGCGACTGGTTAGGTCGCATTGAAGCCAGCCTACAGGATGTCGGTGCCCAGATTCGCCAGGCGCAACAATGCTAACACTGGATACGCTTAATGTAATGCTGGCCGTCAGCGAAGAGGGATTGATCGAAGAGATGATCATCACGCTGTTGGCCTCGCCACAACTGGCTGTTTTCTTTGAAAAATTCCCACGCCTGAAGGCGGCAATCACTGATGATATTCCCCGCTGGCGTGAGGCGCTGCGCAGTCGGCTGAAAGATGCACGCGTCCCACAGGAACTCACTGAAGAGGTCATGTGCTATCAGCAAAGCCAACTTCTCTCCACACCGCAATTTATTGTG
This sequence comes from Escherichia marmotae, assembly GCF_002900365.1. NCBI lineage: Bacteria > Pseudomonadati > Pseudomonadota > Gammaproteobacteria > Enterobacterales > Enterobacteriaceae > Escherichia > Escherichia marmotae. The sequence continues at coordinate 3,260,808 of NZ_CP025979.1, forward strand.
CAGTTACCGCAGATCCTGGACTTACTGCATCGACTAAATTCCCCATGGGCCGAACAAGCCCGGCAGTTGGTTGATGCCAACAGCACGATCACCCCAGCATTACACACGCTTTTTCTCCAACGTTGGCGCTTAAGTCTGATCGTGCAAGCGACGACGTTAAATCAACAATTATTAGAAGAAGAACGTGAACAACTGTTGAGCGAGGTTCAGGAACGCATGACGTTAAGCGGTCAACTTGAACCGGTTCTGGCGGAAAACAACACCGCAGCCGGTCGCCTGTGGGATATGAGCGCCGGTCAGCTCAAACGCGGCGACTATCAGTTAATTGTGAAATATGGTGAATTTCTTAACGAGCAGCCGGAGCTGAAACGTCTGGCAGAACAGTTAGGGCGTTCACGGGAAGCAAAATCGATCCCCCGCAACGATGCGCAGATGGAAACCTTCCGCACAATGGTACGCGAACCAGCGACCGTTCCTGAGCAGGTTGATGGCTTGCAGCAAAGCGATGATATTTTACGCCTTCTGCCGCCGGAACTGGCGACTCTGGGCATTACTGAACTGGAGTATGAATTTTACCGTCGGCTGGTGGAAAAACAGTTGCTCACTTATCGCCTGCACGGTGAATCATGGCGTGAAAAAGTTATCGAACGTCCGGTCGTCCATAAAGATTATGACGAACAGCCGCACGGGCCGTTTATTGTCTGCGTAGATACATCTGGCTCAATGGGCGGCTTTAATGAACAGTGCGCGAAAGCGTTCTGTCTGGCCTTGATGCGCATTGCCCTCGCTGAAAATAGGCGCTGCTTTATTATGTTATTTTCCACCGAGATCGTCCGTTATGAGCTTTCAGGCCCACAAGGCATCGAGCAAGCGATCCGTTTTTTAAGCCAGCAGTTTCGTGGCGGCACCGATCTTGCCAGTTGTTTTCGCGCCATTATGGAGCGCTTGCAAAGCCGGGAATGGTTTGACGCCGATGCGGTGGTGATTTCTGATTTTATCGCCCAACGGTTGCCTGACGACGTGACGAGTAAAGTAAAAGAGTTGCAGCGGGTACATCAGCATCGCTTTCATGCCGTGGCGATGTCGGCGCACGGCAAACCCGGCATCATGCGCATTTTCGATCATATCTGGCGCTTTGATACCGGGATGCGTAGCCGCCTGCTCAGACGCTGGCGGCGATAAGTCATTACAACAGAGAAGAGACGCTCTCGCGAACGGCCGCAGGCCATACGCCGCACTGAACCTGCCCAATATGTGGCAGTTGCAGCAACAACATGGTTAAACGAGACTGACCGATACCGCCGCCGATAGTCTGTGGCATTTCGCCGCGCAGCAGCGCCTGATGCCACTCCAGTTGCAGACGATCTTCATCACCGGTCAGCGCCAGTTGATGTTTCAACGTCTCGGCATCCACACGGATACCCATTGAAGAAAGCTCAAACGCATCTTCCAGTACGGGGTTCCACACCAGAATATCGCCGTTCAACCCCGCATATCCAAGCTCTGAAGGAGTACTCCAGTCATCATAATCCGGTGCGCGCACGTCGTGGCGGTGGCCATCGCTTAACTTGCCGCCAATTCCGACGAGGAATACCGCGCCAAGATCTTTCGCAATCGCCCGCTCACGCCCTTTGGCATCAAGATCCGGATAACGGGACAGTAATTCCTGACTATGTACAAAGTGGATCTGATCCGGCAGGAACGGTGCCAAGCCAAACTCTTTGCTAACTGCGGCTTCGGTCGCTTTAATTCCCGCCCAGATCGCCTCTACCGTGCTTTTCAGAGTGGAGAATTGGCGCTCACCGTCGCCCATTACGCGTTCCCAATCCCACTGATCAACATAGACCGAGTGCAACGGGGAAAGACGGTCTTCATCGGGGCGAAGGGCTTTCATGTGCGTGTAAAGCCCTTCGCCCACACTGAAGTCGTGTTGCCCTAATGTCTGACGTTTCCACTTCGCCAGTGAATGAACCACTTCGAACTGGGCGTCAGGCAGCGCTTTCACTTTTACCTGCACCGCTTTTTCACAGCCCGACAAGTTATCCTGCGTGCCATCCCCCACACGGCTAAGGATTGGCGCCTGGACTTCAATCAGCCCTAAGCGTTCTTCCAGTTGACGAGAAAAGTGAGATTTCACGAAGCTAATTTGACGTTGTTTGGCAATGTAAGCGGTTTTCATTTTTTATACTCCTGCGTCCTGTTGCTTATGATTAAGCAACAAAAACCGGCACACATGCAATAATCATTCAATAAAAAGCCTTGCTTACTTTTGATTCATTAAAAATTAAGGCTAAAATAGACTGAATCATTAATATTCATAAGAAAAATCTATGGAAAATTATCAAATCGACAATCTGGACCGCGGCATTCTGGAAGCATTAATGGGCAATGCGCGTACCGCTTACGCCGAACTGGCGAAACAATTTGGCGTCAGTCCGGGAACGATCCACGTTCGCGTAGAGAAAATGAAGCAGGCAGGGATTATTACTGGTGCTCGGATTGATGTTAGCCCGAAACAGCTCGGTTATGACGTAGGCTGCTTTATCGGCATTATATTGAAGAGCGCCAAAGACTATCCTTCCGCGCTGGCAAAACTGGAAAGCCTTGATGAAGTAACTGAAGCCTATTACACCACCGGCCACTACAGCATCTTTATTAAGGTAATGTGCCGCTCGATCGACGCTCTCCAGCATGTACTTATCAACAAGATCCAAACAATTGATGAAATTCAGTCCACTGAAACTCTGATCGTACTGCAGAACCCGATCATGCGTACTATCAAGCCATGATCGACTTTTTTAATCCCATACTTTTCCACAGGTAGATCCCAAAGCGTTCACAGCATACAATACGCCACTCTTAAAAAAGGTGGCGGTTTATGGCAGATATTACTCTTATCAGCGGCAGCACCCTCGGTGGTGCCGAATATGTGGCAGAACACCTGGCTGAAAAGCTGGAAGAGGCAGGTTTTACCACCGAAACGCTGCACGGCCCGTTGTTAGAAGAGTTATCTACCTCTGGGATCTGGCTGGTTATCAGTTCTACCCACGGTGCCGGAGACATTCCGGACAACCTCTCTCCTTTCTATGAAGCATTGCTGGAACAAAAAACCGATCTTTCTGCGGTACGCTTTGGCGCAATCGGCATTGGTAGTCGTGAATACGACACTTTTTGTGGTGCTATCGATAAACTCGATGCTGAACTCAAAAATTCCGGTGCGAAACAGATTGGCGAAACACTGAAGATCAACATCCTTGATCATGACATTCCGGAAGATCCGGCAGAAGAATGGCTGGGATCGTGGGTTAATTTACTCAAATAACTATACAGATCGTGCGATCTACTGTGGATAACTCTGGTAGGAAGCTTGGATCAACCGGTAGTTATCCAAAGAACAACTGTTGTTCAGTTTTTGAGTTGTGTATAACTCCTCATTCTGATCCCAGCTTATACTGACCAGGATCACCGATCATTCACAGCTAATGATCCTCAGCAGGTCATTGATCTAAAAAGCTAGATCCTTGTTATCCACAGACCAGGTCGATCCTAATAAGAGATCACAATAGAACAGATCTCTAAATAAAAAGATCTTCTTTTTAATACTCAGGCTCCCAGGTCTTTCTCAAGCCGTCAAAGTTGAGTAGAATCCACGGCCCGGGCTTCAATCCATTTTCATACCGCGTTATGCGAGGCAATCACCATGTTTTATCCGGATCCTTTTGACGTCATCATCATTGGCGGGGGTCATGCAGGCACCGAGGCAGCGATGGCCGCGGCGCGTATGGGTCAACAGACTCTGCTTTTGACACACAATATCGACACTCTGGGGCAGATGAGCTGCAACCCGGCGATCGGCGGTATTGGGAAGGGACATCTGGTAAAAGAAGTGGATGCACTCGGCGGTCTGATGGCAAAAGCGATCGACCATGCAGGTATTCAGTTTAGGATACTAAACGCCAGCAAGGGGCCAGCGGTTCGGGCTACCCGGGCACAGGCGGATCGCGTGCTCTATCGTCAAGCGGTACGTACTGCTTTGGAGAATCAACCGAACCTGATGATCTTCCAGCAGGCGGTTGAAGATCTTATTGTCGAAAACGATCGCGTGGTCGGCGCTGTTACCCAAATGGGCCTGAAATTCCGTGCCAAAGCTGTCGTTCTTACTGTCGGGACTTTCCTTGACGGTAAGATTCATATCGGTCTGGATAATTACAGCGGTGGTCGTGCTGGCGATCCTCCATCCATTCCGCTCTCGCGCCGTTTACGTGAACTTCCGCTGCGTGTTGGTCGTCTGAAAACCGGGACACCGCCGCGTATTGATGCGCGTACCATCGACTTTAGCGTCCTTGCACAACAGCATGGCGATAACCCGATGCCGGTGTTCTCGTTTATGGGCAATGCGGCCCAGCATCCACAGCAGGTGCCGTGCTACATCACCCATACCAACGAAAAAACGCATGACGTGATCCGCAGTAACCTCGATCGCAGTCCGATGTATGCCGGAGTGATCGAAGGTGTCGGCCCACGCTACTGTCCGTCGATCGAAGACAAAGTCATGCGCTTTGCTGACAGAAACCAGCATCAGATCTTCCTTGAGCCAGAAGGGTTAACGTCTAACGAAATTTATCCGAACGGTATCTCCACCAGCCTGCCGTTCGATGTGCAGATGCAAATCGTCCGCTCCATGCAGGGGATGGAAAACGCGAAGATCGTGCGTCCGGGTTATGCCATTGAATATGACTTCTTCGATCCGCGTGACCTGAAACCTACGCTGGAGAGCAAGTTTATCCAGGGGCTGTTCTTTGCCGGTCAAATTAATGGCACTACAGGTTACGAAGAAGCGGCGGCGCAAGGTTTGCTGGCCGGTCTTAACGCCGCTCGCCTGTCTGCAGACAAAGAAGGCTGGGCACCGGCGCGCTCCCAGGCGTACCTCGGCGTACTGGTAGATGACCTCTGCACACTGGGTACTAAAGAACCGTATCGTATGTTTACCTCTCGTGCGGAATATCGTCTGATGCTGCGCGAAGATAACGCCGACCTGCGTCTGACTGAAATCGGACGTGAGCTGGGGCTGGTTGACGATGAACGTTGGGCGCGCTTTAACGAGAAACTCGAAAATATCGAGCGTGAGCGTCAGCGTCTGAAATCCACTTGGGTAACCCCGTCGGCGGAAGCTGCTGCCGAAGTGAATGCTCACCTGACTGCGCCGCTTTCCCGTGAAGCCAGTGGTGAAGATCTGTTGCGTCGTCCGGAAATGACCTATGAAAAATTAACCTCGCTGACGCCGTTTGCCCCTGCGTTGACAGACGAGCAGGCGGCGGAACAGGTTGAGATTCAGGTTAAATATGAGGGTTATATTGCGCGCCAACAGGATGAGATCGAAAAACAGCAGCGTAACGAGAACACACTGCTGCCTGCGACACTGGATTACCGCCAGGTATCCGGTCTGTCTAACGAAGTGATCGCTAAACTCAACGATCACAAACCGGCCTCTATTGGTCAGGCTTCGCGTATTTCTGGCGTCACGCCTGCGGCCATCTCCATTCTGCTGGTGTGGCTGAAAAAACAAGGTATGCTGCGTCGTAGCGCATAACGCATTAAAAATGCCTGGTAAGCACCCGCTTACCGGGCAACGCATCAAGAACAGGTAATCACCGTGCTCAACAAACTCTCTTCACTGCTGAAAGACGCAGGAATTTCGCTTACCGATCACCAGAAAAATCAGCTTATTGCCTACGTAAATATGCTGCATAAATGGAATAAGGCGTACAACCTGACTTCGGTCCGCGATCCTAATGAGATGCTGGTACGCCATATTCTCGACAGCATTGTCGTGGCACCGTATCTGCAAGGTGAACGTTTTATCGATGTCGGTACAGGACCGGGTCTGCCAGGTATTCCACTCTCTATTGTGCGTCCTGAGGCCCACTTCACGTTGCTGGATAGCCTCGGTAAACGCGTGCGCTTCCTTCGTCAGGTGCAACATGAGTTAAAACTGGAGAACATTGAGCCAGTACAGAGTAGGGTAGAAGAGTTTCCGTCAGAGCCACCGTTTGATGGTGTGATTAGCCGTGCTTTTGCCTCTCTGAACGATATGGTGAGCTGGTGCCATCATCTTCCTGGTGAACAAGGTCGTTTTTATGCGCTGAAAGGCCAAATGCCAGAAGATGAAATGGCCCTGCTACCAGCAGAATATCAGGTTGAATCAGTGGTTAAACTTCAGGTTCCGGCTCTGGATGGCGAACGTCATCTGGTGGTGATTAAAGCAAATAAAATTTAATTTTTATCAAAAAAATCATAAAAAATTAATCGGTTTGACTGTTAACAACAACCGGGTTTTTTACTGATATAACTGGTTACATTTAACGCCACGTTCACGATTTTGATTCAATACTGTAACGTGGCTTTTTTTGATAAGCAGAAAATAAGTCATTAGTGAAAATATCAGCCGGCTAAAAATTGGCGCTAAGAAGCATAACTTGCTGTTAAAATATTATTAAGAATGTCAATGGCTGGTTTTTGTTATGTAAATGTCATTTATGAAAACAGTATCTGTTTTTAGACTGAAATATCAGAAGCTTGCAATGGCATCATTTGCCAAGTAAATAAATATGCTGTGCGCGAACATGCGCGATATGTGATCTGAAGCACGCTTTATCACCAGTGTTTACGCGTTATTTACAGTTTTTCATGATCTGACATGGTTAGCAGAAAAGTCGCAATTGTATGCACTGGAAAAATATTTAAACATTTATTCACCTTTTGGCTACTTATTGTTTGAAATCACGGGGGCGCACCGTATAATTTGACCGCTTTTTGATGCTTGACTCTAAGCCTTAAAGAAAGTTTTATACGACACGCGGCATACCTCGAAGGGAGCAGGAGTGAAAAACGTGATGTCTGTGTCGCTCTTGAGTCGAAACGTTGCTCGGAAGCTTCTGCTCGTTCAGTTACTGGTGGTGATAGCAAGTGGATTGCTGTTCAGCCTCAAAGACCCCTTCTGGGGCGTCTCTGCGTTAAGCGGGGGCCTGGCAGTCTTTCTGCCTAACGTTTTGTTTATGATATTTGCCTGGCGTCACCAGGCGCATACACCAGCGAAAGGCCGGGTAGCCTGGACATTCGCTTTAGGCGAAGCTTTCAAAGTTCTGGCAATGTTGGTGTTACTGGTGGTGGCGTTGGCGGTTTTAAAGGCGGTATTCTTGCCGCTGATCGTTACGTGGGTTTTGGTGCTGGTGGTTCAGATACTGGCGCCGGCTGTAATTAACAACAAAGGGTAAAAGGCATCATGGCTTCAGAAAATATGACGCCGCAGGATTACATAGGACACCACCTGAATAACCTTCAGCTGGACCTGCGTACATTCTCGCTGGTGGATCCGCATAACCCCCCAGCCACCTTCTGGACAATTAATATTGACTCCATGTTCTTCTCGGTGGTGCTGGGTCTGTTGTTCCTGGTTTTATTCCGTAGCGTAGCCAAAAAGGCAACCAGCGGCGTACCAGGTAAGTTTCAGACCGCGATTGAGCTGGTAATCGGCTTTGTTAATGGTAGCGTGAAAGACATGTACCATGGCAAAAGTAAGCTGATTGCTCCGCTGGCCCTGACGATTTTTGTCTGGGTGTTCCTGATGAACCTGATGGACTTACTGCCTATCGATCTGCTGCCGTACATTGCTGAACATGTACTGGGGCTGCCTGCTCTGCGTGTGGTTCCGTCTGCTGACGTGAACGTAACGCTGTCTATGGCACTGGGCGTATTTATCCTGATTCTGTTCTACAGCATCAAAATGAAAGGCATCGGCGGCTTCACGAAAGAGTTGACGCTGCAGCCGTTCAATCACTGGGCGTTCATTCCTGTCAACTTAATCCTTGAAGGGGTAAGCCTGCTGTCCAAACCTGTTTCACTCGGTTTGCGACTGTTCGGTAACATGTACGCGGGTGAGCTGATTTTCATTCTGATTGCTGGTCTGTTGCCGTGGTGGTCACAGTGGTTCCTGAATGTGCCGTGGGCCATTTTCCACATCCTGATTATTACGCTGCAAGCCTTCATCTTCATGGTTCTGACGATCGTCTATCTGTCGATGGCGTCTGAAGAACATTAATTTACCAACACTATTACGTTTTAACTGAAACAAACTGGAGACTGTCATGGAAAACCTGAATATGGATCTGCTGTACATGGCTGCCGCTGTGATGATGGGTCTGGCGGCAATCGGTGCTGCGATCGGTATCGGCATCCTCGGGGGTAAATTCCTGGAAGGCGCAGCGCGTCAACCGGATCTGATTCCACTGCTGCGTACTCAGTTCTTTATCGTTATGGGTCTGGTGGATGCTATCCCGATGATCGCTGTAGGTCTGGGTCTGTACGTGATGTTCGCTGTCGCGTAGTAAGCGTTGCTTTTATTTAAAGAGCAATATCAGAACGTTAACTAAATAGAGGCATTGTGCTGTGAATCTTAACGCAACAATCCTCGGCCAGGCCATCGCGTTTGTCCTGTTCGTTCTGTTCTGCATGAAGTACGTATGGCCGCCATTAATGGCTGCCATCGAAAAACGTCAAAAAGAAATTGCTGACGGTCTTGCTTCCGCAGAACGAGCACACAAGGACCTTGACCTTGCAAAGGCCAGCGCGACCGACCAGCTGAAAAAAGCGAAAGCGGAAGCCCAGGTAATCATCGAGCAGGCGAACAAACGTCGCTCTCAGATTCTGGACGAAGCTAAAGCTGAGGCAGAACAGGAACGTACTAAAATCGTGGCTCAGGCGCAGGCGGAAATTGAAGCCGAGCGTAAACGTGCCCGTGAAGAGCTGCGTAAGCAAGTTGCTATCCTGGCTGTTGCTGGCGCCGAGAAGATCATCGAACGTTCCGTGGATGAAGCTGCTAACAGCGACATCGTGGATAAACTTGTCGCTGAACTGTAAGGAGGGAGGGGCTGATGTCTGAATTTATTACGGTAGCTCGCCCCTACGCCAAAGCAGCTTTTGACTTTGCCGTCGAACACCAAAGTGTAGAACGCTGGCAGGACATGCTGGCGTTTGCCGCCGAGGTAACCAAAAACGAACAGATGGCAGAGCTTCTGTCTGGTGCACTGGCACCAGAAACGCTCGCCGGGTCGTTTATCGCAGTTTGTGGTGAGCAACTGGACGAAAACGGTCAGAACCTGATTCGGGTTATGGCTGAAAATGGTCGTCTTAACGCGCTCCCGGATGTTCTGGAGCAGTTTATTCACCTGCGTGCTGTGAGTGAGGCTACCGCTGAGGTAGACGTCATTTCCGCTGCCGCGCTGAGTGAACAACAGCTCGCGAAAATTTCTGCTGCGATGGAAAAACGTCTGTCACGCAAAGTTAAGCTGAATTGCAAAATCGATAAGTCTGTAATGGCAGGCGTTATCATCCGAGCGGGTGATATGGTCATTGATGGCAGCGTACGCGGTCGTCTTGAGCGCCTTGCAGACGTCTTGCAGTCTTAAGGGGACTGGAGCATGCAACTGAATTCCACCGAAATCAGCGAACTGATCAAGCAGCGCATTGCTCAGTTCAATGTTGTGAGTGAAGCTCACAACGAAGGTACTATTGTTTCTGTAAGTGACGGTGTTATCCGCATCCACGGCCTGGCCGATTGTATGCAGGGTGAAATGATCTCCCTGCCGGGTAACCGTTACGCTATCGCACTGAACCTCGAGCACGACTCTGTAGGTGCGGTTGTTATGGGCCCGTACGCTGACCTTGCCGAAGGCATGAAAGTTAAGTGTACTGGCCGTATCCTGGAAGTTCCGGTTGGCCGTGGCCTGCTGGGCCGTGTGGTTAACACTCTGGGTGCGCCAATCGACGGTAAAGGTCCGCTGGATCACGACGGCTTCTCTGCTGTAGAAGCTATCGCTCCGGGCGTTATCGAACGTCAGTCCGTAGATCAGCCGGTACAGACTGGTTATAAAGCTGTTGACTCCATGATCCCAATCGGTCGTGGTCAGCGTGAATTGATCATCGGTGACCGTCAGACCGGTAAAACCGCACTGGCTATCGATGCCATCATCAACCAGCGCGATTCCGGTATCAAATGTATCTATGTTGCTATCGGTCAGAAAGCGTCCACCATTTCTAACGTGGTACGTAAACTGGAAGAGCACGGCGCACTGGCTAACACCATCGTTGTGGTAGCAACCGCGTCTGAATCCGCTGCACTGCAATACCTGGCACCGTATGCGGGTTGCGCAATGGGCGAATACTTCCGTGACCGTGGTGAAGATGCGCTGATCATTTACGATGACCTGTCTAAACAGGCTGTTGCTTACCGTCAGATCTCCCTGCTGCTCCGTCGTCCGCCAGGACGTGAAGCATTCCCGGGTGACGTATTCTACCTCCACTCTCGTCTGCTGGAGCGTGCTGCGCGTGTTAACGCCGAATACGTTGAAGCTTTCACCAAAGGTGAAGTGAAAGGGAAAACCGGTTCTCTGACCGCGCTGCCGATTATCGAAACTCAGGCTGGTGACGTTTCTGCGTTCGTTCCGACCAACGTAATCTCTATTACCGATGGTCAGATCTTCCTGGAAACCAACCTGTTCAACGCCGGTATTCGTCCTGCGGTTAACCCGGGTATCTCCGTATCCCGTGTTGGTGGGGCAGCACAGACCAAGATCATGAAAAAACTGTCCGGTGGTATCCGTACCGCTCTGGCGCAGTATCGTGAACTGGCAGCGTTCTCTCAGTTTGCATCCGACCTTGACGATGCAACGCGTAAGCAGCTTGACCACGGTCAGAAAGTGACCGAACTGCTGAAACAGAAACAGTATGCGCCGATGTCCGTTGCGCAGCAGTCTCTGGTTCTGTTCGCAGCAGAACGTGGTTACCTGGCGGATGTTGAACTGTCGAAAATCGGCAGCTTCGAAGCCGCTCTGCTGGCTTACGTCGACCGTGATCACGCTCCGTTGATGCAAGAGATCAACCAGACCGGTGGCTACAACGACGAAATCGAAGGCAAGCTGAAAGGCATCCTCGATTCCTTCAAAGCAACCCAATCCTGGTAACGTCTGGCGGCTTGCCTTAGGGCAGGCCGCAAGGCATTGAGGAGAAGCTCATGGCCGGCGCAAAAGAGATACGTAGTAAGATCGCAAGCGTCCAGAACACGCAAAAGATCACTAAAGCGATGGAGATGGTCGCCGCTTCCAAAATGCGTAAATCGCAGGATCGCATGGCGGCCAGCCGTCCTTATGCAGAAACCATGCGCAAAGTGATTGGTCACCTTGCACACGGTAATCTGGAATATAAGCACCCATACCTGGAAGATCGCGACGTTAAACGCGTGGGCTACCTGGTGGTGTCGACCGACCGTGGTTTGTGCGGTGGTTTGAACATTAACCTGTTCAAAAAACTGCTGGCGGAAATGAAGACCTGGACCGACAAAGGCGTTCAATGCGACCTCGCAATGATCGGCTCGAAAGGTGTGTCGTTCTTCAACTCCGTGGGCGGCAATGTTGTTGCCCAGGTTACAGGTATGGGGGATAACCCTTCCCTGTCCGAACTGATCGGTCCGGTAAAAGTGATGTTGCAGGCCTACGACGAAGGCCGTCTGGACAAGCTTTACATTGTCAGCAACAAATTTATTAACACCATGTCTCAGGTTCCGACTATCAGCCAACTGCTGCCGTTACCGGAGTCAGATGATGATGATCTGAAACATAAATCCTGGGATTACCTGTACGAACCCGATCCGAAGGCGTTGCTGGATACCCTGCTGCGTCGTTATGTCGAATCTCAGGTTTATCAGGGCGTGGTTGAAAACCTGGCCAGCGAGCAGGCCGCCCGTATGGTGGCGATGAAAGCCGCGACCGACAATGGCGGCAGCCTGATTAAAGAGCTGCAGTTGGTATACAACAAAGCTCGTCAGGCCAGCATTACTCAGGAACTCACCGAGATCGTCTCGGGGGCCGCCGCGGTTTAAACAGGTTATTTCGTAGAGGATTTAAGATGGCTACTGGAAAGATTGTCCAGGTAATCGGCGCCGTAGTTGACGTCGAATTCCCTCAGGATGCCGTACCGCGCGTGTACGATGCTCTTGAGGTGCAAAATGGTAATGAGCGTCTGGTGCTGGAAGTTCAGCAGCAGCTCGGCGGCGGTATCGTGCGTACCATCGCAATGGGTTCCTCCGACGGTCTGCGTCGCGGTCTGGATGTAAAAGACCTCGAACACCCGATCGAAGTCCCGGTAGGTAAAGCGACTCTGGGCCGTATCATGAACGTACTGGGCGAACCGGTCGACATGAAAGGCGAGATCGGTGAAGAAGAGCGTTGGGCGATTCACCGCGCAGCACCTTCCTACGAAGAGCTGTCAAACTCTCAGGAACTGCTGGAAACCGGTATCAAAGTTATCGACCTGATGTGTCCGTTCGCGAAGGGCGGTAAAGTTGGTCTGTTCGGTGGTGCGGGTGTTGGTAAAACCGTAAACATGATGGAGCTTATTCGTAACATCGCGATCGAGCACTCCGGTTACTCTGTGTTTGCGGGCGTAGGTGAACGTACTCGTGAGGGTAACGACTTCTACCACGAAATGACCGACTCCAACGTTATCGATAAAGTATCCCTGGTGTATGGCCAGATGAACGAGCCGCCGGGAAACCGTCTGCGCGTTGCACTGACCGGCCTGACCATGGCGGAGAAATTCCGTGACGAAGGTCGTGACGTTCTGCTGTTCGTTGACAACATCTATCGTTACACCCTGGCCGGTACGGAAGTATCCGCACTGCTTGGCCGTATGCCTTCAGCGGTAGGTTATCAGCCGACCCTGGCGGAAGAGATGGGTGTTCTGCAGGAACGTATCACCTCCACCAAAACAGGTTCTATCACCTCCGTTCAGGCGGTATACGTACCTGCGGATGACTTGACTGACCCATCACCGGCCACCACCTTTGCGCACCTTGACGCAACCGTGGTACTGAGCCGTCAGATCGCGTCTCTGGGTATCTACCCGGCCGTTGACCCGCTGGACTCCACCAGCCGTCAGTTGGATCCGCTGGTAGTTGGTCAGGAACACTACGACACCGCGCGTGGCGTACAGTCCATCCTGCAACGTTATCAGGAACTGAAAGACATCATCGCCATCTTGGGTATGGATGAACTGTCTGAAGAAGATAAACTGGTGGTAGCGCGCGCTCGTAAGATCCAGCGCTTCCTGTCCCAGCCGTTCTTCGTGGCAGAAGTATTCACCGGTTCTCCGGGTAAATACGTCTCCCTGAAAGACACCATCCGTGGCTTTAAAGGCATCATGGAAGGCGAATACGATCACCTGCCGGAGCAGGCGTTCTACATGGTCGGTTCCATCGAAGAAGCTGTGGAAAAAGCCAAAAAACTTTAACGCCTTAATCGGAGGGTGATATGGCAATGACTTACCACCTGGACGTCGTCAGCGCAGAGCAACAAATGTTCTCTGGTCTGGTCGAGAAAATCCAGGTAACGGGTAGCGAAGGTGAACTGGGAATTTACCCGGGCCACGCACCGCTGCTCACCGCCATTAAGCCTGGTATGATTCGCATCGTGAAACAGCACGGTCATGAAGAGTTTATCTATCTGTCTGGCGGCATTCTTGAAGTGCAGCCTGGCAACGTGACCGTTCTGGCCGACACCGCAATTCGCGGCCAGGATCTCGACGAAGCGCGAGCCATGGAAGCGAAACGTAAGGCTGAAGAGCACATTAGCAGCTCTCACGGCGACGTAGATTACGCTCAGGCGTCTGCGGAACTGGCCAAAGCGATCGCGCAGTTGCGCGTTATCGAGTTGACTAAAAAAGCGATGTAACACCGGCTTGAAAAGCACAAAAGCCAGTCTGGAAACAGGCTGGTTTTTTTTCGCGCGTCGCCGCGAGATTTGTTCTGCTATGTTTTTATATCCCGCAATTAAACCGTCTTTATAACTCAGCGAAATCCTTCGTTGGTTTTCTTGTTTATTCATTGATCGAAATAAGAGCAAAAACATCAGGCTGACGCTTAAATGAAGGTGATGCCTTACTTTTATGCAGACAAAAGGCGTGACGATGGTCGAAAATGGTGCTTTCGCCAGCGAGGATAATCCGTTATTGAACAATTTATCCTCTGTCCATTTCACGATGAAAAAAATGTAGTTTTTTCAAGGTGAAGCGGTTTAAATTCGTTCTCAAATTACAGTCAGGACGCGTATGTTGAATAATGCTATGAGCGTAGTGATCCTTGCCGCGGGCAAAGGCACTCGCATGTATTCCGATCTTCCGAAAGTGCTGCATACCCTTGCCGGGAAAGCGATGGTTCAGCATGTCATTGATGCTGCGAATGAATTAGGCGCAGCACACGTTCATCTGGTGTATGGTCACGGTGGCGATCTGCTTAAACAGGCGCTGAAAGATGACAACCTGAACTGGGTACTTCAGGCAGAGCAACTGGGTACTGGTCATGCGATGCAGCAGGCTGCGCCTTTCTTTGCCGATGATGAAGACATTTTAATGCTTTACGGCGACGTACCGCTGATCTCTGTCGAAACACTCCAGCGTCTGCGTGATGCTAAACCGCAGGGCGGCATTGGCCTGTTGACGGTGAAACTGGATGACCCGACCGGTTATGGTCGTATCACCCGTGAAAACGGCAAAGTTACTGGCATTGTTGAACATAAAGATGCCACCGATGAGCAGCGTCAGATTCAGGAAATCAACACCGGCATTCTGATCGCCAACGGCGCAGATATGAAACGCTGGCTGGCGAAGCTGACTAACAATAACGCTCAGGGCGAATACTACATCACCGATATTATTGCGCTGGCGTATCAGGAAGGGCGTGAAATCGTCGCTGTACATCCGCAACGCTTAAGCGAAGTTGAAGGCGTGAATAACCGCCTGCAACTCTCCCGTCTGGAGCGCGTTTATCAGTCCGAACAGGCTGAAAAACTGCTGTTGGCAGGGGTTATGCTACGCGATCCGGCCCGTTTTGATCTGCGCGGAACGCTTACTCACGGGCGTGATGTTGAAATTGATACTAACGTTATCATCGAGGGTAATGTTACTCTCGGCAATCGCGTGAAAATTGGCACTGGTTGCGTGATTAAAAACAGCGTGATTGGTGATGATTGCGAAATCAGCCCATATACAGTGGTGGAAGACGCGAATCTGGCAGCGGCCTGTACCATTGGCCCGTTTGCCCGTCTGCGCCCGGGGGCAGAGCTGCTTGAAGGCGCACACGTCGGTAACTTTGTTGAGATGAAAAAAGCGCGTCTGGGTAAAGGTTCAAAAGCCGGTCATCTGACTTATCTGGGCGATGCGGAAATCGGTGATAACGTTAACATCGGTGCAGGAACCATTACCTGCAACTATGATGGTGCGAATAAATTTAAAACCATTATTGGCGACGATGTGTTTGTCGGCTCTGACACCCAACTTGTTGCACCGGTAACGGTTGGTAAAGGCGCGACTATTGCTGCGGGTACTACCGTAACGCGCAATGTTGGCGAAAACGCTCTGGCAATTAGCCGCGTGCAGCAGTCGCAAAAAGAAGGTTGGCGTCGTCCAGTAAAGAAAAAGTAATTCTGGCCGGGTAATCCGGCCTCCTGGGATGAAGAGATAACATAATCTCCCGCCCGCAAGCAGTAACTATAAAAATAACCCCACTCTCTACAAGGCTCGGGGCGCCCGGAAAAACGGGCATACAGGTTGACCGACAACGATATCAATCGGAATTAAAAACTATGTGTGGAATTGTTGGCGCGATCGCGCAACGTGATGTAGCTGAGATCCTTCTTGAAGGTTTACGTCGTCTGGAATACCGCGGTTATGACTCTGCTGGCCTGGCAGTAGTCGATGCGGACGGTAATATGACCCGTCTGCGTCGTCTCGGTAAAGTGCAAATGCTGGCCCAGGCAGCGGAAGAACATCCTCTGCATGGCGGAACGGGTATTGCTCATACCCGTTGGGCGACCCACGGTGAACCTTCAGAAGTGAATGCGCATCCGCATGTTTCTGAACACATTGTGGTGGTGCATAACGGCATCATCGAAAACCATGAACCACTGCGTGAAGAGTTAAAAGCGCGTGGCTATACCTTCGTTTCTGAAACCGACACCGAAGTGATTGCGCATTTGGTTAACTGGGAACTGAAACAGGGCGGCACCCTGCGTGAAGCTGTTCTGCGTGCTATCCCGCAACTGCGTGGCGCTTACGGCACGGTAATTATGGATACCCGTCACCCGGATACCCTGCTGGCGGCTCGTTCCGGTAGTCCGCTGGTTATCGGCCTTGGCATGGGCGAAAACTTTATCGCTTCTGACCAACTGGCACTGCTGCCGGTGACCCGTCGCTTTATCTTCCTTGAAGAGGGTGATATTGCGGAAATCACTTGCCGTTCAGTAAACATCTTCGATAAATCTGGCGCGGAAGTTAAACGCCAGGATATCGAATCCAATCTGCAATATGATGCGGGCGATAAAGGCATTTACCGTCATTACATGCAGAAAGAGATCTACGAACAGCCGAACGCGATCAAAAACACTCTTGCCGGGCGTATCAGCCACGGTCAGGTGGATCTAAGTGAACTGGGGCCGAACGCAGATGAACTGCTGTCGAAGGTTGAGCATATTCAGATCCTCGCCTGTGGTACTTCGTACAATTCAGGTATGGTTTCCCGTTACTGGTTTGAATCGCTGGCTGGTATTCCGTGCGACGTCGAAATCGCCTCTGAATTCCGCTATCGCAAATCTGCTGTTCGCCGTAACAGTCTGATGATCACCCTGTCGCAGTCGGGAGAAACCGCGGATACACTGGCTGGCCTGCGCCTGTCGAAAGAGCTGGGATATCTCGGCTCGCTGGCAATCTGTAACGTTGCAGGCTCTTCTCTGGTTCGTGAATCCGATTTGGCGCTGATGACCAACGCAGGTACTGAAATTGGCGTGGCGTCCACCAAAGCATTCACCACTCAGTTAACTGTGCTGTTGATGCTGGTGGCAAAACTGTCCCGCCTGAAAGGCCTGGATGCCTCCATTGAACATGACATCGTGCATGGTCTGCAGGCGCTGCCGAGCCGTATCGAGCAGATGCTGTCTCAGGACAAACGTATTGAAGCTCTGGCGGAAGATTTTTCTGATAAACACCACGCGTTGTTCCTGGGCCGTGGCGATCAGTACCCCATCGCGCTGGAAGGCGCATTGAAGCTGAAAGAGATCTCCTACATTCACGCCGAAGCCTATGCTGCGGGCGAACTGAAACACGGCCCGCTGGCGCTGATTGACGCTGATATGCCGGTTATCGTCGTTGCACCGAACAACGAACTGCTGGAAAAACTAAAATCCAACATCGAAGAAGTTCGTGCGCGTGGCGGTCAGTTGTACGTCTTTGCCGATCAGGATGCAGGATTTGTGAGCAGCGATAACATGCACATCATCGAGATGCCGCATGTGGAAGAAGTGATTGCTCCGATCTTCTATACTGTTCCGCTGCAACTATTGGCGTACCACGTCGCGCTGATCAAAGGCACCGACGTTGACCAGCCGCGTAACCTGGCAAAATCGGTTACGGTTGAGTAATACACAGATGCCCTGCTTTCGCAGGGCATTTTTTCCTGTTATGTTTTTAATCAAACATCCAGCCCACGTCATGTGACAAATCGTCATCTTCGGCTATTTTTTCACTGTCACAGAGTGAAAATTTTCTGTTATCTCTTCTTTATTAATATTTGTAACATACTGAATTTAAATGGTTATTTAAATAAGAGTGAAGGCTTTCTTTCTCTGTCATAAAACTGTCATAAACCTTACATATAACTGTCACCTGTTTGTCCTATTTTGCTTCTTGTAGCCAACAAACAATGCTTTATGAATCCTCCCAGGAGACATTATGAAAGTTATGCGTACCACCGTCGCAACTGTTGTCGCCGCGACCTTATCGATGAGTGCTTTCTCTGTGTTTGCAGAAGCAAGCCTGACAGGTGCAGGTGCAACCTTCCCTGCGCCGGTGTATGCCAAATGGGCTGACACTTACCAGAAAGAAACCGGTAATAAAGTTAACTACCAGGGGATTGGTTCTTCTGGTGGCGTAAAACAGATTATCGCTAACACCGTTGATTTCGGTGCTTCTGACGCACCGCTGTCTGACGAAAAACTGGCTCAGGAAGGACTGTTCCAATTTCCGACCGTGATTGGCGGCGTCGTGCTGGCAGTTAACCTGCCGGGTCTTAAATCTGGCGAACTGGTGCTGGATGGTAAAACCCTCGGTGACATCTACCTGGGCAAAATTAAAAAGTGGGATGACGAAGCGATCGTCAAACTGAATCCGGGTCTGAAACTGCCTTCACAGAACATCGCCGTGGTGCGCCGCGCAGATGGCTCCGGGACTTCTTTCGTTTTCACCAGCTACCTGGCGAAAGTAAATGAAGAGTGGAAAAACAGCGTTGGTACTGGCTCTACCGTAAAATGGCCGATCGGTCTGGGTGGTAAAGGTAACGACGGTATTGCCGCATTTGTTCAGCGTCTGCCTGGGGCAATTGGCTACGTTGAATATGCTTACGCGAAGCAAAACAACCTCGCCTACACCAAACTGATCTCCGCTGATGGTAAACCTGTTGCGCCGACCGAAGAGAACTTCGCAAATGCGGCAAAAGGCGCAGACTGGAGCAAAACATTCGCTCAGGATCTGACCAACCAGAAAGGCGAAGATGCGTGGCCGATCACCTCTACCACGTTCATTCTGGTTCACAAAGATCAGAAGAAACCAGAGCAAGGTGCAGAAGTGCTGAAGTTCTTCGACTGGGCATACAAAACCGGAGCTAAACAGGCCAACGACCTGGATTACGCCAGCCTGCCGGATAGCGTAGTTGAACAGGTTCGCGCTGCGTGGAAGACCAATATTAAAGACAGTAGCGGTAAGCCGCTGTACTAATAAAACTCCAGGCCGGATAAGGCGTTTTACACCGTATCCGGCATTACAAAATGACTTTGTAAACGCGTTTAACTGAAGAGTAACTTATGGCTGCAACCAAGCCTGCTTTTAACCCACCGGGTAAAAAGGGCGACATAATTTTCAGCGTGCTGGTAAAACTGGCGGCGCTGATTGTGCTATTGATGTTGGGTGGCATTATTGTCTCTCTGATCATCTCCTCCTGGCCGAGCATTCAGAAATTTGGTCTGGCTTTCCTGTGGACCAAAGAGTGGGATGCGCCGAACGATATTTACGGGGCGCTGGTGCCGATCTACGGTACGCTGGTGACTTCGTTTATCGCGCTGCTGATCGCCGTCCCGGTGAGTTTCGGGATTGCCCTGTTCCTGACAGAGCTTGCGCCAGGCTGGCTGAAGCGCCCGCTGGGTATCGCCATTGAACTGCTGGCAGCCATTCCAAGTATCGTTTACGGCATGTGGGGGCTGTTTATTTTTGCACCGCTGTTTGCCGTCTACTTCCAGGAACCAGTCGGCAATATCATGTCGAATATCCCGATTGTTGGCGCGCTGTTCTCCGGCCCGGCATTTGGTATCGGTATCCTCGCGGCGGGCGTGATCCTCGCCATTATGATCATTCCGTACATTGCGGCGGTAATGCGCGATGTCTTCGAACAAACCCCGGTGATGATGAAAGAGTCAGCCTACGGTATCGGCTGCACCACCTGGGAAGTTATCTGGCGTATCGTTCTTCCGTTCACCAAAAATGGTGTGATCGGCGGCATTATGCTGGGTCTGGGGCGCGCGCTCGGTGAAACGATGGCGGTGACCTTTATCATCGGTAACACCTACCAGCTCGACAGCGCCTCGCTGTATATGCCAGGTAACAGTATTACTTCCGCGTTGGCGAACGAATTTGCGGAAGCAGAATCCGGTCTGCACGTGGCTGCACTGATGGAACTCGGCCTGATCCTGTTTGTGATTACCTTCATCGTCCTGGCCGCATCGAAGTTTATGATTATGCGCCTGGCTAAGAATGAGGGGGCACGCTAATGGCTATGGTTGAAACACAAACTACCGCGGCGCTGGCAGAATCCCGCCGCAAAATGCAGGCGCGTCGCCGCCTCAAAAACCGTATTGCGCTGACGCTCTCAATGGCGACGATGGCTTTCGGTCTGTTCTGGCTGATCTGGATTTTAATGTCCACCATCACCCGCGGTATCGACGGTATGTCTCTGGCGCTGTTCACCGAAATGACGCCGCCGCCAAATACAGAAGGCGGTGGCCTGGCGAACGCCCTGGCGGGTAGCGGCCTGTTAATTTTGTGGGCCACGGTATTCGGTACGCCGCTGGGGATTATGGCGGGGATTTATCTGGCGGAATATGGACGTAAATCCTGGCTGGCTGAAGTTATTCGCTTCATTAACGACATTCTGCTCTCCGCGCCGTCGATTGTTGTTGGTCTGTTTGTTTATACCATCGTGGTGGCTCAGATGGAGCACTTCTCCGGTTGGGCTGGCGTGATTGCCCTGGCACTGTTGCAGGTGCCGATTGTTATCCGCACCACCGAGAACATGCTGAAACTGGTGCCGGACAGCCTGCGTGAAGCGGCTTATGCGCTGGGGACGCCGAAGTGGAAGATGATCTCCGCGATTACTCTGAAAGCGTCGGTCTCCGGGATTATGACCGGTATTCTGCTGGCGATTGCTCGTATTGCGGGTGAAACCGCACCGCTGCTGTTTACCGCGCTCTCCAACCAGTTCTGGAGCACGGACATGATGCAGCCGATCGCTAACCTGCCGGTAACGATCTTTAAGTTCGCGATGAGCCCGTTTGCGGAATGGCAGCAACTGGCCTGGGCTGGTGTGTTGATCATTACCCTGTGCGTACTGCTGCTGAACATTCTGGCGCGCGTTGTTTTTGCCAAGAATAAACACGGTTAACACTTTGCCGGATGCGGCGTGAACGCCTTATCCGGCCTACGGTAAGCCTGATTAGCGAAGTGCATCAGGCACGATGAGGAAAAGATTGCAATGAGTATGGTTGAAACTGCCCCGAGTAAAATTCAGGTTCGTAATTTGAACTTCTACTACGGCAAATTCCATGCCCTGAAAAACATCAACCTGGATATCGCTAAAAACCAGGTTACGGCGTTTATCGGGCCGTCTGGCTGCGGTAAATCGACGCTGCTGCGTACCTTCAACAAAATGTTTGAACTGTATCCGGAGCAGCGTGCGGAAGGTGAAATTCTGCTTGATGGCGACAACATCCTGACCAACACTCAGGATATCGCCCTGCTGCGTGCGAAAGTGGGCATGGTGTTCCAGAAACCGACGCCGTTCCCGATGTCCATTTACGACAACATTGCCTTTGGTGTCCGTCTGTTTGAGAAACTCTCCCGTGCCGACATGGACGAGCGTGTACAGTGGGCATTGACCAAGGCCGCATTGTGGAACGAAACCAAAGATAAATTACACCAGAGTGGTTACTCTCTCTCTGGTGGTCAGCAACAACGTCTGTGCATTGCGCGTGGTATCGCTATTCGCCCGGAGGTGTTGTTGCTCGATGAACCGTGTTCGGCACTCGACCCTATCTCCACCGGGCGTATTGAAGAGCTGATCACCGAATTGAAGCAGGATTACACCGTAGTGATCGTAACTCACAACATGCAGCAGGCTGCGCGTTGTTCTGACCACACGGCGTTTATGTACCTGGGCGAATTGATTGAGTTCAGCAACACGGACGATCTGTTCACCAAGCCAGCGAAGAAACAAACAGAAGACTACATCACCGGTCGTTACGGTTGATTCAGGAGTGCGTTATGGACAGTCTCAATCTTAATAAACATATTTCCGGCCAGTTCAACGCCGAACTGGAAAGCATCCGCACGCAGGTGATGACCATGGGCGGGATGGTGGAGCAACAGCTTACCGATGCCATCACTGCGATGCACAACCAGGACAGCGATCTGGCGAAGCGCGTGATCGAAGGCGACAAAAACGTCAACATGATGGAAGTGGCGATCGATGAAGCCTGCGTGCGCATTATTGCCAAACGTCAGCCGACGGCGAGCGACCTGCGTCTGGTGATGGTGATCAGTAAAACTATCGCTGAGCTGGAGCGTATTGGTGATGTGGCGGACAAAATTTGCCGTACTGCGCTGGAGAAATTCTCCCAGCAGCATCAGCCATTGTTAGTCAGTCTGGAGTCGCTGGGGCGTCACACCATCCAAATGCTGCACGACGTGCTGGACGCGTTCGCGCGCATGGACATTGACGAAGCGGTACGAATCTATCGTGAAGATAAAAAAGTTGATCAGGAGTACGAAGGTATTGTTCGTCAACTGATGACCTACATGATGGAAGATTCGCGCACCATTCCGAGCGTACTTACCGCGCTGTTCTGTGCACGCTCCATCGAGCGTATTGGTGACCGCTGCCAGAATATCTGCGAATACATCTTCTACTACGTGAAGGGGCAAGATTTCCGCCACGTAGGCGGTGATGAGCTGGATAAACTGCTGGCAGAAAAAGAACCGAAAAAGTAACGCTAACTGTAGGACGGATAAGGCGTTTACGCCGCATCCGGCAAAATGTGAATATGTAATCTGCCCGGTGAACATATCACCGGGTTTCTTTATTTACCGTGTAATATCCCAGCTACGCGCCTTCCACAGTTCCGGCAACTGCGAAAGATGGGTAAAGGTAGTGACTTTCGGATGAACGATCGGCTTATTGTGCGGGTCAGCGCAGAAGTAAAACACTTCCATACCGGCATCGATTCCTGACTGTGCTCCTGCGCTGGAGTCATCGACCAGAATGCAGTTTTCAACGTTCACATTCATTGCTTTTGCGGCGTGGAACATTAATGCCGGATCGGGTTTCCAACGCTGAATGTCGTAACCGCTGAACAGTTTTTCCGGGAAATAGTGCAGCATGTTGAGCTTGCCGAGTGAATGCTGCATTTTGTTGACCGGACCGTTAGAGACGACGCACATCGGCACTTTCACGCTTTCCAGTAAGGCGTTTGCTCCCGCAATCACCTCCAGTTCGCTATCAAACAGACGCGCCACCTCTGCACGATAAACGTGTTCGGCATCGGCACGGACTATTTCTACGCCCTGTTCTTTGCTAATGATGTCGATGATTTCGTAGAGTTTTACGCCTTTAAAGCGGGTAAAAATCTCTTCAAGATCAACGTTAATGCCAAACTCTTTGAACATCGTGACATAGGCACGAGAGCAAATAACCTCGCTGTCGACCAGCGTACCGTCGCAGTCGAAAAATACCGCTTCTATCTGGGACATGTCTTTCCTTTATCGTTAGTTTAACGTTTTCGTCATGCAGATTTGAGTGACGCAATCGTTGCCGTATAAGCAAATACAATTAAAAAAAGTTATCTTCAGCCGTCCATATTGTCTCATTTTGGTATAGGATAGCGACGGATTTTCCCTCCTTGTTCGGAAATAGATAATGAGTCAACAACACACAACCCAGGCTTCTGGCCAGGGGATGCTGGAACGCGTGTTTAAACTGCGCGAACATGGCACGACGGCACGGACCGAAGTGATCGCCGGTTTTACCACTTTCCTGACGATGGTTTACATCGTTTTTGTTAACCCGCAAATTCTTGGCGTAGCTGGCATGGACACCAGCGCCGTCTTCGTCACCACCTGTCTGATTGCTGCGTTCGGCAGTATTCTGATGGGGCTGTTTGCTAACCTGCCAGTCGCGCTGGCTCCCGCTATGGGCCTGAACGCGTTCTTCGCTTTTGTAGTGGTGCAGGCGATGGGCTTGCCGTGGCAAGTCGGGATGGGCGCAATTTTCTGGGGCGCGATTGGTCTGCTGCTGCTGACTATTTTCCGCGTTCGCTACTGGATGATTGCCAACATTCCAGTAAGTCTGCGTGTGGGCATTACCAGCGGTATCGGTCTGTTCATTGGTATGATGGGGCTGAAAAACGCGGGGGTGATTGTTGCTAACCCGGAAACGCTGGTGAGTATCGGTAACCTGACATCTCACAGCGTACTGCTGGGTATCCTCGGCTTCTTCATCATTGCTATTCTGGCCTCGCGCAACATTCACGCGGCGGTGCTGGTTTCCATCGTGGTGACGACGCTTCTGGGCTGGATGCTGGGTGATGTGCACTACAACGGCATCGTCTCTGCGCCGCCGAGCGTAATGACGGTGGTGGGGCACGTGGATTTGGCCGGGTCGTTTAACCTCGGCCTGGCAGGCGTAATTTTCTCTTTCATGCTGGTCAACCTGTTTGACTCCTCCGGCACCCTGATTGGCGTGACCGATAAGGCGGGTCTGGCTGATGAAAAGGGTAAATTCCCGCGCATGAAGCAGGCGCTGTATGTCGACAGTATCTCTTCTGTTACCGGTTCGTTTATCGGTACATCTTCTGTCACGGCGTATATTGAATCTTCTTCTGGTGTTTCCGTTGGCGGTCGTACCGGTCTGACGGCAGTGGTTGTTGGTTTGCTGTTCCTGCTGGTTATCTTCTTGTCGCCGCTGGCGGGAATGGTGCCTGGCTATGCTGCTGCTGGTGCGCTGATTTACGTTGGCGTACTGATGACTTCCAGTTTAGCACGCGTGAAATGGCAGGATCTGACTGAATCCGTTCCGGCGTTTATTACCGCTGTGATGATGCCGTTCAGTTTCTCGATTACCGAAGGTATCGCGCTGGGCTTTATCTCCTACTGCGTGATGAAGATCGGCACAGGACGTCTGCGTGATCTAAGCCCGTGCGTAGTCATCGTTGCACTGCTGTTTATCCTGAAAATTGTGTTTATTGACGCTCATTAAAATCGATAGCACGCTAAAAAACCCGCCATGCGTTATTGCTGGCGGGTTTTTTATTTAGATTTTCACCCGCTGAATAAACTCGCCAAACGCAGTTAACTGCCCGGCCAGGTGATCCAGCGTTCCCTGATCAATCACCTCTCTGGTTTGCGGATCGACTTTGTTCTGAATCACGCCGCCCATAAACTCAGGTTTGTTCATTACCATTGCATCGAGGAAGACCAGAATCTGGCGCAGGTGATACTGACAACGTGCGCCGCCAATCACACCCATTGAACTGGTCTGAATCAGCACCGGTTTACCGGCCAACGGTTGATCCGGCAGGCGAGATAGCCAGTCGATGGCATTTTTCAGCCCACCCGGCACCGAGTAGTTATATTCCGGCGTGACAATCACCACACCGTCAGCCTGACGGATCTGTTCCGCCAGAGCTTCAACTGTCGCGGGAAAGCCTTCTTCCTGCTGAACATCTGCGTCATACAGGGGAATATCGGCAATGGAAGGCAACGCGTTGACTTCCATACCCGCCGGGGCAATTTTCGGCAGCGTACGTGCAACCATGCCATTAAATGAACCTTTACGCAGGCTCCCCAATAACGTAACCACCTTCAATTTTTCAGACATGATGACTCCTGTGGTTGTTTATTAATTTGGCGAAAAAGACTTCACGGTAGAGAGCTGGGCAAAACGCATCATCCGGCTGGTGGGGTTGTTGGCACGGTTGTGAATATCAGGCAGGCTTTTCCAGCCTTGTTTGCCATCAAACTCCCAGACATTGAGCTTTTCAATTGCCGGAGTGACTGCCACGGACCACACCAGCACGTTCTCTGCGTCGCATAATACTTCTACATGATTGAGATGGGCACATTTCAGGCGTCCCGCAATGGGCATCAATTGCAGATCGCGCGGGTCGTCATTCAGTACATCGCCGGTAAGTTTTAGCACGCTTCGACGCAAAGTAATGAGTTGCGCTCGTGCTTCGTTAGGATCGTTCTGTTTGCTGATCCATAACGATTCATTGCTGGAAAAAATAGGGTTATCGGGTGCATGGGGGCTATGAAACCCGCGTGTCGCGCGCTGGAGTTCCATATCGAGGCCGCATTCGCCTTCGGTTGTTAACGCCACACCGACGATATTTCCGGCATAGGATATTGAAAATGATGGCAAACTTTTATCGCGGAAAACTGGCTTTCCTTTAGCCTGGGTGACGATTTCCGGCAATTCACTAATGCCATACAGCATGAACATCAGTTCTGCGAGTAAACCTCTGGACGCCAGGAAACGGCTTTGACGATGAGGGGGAATATTTTGGGTTTCTTGATGACACTGCGAGGGTAGGCGAACAGATATCAGATGTCCTTCCGTTAACGTTCCTCGGGCAAAGTGAGTCGCCATTTTTCGCTCCATGCTTAATGGTCCATTATGAATACAAGAGTAATCATTTACTGGAACTATGGACAGACTAAAGCGGCGAAAAGTTCGATTCGGATAAACTTATTACATATATTTTACATTTAAACGCGAGATATGGTCGTATTTCATACAACTTGATTATGCCATCGAGGCGTAAAGATTTTTAATGGTTTCTCGTAACCAGACAATCTTCGGGTTATGACTATTCCGTTTGTGCCACAACAGAGTAAACGGTACTTCCAGCTTTTTTTGCTGGATTTCATCAAACGGGAGAGGGAGAGCAACCAGCGGAAGCTGGTGGAGCTGGTTGTAGTACTGACAGTAGCGTGGCGCGGTCGCCAGTAGCAGATTGTCAGGCTGCGCCGCCATAAATAGCGCCTGCTCAAATTCCGGTAGACTCATAGCAATCGTGCGTTCGCGTCCTGATTCTTGCAATACATTGTCCAGCGCCCAGGTATCGCTCTGTTCCCAGCAAATGCTGATATGCGGATAACGCAGAAACGAGTCCAGGTTCCACGCTTCATTCAGCACCGGATGATCTTTACGCAGCCAGACGCAGGGTAAATCGCTAAATAGCACTTCATAATCAATGGATAACGGCAGTGAACTTAGCAGTTCCCGGGAGCGTGGATGACTTTCACGCCCGGAAAAACCGATATCCACTTCACCACGAGTAATGGCATCCAGCGAATCGTAATCCCAGTTACGTAATTTAATAGTCGCCTGGGGGTAACGCTGGTAGATCTGTTTCGATAGCGCATTAAACATGATCATCATCAGCGGCGACTCCGCCGCCAGCTCAAATTTCAGGCCGCGCGGCGTTTCATGATGCGGTTTGTCCAGCAGTTGATTGCTCATTTGCATCCACTCCGCCAGATTTTGCTCCATGCTGACCATCAGCGGTGTGGGCGTCAGACCCAACGGGGAGTTCACAAAGAGCGGATCATCAAACCATGTCCGAAGCTTTGCCAGCGATTTACTCACTGCCGAAGGTGTTACGTTCATCCGCTTCGCCGCTTTGGTCACGCTGCGCTCCTGCATCAGTAATTGCAGGCAGAGCAGTAAATTGAGATCAAGCGTGGTGATGGATTTCTTCATGAGCGGCAACAGGGCGTCCAGGTGCGACGAGCATAATCAGCAACAGGCTTACTATGCTACAGGCAATCAGAATCCCGATCAGCATATTCCAGGCGCTGATGCCAATCACTGCCGCCAGCCAAATCCACAGTGACGAGCCACAAACCTGTGCAATGCCTAACGTCGAGCTGGCCACGCCTGCGCGTAATGAAAACGGGCCTAATGCCTGGCTCATTGCCACGCCGAAGCCCACTGAGAAACCGGCGCAAATCAGCGTGATGCCAAACAGCGAAACCGCATGGGAAGGCGAAACTGCAAGGATGATACCCGCCGCCAGGAATAACATTTGTGAGGTGATCATCAGTGTGCGCGGCTTAAAAATTCCCAATGCAAACGGCGTGGAAAACGAAACGGTCATGCTGACGCCTGCGGTTAACGCCATAATGGTGGCGTATTCACCACGTTCGAAGCCCATAATTTCCATCATCAATACAGGCGACGTATTCACGAAGGTAAGAATCACAGAAACGCTGAGAGTGGTGATAAGCACACGGCTAAGGAAAAAACGATTAAGCAGCGACTCGGTATTCTCTCGTGGTCTGTCCGAAGCAGCAGGTGCAGCAGGGCGTGTTTCTTTTAAAATAAACAAAGACAACATGAGTACAGTGATGCCCATCATCGCCATTGTCCAGAACAGGCTCTGCCACGGAAATTTGAGCATAATCAGGTGCCCGAGTACCGGAGCTAACACCGGAATGATGCAGGTAATACCATTGAGCAATGACAGCACTTTTGCTCTGCGTCGATCATCCAGCGTGTCGCGTAAAATCGCGAATGCGACGACATAACAGCAGCCAGCGCCCAGCCCTTGCATAAAGCGTCCGACAAGAAATAGCGTGCTGGTTTCAGACAGTGAACAGAGCACAGAGGCGATAATAAATAGCGCCGCGCCGGGAATGGCGACAGGTTTTCTTCCTGAACGATCGGCCACTTTACCGGCAAACAGCATTGCTGCCGCCATCCCCGCCAGATAAACCGAGAAAGCTATATGCAACTGCGCTTCGCTGGCATTGAGATCGGCGGCAATGCGTGGCAAGCCGACCAGATACATATCAATACCTGCGGGATAAAGTAAAACCAGAGCAAAACTACAAATCAAAAAACGGGACATGGGCTAGCGTCCTGACGGTAAGGTGACGCAAAGCATACGTGGTGAAAGAGAATCAGGCGAGTTGCCATTTGGACATGAGTGATTTCCTGACAGGCAAAAAGCCAGCGAATGACCGCTGGCTTTTTGAAGTGCTTAACCAAATTTGGGTAACACATTAAAGACGTTACCAAACCAGCACAAAATCACGGTTATGCCAAAGAGAATAACAATCGCCGGAATAAGATTACCGCCCCAAACTGTGAATATCTGGTTGGGAAATTTCTTGCGGGCTTTGATAGCCAGTACCGCGGGGATAATCACCGCCCAGATGGTGGCGCACAACCCGGCACCGCCGATCCCGTAAATAAAGCCATTAGGGAAGACCAGATACAACAAAGCGGGTGGCAGGAAAGTTAACAGCACGGTTTTGCAACGTCCGGCGTGGGAGTTATCAATCTTAAACAGATCCGCCAGATAATCGAACAGCCCCAGCGTGACGCCAAAGAATGAACTGGCAACAGCTAAGTTTGAGAACACCAGCAGGCAAAACTCGATAATGCCATGCTGTTTGGTGCCGAGGAACGATTTTACCAGCGAATCAACATTGCCGCCCGAAGAGATAATCTCCTTAAAGCTTTCTCGCGGAATATTCCCCATTGTGCAATACAGCCAGAAGAGATAAATCACCAACGCCAGCAGCGAACCGAAGATCACGCTTTTGATTAGCTTATCTTTGCGTTTGCCATAGCAAATAATCAGGCTGGGAATATTGCCGTGGAAACCAAATGACGCCAGGCATACCGGCAAAGCCATAAAGATATACGGGAAGTAAGACGTCCCCGAAGTCGTGCTGGTGGCATCGCGCAGAATGGAATAATCGACCTGGAAGAAGAAAGAACCAAACACAATCACAAAGGAGATAATTTTCAGGCCGAGAAACAACGAGGTAATACGACTGGCGGCTAACGAACTTATCCACAGTACGCTGGCGACGAAAATGGCCGTGCAGATCCCAACAATGCGAGGATTAGCGTGATAGCCGAAATTCATCGATATCGTTTCGCTAATGATTGCGCCGTTAGCGGAGATATAGGCGTAGGTGAGAATATAGAGAACGAAAGCAACCGTAATACCACTAATAATGTTCCAGGTGTTACCGATTAAATCTTTGGTGATGGTATTAAAACTGGAGCCGACGGGATAATTTAAATTTGCTTCTAATAACAATAACCCAGAATGTAGTATTGAAAACCAGGCAATGATGAGGATAAATGCGCCCCAAAAAAACCAGGCACCAGCTAGATCAACAGGTAAAGCAAACATACCTCCACCAATTACTGTACCCGCTATAACCATGACACCCCAAAATGCAGAGTGTTTTTTTTTCTGATTGTTCAGTCATGATGCCACCTTTAGAGGAAGGCTATTTTTGTTATTGAGGATGTAGAGAATAAGAGTGGCTAACATCCTTATAGCCACTCTGAGTATATTAATTAAACTTCTTTCAGTTTTGCGGTGAAGTGACGTAATACTTTGGGTTCGTATGTAAAGGTTAACCCTTTAATATTTGCCGCGTTCTCTTTCACATGTTTGAAGGCTTCAATAATGAAGTCCATATGTGTTTGCGTATAAGTTGCGCGTGGAATGGTTAAACGCAGCAGCTCAGCCGGACATGGTAATTGTTTACCGGTTTTCGGATCGCGACCTAACAGGAAAGAGCCAATTTCTACCGCACGGATACCGGCGACTTTATACAGCTCGCAGGCCAGCGCCTGTGCCGGAAACTGGTCTGCAGGGATATGCGGTAACAGTTTACCGGCATCCACGAATGCCGCGTGACCGCCCGCCTGCTGACACACTACGCCAATCTCTTCCAGGCCATCGACCAGATACTGCACCTGCGCAATACGATAGGCCAGCCAGTCCAGATTCATGCCGTCATACAGACCTACCGCCAGACGTTCCATTGCGCCGCCTTCCAGACCGCCATATGTCGGGAAGCCTTCCTGCACCACGCAAAGAGTTCTGCACTCGGTGTAGACATCGAAGAAGCTGTCATCTTTCACGCACAGCAGGCCACCCATTGGCACCATCGCATCTTTCTTGGCGGACATCGCCAGCATATCGGCATATTTGTAGGTTTCACGGGTGATCTGCTCGATAGTCCAGTCTTTATATTCCGCTTCGCGCTGTTTGATGAAATAGGCGTTTTCGGCAAAGCGTGCGGAGTCCATTACCACTGGAATGTCATATTTCTTCGCAATGCTGTACATCGCTTTCATGTTCGCCAGTGAAACCGGCTGGCCGCCTGCGGAGTTACTGGTGATGGTCGCGACGATATATGGCACATTATTCGGGCCAACTTCTTCAATACCGCGTTCTAATCCTTCAAGGTCAAAGTTACCTTTAAAGTCATAACGCACGCCAGTATCGAAGGCTTCTTTGATATAGACGTTGCGTACGGTACAGCCGTTAATCTGGCTATGGCCCTGAGTGGTGTTGAAGAAATAGTTAGAGAACGCCACCATTTTGCTGCGATCCAGGCCTTTTTCCTGCTCACGCTTTTTAATCAGTACCGGAATATAGATTTGCTCTGCACCTCGGCCCTGGTGCGTTGGAATGGTGTATTGATAACCAAAGATATTTTTTACTGACTCAGCTAATGCATAGTAGCTACGACTGCCGCTGTAGGCTTCGTCGCCGCGCATCATCGCTGCCTGCATACTCTGCGTCACCGCCCCGGTGCCGCTGTCGGTCAGTAAATCGATAAACACATCTTCGCTATCCAGCAGAAATGGGTTCATACCGGATTTAATAATCGCTTCTTCACGATAAGCGCGGGTAGTACGTTTTACGGGTTCAATAACACGAATGCGGAACGGTTCAGGGAGATGTTTAAAGTTTTCCATTACATAATCCTTCATTTATTTTAATTGCAATGATCCCTGTGAATATTACATTTGCAATATCTATTAATTTCCAGAATATATACATCTACAATTATTAGCTTAATAAAGCAATTAAGACGGAAATAATGTAGATAAAAAGGAAAATAAAGATATAGCAAACTCATAGATCACATTGAATCTAATCGGTTTGACTCTGGTGATGGCGACAGAAGGGAAAATTAAGGGCGGTGATCGACAATCTTGTTGTCAATATTAAACCACTTTGAGGTCACACATATATGTAAGGTATTCATAATGCACTTATCCTCGAAAGACACGACGCTACAGTATAATACTCAAGATTTTTGTCTATTCTGAAATTGTTTAAATGTGAATCGAATCACAAACGGTCGTGAAGCAATATTAAATGCTCTTTTTAAGAGAATAAATTATGTGAGAAGTTTAATTTTTATAAAAAGGGTTGATTAATAATAAGAGTGCCAACAAGAAAGCGAAACCGCATCTGACAATCAGAATGCGGCTTCGTAATTGCGGGTTACTTACCAATACAGAAGCTGGAGAAAATCCGTCCCAGCAGATCGTCAGAAGTAAACTCTCCTGTGATCTCGCTTAAGTTCTGCTGCGCCAGACGCAGTTCTTCCGCCAGTAATTCACCCGCCCATGCGCCCAGCAGTTGCGCTTTACCCTGCTGCAGATGCTCCGCCGCTTGCTCCAGCGCCTGTAAGTGACGGCGACGCGCCAGGAAACCACCTTCCATATTGGTATCAAAGCCCATGCTCTGTTTGAGATGGTTACGCAGAACGTCCACACCTTCGCCAGTGCGTGCTGAGAGGCGAATCAATGCATGGCCGTTAACTTCACTCATCCCCAGCGTTTCGCCAGTAATATCGGCTTTATTGCGCACCACGGTGATCGGCAGTTTAGCAGGCAGACGGGCAATAAATTCCGGCCAGATTTCTGCCGGATCTACGGCGTCTGTCGTGGTGCCATCGACCATAAACAGCACGCGGTCGGCCTGTTCAATTTCCTGCCATGCGCGCTCGATACCAATGCGTTCGACTTCGTCGCTGGCTTCGCGTAACCCGGCGGTATCGATGATATGCAGCGGCATCCCATCAATGTGGATATGCTCACGCAGTACGTCACGCGTGGTTCCGGCGATATCGGTAACGATAGCGGCTTCACGGCCCGCCAGCGCGTTTAGCAGGCTCGATTTACCGGCGTTAGGACGCCCGGCAATCACCACTTTCATGCCTTCACGCAGCAGGCTGCCCTGACGTGCTTCGGCGCGTACCGCGTCGAGATCGGCAATCACGTCATTAAGCTGGGCTTCAATTTTGCCGTCGGAGAGGAAATCGATCTCTTCATCGGGGAAATCAATCGCCGCTTCGACGTAAATGCGCAAGTGGGTGAGGGCTTCTACCAGATGATTAACTCGTGCAGAGAATGCGCCTTGCAGTGAGTTAAGCGCCGAGCGAGCCGCCTGTTCGGAGCTGGCGTCGATAAGATCCGCAATCGCTTCGGCCTGGGCTAAATCAAGTTTATCGTTGAGAAATGCGCGCTCTGAAAACTCACCTGGGCGGGCAATCCGCAGGCCTGGAATGGTCAGGATACGTTTTAACAGCAGGTCGAGGATCACCGGACCGCCATGACCTTGCAGCTCCAGTACATCTTCGCCGGTGAACGAGTTCGGGCCGGGGAACCATAGCGCGATGCCCTGATCCAGCACGCTGCCGTCGGCGTCTTTAAACGGAAGATAATCGGCGTAGCGCGGTTTGGGTAACTTACCCAGCACGGTTTCGGCAACCTCGCGCGCTTTGAGGCCGGAGATGCGCAGGATACCCACACCGCCACGTCCTGGAGGCGTGGCCTGGGCTACGATAGTGTCATTATCGCTCATGATGTTCCTGTTGCTTTGTTTGGCGGATGCGCTGTGCTTATCCGCCCTACGAAAAGAAAAAAGGCGGTCAACTGACCGCCCTTATTTTAGCGAAAACTCACCGAATCAGGATTTTTTCTTCTCGCGGCTATGCAGGCCACGTTTTTCCAGACCACGGTAAATCAACTGCTGCTGGATAATGGTTACCAGGTTGCTGACGATATAGTACAGCACCAGACCTGACGGGAACCACAGGAAGAACACGGTGAAGATGACCGGCATAAAGGTCATGATCTTCTGCTGCATCGGGTCGGTCACGGTGGTCGGTGACATCTTCTGAATGAAGAACATCGTTACGCCCATCAGGATCGGCAGGATGTAGTATGGGTCCTGTGCAGACAGGTCATGGATCCACAGTGCAAACGGTGCCTGACGCAGTTCAACGGAACCCATCAGCATGTAGTACAACGCCAGGAAGATTGGCATCTGGATCAGCAGCGGGAAGCAGCCGCCCAGCGGGTTAACCTTCTCAGCTTTGTACAGCGCCATCATTTCCTGGCTGATACGCTGTTTGTCATCGCCCAGACGCTCACGCATGGCCTGAATCTTAGGCTGTAGCATACGCATCTTCGCCATGGAGGTGTACTGCGCTTTGGTCAGCGGGTACATGATGCCACGAACGATAAAGGTGATGATGATAATGGAGAAGCCCCAGTTACCCACAAAGCTATGGATCCATTTCAGCAATTTGAACAGCGGCTGAGAGATGAACCACAACCAACCGTAATCAACGGTCAGATCCAGATGCGGAGCAACTGCCGCCATTTTGTCCTGGATTTCCGGGCCAACCCACAGGGTGCTGTTCATCGCGCCAGTCTGACCAGGCTGAACCAGTACCGGCTGAGACTTATAGCCGATAGCGGCGATGCCGTTACCCAGATTAGCGGTATAGAAGTTGTTGGTGCCGTCGTTATGCGGGATCCATGCCGTCGCGAAATACTGTTGCAGCATCGCGACCCAACCACCTTTCGAAGAGATGTTCAGGTTTTCGTTGTCGGCAATAGTATCGAACTTGTATTTCTCGTATTTTTCGTCAGGCGTGGAGTACGCCGCGCCACGGAAAGTGTGCAGTGCGAAGTTGCTGCTTCCGGTGTCGAGATGCGGTGGCAGAGTGATGGATTGCTTCAACTGACCAAAGGTGGAGATCTCCAGCGGTTTTTCGCCAGCGTTCTGCACGTTGTAGTTGACGTTGACAGCGTAATCACCACGTTTCAGGACAAACGTTTTAGTAAACGTGTTGCCTGCTGCGTCGGTATACGTCATCGGCACCTGCAGTTCGTTTTGACCTTTGGCCAGCACATAAGCGTCTTTTTCGACGTTATACAGTGGACGCGGGCCGTTAGCCGGATTATCCGGGCCATCACGACCGGTCAGACCGCTCTGTGCCTGATAAATAAACTGCGGTGAGGTTTCCAGCAACTGGAACGGCTGGGTAGAGTTCAGCTCTTTCGGGTAAGCCGGCAGCAGAGCCTGCTCAACATCACCACCACGGGTGTTGATGGTCAGATCAAGCACGTCGGTTTTTACCGAAATCAGTTTTCCCTGGCCACTGGCCGGTACGCCCTGGTCGGCGGCGCTACCCGCTGCGGTGGTCGTTGTCTGCGTGGTCTGTTGAGCCTGAGGTTGCGGGTTTTTATCCTGCTCCCAGGCTTGCCAGATCATGAAAGACACGAACAGCAAAGCGATGACTAAAAGATTGCGTTGCGAATCCATCGTTAGTGTTCTCTGGTATCAAATGGTCCGGGCGGGACGGGATCGTCACCACCAGGGTGTAAAGGGTGGCATTTTAATACGCGTTTCACCGTCAACCAACTGCCTTTTATCACTCCAAACCTGCGCAATGCCTCAATTCCGTAGCTTGAACAAGTTGGAGTGAAACGACAATGCGGCCCGAGTAGCGGACTAATCAGGCGTTGGTAGACCCGAATGAGGGCTATCAGGACCCGCGAGCCAGGCGACAGTGGCGGCGCCATAATTTTTCCAACGCTTCCGAGAAAGCACGGTTATCGAGGTCGGCAACCCCTTTTTTCGCCACCACCACGAAATCCATAGCCGGGAGTTCATGTTGGCGTAGACGGAAGCTTTCACGCGTCAGACGTTTAATCCGATTGCGTTCATGCGCTCGTCGAACGTTTTTCTTGGCGACTGTAAGACCGATACGGGGATGCCCCAGCGAATTCAGGCGGCCGAGGATGGTGATTTGCGGCGTGCCAGCCCGTTGTGGCTGCTGGAAGACGAATGTGAATTGACTGGGAGTTAACAAGCGTAACTCCCTGGGAAATGCGAGCTTAACCACTCAGGGGTTAGCTTTATTACTTAGAAACGGTCAGACGAGCACGGCCTTTAGCACGACGACGTGCCAGTACCTGACGACCATTTTTAGTAGCCATACGAGCACGGAAGCCGTGAGAACGGTTGCGCTTCAGTACAGACGGTTGAAAAGTGCGTTTCATGGCGATTTCTACCTAAACTTGAATAAATTCAATGGCTTTATTGGATATCCGCCCGAAAACCGAACGATGGACACCGAAGCCATGGGTGATTAAAGAGGCCGGATTGTAATAATTGTACACTCCGGAGTCAATTCTCTTTCCTTATTTACCGCGCTTTTCCGCACCTTTTCACAGGGAAAAAGTACAACTATATACCGGTGAAAACCAGCATTACGCGCCGGGTGGAGGATTATACGGGCTACCGGATAAAGCGCAAGGATCGTCCAGGATCTTTATTAGATCGATTAAGCCTAATTTTGTCTATGGTCATTAAATTTTCCAATATGCGGCTTAAATCGTGCCCGCCTGGTGTCTGGATCGTTTACACTTAGCGGGTTCTGGATCATCCTGTGGATAAATCGGGAAAATCTGTGAGAAACAGAAGATCTCTTGCGCAGTTTAGGCTATGATCCGCGGTCCCGATCGTTTTGCAGGATCTTGATCGGGCATATAACCGCAGACAGCGGTTCGTGCGTCACCCTTATGCAGGGTCTTTTCGACGTGCGTCAACAATCATGAATGTTTCAGCCTTAGTCATAATCGACTTTTGTTCGAGTGGAGTCCGCCGTGTCACTTTCGCTTTGGCAGCAATGTCTTGCCCGATTGCAGGATGAGTTACCAGCCACAGAATTCAGTATGTGGATACGCCCATTGCAGGCGGAACTGAGCGATAACACGCTGGCCTTGTACGCGCCAAACCGTTTTGTCCTCGATTGGGTACGGGACAAGTACCTCAATAATATCAATGGACTGCTAACCAGTTTCTGCGGAGCGGATGCCCCACAGTTGCGTTTTGAAGTGGGCACAAAGCCCGTGACACAAACGCTGAAAGTCCCTGCCAGCAATACAGTTGCACCGGCTCAGGCTGCTCAGGTGCAACCGCAACGTGCTGCGCCTTCTACGCGCTCAGGTTGGGATAACGTTCCGGCTCCGGCAGAACCGACCTATCGTTCCAACGTTAACGTTAAACATACATTTGATAACTTCGTCGAAGGTAAATCTAACCAACTGGCGCGCGCGGCGGCTCGTCAGGTGGCAGACAACCCTGGCGGTGCCTATAACCCGCTGTTCCTTTATGGCGGCACGGGGCTGGGTAAAACTCACCTGCTACATGCGGTGGGCAATGGCATTATGGCGCGCAAGCCGAATGCCAAAGTGGTTTATATGCACTCCGAACGCTTTGTTCAGGACATGGTAAAAGCCCTGCAAAACAACGCGATCGAAGAGTTTAAACGCTACTACCGTTCTGTTGACGCGCTGCTGATCGACGATATTCAGTTTTTTGCTAATAAAGAACGATCCCAGGAAGAGTTTTTCCACACCTTTAACGCCTTGCTGGAAGGTAATCAACAGATCATTCTTACTTCGGATCGTTATCCGAAAGAGATCAACGGCGTTGAGGATCGTTTGAAATCCCGCTTCGGCTGGGGGTTGACTGTGGCGATCGAACCGCCAGAGCTGGAAACCCGTGTGGCGATCCTGATGAAAAAGGCAGACGAAAATGACATTCGTCTGCCGGGTGAAGTGGCATTCTTTATCGCCAAGCGTCTACGCTCTAATGTGCGTGAGCTGGAAGGGGCGCTGAACCGTGTTATTGCTAACGCCAACTTTACCGGACGGGCGATCACCATTGACTTCGTGCGCGAAGCGTTGCGCGATTTGCTGGCATTGCAGGAAAAACTGGTCACCATCGACAATATTCAGAAGACGGTGGCGGAGTACTACAAGATCAAAGTCGCAGATCTCCTTTCCAAGCGTCGATCTCGCTCGGTGGCACGTCCGCGCCAGATGGCGATGGCGTTGGCGAAAGAGCTGACTAACCACAGTCTGCCGGAGATCGGTGATGCGTTTGGCGGTCGTGACCATACAACGGTGCTTCATGCCTGCCGTAAGATCGAGCAGTTGCGTGAAGAGAGCCATGATATCAAAGAAGATTTTTCAAATTTAATCAGAACATTGTCATCGTAAACCTATGAAATTTACCGTAGAACGTGAGCATTTATTAAAACCGCTACAACAGGTGAGCGGTCCGTTAGGTGGTCGTCCTACGCTACCGATTCTCGGTAATCTGCTGTTACAGGTTGCTGACGGTACGTTGTCGCTGACCGGTACTGATCTCGAGATGGAAATGGTGGCTCGTGTTGCGCTGATTCAGCCGCACGAACCAGGGGCGACGACCGTTCCGGCGCGCAAATTCTTTGATATCTGCCGTGGTCTGCCTGAAGGCGCGGAAATTGCTGTGCAACTGGAAGGTGAGAGGATGCTGGTGCGCTCCGGGCGCAGCCGTTTTTCGCTTTCTACTCTGCCAGCGGCGGATTTCCCGAACCTTGATGACTGGCAGAGCGAAGTTGAATTTACCCTGCCGCAGGCAACGATGAAACGTCTGATTGAAGCGACCCAGTTTTCGATGGCGCATCAGGACGTTCGCTATTACTTAAATGGTATGCTGTTCGAAACCGAAGGTGAAGAACTGCGCACCGTGGCGACTGACGGCCACCGCCTGGCGGTCTGTTCAATGCCAATTGGTCAGTCTTTGCCGAGCCATTCGGTGATCGTGCCGCGTAAAGGCGTGATTGAACTGATGCGTATGCTCGACGGCGGCGACAATCCGCTGCGCGTGCAGATTGGCAGCAACAACATTCGCGCCCACGTAGGTGACTTTATTTTTACCTCCAAACTGGTGGATGGTCGATTCCCGGATTACCGTCGCGTTCTGCCGAAGAATCCGGACAAACATCTGGAAGCAGGCTGCGATCTGCTCAAGCAGGCGTTTGCTCGTGCGGCAATTCTCTCTAACGAGAAATTCCGTGGCGTGCGTCTGTATGTCAGTGAAAATCAACTGAAGATCACCGCCAACAACCCGGAACAGGAAGAAGCGGAAGAGATCCTCGACGTCACCTACAGCGGCGCGGAGATGGAAATCGGCTTTAACGTCAGCTATGTGCTGGATGTCCTGAACGCGCTGAAATGTGAAAACGTGCGCATGATGCTGACCGATTCAGTTTCCAGCGTGCAGATTGAAGATGCGGCCAGCCAGAGTGCGGCTTATGTTGTCATGCCAATGAGACTGTAATGTCCCTCACCCGCTTGTTGATCCGCGATTTCCGCAATATCGAAACCGCGGATCTCGCTTTATCTCCCGGCTTTAACTTTCTGGTGGGTGCCAACGGCAGTGGCAAAACCAGCGTGCTGGAAGCTATCTATACGCTCGGCCACGGCCGGGCGTTTCGCAGTTTGCAGATTGGTCGCGTCATTCGCCACGAGCAGGAGGCGTTTGTTCTTCACGGGCGTTTACAGGGCGCAGAGCGCGAGACGGCGATTGGCTTAACCAAAGACAAACAGGGCGACAGTAAAGTCCGTATTGACGGTACTGACGGGCATAAAGTTGCGGAACTGGCGCACCTGATGCCGATGCAGTTGATAACGCCTGAGGGGTTTACTTTACTCAACGGTGGCCCCAAATACAGAAGAGCATTCCTCGACTGGGGATGCTTTCACAACGAACCCGGATTTTTCACCGCCTGGAGCAATCTCAAGCGATTGCTCAAGCAGCGTAATGCGGCGCTGAGGCAGGTGTCACGTTACGAACAGCTCCGCCCGTGGGATAAAGAACTGATCCCGCTGGCGGAGCAAATCAGCGCCTGGCGCGCCCAGTACAGCGCCGGTATCGCCGCCGATATGGCCGATACCTGTAAGCAATTTCTCCCTGAGTTTTCTCTGACTTTCTCTTTCCAGCGCGGCTGGGAGAAAGAGACAGAGTACGCTGAGGTGCTGGAACGTAATTTTGAACGCGATCGCCAGCTAACCTACACTGCGCACGGCCCGCATAAAGCGGACTTACGCATTCGCGCCGACGGTGCGCCGGTGGAAGATACCTTATCGCGTGGGCAGCTTAAGCTGCTGATGTGCGCCTTACGTCTGGCGCAAGGAGAGTTCCTCACCCGTGAAAGCGGGCGGCGGTGTCTCTACCTGATAGATGATTTTGCCTCTGAGCTTGATGATGAGCGTCGCGGGCTGCTTGCCAGCCGCTTAAAAGCGACGCAATCACAGGTCTTTGTCAGCGCGATCAGTGCTGAACACGTTATAGACATGTCGGACGAAAATTCGAAGATGTTTACCGTGGAAAAGGGTAAAATAACGGATTAACCCAAGTATAAATGAGCGAGAAACGTTGATGTCGAATTCTTATGACTCCTCCAGTATCAAAGTCCTGAAAGGGCTGGATGCGGTGCGTAAGCGCCCTGGTATGTATATAGGCGACACGGATGACGGCACCGGTCTGCACCACATGGTATTCGAGGTGGTAGATAACGCTATCGACGAAGCGCTCGCGGGTCACTGTAAAGAAATTATCGTCACTATTCATGCTGATAATTCCGTCTCTGTACAGGATGACGGGCGTGGCATTCCGACCGGTATTCACCCGGAAGAGGGTGTATCGGCGGCAGAAGTGATCATGACCGTGCTGCACGCAGGCGGTAAATTTGACGATAACTCCTATAAAGTGTCCGGCGGTCTGCACGGCGTTGGTGTTTCGGTAGTAAACGCCCTGTCGCAAAAACTGGAGCTGGTTATCCAGCGTGAAGGTAAAATTCACCGTCAGATCTACGTGCACGGTGTACCGCAGGCACCGCTGGCGGTTACCGGCGATACCGATAAAACCGGCACTATGGTACGTTTCTGGCCGAGCCTCGAAACCTTCACCAATGTAACCGAGTTTGAATATGAAATTCTGGCGAAACGCCTGCGAGAGTTATCCTTCCTTAACTCCGGCGTTTCCATTCGCCTGAAAGACAAACGTGACGGCAAAGAAGACCACTTCCACTATGAAGGCGGTATCAAGGCGTTCGTTGAGTATCTGAACAAGAATAAAACGCCGATCCACCCGAACATCTTCTACTTCTCCACCGAAAAAGACGGTATCGGCGTTGAAGTGGCATTGCAGTGGAACGATGGCTTCCAGGAAAACATCTACTGCTTTACCAACAACATTCCGCAGCGTGATGGCGGTACTCACCTGGCGGGCTTCCGTGCGGCGATGACCCGTACTCTGAACGCCTACATGGACAAAGAAGGTTACAGCAAAAAAGCCAAAGTCAGCGCCACCGGCGACGATGCGCGTGAAGGCCTGATTGCGGTTGTGTCCGTGAAAGTACCAGATCCGAAATTCTCCTCCCAGACTAAAGACAAACTGGTTTCTTCTGAGGTGAAATCGGCGGTAGAACAGCAGATGAACGAACTGCTGGCAGAATACCTGCTGGAAAACCCAACCGATGCGAAAATCGTGGTTGGTAAAATTATCGATGCTGCCCGCGCCCGTGAAGCGGCACGTCGTGCGCGTGAAATGACGCGTCGTAAAGGTGCACTGGACTTAGCCGGCCTGCCGGGCAAACTGGCGGACTGCCAGGAACGCGATCCGGCGCTTTCTGAACTGTACCTTGTGGAAGGGGACTCCGCGGGCGGCTCTGCGAAGCAGGGGCGTAACCGCAAAAACCAGGCGATTCTGCCGTTGAAGGGTAAAATCCTCAACGTCGAGAAAGCCCGTTTCGATAAGATGCTGGCTTCCCAGGAAGTGGCAACGCTCATCACCGCGCTTGGCTGCGGTATCGGTCGTGACGAGTACAACCCGGACAAACTGCGTTATCACAGCATTATCATCATGACCGATGCGGACGTCGACGGCTCGCACATTCGTACGTTGCTGTTGACCTTCTTCTATCGTCAGATGCCGGAAATCATTGAACGCGGTCACGTCTACATTGCCCAGCCGCCGCTGTACAAAGTGAAGAAAGGCAAGCAGGAACAGTACATTAAAGATGATGAGGCGATGGATCAGTACCAAATCTCCATCGCGCTGGATGGTGCTTCTTTGCATACCAACGCCAGTGCACCAGCTTTAGCTGGCGAAGCGTTAGAA
The DNA here is from genome assembly GCF_002900365.1 of Escherichia marmotae. NCBI lineage: Bacteria > Pseudomonadati > Pseudomonadota > Gammaproteobacteria > Enterobacterales > Enterobacteriaceae > Escherichia > Escherichia marmotae. The sequence continues at coordinate 3,302,375 of NZ_CP025979.1, forward strand.
AAGCTGGTGTCTGAGTACAATGCGGCGCAGAAAATGATCGTTCGTATGGAACGTCGTTATCCGAAGGCGATGCTGAAAGAGCTTATCTATCAGCCGACGCTGACGGAAGCGGATCTCTCTGACGAGCAGGTTGTTACCCGTTGGGTGAATGCGCTGGTGACAGAACTGAACGATAAAGAGCAGCATGGCAGCCAGTGGAAGTTTGATGTCCACACCAATGCCGAGAAAAACCTGTTCGAGCCGATTGTTCGCGTGCGTACTCACGGTGTGGATACTGACTATCCGCTGGATCACGAGTTCATCACTGGTGGTGAATATCGTCGTATCTGCACGCTGGGCGAGAAACTGCGTGGCCTGCTGGAAGAAGATGCGTTTATCGAACGTGGTGAGCGTCGTCAGCCGGTAGCCAGCTTCGAGCAGGCGCTGGACTGGCTGGTGAAAGAGTCCCGTCGTGGCCTCTCCATCCAGCGTTATAAAGGTCTGGGCGAAATGAACCCGGAGCAGTTGTGGGAAACCACTATGGATCCGGAAAGCCGTCGTATGCTGCGCGTTACCGTTAAAGATGCGATTGCTGCCGACCAGTTGTTCACAACTCTGATGGGTGATGCCGTTGAACCGCGTCGTGCGTTTATCGAAGAGAACGCTCTGAAAGCGGCGAATATCGATATTTAATGGCATTAGCAATGCGAGCGTGCCTGATGCGCTACGCTTATCAGGCCTACAATACTCATGCAATATATTGAATTTTCATGATTTTGTAGGCCGGATAAGGCGGTTACGCCGCATCCGGCAAGAAGCTATAAGAAAAGGGCGGAGATGATCTCCGCCCTTTTTACTCCTGTAATCCGCAACTATCATCCCGCAGAACTATACTTTCTGAGTCAACACGTAACGCTTTACAGGTGATTATCATGGGACTTTTCGATGAAGTTGTCGGTGCCTTTCTGAAAGGCGATGCGGGGAAATATCAGGCCATTCTGAGCTGGGTTGAAGAGCAGGGAGGCATCCAGGTGCTGCTGGAGAAACTGCAAAGTGGCGGCTTAGGTGCCATTCTCTCAACCTGGTTGAGTAATCAACAGGGCAATCAACCGGTTAGCGGCGAACAACTGGAATCGGCACTGGGTACGAATGCAGTAGCCGATCTCGGGCAAAAACTCGGCGTAGATACCAGTGCTGCTTCCAACATGCTGGCGGAACAATTGCCGAAGATTATTGATGCGCTATCTCCGCAGGGCGAAGTTTCACCGCAAGCCAATAACGATCTGCTTTCCGCAGGCATGGAGTTGCTGAAAGGGAAACTCTTCCGCTAAGCAAAAGGAGAGCACGCAAGGCGCGTTGCATCCCCCTTTTCCCTCGGGTGTTGTACTGATTTTTGAGCGGAATCGCGTTAGCATGGGTCAGGAATCAATCTACCTGGGGAACTCATGGCTATCAAACTCATTGCTATCGATATGGATGGCACCCTTCTGCTGCCCGATCACACCATTTCACCCGCCGTTAAAAATGCGATTGCCGCAGCTCGCGCTCGCGGGGTGAATGTCGTGCTGACGACAGGTCGTCCTTATGCAGGTGTTCACAGCTACCTGAAAGAGCTACATATGGAACAGCCGGGCGACTACTGTATTACTTATAACGGCGCACTGGTGCAGAAGGCCGCTGATGGCAGCACCGTGGCGCAAACAGCCCTGAGTTATGACGACTACCGTTTCCTGGAAAAACTCTCTCGCGAAGTCGGTTCTCATTTCCATGCACTGGATCGCACCACGCTATACACCGCCAACCGTGACATCAGCTATTACACGGTACATGAGTCGTTTGTGGCCACCATTCCGCTGGTATTCTGCGAAGCGGAAAAAATGGACCCCAATATACAGCTCCTGAAAGTGATGATGATTGATGAACCTGCTATTCTCGACCAGGCCATCGCGCGCATTCCACAGGAAGTGAAAGAGAAATACACCGTGCTGAAAAGTGCGCCGTACTTCCTCGAAATCCTCGATAAACGCGTTAACAAAGGCACTGGTGTGAAATCATTGGCCGACGTGTTGGGCATTAAACCGGAAGAAATTATGGCGATTGGCGATCAGGAAAACGACATCGCAATGATTGAGTTCGCAGGCGTCGGTGTGGCGATGGATAACGCTATTCCTTCGGTGAAAGAAGTGGCGAACTTTGTCACCAAATCCAACCTTGAAGATGGCGTGGCGTTTGCTATTGAAAAGTATGTGCTGAATTAATCAGTGGGCGGGCAAACTGCATAAACGCGTTTGCCCGCAGCGATTAACAATTTCTGGTCGTGCATAAAATCAGGAACTGGAGTGGTGATGTTACTATATCCAGCGTAAGAGTGACTGGCAGCAACGCGTTAGCGAGGCCGCGCGGGACGCCATCTGTTGTTTTGTACTTATAAAATCCCACTGTAAAGGGTTGATGGAAAACCATCACGTTTGAGTAATCCGCTTTTTTATTTTTCTGGTGGATAGAGCCTTTCAGGCCGTCCAGCATCCATGTACAACGCTGGGTATCACACACAAAGCCATATTGTGTCGCCAGTGCTTTATCTTCCTCATTATCCCAGTCGTAATAGAGCGTTATGGCACCAGAAAAATTCGTATCACCGCTGCTTAAAATAAATTTCGCGTTATCGGAAACGGTGATTCTTTCGCCATGAATTACCGGGTCGTTCAGCATTTTAACCACCTCATCGCCGCCGTTGGTCAACAGGTAGTCCAGCGACTCTCCAACAAAAACATAGCCTTTCGTACCGTTACTATCCTCTGCCAGCGATAGACCCTTAATCGTGTCTGAGCGCCATTGCTGGGCATGTGGAGAGCTTGCGGTATTGAAAACCAGTCCAGCGGTTAGACATCCGGTCAACGCGAATGCTAAAGAACATAAACAGGCTGCTTTAATAAATCCCTGAAAATTCAATTGCATGATTAATCCTTTAAACAAGAATGCTAAGCCGTTGGAAGCATACCTTTATTTCCCCGCCTGTTTACTCCCTGACAACCCTTTTCAGATTTGTGCCTGATGGATGCCATTTTCTTATGTGTTGTTCTTTTTGTGATCTAAATTGTAGTACAACAATACGTGTTTGTACTACATTATACGCACAGTAAACGCGAATATCATCATGCTGGTACTACAAAGTTGCCGCGTTATGCATCGATCGGGGTAAAGTAGAGCAGAACATACAGAGCACAAGGACTCTTCATGACTCTCAATAAAACCGATCGCATTGTCATTACACTGGGTAAACAGATCGTTCACGGTAAATATGTACCTGGCTCGCCGCTTCCGGCCGAGGCGGAACTCTGTGAGGAGTTTGAAACCTCGCGCAACATCATTCGTGAAGTGTTCCGCTCGCTGATGGCGAAGCGGCTGATTGAAATGAAGCGTTATCGCGGCGCATTTGTGGCACCGCGTAATCAGTGGAATTACCTCGACACTGACGTACTGCAATGGGTGTTGGAAAACGACTACGACCCACGGCTTATCAGTGCAATGAGCGAAGTGCGAAATCTGGTGGAACCGGCGATTGCCCGTTGGGCGGCAGAGCGCGCGACCTCCAGCGATCTGGCGCAGATTGAATCGGCGCTGAACGAGATGATTGCTAACAATCAGGATCGCGAGGCGTTTAACGAAGCTGATATTCGCTACCACGAGGCGGTACTTCAGTCGGTACATAACCCGGTGTTACAGCAACTTAGCATCGCGATTAGTTCGCTGCAGCGGGCAGTTTTTGAACGAACCTGGATGGGCGATGAGGCCAACATGCCGCAAACGCTTCAGGAACATAAGGCGCTGTTCGATGCGATACGGCATCAGGACGGCGATGCGGCAGAGCAGGCGGCGCTTACCATGATCGCCAGCTCGACACGAAGATTAAAGGAAATCACATGACAGCTCGCTACATCGCAATTGACTGGGGATCGACCAATCTGCGCGCCTGGCTTTATCAGAGCGACAACTGCCTGGACAGCAGGCAATCAGAAGCAGGCGTCACGCGCCTGAACGGAAAATCTCCGGCTGCGGTGTTAGCAGAAGTGATAGCAGGCTGGCGTGAAGAGAATACGCCAGTGGTGATGGCAGGAATGGTCGGCAGCAATGTTGGCTGGAAAGTCGCTCCTTATTTATCCGTTCCTGCCTGTTTCTCATCTATTGGTGAACAGTTAACGTCTGTTGGCGACAATATCTGGATTATTCCCGGATTATGCGTCTCTCATGATGATAACCACAATGTGATGCGCGGCGAAGAAACACAATTGCTTGGCGCGCGTGCTCTTGCTCCTTCCTCTCTTTATGTTATGCCCGGTACGCATTGCAAATGGGTGCAAGCCGATAGCCAGCAAATCAACGATTTTCGCACCGTGATGACCGGTGAATTGCACCATTTACTGCTAAATCAGTCATTGATTGGGGCTGGTTTGCCGCCGCAGGAAAACTCTGCCGATGCCTTCGCGGCCGGTCTTGAACGCGGCCTTAATGCTCCCGCCGTATTGCCGCAACTTTTTGAAGTTCGCGCCTCGCATGTGCTGGGAACGCTTCCCCGCGAACAGGTCAGCGAATTTCTCTCTGGTTTGTTGATTGGTGCTGAGGTCGGCAGTATGCGCGACGACGTGGCTCATCAACAGGCTATCACCCTTGTCGCCGGAACATCGCTGACCGTGCGTTACCAACAAGCCTTTCAGGCTATGGGTTGCGACGTAACGGCGGTGGCGGGCGACACGGCATTTCTGGCTGGTATAAGGAGCATTGCTCATGCAGTGGCAAACTAAACTCCCGCTGATCGCCATTTTGCGCGGCATTACGCCTGACGAGGCGCTGGCGCATGTTGGCGCGGTGATTGACGCCGGGTTCGACGCGGTTGAAATCCCGCTGAATTCTCCCCAATGGGAGCAAAGCATTCCCGCAGTCGTTGAAGCATACGGCGACAAAGCGTTGATTGGCGCAGGTACGGTACTGAAACCTGAGCAGGTTGATACGCTCGCCAGGATGGGCTGCCAGCTCATCGTTACGCCCAATATCCATAGTGAGGTCATTCGTCGTGCGGTGGGTTACGGCATGACCGTTTGCCCCGGTTGTGCGACGGCGACCGAAGCCTTTAGCGCGCTCGAAGCAGGCGCGCAGGCACTGAAAATATTTCCGTCATCGGCTTTTGGCCCGCAATACATCAAAGCATTAAAAGCGGTATTACCGCAGGACATCGCGGTCTTTGCCGTTGGCGGCGTGACGCCAGAAAACCTGGCGCAGTGGATAGACGCTGGTTGTGCTGGAGCGGGCTTAGGTAGCGATCTCTATCGCGCCGGACAGTCCGTGGAACGTACCGCGCAGCAGGCAGCAGCATTTGTTAAGGCGTATCGAGAGGCAGTGCAATGAAAATTACCAAAATTACCACGTATCGTTTACCTCCCCGCTGGATGTTCCTGAAAATTGAAACCGATGAAGGCGTGGTCGGTTGGGGCGAACCGGTGATCGAGGGCCGCGCCCGCACGGTGGAAGCGGCAGTTCACGAGCTGGGTGACTATCTGATTGGTCAGGATCCATCGCGCATCAACGACTTATGGCAAGTGATGTATCGCGCCGGTTTTTATCGTGGCGGCCCCATTCTGATGAGCGCCATCGCCGGGATCGACCAGGCGTTATGGGATATCAAAGGCAAAGTGCTGAATGCGCCCGTCTGGCAACTAATGGGTGGCCTGGTCCGCGACAAAATCAAAGCCTACAGTTGGGTCGGCGGCGATCGTCCGGCGGATGTTATCGACGGCATTAAAACCCTGCGTGAAATCGGCTTCGATACTTTCAAACTGAACGGTTGTGAAGAACTGAGTCTGATTGATAACTCCCGCGCGGTAGATGCGGCGGTCAACACCGTGGCACAAATTCGTGAAGCCTTTGGTAATCAGATTGAGTTTGGCCTTGATTTTCACGGTCGCGTCAGCGCGCCGATGGCGAAAGTGCTGATTAAAGAACTGGAACCGTATCGCCCGCTATTTATTGAAGAGCCGGTGCTGGCGGAACAAGCCGAATACTACCCGAAACTGGCGGCGCAAACTCACATTCCGCTGGCAGCGGGGGAGCGCATGTTCTCGCGCTTCGATTTTAAACGCGTGCTGGAGGCGGGGGGAATTTCGATCCTGCAACCGGATCTCTCCCACGCGGGCGGTATTACCGAATGCTACAAAATTGCCGGAATGGCGGAAGCCTATGACGTGACTCTTGCGCCGCACTGTCCGCTCGGCCCCATTGCACTGGCTGCTTGCCTGCATATCGACTTTGTCTCCTATAACGCCGTACTTCAGGAACAAAGTATGGGCATTCATTACAACAAAGGCGCGGAGTTACTCGACTTTGTGAAAAACAAAGAGGACTTCAGCATGGTCGGCGGCTTCTTTAAACCGCTAACGAAACCGGGCTTAGGCGTGGAAATCGACGAAGCCAAAGTCATTGAGTTCAGTAAAAATGCCCCGGACTGGCGTAATCCGCTCTGGCGTCATGAAGATAACAGCGTAGCAGAGTGGTAATTCCTGCCACGTAAGCCCCTCATCGGGCACTAAAACAGCAATACAAAAATATAACCCTCTGTAACTTACAGGGCATGGTGAGCGGCCTCGCTATGCCCAAAATCAGGAGATAGCTCGCTATGGATATTCCCGTAAATGCAGCAAAGCCGGGGCGTCGGCGTTATCTGACGTTGGTGATGATTTTTATTACGGTAGTGATTTGTTATGTCGATCGCGCCAACCTGGCCGTGGCTTCCGCTCATATTCAGGAAGAGTTCGGTATTACTAAAGCTGAAATGGGCTATGTATTTTCGGCCTTCGCCTGGCTTTATACCTTATGTCAGATCCCCGGCGGTTGGTTTTTAGATCGCGTGGGTTCATGTGTGACTTATTTTATTGCGATATTTGGCTGGTCGGTGGCGACATTATTCCAGGGATTTGCCACGGGCTTAATGTCATTAATTGGTCTGCGGGCGATAACCGGTATTTTCGAAGCGCCCGCTTTCCCGACCAATAACCGTATGGTGACCAGTTGGTTCCCGGAACATGAACGTGCTTCTGCCGTTGGTTTTTATACCTCTGGTCAGTTTGTCGGTCTGGCGTTTCTGACTCCGCTGCTGATCTGGATTCAGGAGATGTTGAGCTGGCACTGGGTGTTCATTGTCACCGGCGGTATCGGCATTATCTGGTCGCTGATTTGGTTTAAAGTTTACCAGCCGCCGCGCCTGACCAAAGGCATCAGCAAAGCTGAGCTGGATTACATTCGTGATGGTGGCGGTCTGGTGGATGGCGATGCGCCGGTGAAAAAAGAGGCGCGTCAGCCGTTAACGGCAAAAGACTGGAAACTGGTGTTCCATCGTAAACTGATCGGCGTCTATCTCGGGCAATTTGCGGTGGCGTCTACGCTGTGGTTCTTCTTAACCTGGTTCCCGAACTATTTAACCCAGGAAAAAGGGATAACGGTGTTGAAAGCGGGCTTTATGACCACGGTGCCATTTCTCGCTGCGTTTGTCGGTGTACTGCTCTCAGGATGGGTAGCGGATCTGCTGGTGCGGAAGGGCTTTTCGCTGGGCTTTGCGCGTAAAACACCAATAATCTGCGGCTTGTTGATCTCCACCTGCATTATGGGTGCTAACTATACCAATGACCCGATGATGATTATGTGTCTGATGGCGCTGGCATTCTTCGGTAACGGTTTTGCTTCGATTACCTGGTCGCTGGTCTCTTCTTTGGCACCGATGCGCCTGATTGGTTTAACCGGCGGGGTGTTTAACTTCGCCGGTGGTTTGGGGGGTATCACCGTCCCGCTGGTGGTGGGTTACCTGGCGCAGGGTTACGGTTTTGCACCTGCACTGGTTTATATCTCCGCCGTCGCGTTGATTGGCGCGCTCTCTTACATCCTGCTGGTAGGTGATGTGAAGCGCGTTGGGTAATCTCTCAACTGTGGAATATGTGCAATGCCACTGCGCATAATCCACTTTCTTAAGGCCGGTGCGGTCAGGCATCGGCTTTTCAGGATCTTGCCGTAGAGTTTTAAACGCAGTTTGCGGGTGGCGTGCCAGTAAGCGGCATTGATTTTCTCCGGCTGCTTCAGTAGCACCGAACGCAGTATTTCCGCGCTATCCAGCGCATAGCTAATCCCCTCCAGCGAGCTGGCACTGATAAATCCCGCCGCTTCGCCAATAAGAAAAGCATTGTCCTTACCGCAGACAAAATCCCGCCAGCGTGAGGGAAACAACACGGTGCATTTTTCACTTTTCACCGCTTTGCCAAACTGGAACTGAAAGGCGTTCATTTTCTCTTTCAGCGCCGCAAAACGCGCCTGGCCGTCTTTCATCGGATAGGCACCGCCAAAAATAAAATAACCGTCTTTGCTGATACTCCATGAGTAACAGTCAGTTATCGCATTATCAAAGATACAGGAGTAGAACGGCGTCGGATGTTTCTCTGTGAACCACTGCTGGATAGCGACATATTTACGAATCTGATGATCCGGGTAGAGATGTCGCCGCACCATCGAGTTTGCACCATCAGCACCGACCAGATAGCGGGCAGTAATGTGTTGCTCCCAGCCATCGGCGCGAAAAATAACATGCCATTTATCATCCTCACGCCAGATTTTCCGGCACAGGCTGTCGTGGTAAACCTCAACGCTGGTGGGGATCAGCGATTTCATCCACAAGTCGAAGGCATGACGATTAATATTGATATAGCTTCGCTGGTAGTTACGCGTGAGCGATGCTGTGACGTCGACGGTTTTGACGCTGAAAATCTGTGGGTTGGCGATCACATCGACAGGGAGCGTTAGCCCGTCGCGAATAAAAGAACGCTGCGCGTCCGGTGCCAGCAGACCACCGCAAGGTTTGCTGAAACCTTCTGTACCGCACTGGTGCTTTTTATCCAGTGCAATCACCTGCATTTTTCCTGCTAACTGCCGCGCCAGTGCGGAACCCGCCGGGCCGAGGCCGATAATCGCTACGTCAAAATGTTCCATCTTTTTACTCACATTCATCACGATGGCAAAAGACTATTGTCTGAAAGTGAAGTCCTTGTGAAGTATGATGACGGAAACCGTTTTGTATCAGGATCACGTCATGAAACAACTCACCAACGCTTCACGAAACCACCTGCTCACCAATACCAACACCTGGACACCCGATAGCCAGTGGCTGGTATTTGACGTGCGGCCTTCTGGCGCGTCGTTTACCGGCGAGACAATTGAGCGTGTGAATATCCATACCGGCGAGGTTGAAGTTATTTACCGGGCGTCACAGGGTGCACACGTTGGCGTGGTGACCGTTCATCCGAAGCTGGAGAAATATGTCTTCATCCACGGCCCAGAAAATCCTGATGAAACATGGCATTACGATTTCCATCACCGCCGCGGCGTGATTGTTGAAGGCGGAAAGATGAGCAATCTCGATGCCATGGATATTACCGTTCCGTACACTCCTGGGGCGCTACGTGGCGGCAGTCATGTACATGTCTTTAGCCCGAACGGTGAAATGGTGAGTTTTACCTATAACGACCATGTACTACATGAATGCTACCCGGCGCTGGATTTGCGAAACGTCGGGGTTGCGGCACCGTTTGGCCCGGTTAACGTACACAAACAGTATCCGCGCGAATACAGCGGCAGCCACTGGTGCGTGCTGGTAAGTAAAACCACGCCCACGCCGCAGCCGGGCAGTGATGAAATCAATCGCGCTTATGAAGAGGGATGGGTCGGAAACCACGCGCTGGCGTTTATTGGCGACACACTTTCGCTGAACGGCGAGAAAGTACCGGAGCTGTTTATTGTAGAGCTGCCACAAAATGAAAACGGCTGGAAAGCGGCTGGTGAGGAGCCGTTAAGCGGCACGGAATCAACCCTGCCAGCGCCGCCGCGTGGTGTCGTGCAGCGACGTTTAACCTTTACTCACCATCGTACTTACCCAGGGTTAGTCAACGTTCCACGCCATTGGGGGCGTTGTAACCCACAGGGGACGCAAATCGCGTTTTTAATGCGTGACGATAACGGTATTGTGCAATTGTGGCTTATCTCCCCACAGGGCGGCGAACCGCGCCAGTTAACCGATAACAAAACGGATATTCAGTCAGCGTTTAACTGGCATCCGTCAGGAGAATGGCTGGGTTTTGTGCTGGATAATCGTATTGCCTGTGCACATGCGCAAAGCGGTGAAGTTGAGTATTTAACCGAAAATCACGCCAACCAACCTTCGGCAGACGCCGTGGTCTTCTCGCCAGATGGTCAATGGCTGGCGTGGATGGAAGCTGGCCAGTTGTGGGTCACCGAAACTGGCCACTAATTCAGTTCGTTGGCATTCGGGCTGGTGGAATGACGGCATTGATGGCCTGCGCGTCGGCTTCACTTTTTTCCACGCGTGAGCGCACTGAACTGTCTTTGCGGAATGCATCCCACGGCAGTAAAAGCGTGTCCATAACAGCGGTAAACGGCATATCAAGAATCACCAGTGACTTAGTGCCCCAGTTGGTTTCATTGTCACCAATCATGGTGGCGCTGGCACGGGTGCCAGGGTATGTTCCCTCTTTGCCCCCTGTATGGGACATCACGCTGGAACATCCTGTCATTAACGCCATCCCGCTGCACATTAAGAGTGCTAACAACACATTTCTTATCATAATAAATTCATCAGTTGATCGTTGGTGTTGGCATGATGTGTTATAGCGATCCCTTGCTGAAAATAACATCATCATCATGTCGCACTGTGGCGGCTATCGCACTTTAACGTTTCGTGCTGCCCCTCAGTCTATGCAATAGACCATAAACTGCAAAAAAAAGTCCGTTGGAAAGACTTGAAAAGTGCATATCCAGACCCATTTTTATACCGTAGCCGATGAGAACGCGCCTGATGGGTGTTCTGGCTATCCGACCTGTCCATTGTGGAAGGTCTTACATTCTCGCTGATTTCAGGAGCTATTGATTATGCGTAACTTTGATTTATCCCCGCTTTATCGTTCTGCAATTGGATTTGACCGTTTGTTTAACCACTTAGAAAACAACCAGAGCCAGAGTAATGGTGGCTACCCTCCGTATAACGTTGAACTGGTAGACGAAAACCATTATCGCATTGCTATCGCTGTAGCTGGTTTTGCTGAGAGTGAACTGGAAATTACCGCCCAGGACAATCTGCTGGTGGTGAAAGGTGCTCACGCCGACGAACAAAAAGAGCGCACCTATCTGTACCAGGGCATCGCTGAACGCAACTTCGAACGCAAATTCCAGTTAGCAGAAAACATTCATGTTCGTGGCGCTAACCTGGTGAACGGTCTGCTGTATATCGATCTCGAACGCGTGATTCCGGAAGCGAAAAAACCGCGCCGTATCGAAATCAACTAATTCTCTAAGGCCGCCTGGCGCGGCCTGGCAACTTCATGCTCGCCGTCAGGGAGCATATGCGAATCCTCGGATTTGCAGGTACTTACTCGCTTCTTAGAAGGAGAAATGACTATGCGTAACTTCGATTTATCCCCACTGATGCGTCAATGGATCGGTTTTGACAAACTGGCCAACGCACTGCAAAACGCCGGTGAAAGCCAGAGCTTCCCGCCGTACAACATTGAGAAAAGCGACGATAACCACTACCGCATTACTCTTGCGCTGGCGGGCTTCCGTCAGGAAGATTTAGATATTCAACTGGAAGGTACTCGCCTGAGCGTAAAAGGCACGCCGGAGCAGCCCAAAGAAGAGAAAAAATGGCTGCATCAAGGTCTTATGAATCAGCCTTTTAGCCTGAGTTTTACGCTGGCAGAAAATATGGAAGTCTCTGGTGCAACCTTCGTAAATGGTTTGCTGCATATTGATTTAATTCGTAATGAGCCTGAACCCATCGCAGCGCAGCGTATCGCTATCAGCGAACGTCCCGCGTTAAATAGCTAATTAGCTATTCTTTTTGCCCCGCCAGCCTGGTGGGGCTTTTTTTATTTACCATCTTCAACAATGTGTTAATTTTCGCCAATTTAAGATGTTCCTGCACTCTCTTTCCCGTGATAATGTGCGCCATAAGGCAAATCTGCTTCACCGATTCAGCCATAATCCATAGCAATTAAAATGTTATCTCAAGAGAAATGGACGATGAGTGATATAGCATTAACAGTCAGTATTCTGGCTTTGGTGGCGGTCGTCGGTTTGTTTATCGGCAACGTCAAGTTTCGCGGCGTTGGATTGGGCATTGGCGGCGTACTGTTCGGTGGGATCATCGTCGGCCATTTTGTTTCACAGGCTGGGATGACATTAAGTAGCGACATGCTGCATGTTATCCAGGAATTTGGTCTGATCCTGTTCGTTTACACTATCGGCATTCAAGTGGGGCCGGGATTCTTTGCCTCGTTGCGTGTCTCCGGATTACGCCTTAATTTGTTTGCCGTTTTGGTTGTCATCATCGGTGGCCTGGTCACCGCCATCCTGCATAAATTGTTCGATATCCCACTTCCCGTGGTGCTGGGGATTTTCTCCGGCGCGGTCACCAATACGCCAGCGCTGGGCGCAGGTCAGCAGATCTTACGCGACCTCGGCACACCGATGGAGATGGTTGATCAGATGGGGATGAGCTATGCGATGGCGTATCCATTCGGCATTTGCGGGATTTTGTTCACCATGTGGATACTGCGGGTTATTTTTCGCGTCAATGTTGAGGCGGAAGCCCTGCAGCACGAGTCGACACGAACCAACGGCGGTGCGCTAATCAGGACGATTAATATCCGTGTTGAGAATCCTAATTTGCATAATTTAGCCATTAAAGATGTGCCGATTCTCAATGGCGATAAAGTTATCTGCTCGCGATTGAAACGAGAAGAAACCCTAAAAGTACCTTCGCCAGAGACCATTATTCAGTTGGGAGATTTACTGCATCTGGTGGGGCAGCCTGCGGATTTACATAATGCACAACTGGTGATTGGTCAGGAAGTGGATACTTCGCTGTCGACGAAAGGCACCGATTTGCGTGTCGAACGCGTGGTGGTCACCAATGAAAATGTGCTCGGCAAGCGTATTCGCGACCTGCATTTTAAGGAGCGCTATGATGTCGTCATTTCGCGACTGAATCGTGCCGGGGTTGAACTGGTCGCCAGTGGCGATATTAGCCTGCAATTTGGCGATATCCTCAACCTGGTTGGACGCCCGTCGGCTATTGATGCCGTTGCCAATGTATTAGGTAATGCGCAGCAAAAACTGCAACAGGTTCAGATGTTACCCGTGTTTATTGGTATCGGTCTTGGCGTGTTGTTAGGCTCCATTCCGGTGTTCGTGCCAGGATTCCCGGCGGCGTTGAAGCTGGGGCTGGCGGGTGGTCCGCTGATTATGGCGCTGATCCTTGGACGTATCGGCAGTATCGGTAAGCTGTACTGGTTTATGCCGCCAAGTGCCAACCTGGCACTGCGCGAACTGGGTATCGTACTGTTCCTTTCAGTTGTTGGTCTGAAATCCGGCGGCGATTTTATCCATACATTGGTTAATGGCGAAGGGCTAAGTTGGATAGGCTATGGTGCATTGATTACCGCGATTCCGCTGATCACAGCCGGCATTCTGGCGCGGATGTTAGCCAAAATGAATTATCTCACTATGTGTGGGATGTTGGCGGGTTCAATGACCGATCCACCGGCGCTGGCGTTTGCCAATAATCTTCATCCAACCAGTGGTGCAGCGGCTCTCTCTTACGCCACGGTGTATCCATTAGTCATGTTTCTGCGCATCATCACACCACAGTTACTTGCGGTGCTTTTCTGGGGCATAGGTTAACCCTTTTCCGGGTGGAGTCGCCGTAAATGGTACTCCACCCGGTATTCACAGGCGTTTCTGAACATTACTGAGTTACTTAAACCAGTGAACCACCGGTCAGGAAAGAAAAGATCAGGAATATCAGCACAATTCCACAGATGATGCCGATACCAAAAAGCAAGGTATGGAAAGCCAGCGTCCCACTACCAAAAAACAGTGCACCGCGAATGCTCCAGCGATTTTCTTTACGCATACCGGCAACAAACGCGCAGAGTAGCGCGGCAATGGCCAGGGCGATACCGCCGTGATCGAGGATTTTATCGACATCAACGTCCTCTTTTTTCTGCGTCGTGGTGATTTTTTCGCCTTTTATTCCGGCGAGAAGACCTCTTTTAATTTCCGCCGTTTTTTCTGCAATAACGCTTTCCAGCGTTGGCGGCGGCGTGGAAAAAGGGCCGAATGAAAAGTGGATAATGCCCATTATTAAAGCGATAGCACCGAACAGCATACCCAGTGAACTGATTTTATTTTGCGCTATGATACCCATCTGACCTCCTTGTAGCGGATGGCAAGCATATCAGGAAAGCGCCGGACGACATTCCTAAAAATAGACGAATAAGACATCGCTATTGCGAAACGACTAAGGAGCCATAGTGAAAATTTCCCGACTCGGAGAAGCGCCCGATTACCGTTTTTCTCTGGCTAATGAGCGTACCTTTCTGGCGTGGATCCGAACTGCGCTGGGTTTTCTGGCGGCAGGTGTTGGGCTGGATCAGCTTGCGCCGTATTTCGCCACGCCGGTCATTCGCGAACTGCTGGCATTGTTGTTGTGTCTGTTTTCCGGCGGGTTAGCGATGTATGGTTACCTGCGCTGGCTACGTAACGAAAAGGCGATGCGTCTGAAAGAAGATTTACCCTACACCAACAGCTTATTAATCATTAGCTTAATATTGATGATTGTGGCGGTGATCGTTATGGGACTGGTACTGTATGCCGGATAGCCGCAAAGCCAGACGGATTGCCGACCCGGGTCTTCAGCCGGAACGCACATCGCTGGCATGGTTTCGCACCATGCTGGGTTACGGTGCGTTGATGGCGTTGGCAATCAAACACAACTGGCATCAGTCAGGCACATTGTTCTGGATTTCTATTGGCATCCTTTCCTTTGTGGCATTGATCCTCTGGCGCTATACCCGCAATCGCAATTTAATGGATGTCACTAATAGCGATTTTTCCCAATTTTACGTAATCCGTGACAAATTTATGATCTCCCTCGCGGTGTTATCTCTTGCAATACTGTTTGCTGTAACGCATATACATCAAATTATCGTATTAATTGAGAGAATCACATGACAGGAAGTCAGGTTAGAAATGCTGAAGAGGACAGGCACAAATTGGTTATAGAGTATAAAGACGCTCTGCAACCTGCCGATTTTTATCAAAATTTCAAACAGCGAGGCATCCGCTCCGTGCAACTTATTCCCCACATTGAATTTGATGACCGGGGCGAGCTGACGGCAGCTTCGATGACAGAGGAGCTGTGGGGGCAATTTTTAATTGCCCTGTTCGAGTGTTGGGTGCGGGCAGATATCAGTCGTATATCAATTGAGCTTTTCGACGCCACCCTGCAAAAATGGTGCAGGAGCGAAAAACTGCAACCCCGGCGAGGCTGTCAGGGATGTGACTGGCATCGTCTTTGCCCACAAGCATGGGATGATCAGCCGGACGACGTGCTTTGTGCTGGCTATCAAGCTTTTTATTCCCACTCGGCACCGTACATGCGGGTGATGCGCGACTTGATAAAGCAGCATCGTTCTCCCATGGTGTTGATGACGATGCTGCGGTGATGCGAGCTTAAACGGCCTGCCCCTGGTGTGATATCCGCGTTGCCAGCGGCAGCCAGCAAAGCACAATCAATAACCCCATTAAGGTCATCAACAGCCCCAGACTTCCCTGGCCGGTTTGCGGCAGCATCGCAGAGAGCGACGCCAGTACGCCGGAACCAATGTTTTGCAGGCCGCCAACCAGTGCGCCAGCAGTACCTGCCAGGAATGGAAACGGCTCCATCGCGCCGCTGGTGGCCAGCGGAAATAGCATTCCGGCACCAAAAAAGAACAGCGCGGCGGGAACGAGTAGTGTCCAGACATTCATCACGCCAAACCAGCCAGGGATCCACATCATCAGTCCTGCCAGCAGGCAACAGATAACTGACTGCCACATTAACGAAGAGAACCGTTTATTCGGGCGTCCGGCAAACCATGCGCCGAAAAATGCCGCCGGGATTGGCAGAATAAATAAAATACTGACCGTCATACTGCTCAGCCCTAATACTGCGCCCATCAACACACCAGAACAGGCTTCGAAAGCGGCAATTCCTGCCAGACCGCCAATAAGCATCAGTAAATAGCAGTTAAAACCGCCGTTACCGAAAAGAGTTTTATAACTGGTCAGTAGGCGCGTGCGTGGCGTATCGACAGGGCGCGTTTCCGGCATCCAGCGCGCCATACTGAACGTCACACCGGCACAGAGCACCAGCAAAAACAGGTAACAGGCCCGCCAGTTCCACATGGTATTCAGCAGACCGCCAATTAATGGCGCAAGCAAAGGGCTGACGAGAATACCCATATTTAACATGCTATTAGCGTGACGTAGCTGTGTCCGTTCATACAGATCACGCGGTAATGTACGCGCCATCACACCACCGACACCGGTTCCCATTCCCTGCATTGCGCTGGCAGTAATTAATACCGTCAGGCTGGAGGTGGTGACCGCCACCAGCGTTGCTAACATAAAAATGGACATTCCGACGAGGATCACCGGGCGGCGACCCACACGGTCGGAAATTGGGCCATAAAACAGTTGTGAGACACCGTAGGTCAGCAGATACGCGCCCATTACGCTCTGCACCGCCCCTTCACGGACGTTGAGATCGCGCGCCATATCGGCAATAGCTGGAATATAAATAGTTTGTGCCATCTGACCGACAGCCACGAGTAATACCAACATCAATAATAAATTGATGTTTCTATGCGTTTTCATTATCACAGATGCTTATATAAGAATATTTAGAATAAGTTGCTACGCATTCCAATAAATGCGGGAGAGGAATCTATCACATTGATAAATGTTAGCCAGATATATATATGGAATGATGAATAACGAAGCGGCAGAATATATAAACAACAGCGGCAATAAATGTTTCCGGAATGGATTGTAGTTTAAATAAATTCTGTAGATACGATGCGTCAGCATCGCATCGACACGAATCTGCCAGCAGAATGTAAAAGATCACCTCCTCAGGAGGTAGTCTTTTACTTCTTACGCTTCAGTACAAAACGTGATCAGTCCCTCATTTTTTCCCTGATGAAAAATTTTCCATTGTCTCTCCTGTAAACCTGTGCTTGTATAAATATTGTTAAACACAAAACAAACAAGGTCCCCAATGACTACTTCCATGCTCAACGCAAAACTACTACCAACTGCGCCATCCGCCGCAGTGGTCGTCGTGCGTGTGGTGGTGGTCGTCGGCAATGCGCCGTAGGGACTGGAACAACACACGATTCCAAAACCCCGCCGGCGCAAACCGGGCGGGGTTTTTCGTTTAAGCACCCCCGGAAAGTCGGCCCAGAAGAAAAGGACTGGAGCATGGCAAGTTCGGGCACAACATCGACACGTAAGCGCTTTACTGGCGCAGAATTTATCGTTTATTTCCTGGAACAACAGGGCATTAAGGTTGTGACGGGGATCCCTGGTGGCTCAATTCTCCCTGTCTATGACGCCTTAAGCCAAAGTACACAAATCCGCCATATTCTGGCCCGTCACGAACAAGGAGCGGGATTTATCGCCCAGGGGATGGCGCGCACCGACGGAAAACCAGCGGTTTGCATGGCCTGCAGTGGGCCGGGAGCGACTAATCTGGTGACTGCCATTGCCGATGCGAGGCTGGACTCCATTCCGCTGATTTGCATCACCGGTCAGGTTCCGGCCTCAATGATTGGCACCGACGCCTTCCAGGAAGTCGATACCTACGGCATCTCTATCCCCATCACCAAACATAACTATCTGGTCAGACATATCGAAGAACTTCCTCAGGTCATGAGCGATGCCTTTCGCATTGCGCAATCAGGCCGCCCTGGCCCGGTGTGGATAGACATTCCTAAGGATGTGCAAACAGCGGTTTTTGAGATTGAAGAACAACCTGCTCCGGTAGAAAAAGCCGCCGCGCCTGCCTTTAGTGAAGAGAGCATTCGTGACGCGGCAGCGATGATTAACGCAGCCAAACGCCCGGTGCTTTATCTGGGAGGCGGTGTGATCAACGCGCCTGCGCGGGTGCGTGAACTGGCAGAGAAAGCGCAACTGCCCACCACCATGACCTTAATGGCGCTGGGCATGTTGCCAAAAGCGCATCCGCTGTCGCTGGGTATGCTGGGAATGCACGGTGTACGCAGCACCAACTTTATCTTGCAGGAGGCGGATCTGCTGATTGTGCTCGGTGCACGTTTTGATGATCGGGCGATAGGCAAAACCGAGGAGTTCTGCCCGAACGCGAAAATCATTCATGTTGATATCGACCGCGCAGAGCTGGGCAAAGTTAAGCAAGCGCACGTGGCGATTCAGGCGGATGTTGATGATGTGTTGTCGCAATTAATCCCACTGGTGGAAGTCCAACCGCGTACAGAGTGGCACCAACAGGTGGCTGATTTACAACGCGAATTCCCGTGCCCTATCCCGAAAGCATGCGATCCGTTAACGCATTACGGCCTGATCAACGCCGTTGCCGCCTGTGTGGATGACAACGCGATTATCACGACCGATGTTGGTCAGCACCAGATGTGGACCGCACAAGCGTATCCGCTCAATCGTCCTCGTCAGTGGCTGACCTCCGGTGGGCTGGGAACCATGGGCTTTGGCCTGCCAGCGGCGATTGGCGCGGCGCTGGCAAACCCGGATCGCAAAGTTTTATGTTTCTCCGGTGACGGCAGTCTGATGATGAATATTCAGGAGATGGCCACTGCCAGCGAAAACCAACTGGATGTCAAAATCATTCTGATGAACAACGAAGCGTTAGGGTTGGTGCATCAGCAGCAAAGCCTGTTCTACAAGCAGGGCGTTTTTGCCGCCACCTATCCGGGCAAAATCAACTTTATGCAAATAGCCGCCGGATTCGGCCTCGAAACCTGTGATTTGAATAACGAAGCCGATCCGCAGGCCGCGTTGCAGGAAATTATTAATCGCCCTGGCCCGGCGCTGATCCACGTGCGCATTGATGCCGAAGAAAAAGTTTACCCGATGGTGCCGCCAGGTGCGGCGAATACTGAAATGGTGGGGGAATAAACCATGCAAAACACAACTCATGACAACGTGATTCTGGAACTCACCGTTCGCAACCATCCGGGCGTAATGACCCACGTTTGTGGGCTTTTTGCCCGCCGCGCCTTTAACGTCGAGGGTATTCTCTGCCTGCCGATTCAGGACAGCGACAAAAGCCATATTTGGCTACTGGTTAATGATGACCAGCGGCTGGAGCAGATGATAAGCCAAATCGACAAACTGGAAGATGTGGTCAAAGTGCAGCGTAATCAGTCTGACCCGACCATGTTTAACAAGATTGCAGTGTTCTTTCAGTAACCGCTCAAGGCTTGAACAGCGGCGCGCTTATCGTTAAGGTAAGCGCGTTTTTTTACCCGCCAGGACAAGACCATGATCACCGTTGCCCTTATAGACGATCACCTTATCGTCCGCTCCGGCTTTGCGCAGTTGCTGGGGCTGGAACCTGATTTGCAGGTAGTTGCTGAGTTTGGCTCGGGGCGCGAGGCGCTGGCCGGATTGCCTAGGCGCGGTGTGCAGGTGTGTATTTGCGACATCTCAATGCCGGATATTTCGGGGCTGGAGTTGCTAAGTCTGCTACCAAAAGGGATGGCGACAATTATGCTCTCCGTTCATGACAGTCCGGCGCTGGTTGAACAGGCGCTTAATGCGGGCGCGCGCGGTTTTCTCTCCAAACGTTGTAGCCCGGACGAACTGATCGCCGCCGTGCATACAGTTGCCACGGGCGGCTGTTATCTGACGCCGGACATCGCCATTAAGCTGGCATCCGGCCGCCAGGACCCACTGACCAAACGCGAACGTCAGGTGGCGGAAAAGCTGGCGCAAGGGATGGCAGTAAAAGAGATCGCCGCTGAACTGGGGTTGTCGCCTAAAACGGTGCACGTACATCGCGCTAATCTGATGGAAAAACTGGGCGTCAGTAACGACGTTGAACTGGCTCGCCGCATGTTTGATGGCTGGTGATGAAGACGTTTTTTTCCCGCTTAATTACTGTTATAGCCTGCTTTTTTATTTTCTCTGCCGCGTGGTTTTGCCTGTGGAGTATCAGCCTGCATTTGGTTGAACGCCCGGAGCTGGCTGTGTTGCTGTTCCCGTTTGGCTTGCGGCTGGGACTGATGTTGCAATGCCCGCGCGGATACTGGCCCGTATTGCTGGGCGCGGAATGGTTGCTGATTTACTGGTTGATGCAGGCGGTTGGGTTAACGCATTTTCCGTTATTGATGATCGGTAGTTTACTGACGTTACTGCCCGTGGCGTTGATTTCTCGCTATCGCCATCAGCGTGACTGGCGCACGTTGCTGTTACAAGGAGCAGCGTTGACGGCGGCAGCGTTGTTACAGTCACTGCCCTGGCTTTGGCACAGGTATGGAAACGAGTCGTGGAACGCGCTGTTATTGACCTTAACTGGCGGTCTGACGCTGGCTCCTGTTTGTCTCGTGTTCTGGCATTACCTGGCGAATAACACCTGGCTACCGCTGGGGCCGTCGCTGGTTTCTCAGCCGATAAACTGGCGTGGACGCCATCTGGTCTGGTACTTGCTGCTGTTTGTTATCAGTCTCTGGCTGCAACTGGGGCTGCCGAACGAACTGTCGCGCTTTACGCCATTCTGCCTGGCGCTGCCGATTATTGCCCTGGCCTGGCACTATGGCTGGCAAGGAGCGCTGATTGCGACGCTGATGAACGCCATTGCGTTGATTGCCAGCCAGACATGGCATGATCATCCGGTGGATTTATTGCTCTCGCTGCTGGTGCAAAGCCTTACAGGCTTGTTGCTTGGCGCAGGTATTCAGCGACTGCGCGAGCTTAACCAGTCGCTGCAAAAGGAACTGGCGCGCAATCAGCATCTTGCCGAACGTTTGCTGGAAACCGAAGAGAGCGTGCGCCGCGACGTAGCGCGTGAACTGCACGATGATATCGGCCAGACCATCACCGCTATTCGCACCCAGGCGGGCATTGTTCAGCGACTGGCAGCGGATAACGCCAGTGTGAAGCAGAGTGGGCAGCTAATCGAACAACTGTCGCTGGGCGTTTACGACGCGGTGCGCCGCTTGTTAGGGCGGTTACGCCCACGTCAGTTGGATGACCTCACTCTTGAGCAGGCCATCCGTTCACTGATGCGAGAAATGGAACTGGAGGGGCGCGGTATTATCAGTCATCTCGAATGGCGGATAGATGAATCGGCGTTAAGTGAAAACCAGCGAGTAACGCTGTTTCGTGTCTGCCAGGAAGGGCTGAACAACATTGTGAAACATGCCGATGCCAGTGCGGTCACGCTGCAAGGCTGGCAGCAGGATGAGCGGTTAATGCTGGTGATTGAAGACGATGGTAGCGGTTTGCCGCCAGACTCAGGGCAACACGGTTTTGGCCTCACCGGAATGCGTGAGCGTGTAACGGCGCTGGGCGGCACCTTAACCATCTCCTGTCTGCACGGCACACGCGTCAGTGTCTCTCTCCCCCAACGTTATGTCTAAGGCTTGATGATGTTGCAGTTTCTGAAAGCGCCTGCCGACGCGCCGCTGATGAGTGATAAACGTGAAATTGATGCCTGCTACCGCTACTGGCGTCGGCATATTTTGTTGACCATCTGGTTAGGTTATGCGCTGTTTTATTTCACGCGTAAAAGTTTTAACGCCGCTATGCCGGAAATCCTTGCTACCGGCGTGCTAAGTCGTAGCGATATTGGCCTGTTAGCAACCCTGTTTTATATCACCTACGGTTTGTCGAAGTTTGTCTCCGGCATTGTCAGCGACCGCTCAAATGCGCGTTATTTTATGGGGATTGGGCTTATCGCGACTGGCATCATCAACATTCTGTTTGGATTTTCCACTTCGCTATGGGCGTTTGCCGTGCTCTGGGTGTTGAACGCCTTTTTCCAGGGTTGGGGGTCGCCGGTTTGTGCGCGTCTGTTAACTGCCTGGTATTCACGTACCGAGCGTGGCGGTTGGTGGGCGCTGTGGAATACGGCACATAACGTTGGCGGTGCGTTGATCCCCATCGTGATGGCGGCAGTTGCGCTGCATTATAGCTGGCGTATCGGGATGATGATTGCCGGAAGTTTAGCCATTATAGTGGGGGGTTTTCTCTGCTGGCGGCTACGCGACCGCCCGCAGGCGTTAGGTTTACCGGCGGTCGGAGAATGGCGGCACGACGCACTGGAGGTAGCCCAGCAACAGGAAGGGGCGGGGTTGACACGTAAAGAGATCCTCACCAAATATGTGTTGCTGAATCCATACATCTGGCTGCTTTCGTTCTGCTACGTGCTGGTTTACGTGGTTCGTGCAGCGATTAACGACTGGGGCAACTTGTACATGTCCGAGACGCTGGGCGTCGATTTGGTGACGGCGAATACTGCGGTAACCATGTTTGAACTGGGCGGATTTATCGGTGCGCTGGTTGCAGGCTGGGGATCGGACAAACTGTTTAACGGTAACCGTGGGCCGATGAATTTGATATTCGCCGCGGGGATTTTGCTTTCTGTCGGCTCGCTGTGGCTGATGCCGTTTGCCAGTTACGTGATGCAGGCGACCTGCTTTTTCACCATTGGCTTTTTTGTTTTTGGCCCGCAGATGTTAATCGGCATGGCAGCGGCAGAGTGTTCTCACAAAGAGGCGGCAGGGGCAGCGACGGGGTTTGTCGGCTTGTTTGCTTATCTTGGGGCATCGCTCGCCGGTTGGCCGCTGGCGAAAGTGCTCGATACCTGGCACTGGAGCGGTTTTTTTGTGGTTATCGCTATCGCCGCCGGGATTTCGGCGCTGCTGTTACTGCCCTTTTTGAATGCTCAGGCACCACGCGAAGCGTGATGCATCTTACCTTTTTACTTCATATCCGGCAAAACTAAGAAATTTTCCTGGTTTTGCCTGGACGCTATCCCAGGCCTGATTTGCTGCTGATTTTTACAATGAATACCTCACGCAGGTATTCATTTCAGGAGTAACCCATGCTGGCTTTCCTCAACCAGGTTCGCAAGCCGACTCTGGATCTTCCGCTCGAAGTGCGGCGCAAAATGTGGTTCAAACCGTTCATGCAATCCTACCTGGTGGTCTTTATTGGCTACCTGACGATGTACCTGATTCGTAAGAACTTTAACATTGCGCAGAACGACATGATCTCCACCTACGGGCTGAGCATGACGCAGTTGGGGATGATAGGACTGGGCTTCTCCATCACCTATGGCGTGGGTAAAACGCTGGTTTCCTATTACGCTGACGGCAAAAATACTAAGCAGTTCCTGCCATTCATGCTGATCCTTTCAGCCATTTGTATGCTGGGGTTCAGCGCCAGTATGGGCAGCGGCTCGGTTAGCCTGTTCCTGATGATTGCTTTCTACGCCTTAAGCGGCTTTTTCCAGAGCACCGGCGGTTCGTGCAGTTACTCCACCATCACCAAATGGACGCCGCGTCGTAAGCGCGGGACGTTCCTCGGTTTCTGGAACATTTCCCACAACCTCGGCGGCGCGGGTGCGGCGGGTGTGGCTCTGTTCGGCGCAAATTACCTGTTCGATGGCCACGTGATTGGCATGTTTATTTTCCCGTCGATTATTGCACTGATTGTCGGTTTTATCGGTCTGCGTTACGGAAGTGACTCCCCTGAAGCTTATGGTCTTGGCAAAGCCGAAGAACTGTTCGGTGAAGAGATCAGCGAAGAGGACAAAGAGACGGAATCCACGGATATGACCAAGTGGCAGATCTTTGTCGAATATGTTTTGAAAAACAAAGTGATCTGGCTGCTGTGCTTCGCCAACATCTTCCTGTACGTGGTGCGTATTGGTATCGACCAGTGGTCAACCGTCTACGCTTTCCAGGAACTCAAACTCTCTAAAGCGGTAGCGATTCAGGGCTTTACGCTGTTTGAAGCAGGCGCACTGGTCGGTACGCTGCTGTGGGGCTGGCTCTCCGACCTGGCGAATGGTCGCCGTGGCCTGGTGGCCTGTATCGCGCTGGCACTGATTATCGCGACACTCGGTGTGTATCAGCACGCCAGCAATCAATACATCTACCTGGCTTCTCTCTTTGCATTAGGTTTCCTGGTATTTGGTCCGCAACTGTTGATTGGCGTGGCGGCTGTTGGCTTTGTACCGAAAAAAGCGATCGGCGCTGCCGACGGGATTAAAGGCACCTTCGCCTACCTGATTGGTGACAGCTTTGCCAAGTTAGGTCTGGGGATGATTGCCGATGGTACTCCGGTATTCGGCCTTACCGGCTGGGCTGGAACCTTCGCCGCGCTGGATATCGCCGCAATTGGCTGTATCTGCCTGATGGCGATAGTCGCGGTGATGGAAGAACGCAAAATCCGCCGCGAGAAAAAAATTCAGCAGTTGACAGTGGCATAAACGTAACTGGTGACTTTTGCCCGGCATGATGCCGGGCTTTTTTTATTCCGTGATCTCAAGCGTAGTGAAGGAAAACGTCTCGCCATCAAACAAACCCTGGCTGGTCAGTTTCAGCGCGGGGATCACTGGCAGGGAAAGAAATGCCATCTGAATAAACGGTTCATCCGGTAGTGGACCACATTCACGGGCGGCGACTTTCAATGCGTCAATTTGTTCCGCCAGTGACTGCGCTGTGTCGGTGCTCATCAGCCCGGCAATGGGCAACGGCAGGTGGCTCTGTACCTGACCGTTACGTACTACGCAAAGCCCACCGCCGTCCTGAATAACCTGATTCACCGCCAGCGCCATTTCTTCGGTGCTACGACCGATCACCACAATATTATGGCTGTCATGGCTGACCGTCGCCGCCATCGCGCCTTCGTTCAGGCCAAAGCCGCCGAGCAAACCACAGGCCGGAGCCAGTCGTTGCCCGTAGCGCTCAAGCACGGCAATAAAGCACACATCATCGCGATCAAAACCGTTTTCGCTGTAAACGCAGGAGCGGGAGTGCGTAATCAGTTCGTTATGAATAACGTCAATGACACGATAGCGTTTTCCGGGAGTAAATTGCAGCGCAAAGTCGCTGGCGGAAACTGGCTGGCGGGCAATGGTATTGCCATACGGCGGGGCAGATTGCGCCAGTCTTACCGACTCTTGTGCCTGTAAGGTTTGTGCGTCAATCGGTTCGCCTTTCACCAGTACCTGTTGTACTGTGACCTTACGCGCGTCACTTAGCAGAACGATATCGGCCTGTTTGCCTGGTGCCAGTAAACCGAGATGATTAAGACCAAAATGACGCGCCGTCGGCCAACTGGCTACACGATATGCCACATGCAGCGGCACATAGTGTTGTTCGATCAGGCGGCGGATTAAGGCGTCGATATGCCCTTCATGGGCAATTTCCCACGGGTTACGGTCATCGGTACAGAGCATGCATTGCGGGCTGTTAAATTCGTTGATCAACGGTGCCAGTGCATTGAGATTGCGGGCGGCGGACCCTTCGCGGATCATCAACGACATACCGAGTTGTAATTTCCGGCGACCTTCTTCCAGCAGATAACTTTCGTGGCAGTTTTCAATACCCGCAGCAATATAAGCGTTAAGTTCTTTACCACCCAAACCGGGACAGTGACCGTCCAGCGTCAGATGGCGAAACGCGTCCAGTTTATCGAGTAGCGCATTTTGGCCGCTAATCACGCCTGGATAGTCCATCATCTCGGCCAGACCGGTAACCTGCGGATGATCCCGCCAGGTGAGCATCTGTTCGAGGGTAAAACTGGCACCGTTTACATCGCAGCCTTCCAGGGCGGGAACGCAAGAACTGACCTGCAAATACTGATTCTGCCTTGCCTGTTCAGCGCAGCGGGCAAACCAGGCGAATCCGGCTTCACCCATGACGTTGACGATTTCATGAGGGTCGCAAATGACGGTTGTCAGGCCACGCGGCAGGGTGGCGGTTTCAAAGGTGACTGGCGTCATCATGCTGGATTCAATATGCAGGTGAGCATCAATAAACCCCGGCACTGCCGTTGCGCCGTTAGCATCAATTCGATGCAAAGCCGGAGCGTCGGCGTATTCTGCGCCAACACCGGCAATGTAACGCCCTTTAATCACAATCGGGCCGGAAATTTCTCCGCCATTGATCAGATCCAGAATAGAGACATTATCAATAATATAATCGGCAACGGCTTCTCCACGGGATACGGCTAACAATTCCTGGTATTCGCCCCGACTAATGTGATGAAATTTATGGCTAATAGAATTATTCATGTTTTTCTCATTTTGATTTTATCAGTTTGATTATTATTTATCATAAAGAAACGTCGCGAGATTATTAAAGAATATCCATTAATGTGCAATTGAAATGTGATAATTATCACTGAACCGTTGTTGTCATTTGTTTTACAAAAGCAAGGAATTAAATCTCCTTCAATGGACAAAAAAATGAATAATGACAATACCGATTACGTGAGTAATGAATCAGGGACGCTTTCGCGATTATTTAAACTGCCGCAACATGGGACCACCGTCCGCACAGAATTGATTGCAGGGATGACCACTTTTTTAACCATGGTGTACATCGTTTTCGTTAACCCGCAAATTCTCGGTGCGGCGCAAATGGATCCGAAAGTGGTGTTTGTCACCACCTGTCTGATTGCCGGTATCGGCAGCATTGCGATGGGGATATTTGCTAACTTACCCGTAGCGCTGGCTCCAGCAATGGGGCTGAATGCCTTCTTTGCGTTTGTGGTGGTGGGGGCAATGGGCATCTCCTGGCAGACCGGTATGGGCGCTATATTCTGGGGCGCAATAGGGCTATTTTTGCTCACGCTTTTTCGTATACGTTACTGGATGATATCTAACATTCCGTTAAGTTTACGTATTGGTATCACCAGTGGCATCGAGTTATTTATTGCCTTAATGGGATTAAAAAACACCGGTGTTATTGTCGCCAATAAAGATACGCTGGTGATGATTGGTGATTTAAGTTCTCATGGTGTGTTGTTGGGTATTTTAGGTTTTTTTATTATAACCGTGTTGTCATCACGTAATTTTCACGCCGCGGTGTTGGTTTCTATTGTTGTTACTTCCTGCTGTGGATTATTTTTTGGTGATGTTCATTTTAGCGGCATCTATTCCATTCCACCTGATATTAGCGGTGTTATTGGTGAAGTTGATTTGAGCGGAGCATTGTCGCTTGAACTGGCCGGTATCATTTTCTCCTTTATGTTGATCAACCTATTTGATTCATCAGGAACATTAATTGGCGTAACTGATAAAGCTGGCTTAATAGATAGTCACGGTAAATTCCCGAATATGAATAAGGCGCTGTATGTCGATAGCGTCAGTTCGGTGGCTGGCGCGTTTATCGGCACCTCTTCTGTTACCGCCTATATTGAAAGTACTTCTGGTGTGGCGGTCGGTGGTCGCACGGGGCTGACTGCGGTAGTGGTCGGCGTTATGTTCCTGCTGGTTATGTTTTTCTCGCCGCTGGTGGCGATGGTTCCTCCTTACGCAACCGCCGGGGCGTTAATCTTTGTTGGTGTGTTGATGACTTCAAGTCTGGCGCGCGTTAACTGGGATGATTTTACCGAATCGGTGCCCGCATTTATTACCACGGTAATGATGCCTTTTACCTTTTCAATTACTGAAGGTATCGCGCTGGGCTTTATGTCGTACTGCATCATGAAAGTGTGCACCGGGCGCTGGCGCGATCTGAACCTGTGTGTGGTGGTGGTAGCGGCGCTATTTGCGTTGAAAATCATCCTGGTGGATTAGTATCTGATAAGTGTTTCCAGATATCATGAGTGCCGTTTACGCAGGAGAACTCATGATCTGGATAATGCTTGCCACGCTGGCGGTGGTGTTTGTGGTTGGTTTTCGGGTGCTGACATCCGGGGCCAGAAAAGCGATTCGCCGCCTGAGCGATCGGCTGAATATTGACGTGGTGCCTGTCGAATCGATGGTCGATCAGATGGGAAAATTAGCCGGTGACGAATTTTTACGTTATCTGCATCGCCCGGATGAGTCGCACTTGCAAAACGCCGCGCAGGTGTTGCTCATCTGGCAAATTGTCATTGTCGATGGCAGTGAACAGAACCTGCATCAATGGCATCGAATTTTGCAAAAAGCCCGTCTCGCCGCACCCATTACCGATGCACAGGTGAGGCTGGCGCTGGGTTTTCTACGAGAGACAGAGCCTGAAATGCAGGACATTACCGCTTTCCAGATGCGCTATAACGCGTTTTTTCAGCCTACTGAGGGCGTTCACTGGCTGCATTAAAACCGCTTTGCCTGATGCGACGCTGGCGCGTCTTATCAGGCCTACAGACCGAGTACGGATAAGGCGTTCACGCCGCATCCGGCAATCTTTGTCTTGTTCCGTTTCAATCTTACCCCTACCTCATGCGACACCGTAAAAGTTGCAAAAACGTTAAATGCATCACACATTTCAATGTTAAAGTGGTCGGCTTTTCCCCTGAAACATGCCTCGAGTAACACCATGAGTGAATTTATTACAGAAAACCGCGGCGCGGGTGCCATCAGCCGACCGAACTGGTCAGCCGTTTTCTCGGTGGCGTTTTGCGTCGCTTGCCTGATTATCGTTGAGTTTTTGCCTGTCAGTTTATTGACGCCAATGGCTCAGGATTTAGGTATTTCGGAAGGGGTTGCCGGACAATCGGTGACTGTTACCGCCTTTGTAGCGATGTTTGCCAGTTTGTTTATTACCCAGACAATTCAGGCCACTGACCGTCGCTACGTTGTTATTTTGTTTGCCGTTTTGCTGACGCTCTCTTGCTTGCTGGTTTCCTTTGCCAGTTCCTTCAGGATGTTGTTAATCGGCCGCGCTTGTCTGGGACTGGCGCTGGGTGGGTTCTGGGCAATGTCAGCGTCGCTGACCATGCGGCTGGTGCCGCCTCGAATGGTGCCGAAGGCTCTGTCGGTGATCTTCGGTGCCGTTTCTATCGCGCTGGTGATTGCCGCGCCGTTAGGCAGCTTTTTAGGCGAGCTTATCGGCTGGCGCAATGTCTTTAACGCGGCGGCAGTGATGGGCGTTCTGTGTATTTTCTGGATTATTAAATCATTGCCCTCACTGCCTGGCGAACCGTCACATCAGAAGCAAAATACCTTCCGCCTGTTGCAGCGTCCGGGGGTGATGGCCGGGATGATCGCTATCTTTATGTCCTTTGCGGGGCAATTCGCTTTCTTCACTTATATTCGCCCTGTGTATATGAATCTGGCGGGATTCGGCGTAGATGGCTTAACGCTGGTACTGCTGAGTTTTGGTCTCGCCAGCTTTGTCGGTACATCGCTTTCGTCGATCATTCTTAAACGTTCGGTAAAACTGGCCTTAGCGGGCGCACCGTTAGTGCTCGCCTTTAGCGCGCTGATACTGGTGTTGTGGGGAAGCGATAAAATTGTTGCTACCGGCGTGGCGATTATCTGGGGGCTGACCTTTGCTTTAATTCCCGTTGGCTGGTCAACGTGGATCACCCGCTCACTGGCTGATCAAGCAGAAAAAGCCGGGTCTATTCAGGTGGCCGTTATTCAGCTTGCCAATACCTGTGGCGCGGCAATCGGCGGTTATGCGTTGGATAACATTGGCCTGACTTCGCCGTTAATATTGTCCGGTACGTTGATGTTGCTTACCGCACTGTTGGTTACCGCAAAGGTGAAAATGAAGAAATCCTGATGTCAGGTTAAAGAGGCGTTAGTCAGAGGTCATTGCCACTCTTACATATCCGGGCATTCTACCCGACCCAACGCTTCCCAGTAGTTATTCTGATTATTACGCTCCATCGCCACGATGGCTTCGCGTATGTGTTGTTTATTGCCTTCATCTGACAACATTAACTTTTCCCATGCTTCATCTGACAATGAAGCCTGTGGGGTGCAAATTTTCCGCAAATCCTGCAATACCGTATTTTTCTCTTTTGCGGATTGTAATGAGCTAAAAGGTGACTCGGCGTATACGATATCTGGCACAGTAAAAACGGTGAAAATAAGCAGTAGTGTCGTTGATTTCATGGATTCAACCTCTTACAAATGCGCATCGAATAAAGCATAAGTGTAGTTTGCTTTATTCGCTCTCATCATGCTGTACGAAACGCGCTTGTGTAGTCAGTAAGAAGTGCCAGACCTTATATGCCTCTTTTATTCCTTTTTATTCTTATCGATAGCGTTTCGTTTTTTAAACCGCAGCGACCTTACCGCTATAGTCAGGTAATCATTAATAAAAGGATAAAAAATGAAACTGACAACACATCATCTACGGACAGGGGCTGCATTATTACTGGCGGGGATCTTGCTGGCAGGCTGCGACCAGCAAAGCAGCGATACAAAACACATTAAAGTTGGCGTAATTAACGGTGCCGAACAGGATGTGGCGGAAGTCGCTAAAAAAGTGGCCAAAGAGAAGTATGGCCTTGAGGTTGAACTGGTAGGATTTAGTGGCTCATTGCTGCCTAATGATGCAACAAATCATGGTGAACTGGATGCCAACGTTTTCCAGCATCGCCCTTTCCTTGAACAGGATAATCAGGCTCATGGTTACAAGCTGGTGGCGGTGGGAAATACCTTTGTCTTCCCGATGGCTGGTTATTCGAAAAAAATCAAAACGGTCGATCAGCTAGAAGATGGAGCGACAGTAGCAATTCCGAATGATCCGACCAATCTGGGTCGTGCGCTGTTACTGCTGCAAAAAGAGAAACTGATCACCCTGCAAGAGGGAAAAGGTTTACTGCCAACGGCGCTGGATATTACCGGGAACCCGCGCCATTTGCAGATAATGGAGCTGGAAGGGGCACAATTACCGCGAGTGCTGGATGATCCGAAAGTGGATGTGGCAATTATCAGCACGACTTATATTCAGCAAACCGGGCTTTCCCCGGTGCATGACAGCGTTTTTATTGAAGATAAAAATTCGCCGTATGTGAATATTCTGGTGGCGCGGGCAGATAATAAGGATGCAGAAAATGTGAAGGAATTTTTGCAATCTTATCAATCACCGGAAGTGGCTAAAGCGGCAGAAACTATCTTTAACGGTGGCGCGATGCCGGGCTGGTAATCATCAACCGTACCGCGCTGGATAGTTAAATTTTTCTGGCGCGGCGGCGGGAATCTACAGAAATTAATATTACTGATGAAAGAATCAATAGTGTCCCTAACCAGTCTGGTAATGTGAAGGTGATCCCCAGTAACAGCAAAGAAAGCAGCGCGCTACTTAACGGTTCTGCGCAACTCAAAATGCTGGCTTTCGGCCCGCCAATTAACTGTGCGCCCTTCAAATACAGACTAAAGGTCAGTGAAGTTCCAATTACCACCAGATAGAAAAACGCCAGGATCAGGCTGCCATTAACCACGAAATTTGTTCCTTGCCCGGCATAAAAAGGTAGCAGGATCAGACCACCAATGAGCATACTCCAGCCAACGACGGGCAGCGTGCCGTAACGGGCAATGAGCGTTGAGGGGTATGTTGTATAGAATGCGGCAGCGAAGGCTGAAGCTATCCCCCAGAACAGCGCGGCAGGAGAGATCGATAACGATGTCGGATTACCGTGGGTGACCAACAAAAAGGTGCCCACGAGAGAGATCAAAATCGCGGTAAATACCAGAATGCCGGGGCGTGATTTACGTACTAGTGAGAACCAGGCCACGATAATCGTTGGTGATAAAAATTGCAGCACCGTTGCTGTAGCGGCATTGGATTTTTCGATGGTCAGTAAGAAAGTAAGCTGGACGGTCAGCGCGCCAACGATGGAAAAAATCAGCAGGCTGATGGCATCTTTATGATTTCTAATGATTGAGAAGACTTTATCGCCGTGGACAAATGAGAGTGTCAGCAGAATAAACCCGGCAAATATCAGTCGCGTCATGGTAAGAAACTGCGATGACATCTGGCTTTGCTCCATGATGTATTGTGCGCAGACCCCTGAACTCCCCCACAAAACGGCGGCAATTAGAACGTTCAGCATTCCCTTTCTGGTGGAACTCATATTTTCCTCTGCATACTGTTTTGTCGTTTATGTTGCAGGCATGATAGCAAAAATGGCGAGGATGGCTCTTCAGGTAAACCAGTCATTTGATGGGGCGACATTTATGAAACGGGTGAAATACTTGTTAAACCGTCAGGTTATGACGTTATCATTTTGTTCTGACAGCGTGCTATTGTTCGCTTTTTAAACGCGAAGAATGTTATGCAAATCCATAAAGTAATAACCCCCGAGTTTGTGAAGAAGTTTTCCTGCGTCGGTCCCAACTGCCTGATTTCCTGCTGTCAGGGATGGAATATACACATCGACAAGAAAACCCATCATACTTACCTCAACGAACAACACCCGAAAATTGCCCAGTTGGCGAAAGAGAATCTATTACGGGTGCGAAATGGTAAAAGCCGCTATTCGATAATCAAACTGGACGCTCAGGGGCAGTGTCCGTTTCTCGATGAAAATAAACTCTGCCTGGTTCATCGCGATCTGGGAGAAGAAGCGCTTTCAGAAACCTGTTCTACTTATCCACGTAACAAAAGGCACTACGCGGATACAACTCGCCATTCGATGGTGCTCTCATGTCCAGAAGTAGCCCGACTGGTATTGTTTGATGCCGACAGCATGTTAGTGTACGAACAGGATGAGCTGTTGGCGAAGGCGAAAACCCCCTTCACTGCCAGGCAGCCGGTTAATCAGATCCACCAGATTGTGCATCTCTTTGCCTGGCACCTCCTGCAGTCGCCATCGTTGAACGTTGAAGAGAATCTGATGGCGCTGGCACAGTTTATGGTTTACCTACAGCGCATTGAGTTCGATCTGCACCGCTATTTTGTGCAGGCTGAACAGTACCATCAGGAGTTATTAAGCGAGCTGGCGGCAGGTATTAGCCTGATGAGTCAATCAACGCCTACGGAGTCGGTGGGATTGAAGGTGCGTGCGCTGACGGTATTGGGTTCGCTTGTCGCGAATAAGAGCAGCAGGGATCGTATTATTGCTGATGCGCATCGAAAGATGGCAGTGTATTTAGACGTAGCAAACAGCCCGGATAAGCAGGTTCTGGCTGACAAGTTTGCAGTTCTGGACAAGCAGTGGCAGCAGCTTTGCCAGGAATCTATCCTCAGCGCTCCGCATGTATTGCGCAATTTACTGACCTACAAAATTTACCACAGCCATTTTCCTGAGGCTGATTTCTCAACGGTTATGCGCCAGGTTTACCGTTTGATCCTCGACTATTTCTACACAAAGCATTTGCTGAGTGTGATATCGCTGGAAGTCACTCCAGATGAGGCAACGGTGCTGAAGATTGTGGCGAGCCTTGCTGAGAAAACCTTGCATTCGCCAATTATCAATCAGCGGATGGATAAAGCGATCGACATGATCAATACCGGGGACGATCTCTCCTGCTTGCTGTTGATTTGTTGAAAAACAGGCGCAGTAGTAAGCCAGAAATCCTAGGGAATGCCAGCTTCAGCTCCCGTTGTTTTATCAGCGCTGGTAAAGCCAGGTCGATATGAAGCAGCATCGGGGAACAGGATTTCCCGGTGATTGCGGCCAGATCAGTCAGGTAAGATACCCCCAATGCCCCCCCAAAAATAACGTGCCGCAGGTTGAAGTCGGTTGACCTCAGGATACAAAGAAATCCAGGTATATAAGGAAATAGAAGAGGTTTTGTGAATGTCGGGAGAGTTCAGAAGAGGCAAATTGGCGGAAGATTATCGGGGTCGTATTTGATGGTTAATTTATTGATTTAATATTCATATTTTGAATTGGATAAATGAGTAACCCCCATAAGTATCCCCAAATGGTTTTGCATATGGAGTTGGGGGCATTCTGAGCTACTTTTTCGACTCTTTATTCCACTGTAGCAAAGCGGCAATATCCTTCTCGCCTTCGGCCTCTTTTAAGCACCGTTGTTGTTTGGCAAACTGAACATACTCCGTCTGCGCTTTTTCATCGGCCATTTTCTTACTGATTTTACCCGCGCCGTGTAGAACCTCACGGTCATTAAATTGCAGGAACTGATCCAGCTTATCCTGCCAGTCGCGCAAAAAGACCTGCTGACGACGACGGGCTTGATCCTCGGCAAAGTCCAGCCACATGTTAACCACGCGATTAAGCTCGCTGACTTCATCCTGGGTGAGATAATTTTTTGCCACCGTCACGTCGCTCTTACGCACCTCTTCACCTTTATAGCTGGTCAGCCCCATATGCGGCTGGCTGGCATCGGCACGCAGATGAATGAGTTCAGCAGCGGTATGCCCGGTACAGGCAAAATGCAGTTTGTTCTGGATGGTTTGAAAAAATTGCGTGGTTTCTTTTAACGAAGGCTGATAGTCAGCAGCTAATGCAAAGATC